>NZ_VFSV01000037.1 GCF_007004065.1 Palleronia caenipelagi | reverse complement strand
ATCAGCTTGCGGATGGACTCTTCGCCGATGTTGGCGTCACGGCCTTCCATGGCGGCCAGGGCGGAACCCGGAACCACCGGGATGTCGTCGCCCGGGTACTCGTAGGACGACAGCAGCTCGCGGATTTCCATCTCGACGAGCTCGAGGAGCTCCTCGTCATCCACCTGGTCGACCTTGTTCATGTACACGACCATGGCCGGGATGCCGACCTGACGGCCGAGCAGGATGTGCTCGCGGGTCTGGGGCATGGGGCCGTCAGCCGCGTTCACCACGAGGATCGCGCCGTCCATCTGGGCGGCACCGGTGATCATGTTCTTCACGTAGTCGGCGTGGCCGGGGCAGTCGACGTGGGCGTAGTGACGCGCGTCGGTCTCATACTCCACGTGGGCGGTGGAGATGGTGATGCCGCGGGCCTTCTCTTCGGGCGCGCCGTCGATCTGGTCGTAGGCGCGGAAGTCACCGAAATACTTGGTGATCGCAGCCGTCAGAGTGGTCTTGCCGTGGTCAACGTGACCGATCGTCCCGATGTTCACGTGCGGTTTGGTACGTTCAAACTTTGCCTTCGCCATAATGGCCTCCTGTTAGTCTGGAGCGAGCCGGCATTTCCGCCGACCCGCAAATCCTGTCGCTTACGCGTATTTCGCCTGAATTTCTTCCGAAATGTTGTTCGGAACCGGCTCGTAATGGTCGAACAGCATCGTAAACTGCGCGCGGCCCGAAGACATGGAGCGCAGGTTGTTGATGTAGCCGAACATGTTCGCGAGCGGAACAAAGGCGTTGATCACGATGGCGTTGCCGCGGGGCTCCTGGCCCTGCACCTGGCCCCGACGGGAGGTCAGATCGCCAATGACGTTGCCGGTATACTCTTCGGGGGTCACAACCTCGACCTTCATGATCGGCTCGAGGAGCTGCGCACCGGCCTTCTTCAGACCCTCACGCATACACATCCGAGACGCGATCTCAAACGCCAGAACCGAGGAGTCCACGTCGTGGAACTTACCGTCGCAGAGCGCAACCTTGAAGTCGATCACCGGGAAGCCCGCCAGAGGACCGGAGTCCATCACCGACTGGATGCCCTTTTCGACGCCGGGAACGTATTCCTTCGGCACCGCACCGCCCACGATCCGGCTCTCGAAGGAGTAACCTTCGCCCGGCTCGGTCGGGGTGATTTCCAACTGCACTTCGGCGAACTGACCCGAACCACCAGACTGCTTCTTGTGGGTATAGGTGTGCATGATCTGGTTGCGGATGGTCTCGCGATAAGCCACCTGCGGCGCACCGATATTCGCCTCGACCTTGAACTCCCGCTTGAGGCGGTCGACGAGGATATCGAGGTGAAGTTCGCCCATGCCCTTCATGATGGTCTGGCCCGACTCGAGGTCGGTTTCGACGCGGAAGGACGGGTCTTCTGCAGCCAGACGCTGCAGACCGGCGGACATCTTCTCCTGGTCGGCTTTCGTCTTCGGCTCGACGGCGATCTCGATAACCGGATCGGGGAAGGTCATCGTTTCGAGCACCACCTGCTTCTGCGCGTCGCAGAGCGTGTCACCGGTGGTGGTCTCTTTCAGACCTGCCAGCGCGATGATGTCGCCGGAACCGGCCCATTCGATCTCCTCACGGGAGTTCGAATGCATCATCATCATCCGGCCAATCCGCTCACGGCGACCCTTGGTCGAGTTCAGAACGGAATCGCCCTTGGCCAGCTTACCGGAATAGATCCGGGTGAAGGTCAGGGAGCCCACGAAGGGGTCGTTCATGATCTTGAACGCCAGACCAGCGAAGGGGTTATCGTCGCCCGGACGGCGCTCAATGTTCCGCTCTTCGTTCTCGTCATCGGGGCTGAAGCCCATATACGGGGGAACGTCGAGGGGACCCGGCAGGTAGTCGATCACCGCGTTCAGCAGCGGCTGGACACCTTTGTTCTTGAACGCAGAACCGGCAAGAACCGGCACGAAGGACATGGAGAGCGTGCCCTTGCGGATCAGCTCACGCAGCTTGGCCTCGGTGGGCTCTTCGCCTTCGAGGTAAGCTTCCATTGCGTCGTCGTCCATCTCGACCGCGGTCTCAATGAGCGTGGCGCGCCATTCCTCGGCCAGATCCTTCATGTCGTCGCGGATATCCTGGATCACCCAAGACGCCCCGAGATCCTCACCCTTCCAGACCCACTCCTTCATGGTGACGAGATCGATGATGCCCTCGAGCTGATCTTCGGCGCCAATCGGCAGCTGGATCGGGGCCGGAGTCGCACCGGTGCGATCCTTGATCATCTTCACGCAATTGAAGAAGTCGGCACCGATCTTGTCCATCTTGTTGACGAACACGATGCGAGGCACCTTGTAGCGGTCGGCCTGGCGCCACACCGTCTCGGTCTGGGGCTCCACGCCCGCATTCGCGTCGAGAACCGCAACAGCACCGTCAAGCACGGCCAGAGAGCGCTCCACCTCAATGGTGAAGTCCACGTGGCCGGGCGTATCGATGATGTTGAACCGGAACTTGGCTTCCTGCGGCGTATCGCCGTAGATGCCAACCGGGTTCTCACCGTCTTCGGTACGGAACCAGAAGGTGGTCGTCGCAGCCGAGGTGATGGTAATGCCCCGCTCCTGCTCCTGCTCCATCCAGTCCATGGTCGCGGCACCGTCATGGACTTCGCCAATCTTGTGCGACTTACCCGTGTAGAACAGGATGCGTTCGGTGCAGGTGGTCTTGCCGGCATCGATGTGCGCCATGATGCCGAAATTGCGGTAGCGGTCGAGCGAATATTCGCGTGCCATTGGGGGAGATCCTCAGGCTAAAGGGTTACCAGCGGTAATGGCTGAACGCCTTGTTGGCGTCGGCCATCTTGTGAGTGTCTTCGCGCTTCTTCACGGCGGAGCCACGGTTCTGCACGGCGTCGATCATCTCGGCGGCCAGACGCTCTTCCATAGTGTTCTCGTTGCGCTTGCGGCACGCGTCGATCAGCCAGCGGATGGCCAGAGCTTCGCGGCGCTCGGGGCGCACTTCGACGGGAACCTGATAGGTGGCACCACCAACCCGGCGCGAGCGAACCTCGACGGACGGTTTGATGTTGTCGAGACCTTCATGGAACACCTCGATGGGCGAGCGCTTCAGCTTGCCCTCGACGCGGTCAAACGCGGAGTAGACAATACGCTCGGCGACGGATTTCTTACCGTCAACCATCAGGTTGTTCATGAACTTTGTGATCACCTTGTCGCCAAACTTGGCGTCAGGCAGAACTTCGCGCTTTTCGGCAGCGTGACGGCGGGACATCGGCTAATCCTCTTATTTCGGGCGCTTGGCGCCATACTTGGAGCGGCGCTGCTTCCGGTTCTTGACGCCTTGGGTGTCGAGCACACCACGCAGGATGTGATAACGGACACCCGGAAGGTCTTTCACACGGCCGCCACGGATGAGCACAACAGAGTGCTCCTGGAGGTTGTGGCTTTCACCGGGGATATAGCTGATCACCTCGTAACCGTTGGTCAGACGCACTTTGGCGACTTTCCGCATGGCCGAGTTAGGCTTCTTCGGCGTCGTCGTGTAGACGCGCGTGCAGACGCCACGCTTCTGCGGGCAGGACTCGAGGTGCTGAGACTTCGAGCGTTTGACTTTCGGCTGCCGCGGCTTGCGGATCAGCTGCTGGATCGTTGGCATTCCGGTATTAACCCCGTCGTTGCAACATTCATCTTTGTGAGGCGCGCACACCCCGGCTCATTGGTTCGCATTCTGCGCGCTCGCAAAACGCAAGCACCGCGAGAGCCAAGGCCCCGGCGGTGTGTATTCAGAGGATCGGGGCGGTTGCCCGGATCATGACCACATCCATCGATTTGGTCGCCGCAAAGACTCAAACGGTCCCCGCAGTTGGCGCCGTATACGACCCGAGTCGGGGGGTGTCAACAGCAGGTCGCCGTCCGCGCGCGGAGCGCCGAGGTCTCGGCCTCAAACGCCCAGGCGTCATGCTTGAAAAACGCGGGCTTGCGGCCAAAGCCATCCTTCAGGATCTGTGCGATCTCCCGTTGTGTGAGGTCTTGCTGTTCGCCGGTTCGCCGAGGCTGCGATTTGTTGTCCCGGTGGACCGTTCTGAGAAAACTGTAATGGGTCGTGTCGGACCATGTGTTGAACCGGGCAGCCAGCAAACGGTGGTCGAGCTGGTAGATATTGTCGGGATAGTCCGCAGGGGCGATCAGCGCCGTGCCGACACTAAGGGGCGTCCGTTCGGTGTTCGCGGTAATGATCGTCCGTCAATTCTTCCGCTCGACATACAGCCCCTTGTTGTGGCTCAGCACGACGGGAATATCCGCTCCTGACAAATCGATCAGCCTCGGCGCATAACTGTGCAGAAGGGCGATGAAGTCGCTATCCAGCGCATCGTCGTCGTCGAACCGAAAGGTGATCCTGTGGCTGTGCCCGTCACCCGGATGGTCCAGCAAGGTGTTCTTGATCCCGCTATAGTGATGTTGCGGAGCGGCCTCGACGAGGCGGATGGCTGGCACGTCCGCAGTCAAGCCGTACAGACGGTCTTTCCAAACCGTCGGCATCCCCTGCCCCACCAACAGGATGCAGGTAAAGTCGGGATTGGTCTGATAGCGCAACGACGGAAGGCAAAACGCTTCGAACAACGCAAAGCGGCGATGGAGACGCGCGGGATCGAAAAGGAACCGCTCCATGTCCTCGACCGTGTCAAAGCCAGGATAAAATGATCCGATGGTCGCAAAGGAAAACCGGACCAGGCCGACAATCTGAAAAGAAGGTGTCACGAGAATATCTCCGCACTGTCGCGGGGCCGACAGTTCCGGTCCGAAACCCGAAGGTCAACCCCGGCACGAAAAAGGGCGGCGCCTAGGCACCGCCCCTCCTCTGTTCAAACCGGACGGATCACTGATGATCGCTGTCCATGTCGATGATCACTTCTGCATCATTGTCCATCTCGATGGGCGTATCGCTGGGCAAGGCCAGAGCGGCAGCGCGCTCAGCTTCGTCCTGTGCAGCCTTGAGCACCACCATATCCCGGTCAGCCGCGATCTTGCGGACCTGCTGGGTCGCTCCACCGGTCCCGGCGGGGATCAGACGACCCACAATCACGTTCTCTTTCAGACCAACGAGCTTGTCGCGCTTGCCCTGAACAGAAGCCTCGGTGAGCACCCGGGTGGTCTCCTGGAAAGAGGCCGCCGAGATAAAGGACCGGGTCTGGAGCGACGCCTTGGTGATGCCGAGCAGGATGGGTTCACCCGTCGCCGGACGACCGCCCTTCTTCATCGCCTTTTCATTGGCTTCGTCGAACTCGACTTTATCCACATGCTCGCCCTTCAGCAGCGTGGTGTCGCCACTGTCGTGGATCTCCCACTTCTGGAGCATCTGGCGAACGATCACCTCGATGTGCTTGTCGTTGATCTTCACACCCTGGAGGCGATAAACGTCCTGCACCTCGTCGATCATATAATCGGCCAGAGCTTCCACACCCATGATCGACAGAATGTCATGGGGAGCAGGGTTGCCGTCCATGATATAGTCACCCTTCTGCACGAAGTCGCCTTCCTGCACCGGGATGTGCTTGCCCTTCGGCACCATGTACTCGACGGGCTCAGCACCTTCCTCGACCGGAACAACCGCGATGCGGCGCTTGTTCTTGTAGTCGCGACCGAACTTCACGTGACCATCGGCTTCGGCAATGATCGCGTGGTCCTTGGGACGACGCGCTTCGAAGAGTTCGGCCACACGCGGCAGACCACCGGTGATGTCCTTCGTCTTTGCACCTTCACGCGGGATCCGCGCGACCACGTCACCGGCCTTCACGTCCGAACCGTCCTCAATGGAGAGGATGGCGTCCACGGACATCGGGTAGGTCACAGGGTTGCCCTGATCGTTGCGCACCGGCTCGCCATCCTCGCCGAGGATCACGATCTCGGGTTTGAGGTCGCCACCGCGCGGCACAGACCGCCAGTCCGAAACGATCTTCTGGGTCATACCCGTCGCATCGTCGGTCTCGTCCCGGACGGAGATGCCCGAGATCAGGTCGACGAACCTCGCGCGGCCAGCAGCTTCGGCAATGATCGGCAGGGTGTACGGGTCCCACTCGAACAGCTTGTCGCCACGGCCGACCTGAGCGCCATCCTCCACGTGGAGGGTGGTGCCATAGCCGAGCTTGTAGCTGGCGCGCTCGACACCGTTCTCATCCATGATGGCGATCTGCATGTTGCGGCCCATAACCACGATCGCGCCCGAGTCGTTGCGCAGTGTCTGCGCATTGCGGAACTCGACCTTGCCCTCGTGGCCCGACTCCTGGAAGGACTGCTGCGAGCCCTGCGCAACGCCGCCGATGTGGAACGTCCGCATGGTCAGCTGCGTGCCAGGTTCGCCGATGGACTGCGCCGCGATGATCCCCACGGCTTCGCCCTGGTTCACCATGGTACCGCGCGCGAGGTCACGCCCGTAGCACATGGCACAAACGCCCTCTTCGGCTTCACAGGTCAGCGGCGAGCGGATGCGCGCCTCGGGGACCTTCATGTCATCGACCATGTCCGCCATGCGCTCGTCGATCATCTCGCCCGTCTTGACGAGAACCTCGTCGGTGCCGGGCTTGAGGATGTCCTCGGCAGCCACACGACCGAGCAGACGCTCGGCCAGAGTGGCGACGACTTCACCATCATTGATCGCCGGACGCGCGGTGACGGCGCGGTCAGTGCCACAATCATGCTCGCGCACGATGCAGTCCTGGGCCACGTCCACCAGCCGGCGGGTCAGGTAACCAGAGTTTGCCGTTTTCAGAGCCGTGTCTGACAGACCTTTCCGGGCACCGTGGGTCGAGTTGAAGTACTCGAGCACGGTCAGGCCTTCTTTGAAGTTCGAGATGATCGGCGTCTCGATGATCTCGCCCGAGGGCTTGGCCATCAGGCCGCGCATCCCGCCGAGCTGCTTCATCTGCGTGACCGAGCCCCGGGCACCGGAATGGGCCATCATGTAGACCGAGTTCGGCTCGTTCTCCGCGCCGTTCTCATCCCGACCGGGGTCGGAAATCGTCTGCATCATCGCCTCGGTGACCTTGTCGTTACATTTCGACCAGGCATCCACGACCTTGTTGTACTTTTCGCCCTGAGTGATCAGGCCGTCCATGTACTGCTGCTCGAAATCCTTCACCAGCTCGCGGGTTTCTTCCACGATCGGCCATTTCAGATCCGGAATCACCATGTCATCCTTGCCGAACGAAATCCCGGCACGGAACGCTTCGCGGAAGCCCATGGTCATGATCTGATCACAGAAGATGACCGACTCTTTCTGACCACAATAGCGGTAGACGGTGTCGATGACCTGCTGCACCTCCTTCTTCCGCAGAAGACGGTTCACAAGATCAAAGGGCGCCTTGGCGTTCAGCGGCAGAAGCCCGCCGAGACGCATCCGGCCCGGTGTGGTCTCGTAGCGCTTGACGACCTCTTCGCCCGTTTCCGGATCGATCTGGGTCATGCGGCCGTAGACCTTGGCGTGCAGATGCACCTCGCCCGCCGTCAGAGCGTGCTCGACCTCATCCACATTGGCAAAGGACATGCCCTCACCCTTCATGCCTTCGCGCATCATCGAGGTGTAGTAGAGGCCCAGAACCATGTCCTGCGACGGCACAATAATCGGTGCGCCGTTGGCGGGCGACAGAACGTTGTTCGTCGACATCATAAGGACGCGCGCTTCGAGCTGCGCTTCGAGGCTCAGCGGCACGTGCACGGCCATCTGGTCGCCGTCAAAGTCCGCGTTGAAGGCCGAGCAGACCAGCGGGTGCAGCTGGATCGCCTTCCCTTCGATCAGCACGGGCTCGAAGGCCTGTATGCCCAGACGGTGCAGGGTCGGCGCGCGGTTCAGGAGCACCGGATGTTCGCGGATCACCTCGTCGAGGATATCCCAAACGTCCGATCGCTCTTTCTCCACGAGCTTCTTGGCCTGCTTCACCGTCGAGCTTAGACCCTTGGCCTCTAGCCGCGAATAGATGAACGGCTTGAACAGCTCGAGCGCCATCTTTTTCGGCAGGCCACACTGGTGCAGCTTCAGTTCCGGGCCGGTCACGATGACCGAACGGCCGGAGAAGTCGACGCGCTTACCCAACAGGTTCTGACGGAAGCGGCCCTGCTTGCCCTTCAGCATGTCGGACAGCGACTTCAGGGGACGCTTGTTCGCGCCCGTGATGACCCGGCCACGACGGCCATTGTCGAACAGCGCATCCACGGATTCCTGCAGCATCCGCTTTTCATTACGGATAATGATATCCGGGGCGCGCAGTTCGATGAGGCGCTTGAGACGGTTGTTCCGGTTGATCACCCGGCGATAGAGATCGTTCAGGTCCGAGGTCGCAAAGCGGCCACCGTCCAGCGGCACCAGCGGGCGCAGCTCGGGCGGGATGACCGGAATCACGGTCAGCACCATCCACTCGGGACGGTTGCCGGACTCGAGGAAGCTCTCAACGACCTTCAGACGCTTGATGATCTTCTTGGGCTTCAGTTCGCCAGTGGCTTCTTTCAGCTCCTCGCGGAGACGCTCGGCCTCGGCTTCGAGGTCGATCATCGCCAGCATCTCACGAACCGCCTCAGCGCCGATATTGGCGGTGAAAGCGTCCATGCCGTACTGGTCCTGTGCGTCCATGAACTCTTCTTCAGTCAGCATCTGACCGTAGGTGAGATCGGTAAGACCCGGCTCAATGACGACGTATTTCTCGAAATAGAGGACCCGCTCCAGATCGCGCAGGGTCATGTCCAGCATGAGGCCGATGCGCGAGGGCAGCGACTTCAGAAACCAGATATGGGCGCAGGGCGCGGCCAGCTCGATATGACCCATGCGCTCGCGGCGGACCTTTTGCAGCGTCACCTCCACGCCGCATTTCTCGCAGACAATGCCGCGATATTTCATCCGCTTGTACTTGCCGCACAGGCACTCGTAATCCTTCACCGGCCCAAAGATACGGGCACAGAACAGGCCGTCGCGTTCGGGCTTGAAGGTCCGGTAGTTGATGGTTTCCGGCTTCTTGATCTCGCCGAAGGACCAGCTGAGGATCCGTTCGGGAGAGGCGAGGGAGACCTTGATTTCGTCAAAGCTCTTCGGCGCCGCGAGGGGCGAAAACGGGTTGGTAGACAGTTCCTGGTTCATCGTTCGTCCTTAAGCATAAGGGTGCAGCAGAGGCGATTTTTCTGCGAAAAATCGTGGGGGCCGAATTCACGGTGAGACTTCGGCCCGCGACGCTTCACTCGGCGTCCTCTTCCTCCTCCGCATCCAGGAGTTCCATGTTGAGGCCCAGACCCCGGACCTCTTTGACGAGAACGTTGAACGATTCCGGCACGCCGGCTTCGAAGTTATCCTCGCCCTTCACGATGCTCTCATAGACCTTGGTCCGGCCTGCGACGTCGTCCGACTTCACCGTCAGCATCTCCTGCAGGGTGTAGGCGGCGCCGTAAGCTTCCAGAGCCCAGACCTCCATCTCCCCGAAGCGCTGACCACCGAACTGCGCCTTACCGCCCAACGGCTGCTGGGTGACGAGGCTGTAGGGGCCGGTCGAACGCGCGTGGATTTTGTCGTCCACCAGGTGATGCAGTTTCAGCAGGTATTTGACACCCACTGTCACCTTACGGCTGAATTCCTCACCGGTGCGGCCGTCAAACAGACGGGACTGACCCGACTGATCGAACCCGGCACGGGCCAGCGCGTCGTTCACATCGGCTTCCTTGGCGCCGTCAAAGACCGGCGTTGCGATCGGAACACCGCGCACAACATTAGAGGCCGCCTCGACAACAAAGTCATCCTCAGCGTTCTCGAAGCCTTCGGAATACACCTCGTCACCGTACACGATCTTCAGCGCATCGCGCACCGGGGTCATGTCTCCATTGCGACGGAAGTCATCCAGCGCATCGTCGACCTTCAGACCCAGACCGCGCGCGGCCCAGCCCATATGGGTCTCGAGGATCTGACCGACATTCATCCGCGACGGCACACCCAGCGGGTTCAGCACGAAATCGACCGGAGTTCCGTCCTCAAGGAAGGGCATGTCCTCCATCGGCACGACCTTGGAGATCACACCCTTGTTGCCGTGACGACCGGCCATCTTGTCGCCAGGCTGCAGCTTGCGCTTCACGGCCACGAAGACCTTGACCATCTTCATCACGCCGGGGGGCAGATCATCGCCGCGGCGGACCTTTTCGACCTTGTCCTCAAAACGGGCATCGAGCGCACGCTTTTGCAGGTTATACTGCTCGTGCAGGGCCTCCATGATCTTGGCATCGTCCTCGTCCCCGAGGGCGAGCTGCCACCACTGGCCGCGCGACAGCTGACCGTCGAGCAGCTCTTCGGTGATCGGCGTGTTCGCCTTGACGCCTTTCGGCCCCTTCACCGCGACCTTGCCGAGGATCAGATCCCGCAGACGGGCGTAGATGTTGCGGTCAAGGATCGCCAGCTCGTCATCGCGGTCGCGGCTGAGGCGCTCGACCTCTTCGCGCTCGATCTGCAGAGCCCGCTCGTCCTTTTCAACGCCGTGACGGTTAAACACGCGGACCTCGACCACCGTGCCGTAATCGCCCGGCGGCAGACGCAAGGAGGTATCGCGCACATCGGAGGCTTTCTCACCGAAGATCGCGCGAAGGAGCTTTTCCTCCGGCGTCATCGGGCTTTCGCCCTTGGGAGTGATCTTACCCACGAGAATATCCGCGGGGCCGACCTCGGCGCCGATATAGACGATGCCCGCCTCGTCGAGGTTGCGCAGGGCTTCCTCGCCGACGTTCGGGATGTCACGGGTGATCTCTTCCGGCCCGAGCTTCGTATCACGGGCGGCAACTTCAAATTCCTCGATATGCACCGAGGTAAAGACGTCATCGCGGGTGATCCGCTCGGAGATCAGGATCGAGTCCTCGTAGTTATAACCATTCCAGGGCATGAAGGCGACGACCACGTTTTTGCCGAGCGCCAGTTCCCCCATATCGGTGGACGGGCCATCGGCGATCACGTGACCCTTGCCGACCTTGTCACCGACCTTGACCAGCGGACGCTGGTTGATGCAGGTGTTCTGGTTCGAGCGCTGGAACTTGCGCAGACGGTAGATGTCCACGCCGGCATCGCCGAGCTCCAGATCCTCGGTCGCGCGCACAACGATCCGGGTGGCGTCCACCTGGTCGATGATCCCGCCACGACGGGCAGTGATGGCCGCGCCGGAGTCGCGAGCCACGCGTTCTTCCATGCCGGTGCCGACCAGCGGCGCCTCGGCGCGCAAGAGCGGAACTGCCTGACGCTGCATGTTCGAGCCCATCAGCGCGCGGTTGGCGTCGTCATTCTCGAGGAACGGAATGAGCGCGGCAGCGACCGAGACCAACTGCTTTGGCGACACGTCGATCAGGTCAACGGCATCGACCGGCGCGAGGGTGTAATCCCCCTGCTGACGGGTCGAGACGAATTCCTGAACGAATTTCGCATCGTCGTCCAGTTTCGCGTTGGCCTGCGCCACGGTGTGACGCATTTCCTCGGTGGCGGACATATAGTGAACCTCGTCGGTCACCTGCCCTTCTTTCACCACGCGGTAGGGGGTCTCGATAAAGCCGTATTTGTTCACGCGGGCAAAGGTGGCCAGCGAGTTGATCAGACCAATGTTCGGACCTTCGGGCGTCTCAATGGGACACATCCGGCCGTAATGGGTCGGGTGCACGTCGCGCACCTCAAAGCCTGCACGCTCACGTGTCAGACCGCCCGGGCCAAGCGCCGAGAGACGACGCTTATGCGTCACTTCGGACAGCGGGTTGGTCTGGTCCATGAACTGCGACAGCTGGGAGGAGCCGAAGAATTCACGCACCGCCGCCGCCGCAGGTTTCGCGTTGATGAGGTCCTGCGGCATCACCGTGCCGATCTCGACGGAGGACATACGCTCCTTGATGGCGCGCTCCATCCGCAGGAGGCCCACACGGTACTGGTTCTCCATCAGCTCGCCCACAGAGCGAACGCGGCGGTTGCCGAGGTGGTCGATGTCGTCGATATCGCCACGACCGTCGCGCAGATCCACCAGCGCCTTGACGCAGGCGAGGATGTCTTCCTTGCGCAGGATCCGCGTCGTGTCGGGGGCGTCAAGATCCAGACGCATGTTCATCTTGACCCGGCCCACGGCGGAGAGGTCATAGCGTTCGCTGTCGAAGAACAGGGTGTCGAACAGCGCAGATGCCGCCTCCACGGTGGGCGGCTCACCCGGACGCATGACGCGATAGATGTCCATGAGCGCGGTTTCGCGGTTCATGTTCTTATCCTGCGCCATCGTGTTGCGCATGTAGGGGCCGACATTGACGTTATCGATGTCCAGCACCGGGATCTCGGTGATGCCGTTATCGATCAGCTCCTTGAGCGAGCCGCCGGACACTTCACCGTCCTTATCGACTTCCCAGGTCAGCTCGTCACCGGCCTCGACAAAGATCGCACCGGTCTCTTCGTCAATGATGTCGCGCGCTACGAAACGGCCCACAATCTGATCGAAGGGCAGCAGCAGCTCGGTGACTTTGCCCTCGTCTTTGAGCTGTTTCACGGCACGGGGGGTGACCTTCTGGCCGGCTTCGGCGATAACTTCGCCGGTGGCCGCATCCACGAGGTCATAGGTCGGACGGGTCCCACGCACGCGGTCGGGGAAGAACTTGGTCGCCCAGCCCTTGTTCTTCTCCAGACGGAACGAGACCTCGTCATAATAGGTCTGCATGATCGTTTCCTGGTCGAGACCAAGAGCATAGAGCAGCGTGGTGACGGGCAGTTTCCGGCGACGGTCGATCCGCGCAAAAACCAGATCCTTGGCATCGAACTCAAAGTCCAGCCAAGAGCCGCGATAGGGAATGATCCGGCAGGCGAACAGCAACTTGCCCGAGGAGTGGGTCTTGCCCTTGTCGTGGTCGAAGAACACGCCCGGGGAGCGGTGCATCTGGGACACGATCACACGCTCGGTGCCGTTCACGATGAAGGTGCCGTTCGGGGTCATCAGGGGCATATCGCCCATAAAGACGTCTTGCTCTTTGATGTCCTTCACAGAACGGGCGCCGGTGTCTTCGTCAACATCGAACACGATCAGACGCAGGGTAACCTTCAGCGGCGCGCCATAGGTCATGTCGCGCTGCTGGCACTCCTCAACGTCATATTTCGGCTTTTCAAGGTCGTAAGACACGAACTCAAGAACAGCGGTTTCGTTGAAATCCTTGATCGGGAAAACCGACTGGAAGACGCCTTTGATCCCCTCACCATCCTGCGGCTCGGATTGATCACCAGAGGAGAGAAACAAATCGTAGCTCGATTTCTGGACCTCAATGAGGTTCGGCATGTCCAGGACTTCGCGGATTTTACCGAAATACTTCCGAAGACGCTTCTCGCCGAGATAAGATGTCGCCATGTGTCGAATGCACCTTTCTGCTCACGGATGCGCGACCTCCTGGGCGAGAGACCGGCACCGATTGAGACGGGGGTCCGGATCCATACCTGGCTGTCGTCCCACAGACAGCCGCCCGATCCATGACCGCACCTGGGAAAAGAGCCTCGGGCTCCTCACCAAGACGCGGAGACCGACCCCGGGAACAGGTCCCGGGATCGGTCCAATAATCCGAAGCGAGGCCGCGTGGGCCCCACCCGATTACTTGAGCTCGACTTCGGCGCCAGCCGCCTCGAGCTTCGCTTTGATGTCTTCGGCCTCGGCTTTGTCGACGCCTTCCTTGACGGCTTTGCCGCCGGCTTCGACCAGTTCCTTGGCTTCCTTCAGGCCGAGGCCGGTGATGCCGCGGACTTCCTTGATCACGTTGATCTTCTGAGCGCCAGCGCTCTTCAGGATCACGTCAAATTCGGTCTGCTCCTCGGCAGCGGCGCCACCGGCGTCGCCGGCCGGGCCAGCCATCATGACGGCGCCGCCAGCGGCGGGCTCGATGCCGTACTCGTCCTTAAGGATTTGCTTCAGCTCCTGGGCTTCCAGCAGCGTGAGGCCAACGATTTGTTCAGCAAGTGCTTTCAGATCAGCCATTGTCTCGTTTCCGTTCGTGTCAGATGTGTCTTAGCTTCGTGACAGTCAAGTGCCTGCCAGGCTTCAGGCCGCTTCGGCCTTTTCCTCGATGGTCGACAGGATGCCCGCGATGTTCGAAGCAGGTGCGCCAATTGCGCCGGCGATGTTGGACGCGGGTGCGCCGATGCACGCAACCACGGAAGCGATAAGCTCCTCGCGGCTGGGCAGTTTGGCAACCGCAGCAACGCCAGCCTGGTCCAGCTTGGTCTCACCCATAGCACCGCCAAGGATCACCAGTTTCTGGTTCTTCTTGGCGTATTCGTCGACAACCTTGGCCGCAGCCACGGGATCTTCCGAATAGGTAAGCACAGTCTGGCCCGTCAGAAGGTCGCTGATGTCAGCCATCGGCGAGCCCTCCAGGGCGATTTTGGCAAGCCTGTTCTTGGCGACGCGGACGGACCCACCAGCTTCACGCATCTGCGCGCGCAGGTCCTGCATCTCGGCAACCGTGAGGCCCTGGTAGTGTGCAACCACCACGACGCCAGAGCTTTCGAAGATTTGGCCGAGTTCCTCGACCACCTTTTCTTTCTGGGCTCTATCCACAGTTTTACTCCAAGTTTGGAGGGCAACCCCTCCGGCTCAGTCCGACCGGGAAGTCCCGGCCATGTGGTCCGATCGGGTCGTCACACTCCATTGGAGACCGGGTGAACGGCTCCGAGAGAATGTCTCTTCCCGTCTCGGGCAGGATTTAAGAGGGGACCCCTCACCCACCGTCTCGGACGAAATGAATAGCGCAGACGAATCGCCTGCGCTGCTCACTCGTGCTGCATAGCCGAGCACTGCTCCGAAGGAAAGCCCCTACCGCCCGGTTGTGCTGCCGTCCAAAGCCTCCAACAGCGCCCGTGCACCAAACCAGACAAATCCTGACCCCACGATCAGCTCCAGCCCGTCTTCGGCAATGCCGATGACCTTCTCCAGAAAACCTGTTGTGAAGGCGTGGACATAGTCGATGCCGACCCCCGCCGTCGCCAGAAGGAGGATCAGGACGGCAAAGATCAGGACGGATGGCCGGGTGGCCGTGGCGGCGCGTCGGTAGGCCACGAAGATCAGTGCCAGAAACAG
This sequence comes from Palleronia caenipelagi, assembly GCF_007004065.1. GTDB lineage: Bacteria > Pseudomonadota > Alphaproteobacteria > Rhodobacterales > Rhodobacteraceae > Palleronia > Palleronia caenipelagi. The sequence continues at coordinate 14,023 of NZ_VFSV01000037.1, read as the reverse complement.
CAGTCCCATCATGGCCGCGATCGCGACTTCGCCGAGGCCAGCATCTGCAGGAACAAGCCCGGCCTCTTCGAGATCATCCCCCAGTTTTTCATGACCGCGAAACGCATCATCAAGGAACAGGATGAACATGACCGCTGCCAGCGGCCCCATGCCACGCAATCCCTTCATAGCCGCAGTGGTGAGCAACATTCCGGATACAAGCCACTTGACGAAGAGGTAGTAGCTCGGCCAGCCATCCTCCCGCGTCACCTCCATCTCCCGAATTGCCGGCGCCACGTCAGCCAGCATCAGGAGATGAAACCCGATCAGCAAGAGATCGAAGGTAAGAAGCACAAAGAAAAGATTGCGGGGAGTCGGTCTGGTCACACCATAGTTTCCCTGATCCTGGAACGACTACGTACGACGAAAGTCACGCAGTCCTATACCACGCCGGGATAGGAGAAAGAGTGCCACGAGGCAATCGCTGCAATCGCACAATGGCTCAGCGCCAATGGAGCGGCTGGGATCCAGCGTGGCAGCATTGGCCCGAGGGGGAGCTTTTACGACAGCCGCCGCTATGAGCGCTCGCTGGGACCATCGTAACCATGATCAGAACGGCGGAGAGACCCGCAGCAAACCAAATTTTCATGGAAACACATTCTTAATTGCTACAATTTTTCCAAGACAATTCACACCGAGGAGCCATAAGAAACAAAAAAAGGCGGGCCAGAAGGCCCGCCTTTGCAACACGATAATATCCGGTATCACTCGTTGCCGGTGGCCGAGGCGACATCCACAGTCACGCCCGGGCCCATGGTGGAGCTCAGCGCGATCTGCTTCATGTAGGTGCCCTTGGCGCCCGACGGCTTGGCCTTGGAGACGGCGTCCACGAACGCGCGGACGTTTTCGACCAGCTTGGCTTCGTCGAAGGACGCTTTGCCGATACCGGCATGGACCACACCGGCTTTTTCGGCGCGGAACTGGACCTGACCGCCCTTGGCAGCTTCGACAGCTTCCTTGACGTCCATGGTCACGGTGCCGACCTTCGGGTTCGGCATCAGGTTGCGCGGGCCGAGGATCTTACCCAGACGACCGACGACGGGCATCATGTCGGGGGTGGCGATGCAGCGGTCGAAGTTGATGTTGCCGGCCTGAACCTGCTCCATCAGATCTTCGGCGCCGACCACGTCCGCACCGGCGGCGGTGGCTTCGTCCGCCTTGGGGCCGCGGGCAAACACGGCGACGCGGACGGTCTTGCCGGTGCCTGCGGGCAGGGTCACGGTGCCGCGAACCATCTGATCGGCGTGACGGGGATCCACACCGAGGTTCATGGCGATCTCGACGGTCTCGTCGAATTTCGAGGTGGCGTTGCTTTTGATCAGAGCCACGGCGTCTTCGACCGAGAGAAACTCCTTGCCGGCGACGGCCTCACGCTGGGCCTTCTGGCGCTTCGTCAGTTTTGCCATCACTTCACCTCGATGCCCATGGAACGGGCCGAGCCCAAAATGATCTTCATCGCTTGCTCAACGGAGTTCGCGTTCAGATCTTTCATCTTCGCTTCGGCAATCTCGCGGACCTGCTTGGCGGTCACAGTGCCGACGGTCTGACGGGACGGGGTTTTGGCGCCGGATTTCACCTTGGCAGCCTTCTTCAGGTACCAGGACGCGGGAGGCGTCTTGATTTCCATGGTGAAAGACTTGTCCTGATAATAGGTGATCACGGTCGGGCAAGGCGCACCCTGCTCCATCTCCTGCGTCTTGGCGTTGAAAGCCTTGCAGAATTCCATGATGTTGATGCCCCGCTGACCGAGCGCGGGACCAACCGGCGGCGAGGGGTTCGCCTGACCGGCCGGCACTTGCAGCTTCATGCTGCCGACCTTTTTCTTGGCCATGATGGCCTCCTTTCATTCGCGGCGGGGATCATCCCCACCCTACACGCGCCCCCGAAAGGGCAATGCCGTGGTTCACCATCAGGCTCCCACGTCGAACGCTCAGAGCTCTTTCGAGACCTGAGTGTATTCCAGATCGACCGGGGTCGCCCGACCGAAGATCGACACCGACACCTTCAGGCGCTGGTTCGCGTCGTCCACATCCTCGACAACCCCGTCGAAGCCTTCGAACGGACCGTCGGTGACCTTCACCTTTTCGCCCGATTCGAAGCTGATTTCGATCCGCGGCTGCTCCTCGCCCTCCTGGACGCGGCCGAGGATCGCCTCGACCTCGCTGTCGCGCATCGGCATGGGCTTGCCCTGCTGACCAAGGAACCCGGTCACACGATTGATCGAGTTGATCAGGTGAAATCCCCGATCGGACATTTCCATATGCACTAGCACATAGCCCGGCATGAACCTCCGCTCGGTGGTGACTTTCTTGCCACGACGCACCTCGATGACCTCTTCGGTCGGCACGAGAACCTCGTCGATCTGATCCTCAAGGCCTTTTTCAGCGACCTCGGAGCGGATCTGCTCTGCGATCTTCTTTTCGAAGTTCGACAGAACACTGACCGAATACCAACGCTTCGCCATCGGGGCTCATCCTCACGGGCAAGAGTTTCAACTGTGGCCCGAACACAAAATCGGCGTGCGCCGTTAGGAAGCACGCCAATGTCGGGGGTTGCGGCTCCTTAACTGGCGAGCGCGTCGGACGCAAGCCCGTCCGGCCACCAGACACCCAATCAGGCGAAGAAGCTCAGCAGAGTTTCCAGCCCGAAGCGGATAAGGAAGTCCACGAAGAAGAAGAACGTCGCCATCAGCGTCGCCATCACCAGGACCATCACAGTGGTCAGAACCACCTCACGACGGGTCGGCCAGACCACTTTGGCAATCTCGGCCCGGGTCTGCTGGATGAATTGAAATGGATTTGTCTTGACTGCCATGGACCTTCTCACGTCGACGTGGGTTGCACCTACGGCGTCCGCGACTAGGTTTCAAGTCCGCACGGCGCGCCGCGCCGTGGTTTGCGAAAGGAACATGCGTGTTTATCACTGACTGGTCTGATGCTGTCTTCATCCATCTCGTTGCCCTCGTGGCAGCCTTCGTCACCGCATATTTCGCTCTGCAAACCTCGCGCTCGCCTCAGGGAGCGGTCGGTTGGGTCGTCCTGATTCTGGCGTTTCCCTACATTGGGATCCCTGCCTATATCGTCTTTGGCTACGCAAATTACTCCAAATTTACGCGCGAGCGGCGCGAATCAGATGAAAAGTTCGGGCTTGCACCCAAAGTGACCGACGGCCCGGCCCGTCCCGATGACCGGCTGGCGATTTTCGGACGCCTCACTGGTCACGAGATTGTCGGTGGCAACAGCATGCATCTGATGGATGATGTAGCGGTCATTTATGACGAGATCATAGCGGCCGTGGACGGCGCCGAGCATTACGTGCTCATGCAATATTACGAGATGGAGGATGACGAGACCGGCAAGCGGTTCAAGAAAGCGCTGTGCGACAAAGCCCGCCAAGGCGTCGCGGTCTATCTGATGCATGACGAGGCGCCCTTTGCCGGCCTGCCCAAGCCCTACGTGGCCGAGTTGCGCGACGCCGGGGTCCATGTGGCCCAACCCAAAGGCCCGTCACGCGCCTTGAAGCACCTTCAGTTCAACCATCGCAACCACCGCAAGCTGGTGGTGGTGGACGGGACCCGCGCCTTTACCGGCGGCGCCAATTGCGGGGACAAATATCTCGGCAAATCGAAGGTTGGAGCGTGGCGCGATACCTTTGCCGAATTCAACGGCCCAATCGTCGATCAACTCCAGCTAAGCTATGCGGGGGACTGGGCCTGGGCGACAGAGGAAAATATTTCCGGTGTGTTCCGCAAACCCGAGACCGCCGGCGATCTGCGCGCCGTCTCCATGCCCATCGGACCCAGCGACCGCCTCGACAATGGCAATCTCTACTTTGCCGCCCTCGCCCAGCGCGCCCGGAAACGTCTGTGGATCACGACACCGTATTTCGCGCCGGACCCCGCCGTGATGAACTCCATGCAACTCGCCGCCGCCCGCGGGGTGGATCTGAAAATCATGGTGCCGGATATACCTGAAAAGCGCGTCCCGTTCTGGGCTGCCCACGTGTATTTCGACCACATCCGGCGTGCGGGCGGTGAGATCTGGCGCTACAAGGCAGGCTTCAGCCATCAAAAAATCGCCTTGATCGACGATGATCTTGTCTCCATCGGATCGGTCAACATGGACGTGCGCTCGGGGCTCCTGAACTTCGAACTGACCGTTATGGTCGAGGGCGAGGAAGCTGCTCAGGCGGTCGAGGAGATGCTGAACCGCGATCTCGAACAGGCCTATCGCGTCGAGAAGACCCTGGACGATCAGCCATTCTGGCTGAGGGTGGCGGCGCGGGTCTCCAGCCTGTTTGCTCCGCAGCTATGATCCGGATTGCGTCGTATAACATCCGTAAAGCCGTGGGCCTCGATTGGCGCCGGGACCCTATGCGGGTGGCGCAGGTGATCGCGGGGCTCAGAGCACATATCGTCGCGTTGCAGGAGGCCGACAAGCGCCTCCAACCCCGGCCTACGGCGCTGACCCCCGAGGCGATCCGCGCCACGGGGATGGTGCCCATCGACCTTGGCCCGGGACCGAGTCTTGGCTGGCATGGCAACGCAATTCTGCTGGACCCCGCGTGGCGGTGCATCGGCTATGAACGACTGACGCTGCCCGGCCTTGAACCGCGCGGCGCGGTCCTGGCAGAGATTGATACGCCGGCTGGACATCTCACTCTCTGCGCCGCCCATCTCGGACTGACCCGGGGCGCACGCGTGGCGCAGCTTCACGCGATCAAAGAGGCCATCGGGCTCGACCGCCTGTCCCAATCAGTGATTCTCGGCGATTTCAACGAGTGGCACCCGACCCGTCCGCTGCATGGTCCCGAGCATGACGTGAAGGCGATTTCCCCCGGCCGGTCGTTTCACGCGAAGTACGAGCTCGCCCCCCTTGACCGTATCCTTGTCGGCGGCAACTGGTCGCTGCTGGATACGGGCGTGATGCGTGAGCCCCCCGCCCAACGGGCCTCGGACCACCTGCCGATCTGGTGCGAAATCGCTCCGAACACTGCCCGCGCCGAAGGGAGCAAAAAAGATCGCGATTTTCATGATCCGCCCGCTTGACACCCCCCTGCGGCAGGGGTACGTGCGGCCCCGGTACGGCGTGGTAGCTCAGCTGGTTAGAGCACAGCACTCATAATGCTGGGGTCGGCGGTTCAAGTCCGCCCCACGCTACCAAATCTCACAGGTTTTCGGCACGCGCGAGACATTAGGTTGCGGCCTGATCGTGCGGCAGTTAAGTGCGGGCCTTACAACGGGTTTCGTTTGACCAGAGGACGAGTATGGACCGCAATATCGCCCTGTTTGCCGTGGCGGCGTCGCCGAATGAAGGGTTTCTGGGCCAGATCGCGGCGCTTTACACCTCGATCATAGCGCAGCCGTGGGAGCGCTACAGACCGGTCTTACGCGTGTGCTTTGGGGGGCAAATCCCGGCTGATCTGGCACAAAGGTGGGCCGGGCTTTTGTCGAAGATCGAGTATGTCTGCATCTCGCCCGAACGCCTGACACCGGATCACCTGACGCAGGTGATCGAGCGCTTTTACGTGATTCCGCCGCTTACAAAGGTCGCCGTATTCTGTGACGCGGACGTGCTGGTGACGGGCCCCCTTGAGGACATGTTTGACCGCATTGGCCCAGAAGCCGATATCGCGGGGTGTCTTGCCCATTTTCCGCCCCCGGGTCGCGGCAAGAAATCCGCGAATTTCTGGCAGACCCATTATCGCCGCTTCTGCGCCTCCTGCTTTCCCGACCGCGACGCACCAGCCCTGGAGAAATCCTTCGCCTACTCCGGTCCGCCCTTCGATGCCGCCCCCGCCTATTACAATTACGGTTTTGTGGTGATGCACCCGGATGCCTCCGAACGGATCCGCGAGGACTTCGTCACCGCCTTCACCTACGCCCGTGACGTCATCAACAGCCGGTATTTTTCAGCTCAGGTCGGCCTGACATTGTCGCTGACGGTGAATGGCCTGCGCGCCGTGGATCTGGGGATGTCCTACAACATGCCGAATGACCGGATGGGGCAGGCACATCTGGAAAAAGGCAATCCCCCGCATGTCATCCACTATCTGCGGGAAAAGGCATTCAAGCGCAGTGTTCTGTTTGCCACGCGGCAAGCGGTACAGGAGTTTGTCACAACGCCCCGCACACACGTGGACGAGGTGCTACGCGCCCATCTGGAAACGCTGATCCGGGATCACGAGCTTCTGGAGCTGCTCCCCGAGGCAGACTGACCGAGGAGCGTCGCAGCCACGCGGCCCTCGGGGTCGATGGGCGTGCGGGCTTTCAACGCCCGCGCAGGCTGACCCGCATAAATCGTCCAGGGCTGAAACGGCCCCTTCATCAGGCTGAGCGCACCGCAAGACACGCCTTCGGGGATATCCGCATCAGGCAACACGATGGTCCCGCTGCCAAGTAACACATGCGCTCCGAGACGGATCGGTCCGCGCGCCACATCCGTGTGTTCGGCCGGGACCATGGGATTGGTAAAGCTGCCACCCAGATAGTTGTCATTGCTGGTATAAAGCGAAACCCGCTGAGACAGGTTCGCGAAATTACCGATGTCGACGCCAGATCCGCCGGAAATGTATCCGTAGGCCCCGATGTGTATATAGGAGCCGATGCGCACCCCTGCCGCGCCCGCTATAATCGTCGTGGCGAAATCTATGCGAACGTTGTCGCCGATAGAGATATGCGGCAGGCCTATGATATTGCAGCCTTTCGAGATCGAGACGTTCTCGCCAATTGCCGCAAATCCCATTTGTCGCAGCTCGTCGGTGCGGTAGTAGCCCGGATCGAAAGGGTTCCTCCCGTTGCTCATGCGTCCGCCAGCTTGTCGAGAATCCGGCGCAGCTTGCCCGCAACTTCGATCTGAACCGATGGCGTCACGTGACGCCCCATGGGCAGCGACAGCATATCCTGGGAAAGCTGGACCGCGTTTGGCGGCTCAGGCGCTTGCCAGCGCGAACTGACCGTCGGAGTGTAATACACCCGGCTGTCGATCTGCTCATCGGCCAGCGCAGCCTTGACTGCGGCCGCGTCAACTCCCGGCACACGGAACGAGAACAGTTGCCATGGGGGATTGCCATGGCCCGATGGCAGCATAACGGCATCGCCCGCAATGTCAGCCAGTGCCTGATGCCAGCCCGCGGCCTGCGCACGGCGATAGGACAGCGTCTCCGGAAATTGCGCCAGCGTCGCGCGGCCAATCGCTGCGGTGGTTTCGCTGAGCTTGCCGTTCAGCCCCCACCGATCCCCGCCAGCCCCGCCGGCAAGGCCAAAATTGATCGCCGTCCGGACCTCGGCGGCGAGCTCGGGTGCAACGAACACCGCACCGCCCTCACCGATGGCGAAAGGCTTGGTGGCATGGAATGAAAACACCTCGGCCACCCCTGCGTAGCCCACGCGTCGGCCGTCGGGGTCTTCGCCCCCATAGGCCGCTGCTGCGTCCACGATCAGCGGCAGATCATGAGCCTCCACAACACGTTCGATCTCCGAGATGTCGCGACAATATCCAAAGGAGCGCACGTGGAAGACAGCTGAAATGCCACCCGCTTCAAGCGTTTGGCGCAACGCCTCGGGGCACATTTCCCATGTGCGCAGATCGCAGTCCACCGCTACGGGCTCAGCTCCGGCCTGGAACACAGCACTGGCTGTCGCGGGAAAGGTGAAGGCAGGCACCGCGACTTTGCCCCGGATCCCCAGCGCCATCAGCACCCCAGTCAGACCTGCCGTCGCCGAAGAGACCAGAACAGGCTCCCGACCGTTATCCAGATCAGCCATCAGCGCGCAGGACAACTCCCGCTCGTTCGGACCGAAATTGGAGAATTGGCCGGCATCATAGCTGGCCGCGAGATACGGAACCCAGTTCTCGGGGGCAGGAAAATCGGGCGATAGCAAGCGCAGGGACATATGGACGTCTTCCCTCAAACTGAACGGCACCGGGCAACCTGTTCGAGTCCCGGCAAAGACAACTCTGCCGAAGCATTAACGCGATTGCTCCGGCTGTCACAGACGTGATTTCGCAATCGGCGCCCGGACGCCATGGGAAAATAAGTCACACTGTGATTAGGACGTATCAGATGCGGGCGGGACAAGGAGCCATCATATGACCTACGAAGCGCTGAGGGCCGATGGGACCCAGCCGAATTTGACGCTGACCTTCCACGGAACCGGGGCCGCACCGGCACAACTGCATGGATTGGCACAAGCGTTTATGCCCGACGACCATGTCGTTTCGCCCTTGGGCGACGTGGACGAGAACGGGTCGGCCCGCTTCTTTCGCCGAACGGGCGAGGGTATCTACGACATGGACGACCTTGCCCGCGCGGTGGCGAAGATGGTCGCCTTCATCAGCGCGGAGACGGCGCGAACCGGAGCGACTCATGTGACCGGAATCGGCTACTCAAACGGCGCGAATATCCTTACCGCCACCGCCATGGCGCGGCCCGACCTGTTCGACACATTGGTTCTGATGCATCCGCTGATTCCATGGGATCCCGCCCCCTGCCACGGAATGGCCGCCAAACGTGTTCTGATCACGGCCGGACAAAAAGATCCGATCTGCCCCGCACCGCTGACGCAAAGATTGGCCGAGTGGTTCACCGAGCAAAAGGCTGACTGCCTGCTGGCGTGGCATCCGGGCGGGCACGGGATTCCCCAGTCTGAGGTCGAAGCCGTGGCCGGGTTCCTGATGCCCTGACGCGGCTAGAACGGCGTCGGCGCGCGAAACTCCATCCAAGCTCCACCCGTCGGATGGCGCAGGTCGAGTGCACGGGCATGGAGCATCATGCGCTCCGCCTTGCCATCTGGCGTCGTCGCATAGAGCGTGTCGCCAAGGATCGGGTGGCCGAGTTCCAGCATATGCACGCGCAACTGATGCGACCTGCCTGTGAGGGGCGTCAGTTCCATCCGTGTCAGGCCCGGAAGGTGCTCCATCACCCTCCAGTCGGTCTGTGCCGGACGCCCTTTTTCATGGTTTACGTGCTGAAGCGGTCGGTTCTCCCAATCGACGCAAAGCGGCAGATCGATCCGGCCCTCGTGACCCTCAACGTGGCCGAGCACCAGCGCTTCATAAACCTTCCGCGTCTGCCGTTTCTCAAATTGCAGGCCCAGATGGCGCTGCGCAGGGGCCGTGCGGGCAAAAATCATCACTCCCGACGTGTCCCGATCGAGCCGATGGACCAGCAGCACGTCGGGATAATCGTCTGCAATGCGGGCGATAAGGCAATCGGCCAGATGTGGTCCGCGACCGGGTACGGAGAGCAGGCCATCGGGCTTGACCACCGCGATCAGGTCTTCATCCACATGCAGGTAATCGAGCGGATCGGTCGGCGGAGTATAGTCAGGTGCGGGCAAAGGCGGCATCGAGGATCTCCTGCAAACCGGCCACATCGGCGTCGGTAAAGGCTTCAGGCTGGTCGCTGTCGAGATCGAGCACCCCGATCACCTCGCCCTCCGCGTCCCGCACCGGCAGGACCAGCTCGCTGCGGGTGCTTGACGCGCAGGCGATATGGCCAGGGAACGCTTCCACATCGGGGACGAGTTGCACCTCGCCCGTCCGCGCCGCCGCACCGCAGACTCCGCGTTCGAACGGGATCGTCAGGCAGCCATGACCACCCTGATAGGGGCCAATTTTCAGCAAACCGGGAGCGGTGACGCGGTAAAAACCAGTCCAGTCAAAGCGATCATCTGCATGATGGATCTCGCAGGCAAGCGTCGCCATCAGAGCCACATGGTCAGCCTCACCTTCACAGAGCGCCGCGCAGCGGGCGGCAAGGGCACGGTAGTCAAGGGGCATCGGGTCTCATCTCCGACAGAATTTGCCGTGTCGGGTATCATGAGCAGCCACCGGTGACCACCGCAGTCGAAACCATTGCAAATGCACGAGAAGCGCCTACGGTCGATGAGACTGTTGAGGAGGCTCCCCATGCGCGATTTTCACTTGCCCGGACGGTCCGCCGTCTACGCCGAGAACGGCCTTTGCGCCACATCGCACCCGCTGGCGGCCAAGGTCGCGATCCAGATGCTTGAGGCGGGCGGCAACGCGGTGGACGCGGCGATTGCTGGCGCGGTTTTACTGGGTCTGGCTGAACCCCAGATGACGGGGATCGGCGGTGACATGTTCGCGCTGGTGCAGATGCCCGACGGGAGCGTGAAGGCGCTGAATGGTTCGGGTCGCGCGCCGGCTGGCCTGTCAGCCGACACACTCCGGGCAGAGGGGCTCAGTGCCATGCCTGACCGGGGCGCGGCGTCGGTGACCCTGCCCGGCGCGGTCGTTGGGTTTTGTCGCCTGTCGAAAGATCTTGGAAGGCTCGGTATCGCCACCAGCCTTGCCCCTGCCATCCATTATGCCCGCGCAGGGATCCCGGTGGCACCTCGGGTCGCGCTGGACTGGGGCTCGGATGCGGGACGTTTATCAGAAACCGCCGCGAAGACCTACCTGACGGGCGGGGAGGCGCCCTCGGCCGGAACGATATTCCGAGCGCCAAAGCTGGCGAATGTCCTCACCCACATCGCCACGGAGGGGCGCGCGGGATTCTACGAGGGGGAGGTGGCCGAAGACATGGTGCAGAGCCTCCAGGCCCTCGGCGGTACGCACACGCTGGAGGATTTCGCCTCGGTCACAGCAGACTACGTGGAGCCGATCTCGGGACAATATGGCAATTATCAGCTGGTCGAGCATCCGCCCAACGGTCAGGGGGCTGCGGCGATCCTGCTGGCGCGGATCCTTGCGGAGTTCGACATTGCCAGCCTCGACCCCCTCGGGGCCGAGCGCGCGCATCTTGAGGCAGAGGCAACGAAGCTCGCCTATGGCGCCCGCGACCAGATCATCGCCGACGCAGCCCATGTGACGGAACTGGAGCGGATGCTCGACGGATCCCTCGCGCAAGAGCTCGCCGCGCAGATACGCCGCGACGCTGTTTTGCCGACGCCCGTACGAGCCGGGGGGATGCCGCACAAGGACACGATCTATATCACCGTCGTGGATAAGGATCGCATGGCCGTGTCGCTGATCTACTCGATCTTTGCGAGCTTTGGCTCCGGCCTCGCCTCCGAGAAGTTTGGGGTACTGTTTCACAACCGCGGCGCCGGGTTCTGCCTGACGCCGGGCCATCCAAACGAAGCCGGTCCGGGCAAGCGGCCGCTGCACACGATCATCCCCGGCCTGTTGCGGCAGGACGGCGCGCTCACCCATGCGTTCGGCGTCATGGGCGGCCCCTATCAGCCCACCGGCCACGCCAGATTTCTCTCGAATACCGCCGATTTTGGGATGGATCCCCAGGCGGCCATTGATGCCCCCCGCAGCTTTGCCTGGGGCGGCCAGTTGCAGGTGGAACGCGGCTATTCCGAAGCGACGCGGCAGAGCCTCGCGGATCTCGGTCACGTTGTCATCGTCCCCGACAAACCAATCGGCGGCGCTCAGGCGATTCGGATTGATGCGGAGCGGGGCATCCTCATTGGCGGCTCCGACCCGCGCAAGGATGGCTGCGCCTTGGGGTATTGAAGCTCAGTTCAGCGCGATCTGGAGCGGATAATATCCGTCTTCGATCTCGCCAAAGAAGTTCTCCAGATCGGGGTGCCCCACCGGCGCTCCGCTCTCGTCCACGACGAGGTTCTGCTCGGAAACATAGGCTACGTAGTAGCTCTGATCGTTTTCGGCGAAGAGGTGGTAAAAGGGCTGATCCTTGGCCGGGCGCATATCCTCGGGGATCGACTCGTACCACTCCTCGGTGTTCGAGAAGGTGGGATCGACATCGAAGATCACCCCGCGAAAAGGATGCTTGCGGTGGCGCACGATCTGTCCGAGATGATATCTGGCGTGGGTCGGTCGCATGTTGGCCCCCGTTTGTTTTGTCCTCACCTAGTCCGTTTACGGACCCCTTGTCCATGACCCCATCAGACAGAACCGGAGACAGAAGTTGAGTCTCGTCCTCACCGTCGGCGAAGTGGTGGCCCCGGTCTTCCTTTTGGCCACCATTGGCTATGTCTGGGTCCGGCTGGGCCTCGACTATGACATAGCTTTTGTCACCCGCATGTCGATGACCCTGGGCGTGCCCTGCCTGATCTTCGTCTCGCTCATGCGCACCAAAATCGACCCCGCCGCGCTCACCACTTTGTCGTTGGCGTCGGTCGCAGCCTACGGTGCGATAACCGTCGCGATGCTGGCGCTTGTGCTGCTAGCCAGGCTGGATCTGCGCACCTACCTGGCACCGCTGATCTTCGGGAACACGGGCAATCTGGGACTCCCACTGGCTCTGTTTGCGTTCGGTGATATCGGGCTCGATTACGCGGTCGTGGTCTTTGCGGTGATGGCGATCTACTCCTTTACCGTCGGCGTCTGGATCGTCTCCGGTGGCGGATCTGTGCTTCGGGTCATCCGCGAGCCAATGGTGGCCGGGACGCTTCTGGGCACGCTGTTCCTGTGGCAAGGCTGGGAAACCCCGACCTTTGTGACCAACACGTTGCAGCTGGTGGGTCAGCTCGCCATTCCCCTGATGCTGATCACCCTCGGCGTGGCCGTGGCGCGGCTTAGCCTGCGCGGTTTCCTGCGTCCGGCCGTACTCGCGATCCTGAAGGCCGGAGCCTGCATCGCCATCGGCCTTGCCGTTGCACACGCCTTCGGCCTCGACCCAGTTGCGGGGGCCGTTCTGGTCCTTCAGGTCTCGACACCGGTGGCCGTGACCTCCTATCTCCTCGCTTCGAAATACGGGGCCGATGCGGATGCGGTGGCTGGACTCGTGGTGGTCTCCACCCTTTCTTCGGTGGTCTATATTCCCCTGACACTCGCCTATGTAATGTGACTCCTCGTTCGGAGATGTTTTACCCGGGCGGCCTTAGTGCTATAGTCATAGGATAAACAAAAAAACGAACCGAGCGAGTGAGGCAGATGAACAGGAAGATCAGCGCGATATTGCTTGCGCTGTTCGTCGCATCTTGTGGCGGCGGAGAGCGTGAGGCCCCTAGGGCCTTGGACGATGCCTGTGCGATCGTAGACGAACGTCCGAAATACCTCCGCGCCATGCGCAAAACCGAGAAAAAATGGGGAATCCCCATCGCCGTCCAGATGGCGACAATCCATCAGGAGAGCAAGTTTGTCGGCAATGCCCGTACGCCGTTGAAATTTACCCTCGGTGTCATCCCCATGGGCCGCCAGAGTTCTGCCTATGGCTACTCGCAGGCCCTGGACGGGACATGGGACGAGTACAAGGAACAAACCGGCAAGCGTCGGGCAAAGCGCGACGATATCTATGACGCCACGGACTTCATGGGCTGGTACATGGACGGCACCACGCGAACCCTCGGCATTTCCCGTGCCGATGCGCGCAATCAATATCTGGCCTATCACGAAGGCCGGGGTGGGTATCGGCGCGGTTCCTATCGCTCCAAATCCTGGCTGGTGAGCGTTGCCGATAAGGTTGCCACACGCGCAATCATCTACGACAACCAGCTCCGGGCCTGCGGCAAGCGATGAGATCTCCGCAGTCGCGGCTTCCATCCCGCGACTGCTTCCGACCGACGGACAAAACGTCGTCCGTTCAAAAGCGAACTTTTCCGTAAACCGGCGCTTCATCCATATGTGCTTCAACCTGTCCAGTCGAAGAGATCGATTGGATAGGTCATGCCATCAGTTACATATGACACGTGGTATCTGGGGATGTTCAGCCCGATCAACACGGACGGGACCGGTGATCAGGAGAATAGAGGTGGTCCTTGAAATTCGACCAGTTTGCCGCCGTGCTAAGCTATAGCATTGGTTTCATTTCAGGCGGCAACCTTCAGGTCCGGAGATTGCCTGTCATAGGCCTCGTCCGGCGTCATGATCCCATGTGATGAGTGCGGGCGTCTTTCGTTGTAGTAGCTGATCCAGTCACCGATCCCGTCCCGGGCTTCGGAACCTGTTTCGAAGGCGTTCAAGTAGACGCATTCGTATTTGAGGGATCGCCAGAGCCGCTCGATCATCCGGTTGTCGATCCAGCGGCCCCGGCCATCCATCGAGAT
>NZ_VFSV01000036.1 GCF_007004065.1 Palleronia caenipelagi | reverse complement strand
GGGCGATGTCACCGGGCTTGATCTTCGCACGGGCGGCGGCCTGCATGCCGATGGCAAAGGGCTCGACCATGGCGCCTTCGGCAAAGCTCACGTGGTCTGGCAATTTGTAGGTGAACGCGGCGGGATGCACGACCGAAGGCGTCAGGCAGCCATGGACCGGCGGCGTCGCCCAGAACCGCACTGATGGATCGACATTGTAGACCCCGAGCTTGGCGGCGCGCGAGCGCATATTCGGAATGCCCGGCTCCATGCAGACGCGGTCACCCACGGCGAGGCTGGTCACATCGCGACCGACCTCGGTCACCGTCCCGGCGGCCTCGTGGCCAAGCACCATGGGCTCGGTCACCACAAAGGGCCCGATTTTCCCATGGGTGTAATAATGCACGTCGCTGCCGCACACGCCGACCGTGTGGATCGCGATCCGCACATCCTCCGGCCCGAGCGTGTCAGGCAGGTCGATCTCCCGCAGCGAGAGGCGGTCTTTTTCTTCGAGCACGAGGGCCTGTTGTACCACGGAAAGGATCCTGTTCCTGGGTCTCAGTCTCCAGCCGCCTCAAGCAGCCGGAGCGCAGTCGTCTCATCGGTCACCAGCGTATCCACCAGCCGCCGTCGGAGCGCGGCTAGCAGGATCGGGACTTTGTGAACGCCCCCCGCCGCGAGGATCACGTTGGGGATGCGGGCGATGTCATCAAGGGTCAGGCCGATGACCCGGTCATTGATCTCGTGGTCGATGGGGGCGCCGTCGGCGTTCAGGACATAGCCGGTGATGTCGCCGACCCCGCCGAGCCGCACCAGCGCGTCCCGGTCAATGTCCCGGGGCAGCGCATCGCGGACAAGGAGCGAGCTGTCGAGGTCGCCCGTGGCCAATGCGATGGCCTTGCAGGCGCGGATCTTTTCCAGCTGCTCGGCAATGACGTCCTGCTCCAGGAACATGTCCCGGCTGGCGGCGCTGCCAGCATAAAGCGGCGCGGTGAAGAAGCTGTGGCGGGAATTGCAGAGGTCCGAGAGGCGCGTGGTAATCTCAAAACCATTCACGTCGGACCCGCGCACAACGCCTCCCATGATCGACAGGATCTCCAGATCGGGACGGTTCACCGGCGGCATATGACGGGTCGCGTGATTTAGGGTGTTGCCCCAAGACATACCAAAAGTCGTCAGATTGGGGTCTGCGAGGACCTGCGCCAGATGCGCCCCGAGGCCCGCCCCCACCAGCGGGGTCACAGAGGCCGGATGTTCCGGCGCGGGCACGATCACCGCGCGCATCAGACGAAAGCGGTGCTCGATCTTCCATTCGAGTTCTGCCGAAGCGGCATAGATCGACTCCACATTCACCCGCAGGATCCCCCGCCGACGCGCCTCTTGCAGCCCCTTGTTGACCCGGAGCCGGGAGATGCCGAAGCGATCGGCCGCTTCACTCTGGGTCAGCCCCTCGACCTCACAGGCCCAGGCCAGCCGGACAAGGAGTTGCTCTTCGGTATCGATCTGGTCGATCTTGATGTAGCGCGACATTGGGGCCTCCTCTTACTTGACCGCCCCCATGGTCAGACCGCGCACCAGTTGCTTTGACGCGATCAGCGCAAAGATCAGAACCGGGATCACGATCAGGGTCGAGGTGGCCATGATCTTGCCATAGGGCAGGTTGTACCCTTCCATAAAGGAGACAGCCATGGCAGGCGCGGTCTTGGCCTCCGAGCGGGTCAGGATCAATCCGAACAGCAGCTCGTTCCACGAAAAGATGAAGGAAAAGATCGCGGAGACCGCGATGCCCGGCATGGCCAGAGGCAGGCAGATCTTGCGCATGATGGTCCATTGGGACGCCCCTTCGAGGCGCGCGGCCTCATCCAGATCATAGGGGATCCCGCGAAACTGGTCGGTGACGATCCAGATGACGATGGGCAGGTTGAACGTCAAGTAAATCAGAACCAGCGTGATATGCTTGTCGAGCAGCCCGAGATTGCGCGCGATCAGGAAGAACGGCAGCGCGAGCACGATCGGGCTGACCATGCGGTTGGTGATGAACCAGAACCAGAGGTCCTTTTTGCCGCGGAACTCAAAGCGCGCGAGGGCAAAGGCGGCGGGCACCCCCAGCACCAACGCCAGAAGCGTGGTCGAGACGGCGATGACCAGCGAGTTGATCAGCGTCCGCAGCACCCCATCCTCGAACAGCGCTTCCCTGTAATTGTCGAGGGTCGGCTCAAAGATCCAGACCGGTGGCGCCTCCAGTGCCACGACCTGTGTTTTCAGCGACGTGGTCACCATCCAGTAGAACGGGAATACACAGAGTGCGATCACGAGGATCAGGAGCACGATCTGCCAGAGGAGAGAGCGGGGTTGGGTCATGGCTCAGACCTCCTTGTAAAAGACGCGGATGTAGATGCGGGCGAGGATGATGGTGATGATCAACAGGATCACCGCCTGCGCCGAGGCGAGCCCCTGATCGAACGCCCGGAACCCGACGCGCTGGATCATCAGCGAAATGAACTCCGTCGCCGCGCCCGGTCCGCCCCGGGTCAGGGTAAACACCATGTCGAAGAGTTTCAGCGTATCGGCGGTGCGCAGTATCAGCACCGCAGTGAGGCCGGGCAACAGAAACGGCAGTTGCACATGGCGCAGGATCACCCACCAACTCTTGGTCTCCAGTCGCGCGGCCTCCTCGACCTCGCCTGGAACCATGGTCAGGCCAGCCAGCAGCACGAGCGCCACGAACGGAGTCCACTGCCAGACATCCCAGAAGATGATCATCGCAAAGGCGTTTTGGGGATCTCCAATCCAGTTGATATCGGCCCCACCGAGAAGCTGATTCATAACGCCGAATTTCTGGTTGAACATCACCTGCCCCAGCAGGCCCACCACCGCGTAAGTGGTCGCCATGGGCAGAACGAGGCTGAGCCGGGCAAGCGTTTTCAGGAGGGTCAGGCCGGGCTGATGCAGCAGGAGCGCGATCCCAAGCCCGAGTGCGATCTGCAAAGGCAGCGCTGTGCCGAGCAGAAAGAAGGTCCGCCCCATGGCCTGCCAGAACACCCCGTCGGTGAGTACCGTCCAGTAGTTCTCAAGACCGATGAACTCGATCTTTTTCAGCTTGGTCAGGTTAAAGAAATGCAGAGAGGTCCAGAGCGCGTAGAGCAGCGGCGCAATCCCCACGAGCGCCAATCCCAGCACCGCGGGTCCCAGAAAACCCAGCAATGTGCCACGCGAAACCTTGTTCTGCATCTCATCCTCCGCCTCGGGTCTGTCTGTGGCGGACGGCGCAGCCGCGCCGCCCCCCGTATCGCACTGGGCCGGGCTTACTGGGCCAGCGGCTTTTCACCGTCGTAGTAGCCGGCGGCCTCAAGCACTTCTTCCATGCGGGTGCCGATCTCCTGCGCGCCCTCCTCGGTGGAGACCTCGCCCAGCATCATCTTCGTGCCCCACTCCTGCACGATTTCGGTGATTTCAGGCCATTCGGCAAAGCGCGGACGGAATTCCGGCACGCCGTCCTGCCAGCTTTCGACCAGCGCCGGGACGAATTTGTAGGTCTCCGCGAGGCTCTCATCGGCATAGGCGGACTGACGCGCGGGTACGCCGCCCCGTTCCAGATATTCGCCCGCATTGGCCTTGGAGGTTGCCCACTGGATGAACAGCCAGGCAGCGGCCTTTTCATCGTCATCGGCCTGCTCCGCCACCGCCAGCGAGAAGCCACCGAGCGCCGGTTTCCGGCCTGCGGGTCCCTTGGGCTCCGGCGCGATCTCGACGCAATCAGCCACGGCGGAGGTGTCGGGTGAGACCACGGTGGAGTAGAAAGCCGACCATTCGGTGATCATCGCGACGTCGCCCTGTGCAAAGCCGTTCACCGTCTCTGCATGGTCATAGGCCACGATGCCGTCGGGCATGTATTGCATCAGATCCTGACGGAACTTCAGACCAGCCTGACTCTCCTCGCTGTTGAGGTTCGAGCGGAATTCGTCGTTCAGGAACGAACCGCCAAAGGGCCAGAGCACTCGGGCAAAGCTGTCGGCGGACTGGGTTTCGTTGCGCTTGGACTGTAGAGCAAAGGCGTATTTGCCGTCCTTGGTCAACGCAGGGCCATAGGTATCCTTCAGCTCTTCCCAGGTCTCCGGCGGCCCGTCAAAGCCCGCCTCTTCGAGCATACAACGATTATAGAACATCAGACCTGAATAGTTATCAAAGGGCAGGCCATAAATGGTGTCATTCCAGCCGCCAAACGCGTTCAGCACCAGCGGGAAGAAATCATCCATGTCCAGATCGGGATCAATGATTTCGGGGTAGTCCGCCTTGATCTGATCGACCGGCACGATCCACTCGTTCTCGGCGAAATTGCCGATCCAGACGAGGTCGATCAGAGCGATATCCAGATCACCGCCCGCCACGAAATCCCGCACCTGCTCACCCAGAGCATTCTCATAGGGGTGCTTGATGACGTTGACCTTAATACCGGTCTCCTCTTCGAAGGCGGGCAGCATGGCCTCGATCGCCTCGTAACCGGGGCGCAGCAGGAACACGACATCCACGGTGGTCCCCGCATAGGGGGCGGCGGCGTCCTTCAGGCTCCAGCCATGACTTTCCGCCAGAGCGCCGGTGGCCACAATCCCGGCAATGGCTGAGGTGCAGAGCAACTTTCTGAGCTTCATTGTTTTCCTCCCAGAGTAAAATGTCGTCTATTGTCCGATAGGGCTTATAAAAGTATTGACCAAACCCTTATGTCAATACAAAAGTATTCATTAAGACATTTTTGTAAAATCGGCGCAGGTCGGATGAGGAGAGGGGCGCGGAATGGCGGGAATAGACATTCAGGGGCTGAACAAATTCTACGGGGCCACGCAGGCCCTCTTCGATGTGAGCCTTCAGATCGAGGATGGAGAGTTCTGCGTCTTTGTCGGTCCCTCGGGTTGCGGGAAGTCCACGTTGCTGCGCACTCTCGCGGGCCTCGAAGGGGCCGAATCCGGGACAATCCGCATCGGCGACAGGGACGTCACAAACGCCGAACCCGCTGACCGCGACATCTCTATGGTGTTTCAGTCCTACGCGCTCTACCCGCACATGTCAGTCCGCGAGAACATGGAATTCGGCATGAAGGTCAACGGCTTCGACAAGGCGCTCCAAGTCGAGCGGATCAAGGAAGCCGCCAGAATCCTGCAACTCGAAGACTATCTCGACCGCAAACCCGGGCAACTCTCCGGCGGTCAGCGGCAACGCGTCGCGATAGGCCGGGCGATTGTGAAAAACCCCGCTGTCTTTCTCTTCGACGAGCCACTGTCGAACCTCGATGCCAAACTCCGCGTGGCGATGCGGGTGGAACTGGAAGGGCTGCATAAGCAGCTTGGCTCAACAATGGTGTATGTCACCCACGATCAGGTGGAAGCGATGACCATGGCCGACAAGATCGTCGTGCTGAACGGCGGGCGGATCGAACAGGTCGGCTCGCCCATGGACCTCTACCACCGTCCCGTTTCGCGCTTCGTCGCGGAGTTTATCGGTTCGCCGGCGATGAACGTCTTCGATGCCGGTGTCGTGACTGGTTTGCCGCTGAAACCCGGCACTGAACTCATTGGCTGTCGGCCTGAACATTTCGACCTTGTCGCTCCGGGTGCTGGCAACGTGGACGCGATGGTCCGGAACAAGGAACGTCTGGGTGCCGAAACGCTGCTCTACCTCACCGTGGGAGATGGGACCGAGCTGGTGGCGCGGCTGGATGGGGATGATGAGACGCAGATCGACGCCCAGTTGGGGCTCCGCATTCCCGGACACCGCCTGCACCAGTTCGACGCCGACGGCCTCGCTCTGCGCTGACGGACCGGCCTGATGACTGAGGAAGGGCATATCGAATATCTGCGGCCAGAGGTCGCTCTGGTGATCTTCGACTTCGATGGCGTGGTGGCCGACAGCGAAATGATCTCGCTCGGCACGTTGCAAGCGAGCCTGTGCGACCTCGGGATCGACATGTCTCTCGAGGCATTACAGGCGCGCTTTCTCGGAACTTCGGTCAGAACCATTGCGACGTTCCTTGAGGATAACGGGCGTGGCGACAGCTTCGAGGCCTTCCGGCGAGATTGGGAAGCCCGCCTTTTCACACAGTTCCGGAGTGCCCTCCGCCCCATGTCCGGCATCGAAAGCCTTCTCGATGACCTTGATGATGCCGGGATCGCGTATTGCATTGCGTCGAGCAGCAGCTTCGAACGTCTGGGCGTGGCCCTCAGTGCGATCGGACTCGAACAGCGCTTTAACCATGTGTTCAGCGCCGAGCTGGTCAGCAGAGGGAAGCCCGCGCCTGATCTCTTTCTCCATGCCGCTGAGAAGCTGGCCACGCGCCCGGAAGAGTGCGTCGTCATAGAGGACTCGCCGGTCGGGATCGCCGCCGCCGAGGCCGCCGGGATGCGGGCAATCGGGTTCCTTGGCGGGGACCATCTCGCTCGGCCTATGCTCCATAATGCCCATGCTGAACTGCTAAAGACGAAAGGCGCGTCGTGCGTCGTCCGGTCCCACACCCAGATCCGTCTGACGCGACGCCAACTAGGGCGCGCGAGCAGACCCAGATGACAGGAAGAGCGACAGATCCTCCTCTTAGATCTCATTTATGCGTTTCTGCGAACCGGCATGCAGGACGCCCGGAACTCATTGCGCACGAATGCAAACCCACGTGCTGTCGCAGCACCACGCGTCATCGCGCAGCGCTATTCCTAGCTCTTCAAGGCCCTGCGCATCCTGTCATCTGACCTCGGCGCCGTGTCGCGTTGCCCTTAAAGCTGAGTTGGGGCGTGTTTGGCGACATGTTTTACCCTTAATTGTGAGATTGGGCTGTCATTAGCCCTTTGCTTCTCGCGCGCCTCTGGGCAATGTGATCAACTGCGGCATGCAGACGTGGCTCGTTCTCGAAGGCGCGCAAGGGTGATGTCACATTAACTCTGCAGGTTCAGCGACCCATCCGCGCGGTGCTAGAGGACCTTCACCGCCAAGGTCTCCTGTCTTCGGCACATGGTGGAAAAGTCCTGCACCAGCCGGTCCAGACCAGCTCATTTCAGCAGGATCGCCACCATCGATGATGTCCGGCGCAACGGCAGCTTGTGTAGCGCTTTGATCGACAGACAGAACTGGCTCGCCGCATCGGAAAAGACCGACGGACGACTCGTACGACCGTCACCCGGCGCAAGCCAGGTCACGTTCTTGTCGACCCAGATTAACAGCGATTCCCGCTTCTGCGGCGCGGCGTTGTCGCTGGACCAGGACGGGATCGGGGAGATCGCTCGCCGGGCCTCGTGACACAGCGTCACGGGAACCGGGTATTCGCCGATTAGTTGAATCGCTGAAACGTCCGAAGGCTGGGCGTCCAAATGGTGTCATGGATCGACGAGGAGCTGTCCGCCCGTTCGCAAAGAAAGTATTCAGCTATGAAAGACACATTGGAAACAGAGCGATCCGCTGCGACCACCAAAGATGAGATGCGGCGCCGGTTTGATCGTATGCATGCCGAAACCCGCTCAGGCGCGGTTGTGAGCGCCGAGCAGCGGCTCGACCGGCTCGACCGGCTCCGCAAGATGCTGGTCGATAACGAGAAAGCCTTCGTGGAGGCGATCAGCAATGATTTCGGGCACCGTTCCACGCACGAAAGCAGGATGCTCGACATCGTGCTGACCCTCAACGCAATCCGCGCCTCAACCAAAGGATTGCGTAAATGGATGAAGCCGTCCCGTCGCCATGTTGATCTGCCGTTCAAACCCGGCAAAAACTGGGTGCGCTATGAACCACTCGGTGTGATCGGCATCATGTCGCCGTGGAACTATCCGCTCTTTTTGTCACTGGGTCCCCTCGTGGATGTTCTCGCCGCAGGAAATCGGGCGATGCTAAAGCCCTCGAGTCAGACGGCCAGGACTTCCGCGCTGCTGGCAGAACTCATCGCACAGACATTCGACGAATCGGAAGTCACCGTTGTGACGGGCGATCATGACATCTCAGATGCCTTCTCCGATCTGCCCTTTGACCATCTGGTGTTCACCGGATCGGAGGCCATCCGCAAACGGATCATGTCGTCTGCGGCTAAGAACCTCACCCCCGTGACGCTGGAGTTGGGGGGCAAATCGCCGGTGATTGTCGCCGGTGATTTCGACGTCAAAGATGCCGCCAGAAGCATTTCGTTTGGCAAATACCTGAATTCCGGACAGACCTGCATCGCCCCCGACTACGCTCTGGTGCCCAGAGAGAAGGTCGAAGAATTTGCCAAGGCGATGATCGACCACGCGAATGAGAAATATCCGAATGCCGCTACAAATGACGATTATACGTCGATCATCTCGCAGAAGGCATTCGATCGCCTGACAGGCGCACTCGAAAAGGCGCGCAGAGGGGGTGCACGGGTCATGCAGGTGGCTGATGATGGCTCGGCAGCCGGTCGTCGCAAGATCCCGCCTACCGTGGTCCTGGACGCACCCGAAAAATCTGAGCTGCTGACCAAAGAGATCTTCGGACCGATCCTGCCGGTGCTGCCTTATGACAGCCTGGACGAGGTCGCGCGCTACATCAATGACCGTCCCAGACCGCTTGCGCTCTATGCGTTCAGCAACGACCAGAGCGTGCTGGACGGGATCATGGATCGTTCGATTTCCGGTGGCGTGACGCTGAACGCCACGATGATCCATCCCACGCAGGAATCCATGGCCTTCGGTGGTGTCGGATCCAGTGGGATCGGCGGCTATCACGGGCATGAGGGGTTCAAGCGGTTCAGCCACGCCCGCTCGGTGCACAAGATCGGCTTTATCAATGGCCTCGAAAAGCTGGGACCCCCTTGGGGCGACCTCGCTGACCGGGCGATCAAGTTCCTCAAGAACCGCAGCTGACAGCTCGGAACAACAGCATAAGGAGTCAAGACTATGTCGAGAACCGGAGGATGTGCCTGCGGAGCAGTGCGCTTTGAGGCCACGGGAGACTTTCTGGGCACGGGCACGTGCCACTGCACCGATTGTCAAGCCGCGTCAGGAGGTGGGCCGAACGTCTTTGCCTTAGTGGCCAGGGACGATTTCAAAGTCACCTCCGGCGCGCCGGCGCTCTATGAAAAGAAGGCCGATAGCGGCAATCGCATCCAGCGCGCCTACTGCCCGGATTGTGGAACACCGTTATGGTCGGTGATGGCCTATCCGGCGTTGCCGATCCGTTTCGGCGCATTCGACGATAACAGCGATTTCAGCCCACAAATGCAGATCTATACTGCCTCCGCGCCGAAATGGCATCCGATGCGGGATGACATCCCCAGCTTTGAGGGCATGCCACCCATGTGATGCCTCCCGCGAGGGATACCGCAGGTGACAAGGCACAGGCCCCGTTACCTGCGATTTCGAAAGGATTCCAAAATGACGATTGATCTGGACACACCGTTCCCGCGTCTCGGTGGCGGAGAGATACGGCTCAGCGACTGGAGAGGACAGCCGGTTCTTGTCGTCAATACGGCGTCCCGCTGCGGCTTTGCCTTCCAGTTTGACGGGCTGCAAAAGCTATATGACACATACCGCGAGGATGGCCTCGTGGTGCTGGCCGTGTCGTCGGATGATTTCCGTCAGGAATTGTATGATGAGGGCGCCATCCGCGAGCGCTGCGAGGTCCGCTTTGGCCTGACCTTCCCGATGGCCGGCGTCACTCATGTTAAAGGCCCCGAAGCACATCCATTCTATGCCTCGGTGCGTGCGGAGACCCGTTTCACCCCCGCGTGGAACTTCAACAAGATCCTGATCGCTCCGGACGGCACCGTCGCCGGCACTTGGGGAGCCACGACATCCCCCACCTCCCGCCGTCTCACCAAGACCATCGAAGGCCTACTCTGAACCAGACCACAGCTTCACCTCATTCGGTGCCAAAACCTGCGGCGGCCTTTGGCACCGACGGCAAAGGAGTTGCGAAGCCCATCACCGTGGCGGAATGGATACGATTCGGATGATGTGACAGCATCCCGACATCATCTGAGGGCCAAGGTCGGTCTGTGTTAATCCACCCAAGAGGACGGTGATGTCGGAGATTATCGCGGTCGGGGTCGATCTGGCTGAGAACGTTTTTCAGGTGCACGGCGCCAACATTGCCGGCCGGGCAGGTGATGTCACATTAACTCTTCAGGCTCACACTCACACTCACACTCACACTGAAATTTGACCTGATCAAACTGCCATCGTCGCCGTTTGCCATGCGTCGAATGCCTCGAGGCGGTGGTAGCGCTTGGTAAGAGCAGAGCGGCGGCGGGCGGGGACGGAGAAGTGGTTTCGTGTCGCGGATTGAAGGGTGATAAATCTCTGTAGCGCACTGGGAGACCGACATCCCTGCATCGTCCGCTCGCGCTGTCTGAATGGAAGAAGGTTGCTTTCTGCGCGGTTATTAGGGCCCTTATGCGACCAGTGAGAGAGACCGGGCGCAATCTGCCGCTTCGCAGCGCCGTAGGTACGCAGCTTGTCCGTACGATCCGCTTCGGCAGCCAATAGCGCTTGAGCAGGCGGAGCAGCAGACGCTTTGCAGCGCGGGTGTTACGGCGCGACTGAAGAAGTTCTGCGAGGACAAAGCCGTGCTGATCGACCGCGCGCCAGATCCGGAATTTGTGCCCGGCCAGCTTCACTTCGACTTCATCAAGGTGCCAGACATCGCCCGGTTGGCCCTTACGCTGTCGCAACCGTCTGGAAATCTGCGGACCGAATTTTTCCACTCGGCGGCGGATGCTTTCATATGAGACCTCGATACCACGCACCATGAACAGTTCTTCGACCTCGCGCAGGCTCAGATTGAACCGGGCCTAGAGCCAGACGGCATGAGCAATGATCTCGGGCGGGAAGCGGTGGCGCTTGTAGCTGATCGGTATCCCGGTCATGCAGCCCTTGCGAACCCGAAACCGTCGATCCTGACAGCCAAGGCGGAGTTCGCGTGACACCACCCGGACATCAAATTTCAGATTCTACCGGTGGCAGCCGGTAGAGATCAAGTCGACGCGTGTTGTGGATCAGATCCGCTGGATATCACCCCGCAGGCTCGCGATGTCCGCGCGACCGTCGATAGCCATCTGGATCTCGGCCTCGGCCAAAAGACAGCGCAGAACGTGCTCAACTCCAGCTGCACCACCAATGGCCAAGCCGTAGGAATAAGGTCGCCCGATACCGACCGCTGTGGCACCGAGTGCCAGCGCCTTGACCACGTCCACGCCCGACCGTACGCCAGAGTCGAACAGGACTGGTGTGTCGCCACAGACCTCGGCAACTTCGGGGAGCATGTCGATCGCAGCGCGCCCGCCATTCGCCTGCCGACCGCCGTGGTTCGAGACGTAAATACCGTCGATCCCCGCATCGATGGCGCGCTTGGCGTCATCGGGATGGCAGATCCCCTTGAGAACGATGGGCAGCTTCGTGGTGCCACGCAGCCAGCCGAGATCCTCCCAGCCCAGAGACTTCCCGAAGACGCTGGCAAAGGCGCGAGCGGTGGCGCGGACGTCTTTGTCCGGGTCCTGTCCAAGAATGTCGAGGAAGCGCTGGTCGCTGAAATAGTTCGCCAGACACCACCCCCGCAGTTGCGGGAAATTAGAGCGCACCAGATCGCGGGGGCGGTAGCCCGGCATCCACGTATCGAGGGTCACCACCAGCGCTTTGAAGCCCGCCGCCTCGGCGCGGGAAATGAAGCTCTCGGCCAGTTGCTTGTCAGAAGGGGTGTAAAGCTGGAAAAATCCGGGCGTCTCACCGAGGCTGCCAGGGATTTTCTCCATGGGCACCTGGGTCAGCGTAGAGGCACAAAAGGGCACTCCGGTCGCCGCAGCAGCGCGGGCACAGGCGCGCTCGCCATCGTTGTCTCGGTCGATGATCCCGGTCACACCAATGGGCGCCATAAAGAGCGGGGTTGGCAGCTTCATCCCGAACAGCTCGATGGAGAGATCGCGCTCGGTGGCGGCGGCAAGCATCCGCGGTGTCATACCCCAGTGATGAAACGCTTCGACATTATTGGTCTGGGTGTGTTGGTCGCCACTGCCTCCCGCCACATAGTGCAACAGGCTGGTGGACATCAGCGTTGTCGCTTTCTCTTCCCACTCGGCGAAGGAAAATGGAAACTCAGGCAGGTGACCATCAAGTCCGCGGACATATTGTTCGAGGTTGAAGGACGTATAATCAGCCATTTTGACTCTCCTCAAATTTGCAATCCGAAAGGAAACCTTCCCCTCGTTCAGTTAGGCCACCAGCAGGTTTTGTCGCAATTATTTTGCGGGAGGCACTGCCATTTGTGGACAGCTGCGGCTTTGCAAGAGTTTTCTATTGCCGACATGACCATGTTGCACAGGTCAAGCTCTGAACGTATTCGGTCGTTCCCCCGCCCTTTCAGATGACACGCTCATAGGCCGCGCGACGGGATCGCCAACTTGTTCTGCACCGATTGCAAGACTCCTACGCGGATACGATCATGCGGTCATTTCGAGGGCGTAGCTGCGCCAAAGATCAAAGACATCTGATCTGGCGTGACGGTAAGAGATGGCGGCGGGGTCTGAAGATCACATTGATCTGGTCATGGGCGGAGAGGAAGCGCTGCGCTTGCCCGACCGACTTGAACCGGCTCATGAGCTTTTCTCGTTTCCGCGTTGGTCGGTGCGAGTCCTCAATACGATTAATCAGGGCTTTGTGGGCGCGATGATCTTCGTCCGGAGCCAGCTGGCGGATCGGTTTGATATAGCTGCGTAATTTGTCCGTGACGATAACACGGGGCTGGCCAAACCGGGCGATCAACTGTTTCAGAAGCCGCCTGGCTGCCTTGGCGTTTCGCCTTGGTTGCATCAGAATGTCGAGCACATCGCGTTCGTCGGGAAATTGATCCCCCGGATCAATTTCTTGTCCTTCTCACCATCCACGTCCCGCCATAACCACATCTTGACGCCGTTGATCAGGACGGCGACTTCATCGAGGTGCCACTCATCTGACGCTGCGGGCCGGTCGCGCTTGATGCAATGCGCGAAATGCCGACCAAACCGGTTCACCCATTTCCGAACGGCTTCCAGGCTGACGATGACGCCTCGCTCGGCGAGCAGATCCTCTACATCCGCCGTACTCAGCGCGAACCGATGACAGGCCCAAACGGCATAGGCGACGACTTCACGGGGAAAACGGTAGCCCTTCAAGCGCGGCATCTCAGCTGGTATGTTCATCGTGACCGGCTAAGCAGCCTCGGTTGCGTCTGCAAGTTGGCAGTCCCGGCGCATCTCCACGAGCCTCCGGCGGTGTCTCAGCGTCCACAGTAGCTGCCAGTTTCATACTTCAGCCCGTGGCGTAGCAGGAAGCTGAGAAGCTGCTGCTTGGCCACCTTCACCGCATCCATCGCCTGCTTATGCGTTCGGGTCAGATCGCGCATGGAATCTTACTCTTCATCGGGTGTCCAGATTGGCGTGAGTTCACTGGCCCGCCAGGGCCGGCCAACATCTCAGTATCACGTCGATCCGTCTTGATTTGATCGCCCACTCTGCGCGGGATCATCGCAGGCGAGACCACCGCGCATTCAAACCCGAGCTTTGTCAGATGTCGGTGCAGGCCGTACCCACAGGGCCCGGCTTCATAGCAAAACGACAGCGCATGCCAGTTCTTCGTCAGCGCTTTCGTCAGCCGCAACACAGCATCCGCTGAACTGACAATGGTGCCATGGCATTCAGCCCATGCCTCTCCGTTGCGTTTTACTACGCCATCCTTATTATCGAACGGTGCAGACTGACGTATCTCGGTATGCAGAGCATCGAGTAGACATGAGCCGCACACCCACCCTGCCCCACATGATCGACCAGGCCCGGGGACTTGTTCCGGCGGATATCGTTCTTCGGGGCGGAACGGTTCTGGACACGGTGACCGGCAATCATCTGAAAGGCGATGTTGCGATCTGCGGTGACATGATCGTTGGCACCTGTGGTGACTACGAGGGACGCCGGATGATCGACGTCTCGGGCAAGATGCTGGTTCCGGGATTCATCGACACGCATCTGCATATAGAAAGCTCTTGCGTGACACCCTTCGAGTTCGACCGCTGCGTTTGCCCCAAAGGTGTGACCACGGCGATCTGCGACCCGCACGAGATTGCCAACGTCGCCGGGACCACAGGCATCCAGTATTTCCTCGACGCCAGCGCGCACACTCTGATGGATATCCGCGTACAGCTGTCATCCTGCGTGCCCTCAACCGAGATGGAGACTGCGGGCGCGCGCCTTGACCTCAACGATCTTGTCCTGCTCAGGGACCATCCGGCCGTGATCGGGCTGGCCGAGTTCATGAATTACCCCGGTGTGATCAACAAAATGCCCGACGCCATCGCCAAGCTTGATGCGTTTCGGGGCGGGCATATCGACGGGCACGCGCCGCTACTGCTCGGCCGGGATCTGAACGCTTATGTCTCGACCGGCATCCGGACCGAGCATGAGGCGACCAGATATGAAGAAGCGGTGGAAAAGTTGCAGAAGGGAATGCGGATCCTGATCCGCGAAGGCTCAGTATCCAAGGATCTTGCCGCGCTGACGCCACTGATCACAGAGCGGAACTCGCCCTATATCTGCCTTTGCACCGATGACCGAAACCCTCTGGACATCGCCGAACACGGGCACCTGGACTATATGATCAGGACCGCCATCGCGTCCGGAGCGGATGTTCTGGCGATTTACCGCGCCGCAAGCCTTTCGGCAGCCGAGGCGTTCGGTCTGAAGGATCGGGGTCAGATCGCGCCCGGCAAACGCGCCGATATCGTGGTCATGGATGACCTGGCCACCTGCCGCGCCGAAACCGTGATTTGCGGTGGCGTAGTCGTGGGTGAGGACGCCTTTGCGGCACGCGAGACGATCGCGCCAGTCGCGCGCCACTCCGTCAAACCGCCCGCGATCACCGCCACTTCGTTCCGAAGCGGGGGCAACCGCGCCGAGACGCCGGTCATCGGAATCTTGCCCGGCAAAATCATCACCGAACACCTGACCGAGGAAATCCCGCCGGAGGAGGGTGATAAGCGGCCCGATCCCGCGCGGGACCTCGCGCGCGTCGCGGTGATCGAGCGGCACGGGAAGAACGGCAACATCGCCACCGGATTCGTGCGCGGATTTGAAGTGAAGGACGGTGCCATCGCTGCGACGGTCTGCCACGACCATCACAATATTGTCGTTATCGGGATCGACTATGACGACATGGCGCTGGCCGCGAACCGGCTGGCCGAGATCGAGGGTGGCTTCGTCGTCGCGAAGGGCGGCAAGGTGCTGGCCGAACTGGCGCTTCCCATCGCCGGCTTGATGAGCATGGAGCCGTTCGAAGTGGTTGAGGAGAAGCTTCGCAACCTGCGAAGCGCCGCACGGTCGCTGGGCGTCACGCTGGAAGAGCCTTTCCTGCAGATGGCCTTCGTGGCGCTTCCCGTGATCCCGCACCTGAAGATCACCGATCACGGTATGGTCGATGTCGACCGGTTCGAGGTCCTGCCCTGATAATCTGTCGATTTGCGGTGAACCCAAGCCGCAGCGATGCATTAGAGCGTGTCAGTTTTAATCGGTTTTGTATCCAGCTACGTTGAAGAAGTTTTAGCAGTCCTCCTGGGTGACGAGGTCGCAGACATCACCGACGGTATGCCAAAGTTCATTTTAGGTCCTGGCGTCGCCATTCCTAATCAGCGCCTTGAGCTTTGCGAAGGTCATTTCGATTGGGTTGAGGTCATGGCTGTAGGTCGGCAGAAAGAGGAACCACGCACCGATGTCGCGCAGGTCGGACACATCCCGGCGCATCTGCTCAAGCACTTGCAGATCTTCTTTTGCGTGACAGCCCGAGCCTGAGCAGCAGCCGACTGAGCGACGAGCGATGCACCTTCACCCCGTGCTCAGCGGCCAGTTCCGCGGTCAACTCGTCAATCGTCAATTCGGGCTGCGCCGCAATCCGGCGCTCCAACCAACCTTTTACACCGGTCAGTTTACCGCGCCCGGGATTGCCTTGAGGTTTCGCAGCCAGCGAGCCGGTTTCACGCTTGAGCCGCACCATGTCGTTGACGAACTTTATCGACACGCACAGCCGCCGCGCCGCCTCAGTATGCGTGTTGCCCTGCGCGACAAGCCGCACGGCACGTTCGCGCAACTGAGCAAGATGCGGCTTGCCCATCTCTGCCCCAAAAATATGGAATCACAAGGCAAGCATCATGGGAAATCCGGATCTGATCAGGGTCGACACGCTCTAATTTACGGTTCGTTCTGGGGGCCTTCTATTGAGAGCGTCGGCTATTGGATCCGCGACGGGGACCGCTCACGCCACCAGCGTTTGACGATGGCGCAGGGCGCGGTAGAGGCCGTTATCGCGGGCCATGAGCTCCGCCGGTGTACCGTCTTCGACGATACGACCCCGGTCAAAGACCAGAATGCGGTCCATACGTTCCACCGTGGCCAATCGGTGGGCGATGACCAGCGTCGTCCGGCCTGCCATCAGGCGCTCGGCCGCCTCGGCCACCCGGGCTTCGGCCTCGGAGTCGAGCGAGGACGTGGCCTCGTCCATCACCAGAACCGGCGCATCGGACAGGAAAGCGCGGGCAATGGCGACCCGCTGGCGCTCGCCACCCGACAGTTTCACACCCCGCTCGCCGACCATGGTCGCATAGCCTTTGGGCAGGCGCTCGATGAACTCTGCCGCGCCCGCTCGCGCCGCCGCCTCGTGCAGATCGGGGGTCGAGGCTCCGGGGCGTGCATAGCCGATATTCTCTGCCAGCGTCCGATGGAACAGGATCGGCTCCTGCGGGACGATGGCAATGTGGCGGCGCAGTTCGGACAAAGGCACCTGCGCGATATCCACCCCATCCAGAGTGATCCGCCCCCCGGTCACGTCATGGAGCCGCTGGATCAGCTTGACAAAGGTGGTCTTTCCCGAGCCCGACCGCCCCACCAGACCGACCTTCTGCCCCGCCGGAATCGCCAGATCGAGATGGGTAAAGAGCGGCGTTTCCATGCCGCCGTAGCCATAGGTCACATCCTCAAAGGCCAGCGCAGCCGCGCGCGGCGGCAGTGTCCTGGCAGGGCGCCGCGTGACCTGCCGCTCCGGCGTCTCCTCCATCAGATCCACCAGTTCTTCGGCGTCGTTCACCGATTTCTGGAGCATCCGCACATGGTTGCCCATCTGCCGCAGATAGCCATCGAGGACACCGAGGGCCGAGACCACATAGGCGATCTCGCCTGCGCCCGCCGCCCCCCGGGCAAAGGCAATGAGCGCGCCGCCCAGAACGGCTCCCCGCAACAGCCACATGGTGGTGTCCTGAACCAGACCGGACCGCACGCCGCGCCCCCAGTTTCGCCGCGTGCGATGGGCCCATTTGTCCAGAACGCGCCCGAGCCGTTCGTCCTCGCGCTCTTCGCCCGCATGGGCGCGCACCACGGCGTTCGACGTGATCGCGTCGGCCAGGGCGCCCGACACCCGGCTGTCCTGCGCGTTCGCGAGCCGCGCAGCCGGGGCGACCCAAAACAGGGTCAGCGTCGGGGAGAGGGTGAGGTACAGAGCCGCGCCGAGACCCGCGACCAGCCCCACATGCCAGTGGAACAGGGTCAGCGTGGCGATGGTCCCCAGCAGCACCAGCGCGGAGGACAAGAGCATCAGGAGCAGAACATCCGCCATATCATCCAGCGCCCAGGCGCCCCGGGTGATCTTGCGGACCGTGGACCCGGCAAAGGCGTTGGCGTGCCAGTTTGCGGGCAGGCGCTGGACGCGGGCGAACGCCTCCGCCTCCGCCGCGTGCATGGTCGGGATGGTCAGGCGGACGACAGCGACATAACTGAGGGTCTTGGCGCCGATGGACATCGCGCCAAACGTCAGGATCAAGGCGAAAAGCGCCCAGGGCGCCGTATCGTCCGCAACCGCCGTGACCAGCCGACCCGTGACGACCGGGATCGCCACATCGGCGGCGGTAGAAATGAGAACGCAGATCAGGATAGCCGCGACCAGAGGCCAGCGGCGCATCCACAGACCAAACGCGAAACGAAGAACGCGCCCAAAGGCGCCCTTTGTAGAAGAACGGGACATGACATGATCGCGGTCTGGAGGGCCGCGCCTTGGATCAGGGAGAAGAAAGGCCCGGATGTCGGGCAACGGAGGGGTCTGTCCGGGGCAGAACACCGCCGGCGATGTCAGGCGGCAATGGCTCCGAAATAAAAGCTGCCTGGGACAACGCGAATATCGATAACCATCATCGTCTCCCTTTTTTGCACAATTAACAGGCCGGTTCGTTAGCAGGATCTCCGGCGGTGATCAACACCTCAGGTTGATCCGGGTCGATGAGTAGTCGCGCAGGTTCCCGATTAAGATCGCCCGGACCGCTGTTCACCCCGCGGCCTTCCACATGCGGAACCGGCCCTGTCCGGTGACTTCCCGGATGAGGCCATGCTCCTCCATCCAGGTCAGGTTGCGCTGGACCGCGGCGCGGCTGGCGCCGGTCAGGTCTTCGGCCATCGGAGCCGACAGGAGCGGCCAGCTCGCGAAGGCTTTGCGCAGCGCGGGCGGCGTGCGGCCCGAGAGGCGGGACATGGTGGCCTCGGCGCGCGCGGACCAGAGTTCGATCTCGTCGAGATGGCGCATCGCCGCCAGCACCCCGCTCTCCATGCCCGACAGCCACCGCCCGAGCCGTTCCCCCGGCGTGCCTCCGGGGCGCAAGGCCCCTGCCCCGCCCATGGCCACCGGCGCGAAGACCGCCCCGCTGTCGCTGGCGGCGATGCGCGCGGCGGTGACTGCGGCTTCCAGAGGGTCGCCCGCCTCGCCCAGCCCCGCCAGCGCCCAGAGATGCACCCCCATCGCGGCGCGGGTGATCGGGTGCAGCGCGCTGGCCTCAGCCATGGCCGCCTCCCAGCCCCCGGCCCGGTCGGCAAAGCGGTCCTCGCCGGTGCCAGCCTCCGGGTCGCGCCGGTCGAGGAAACCCGCCAGCCCTGCCTCCGGCCCCGGCCCTCCCGTCAGCCGCCGCATGGCCCAGGCCGCGCGTGCCAGCGCCGCCATGTCGTCCTGCACGCCCGCGAGATGCAACGCCATCCAGAGCGCCAGCCGATCCGCGCCGACCCGGTCCCCTGCGATCCAGCTCAGCTCCGCCGCCTCGGTCAAGGCCAGCCGATGCCGCCAGCCCTCCGGCCCCCGCGACAGCCGGTCTCCAAGCGCCCCGAGTCGCCCCGCCGCCTGCGCCAGCCGCGCCGCCTGCCCCGCCTCCGCCGCGCGCCAGTCGCGGAGGAGATCCGCCTCATCAGGCGGCAGTTGGGGTCCGGGCGGCAAGAGATCCGGCTCCTGTTCCAGGGGCGGCGGCAGGAACCACAGATCTTCTTCGGTCGCGTCTTCAGCGTCTTCAAAGGGATCGTCGGTATTATCCCGGTATGTGGGGCGTTGGGAGGTCATATGTGCATTATGCACAATTTTTGCCGATCACCCAATGAATTTAATTCCATATCGAAGAAGGGAAGCGTTATGAGCAAATGCGCTCGCCGGGGCCAGCGCCTTCATCCCGCTGAGCCCAAGGAAACAGGACGCAAACCTGCCAGAGCCACCCCTTGCATCCATTTACAATCGACCGTTTACTGGCGACACCTTAAACTGCAAAGCGCCCTGCCCCATGCCCCAGATCGGCTATGCCCGCGTCTCTACCGAGGATCAGACCCCCCTGCCCCAGGTGCAGGCCCTGAAAGCCGCCGGATGCTCCGAGATCCACGAGGAGCGCGCCTCGGGCGGCGATCGCGCGCGTCCGGTGCTGACCCGCGTGCTGGAACGTGTGCGGTCCGGGGATACGCTCGTCGTCGTGCGCATTGACCGGCTCGCCCGCTCGTTGTCGCATCTGCTGGAGGTCATCGAGCGGCTGGAGGCTAGGGGCGCGTTCTTCCGCTCCATCGAGGATCCCATCGACACCGCGTCGCCGCAGGGCAAGTTCACCCTGCAAGTCCTCGGGGCGGCGGCCGAATTCGAGCGCGCCCTGATCCGCGAGCGCACCAAGGCAGGTCTCGCATCCGCCCGCGCCGAGGGCCGGATCGGCGGCAATCCCGGCCTGCGCGCCCGCGACCCCAATGCTCTGCGCAAGGTCCGCCTCGCCCGGCAGGACGGCTATATGGAGCGCCTCGCCCGGACCGCGCCCGACTGGGTACCCCATGTCCGTCGCCTGCGCCCCGACACGCCGTGGGAGGACGTGTTGCGGATCATCAACGGCCCCTGCCGGAGGCCCGCCACTGGACCCAGGGCCGCCTCCTGCGGGCCGTAAACGCCTATGTCTGCGACGGTTTCCTTCCGCCCGAGACCCTCTCCCGCGCAGGCCGTCGCGCGACGGACGACCGCCTCCCCGCCCTCGTCGCCGCGATCAAGGGCGCCGACCCCGACATCACCCTGCAAGCCATCTGCGACCGTCTTGAGGCCATGCGCGAACCCACCCCAAGAGGCCGCAAAACATGGCAACCCTCCTCCGTCAGAATGCTCCTGCAAAGGGCAGAGAAACTGGGGATGCTGTGACCCCCCCAATGGCAAATGACCAGCGAGGACCTCTGATCGAAGGTCGTCTCAGGGCTATTTCGGCCTGTCCAACAACCGCGCCAACTCCTGCATGGCCGAGGCAACAAGCTCAGAATCAATGCGACCGCTCAGGCGAAGCATGTGGTCGTTACCGTCCTGCGCATGGCGGATTGTGATACCGTTGGAAAGGCGCAATTCGTCGGGCCCTGTCCATCCCACCTGAGGAGTCTTGCGCGGCCGTCCGCCGCGGGCGTGCGCCGGCTTCACGTCGGCCTCATAGCGCTCGACGACCGATTCCAGTCGGGACCATTCCTCCGCAGCCGAGTGCACCGGCTGCGCCTCCAGCGCATCGCGGAGCGCGCGATCTGCCCCGTTTCGAAGGGCCGCTGCAAGCCGCAGACCATCGCGCTCCTTCAGCGCTTCCGCATAGCTGAGAAGGTCCCCCAGGTCCTCGCAGATCAGCGCGAAAGACCGGATCTTCGAGCGCTTTGCCTTGGACGCAGTGGTAAACAGGTTGTTCACGGCCTCCTCCACCGTCGCGTAGACGCCGCGCTCGGCGGCGACAACAGCGATCCGGCCACGCTCGAAATGGCTGAGCTGGGACCGTATTTCGTTCTCCTCGACCATTGCCACCATGGCCCCACCCAACTGCTCGGGATCGCGGAGAATGGCCCGGATCGTGGCGGTCTCGGGGGTGCTGTATTGGGAGTGAAGCTCACGGACAGCGCGCAAGCGGCGGTAGCCTGAGATCAGACCAAAACGCCCACCCTGCCCCGCAGTCTCCCCCTTGTCGAAAACCTCGATCGGCAGACGCATGCCGTGCACGAGAATCGAGCGCTTCAACTCCTCCAGCTCTTCGTGGTCGAGCATCGTCCGGTCACGCACCATTACGTCTGCGTCGACGGCATCCGTCGGCAGATCAAGCAGCAACAACCCGCCGGCCTCGGCTTCGCGAAGGCGTGTAGCGTCGGCCTTGTCGCGGGCCTGTTCGGCGCGCAGTCCCGCCGGCAGAGGCTCAGCCGCATCTGCGGCCTCGCGCGCGACCTGCGCGATCGGCGCCATTGCGCCGGCGGCACGGTTGGAGGTTTCGCCGCGAAACTCCTCCTCGATCCGGGAGAGATCTTCGGCGCTAGGTGCGGTAATCTTACGTCTCTTAGCCATGCACCCCGTCCTCCTCATCAGCCATTTCCTGATCCCGCCACCACGACCCCAGGATGAGTGCCTTCACCTCAGCCCATGTTCTGTCGAATGTCTCGCGACCTCGCAGATAGGTCTCACGGTTAAAATCCCTCGGGTCGGCTTCGTAGATCCCGTTAACCTGTTCACCCGCCTGCCCGACCATCGCGGTGATGTCCTGTCGAAAGGTCGTCATCAGGTCGCCAAAATAAGCCTGAATGACGTTCGCCAGATCGGTCTGCTGAGCGGCATCGAACCGGGTAATGAGGGTGCGCACCGCGTCCCACTCAAACCGAACTTCGGGCAGGCCTTGCCGGGTCCTGACAGAATTCTCGCCATCCTCGATCGAGGCGAAGGTCGAGTAAAGCATGTCAAAGAAGCGGCCTGTGGAATCGAATTCCAGGAAACTTGCCCCGAGGGGGATGAGGAGAATATCGGCGG
This sequence comes from Palleronia caenipelagi, assembly GCF_007004065.1. Classification (GTDB taxonomy): domain Bacteria; phylum Pseudomonadota; class Alphaproteobacteria; order Rhodobacterales; family Rhodobacteraceae; genus Palleronia; species Palleronia caenipelagi. The sequence continues at coordinate 7,423 of NZ_VFSV01000036.1, read as the reverse complement.
CCGAAAGCGCGTTGATGGTCAGGTAGCCGAGGGCAGGGGGGGTGTCGATGAGGATGATGTCGTAGGAGCTCAGGATGTCATCTTGCCCCAAACCGTTCAGTAGAGAATCCCACAACGGCCAGGATCGCTCGGTCATCCGCCACACCGGAACCTGAAACTCGGCCCAGTAGAGATTCAGCTGAGCACCGATGAGATCGAGATTAGGCCAGTGGGTCTTCTGGATCAGGTTTCGCGGCGAAACCTTCAGAGCCTCGGTTAACGTTTCATCAAGTGGGAGTTCGGCGGCCCCGCCGCTCCGCCGGACAGCGTTCTCGGCCTCCAGGTGCCGGGCAAAATCCCTCGCGATGAGGGGGAAGGCAGTCTGCCACTCGTCCTCGACCTTGCCTCCCATAATCGAGGTCAAGGAACCCTGGGAATCGAGATCCACGGCCAGCACCTTGTAGCCATCCATCGCAGCCGACATGGCCAGATGGGCACATGTCGATGTCTTGCCAACACCGCCCTTAAAATTTGCCACCGCCACGATCTTCGCCGGCAAGCCGTCCGGACGCCAGGGCCGGTATTCCCGACCCTTTGCACCCTCCTTGGCAAAATGATCCCGCAACACCATGATCTCTTCGAGAGAAAACCATTTCGTGCTTGCATTGCCGCTGCCTTGGGGGAGGTGAGGATTAGACTTCAGCACGCGACGAAAATGGGCCGGGTTGACCGGGATCAGATAGCGGCAAACCTCGGTTGTAGAAAATTTTCGAAGTCGTTTGTCACCGTCGGGCGCATGTCCGTTCCGTGCCAGCTCCTGTCGTCCCTTGGCAGCAAAGGCTGCGGCCTTGGCAAAGCGCGATGTGTCGACAGGATCACTGAGAGATGCCGCAGCCTGCGCTGGATCAATGCCGAAAAATGGTGGTAAGTCAGACTTGCCTGATGATGTCATATAACTGCCCTTATGTTCGGTGTTTATTATGATGCACGCGAAATCATCGCACATCCTTAGAGCCAATGAAATCACTCCTGTGGTGATACATCCAGAATCTGAAAAGAACACGACATGCCATACGGGTCGGCGTTGTTATTCTTTGACTCTCTTTAAAAACTTTGGTGGCAAATTTGTACTTACAGATCAATCTATAAGAGACAGACAGGCGCCCGTTTGCAGGACGAACAGCGCCCGGATACGGGATAAAAGGTGCCAGCTTACGGGATGGGAGGTGCCGATTCGCGGTACAGAGCGAGAAAACGCCCTTTTTTCTGGGCCACGTAACGCATCCAGACCGATCTTGCAGGCCTGAGCGGACTCCTCATCCCGCAAACAGGTACCCAAGACATCTCCCGAAACATCAAACGTGCCCGTTTACAGGATCGCATCTGTCCCGGTTATGGGTGCCAAAAAAAGAATTGTCGTCGGGTGCCTTTTCGGTCATCCTTTCTTCACGACTCGCCCGGCAGACGGCGAGCACAAGGAGCAGGACCTGATGAGCGATATACCCCGCGATATTCTGACGGGGGCGCTCCGGCGAAGTTCGGTCAAAAAGCATGTGGCCGCGATACATGTGTCGGGACGTCTCACACTTTTGCAGCGCAAGTTGTCAAACGTGTTGCTGTTGAACGCCTATGATCTCTTGGGTCAGCAGCAGACCTTTCAGATCGATGCCAAGACCCTCGCGATGATGGTCGGCTACAATTCCAACGACACCGATACGTTGAAACAGTCCCTGCGCGGCCTCGCGGAAACGGTCGCTGAGTGGGATATGCTCGATGACAACGGACGGCAGGAATGGGGTGTGTCGGCGCTGCTGTCCTTTGCGACGCTCAAAGAGGGGGTGTGTACCTACGCCTATTCCCCGGCTCTCGCGGAGAAGCTGCGGGATCCAAAGGTATTTGCGCTGATCAACCTGAACATCCAGCGGCGGTTTACCTCGGGCCATGCGTTAGCGCTGTACGAGAATTGTTATCGCTTTGTGCGGACGGGCTCGACCGGATGGTGGCCGCTTGACACGTTCCGGCGGCTCATGGGGGTGGCAGACAGCACCTATTACGAGATCTACAAGCATCTGAATGCAAAGATCATCAAGCCGGCCGTGGCCGAAGTAAACGCGACCTCGAACATCGTCATCAGGGCCGAGACCCGCAAGCGGGGCCGTTCTGTGACCGATATCCGGTTTCTTATTGAAAAGAACCCGCAGCTGGCGATTCTGGATCTCGACGATGGGGCAGGGCTGCGCAAGGGACCGATTTATGCGCGACTGATCGAGATCGGCATCAGTGACCGGCTGGCGCGGCAATGGCTGTCAGAACACGGCGAAGACGAAGTCGAGCGCAAGCTCGACTACGTGGCGGGGCAGGGGGGTGTTCGCAATGCCGCCCGCTATCTGGCCGCGGCACTGCGGGACGATTATCAGGAGACCGCCACACCGGTAGCGCCGAGCTCAGAGAGGGGCGCGCGGCTGGGCCGGATCCGCGATCTCGTGGCGGCCCGCACGCCGACCCAGCGCGATGCCGACAAACGTCTGTTCCAAAGTCGGTTGAGCGGTCCCAAACGGGACGATTTCGAGCGCCATGGCTGGATGTCAGCGCTGAACCACGCCGAGATCTGCGCTTTCTGGAACGACATCGTGCCCGACGCGTTTGACGGGCACGACGCGGCGGCGCCTTAGCTGGCCTCGGCGCGTTCCTCCTCCAGCGTCGGGTAGTCGATATAGCCCCCTTCTTCGCCGCCGTACATGGTGTCGGGATCGGGCTTGTTCAGGGTGGCGTCCTGACGGAGCCGTTCGGGCAGGTCGGGATTGGCGATGAAGGGGCGGCCAAAGGCCACGAGGTCCACCGAACCATCGGCCACGCGCGAGATCGCCAGACTACGGTCATAGGCGTTGTTGCCCATATAGGGGCCGGTCCACAGCTGGCGCAGGGCGTCGTAGTCGCCTTTGCGCTCGCCGCCGGTTTGTCCCTCGACCATGTGGAGATAGGCCAGACCGTAGCGGTTCAGGCGCTCAACCACGGGGGTGAACATGCCCATCGGGTCGCTCTCTGTGGCGTTGTTGGCGGCGGAAAAGGGCGACAGGCGGATGCCGATCCGGTCCGCATCCACGGCGCCGGTCATGGCGTCCATGATCTCGAAGAGGAACCGGGTGCGGTTTTCGATGGAGCCGCCATAGCGGTCACCGCGCTTGTTGGTGCCGTCCTTCAGGAACTGGTCGATGAGATAGCCGTTGGCGGCGTGCAGTTCGACCCCGTCAAACCCAGCCTCCATGGCGCAGTTCGTGGCGTGGACGTAGTCGAGCACGATCCCCGCGATCTCGTCGGCATCAAGCGCCCGGGGGACGGAGGTTTTGGAATAGCCGCTGCTGAGATAGGTATCCACATCAGCGCCGATGGCGGACGGGGCGACCGGCTTCTGGCGGTCTGGCTGGAACTCGGTGTGAGAGATCCGTCCCACATGCCAGAGCTGGATGACGATCTTACCACCCGCCTCATGCACTGCGTCGGTGACCTTGCGCCAGGCGGCGACCTGCTCGGAGGTATAGATGCCGGGGGTCGAGATATAGCCCTTGCCCTGCGGCGAGATCTGAGCGGCCTCGGTGATGATCAGCCCGGCGCTGGCGCGCTGGGTATAGTAGGTGACGTGGAGATCGGAGACTGTGCCGGTCTCGTCATCGGCGCGGCTGCGGGTCAGCGGCGCCATGACCACGCGGTTGGAGAGGTCCAGCGCACCGGCGCGGAACGGGGTGAAAAGGGGGCTGGCATCCTGAGACATGAACGGGTCCTTTGACAGGTGTGACGGCGCGTCTCCCGCGCCGGGATCTGTGCTGTCAACATCGCGAAGGACGGTTTGGTTCACAGGCGGGGCAGGGGGCCCGCTCCGGTCAGCCGGCGATGAGCCGGATGCGGGGTTCGGTCATTGGTTCGAACAGCACGGTCTTTTCGAGCCTTTTGCACAGATCAAGCTGAGGGCGCATCTGCCCCTTCCCCCGCACTATCACTTGACCCGCTCATATGCCGCGCGACCGGGGTCGGTCATGCGGCCCAAGGGGTTTGACAGCGATCGGGCTCTCGGTTGCAGAAGGTCGCGTGGCGGGGTGATTCTGGGATTTGTTCCTGCTGGCCCTCAGACATCCGGAGCGGAATTTTTGCACCCGTTTGCCGCTGAGCGGTCCGGCGGTAACTTATCGACGGTCGTCCATCACTCCGAGCTCGCGCCACATCCAGGTGAAGTCATAGCCCGCGGTGGCAGCGTTGCTCCGGGCGCTGCCGTTTTCGAGGTGCTTGAGCCAGCCGACCACCTTATCCCGCATGGACGGATCGCGGGCGGCCTCTCGGGGGGAAAGGCCGTCGAGCATCGGCAGCGGGCTGTCGAGGGTGCTGCGATAATGCAGGTCCATCTGCTCCTGAAGGATCTGCTGTACCAGTTCAGGTGGGATCGCGTCGTCGGCATCGGCAGTGGCTTCACCCGCCGCGCTGACTTGTCCAACGGTTTCGATGGTCGTCAAAGGCGGGCGCAGGACCTCGCCCAGGAGGTCGGTGATCACGGCTTCGGCCTTGGCGGCGCGGGCCGCGGAATCGACATTCACGATTAGCGCGCGGCCCTTCAGATCCACCGAGCCGAAGACCGGATAGCCTTCGCTGGCGGTGCTGTGCCGGGTCTTGCCGGTCTCGATCCAAACCCATGATTTCGATCCCTCCGACATCATATCACGACGTTCGTTCAGCACAGGCGCGATCTGCTTTTGGGTGACGCCCTTGGCAAAGGGAAAGCGCAGCTCGTGGAACATCAATGGATCACCGTCGCGGTTAAGGATCTCCAGCTCCTCCTGATCCAGCATCCGCTCCAGTTCGGTTCCGAGCCAGATCCCGGTGAAGAGCGGTGCTAAGCCGAACAGGATCTCGCGCGTGATCTGAACGGGGCTGCCATCCTCGTCGCGGAGTGCGTCAAGGAGCATCGCGGTGGCGTCGGCGGAGTAGGGTAGGGCGGCTCCGGACATGACAAAGTGTTCTTCCCAAGGGACCACGCGCGCCGCAATCCGGTCCCATTGATGCAGGCTCTGGGTCGCGCTCTTCTCCTGCACGGTCACCGGATCCGCGCTGGTCAGCAGGTCGCGCAGCACCATGGAGTGTCCGGGACGTACGTCACTGACCTCGTAAAGGCTGACAGGCGTGTCCCGGAGCGCCGCAAAATAGGCGCGGTTTGCGACCGTGTCGGCCCAACCCCGGCGCTTGAGATAGAGATCGATGATATTTCCGTCCGGGTAGCGCCGGGCGAGGAAATCCTCAAACCCGCAGCCCCAGAGCAGCATCGTCGCAGACTCGCCCAGCAGCCCCTCAAGCTCCTCTGACCCGAGGTCGAACTCCTCCATCATGGGATGCGCATGCTCGCCGACCACCTCCTGTAAACGGTCGTGCCACAGTTGCTCCTGTGCGATGAAGTTGAGGAGGGCGGAGAGATCTGTGCGGCCGCTCATGAGGACTCCCTGTCTGCTCCGCCTGATACAAATCGCAAACGGCGCCGGTTGGCCAGATCCCTTGAACGGAGGGAGGAATAGGATTACTACTCAGTAGCACAAAAGGAGCTTGCCCATGTCTGTCAAAGCCTCCGTTTCCTTATCCGAGCAACAGGACAGCTTTGCCCGCGCCCTCGTCGCGGATGGCAAATATGCCAGCGTCAGCGCGGTGGTGCAGCGCGGTCTGGAACTTTTGCGGGCTGAACTGATCAGCCCCACTTGAGTGGTCCAATTTGATTGTGAGTCATGACTGGCCTTCGGTCCATCGTGACGACGGTTTCCGGGGCCGGTGGGCGGTAGCCTAATGCGCTGTGTGGTCGTTTCGTGTTGTAGTGTTTCCTCCATTCTTCGATCAGGATCTGCGCCTCGCGCAGGCTGTAGAAGGTTTCGCCATTCAGTAACTCGTCGCGGAAACGGGCATTGAAGCTCTCCACATATCCGTTCTCCCAGGGTGACCCGGGATCGATATAGGCGGTCTTGGCTCCAACAGCTTTGATCCAGTCCTGTACGGTCTGAGCAACGAACTCCGGGCCGTTGTCAGACAGGATGAATGATGGCACACCGCGCAGGATGAACAGGTCGCTCAGCGCATCGATCACGTTGCCTGAGTTCAGCTTACGATCCACGCGGATGGTCAGGCACTCTTGGCTGTACGCGTCGATAATGTTGAGCGTACGGAACGCCTTTCCGTCATCCGTCCGGCAGTGCACGAAGTCATATGACCAAACGTGATCGCGACGCTCAGGTCGCAGTCTGACGCACGAGCTGTCGTTCAGCCAGAGCCGTCCCTTCTTTGGTTGCTTCATCGGTACTTTCAGCCCCTTTCGTCGCCACAGCCTTTCGACGCGCTTGTCGTTCACATGCCAGCCAGCATCTCTCAGCAGCGCAGCAATCCGACGATAGCCATACCGTCCATACTGCCGGGTCAGCCCGATCATGTCGGCCACCAGGCGCTCTTCGTCCGGGCGGCCAGCAGGCACCTTACGCTGCGTGGATCGGTGCTGTCTGAGAACACGACAGGCACGGCGCTCCGAGACAATCAGCTCCGCTCGAACACGATCAATGCAGGCACGGCGACGAGCGGGGCTCAGAAGTTTCCCTTTGCGGCCTCCGCCAGGATCAGCTTGTCCAGCGTAAGATCAGAAACGGCCTTGCGCAGGCGCTCATTTTCTTTCTGAAGACCGTAGCGTGTGGCGACCCGTCGCCAATCCTTCAGGCGGCCGAACATGATCTCGATCCGGTTGCGCCGTTTGTATCGCCGCTTGTCGTATTTGATGGGTGTCTTGCGCTGCTTGCGACCTGGGATGCAGGCTTTTATCCCCTTGTCTTCCAGCGCTTCTCTGAACCAGTCGGCGTCATAGCCGCGGTCGCCCAGCAGCCATTCGACATCTGGAAGACTGCTGCACAGCGCCCGCGCGCCGACGTAGTCGCTGACCTGGCCGGCTGTGATGAACAGGTTCAGTGGGCGGCCACGGCTGTCGCAGACCGCGTGCAGTTTGGTATTCATCCCACCCTTTGTTCGGCCGATGGCGCGCCCGCGCTTGTCGCGAGTTCCCCCTTTTTCGCCCGCATGATGGAGGCCGTACGGTGCGCTTTGAGATCATTCGGCCGTCTGCTCGGACCGATGGCGCCAACGTGTTTGATCCCACGGTTTGATGGTGTGATCCTTTCTCAGGAATGGAAGGAAGCATTATGGGACAAGTTCGTCACGGGAGCGCCTCGACCACGCACGCTGTCAGAGCTGCAATACAGCGATCGCAAGCTTCGCTCGCGCAGCTGAGCAAGGAGCTGGGCATCAATCCCAAGACCGTCGCGAAGTGGCGCAAGCGGGCGACGGTGGAGGACTTGAAGACTGGGCCGAGGGAGCCGCGTTCGACCGTTCTCACCGAAGCGGAGGAGGCCATGATTGTCGCATTCCGGCGTCATACGCTACT
>NZ_VFSV01000035.1 GCF_007004065.1 Palleronia caenipelagi | reverse complement strand
GAACGACAATCGCCTCGGCCCCCGGCTTTGCGGGCAGGTCGGGCGCGATGCCCACGCCCGCCAGTTCAGGAGGATGCGCAAGGCCCTGCGTCGGCTCAAGGGCTATACCGGCCGCGTGCTGCGCGACATCGAACGGCAGACAGACAAGGGGACTGAGGGACCGCTGAAAGCGCGGATCGCGGAGATGACGGCGCTGGTAAACCGGTTGCTGGCGCAGAAGCCAMAGGACCGARAGACGCTTTACAGCCTGCACGAACCGGCGGTGGCTTGTATCTCGAAAGGCAAGGCGCACAAGCGCTATGAGTTCGGCACGAAGGTCAGCGTCGCGACCACCGCGTAAGGTGGCTTCGTCGCCGGCATGCGATCACCGCCGGGCAATCCTTACGACCCTTTCGACGGGCACACTCTGCACGCGGCACTGGAACAGGTGGACATCCTGACCGACCGGCGCCCGGACATGGCCTTCGTCGACCGTGGCTGCCGTGGCCACGGCGTTGAAACAGTGAAGGTCTTCATCAGCGGTGCAAGGCGCGGCGTCACCAGGACCATCGCGAAACTGCTGCGACGACGAAGCGCCATCGAACCAATGACGGGCCATATGAAAGCCGACGGACGTCTGACCCGATGCCCTCTCAAAGGAACCGAAGGTGATGCCCTTTTCGCGGTCCTCTGCGGCTGCGGTCACAACATCCGCATGATCCTGCGCCACCTGAGGGTCTGTCTGTGCCATTTCATCTGGCTGATCACACTGCTCCGAGGCCTCACCCCCGGCGCCGACCGCCATCAGAGGCCGCATATCGCCGCCGGAGCCTGTTGATCAGCATGGACTAATGGGTCTATTTGAAGAAAATGAGCCACAATTCACTGTACAAAGTTATAGGTTCAAATTTTCCAAAGAAAAGTCAACGGGTAGGACCCCCAAAGACGGTCTTAGGCCGCCAAAAACCGGGACACCAACGGATTAAACAGATCTGGACGTTCGCGCATGGGCCAGTGACCCGTCGGCAGGATGACGCAGCGCGCGTCGGGGATGAGCTTGCCCGCCTTCCGCACATGACGCGCCGGGACCAGACGGTCCGCGCTGCCGCCGATCAGCAGCGTGGGCACGGTGATCCCGCCCAGCTGCGGTGTCAGATCCGAGCGGAGGCCTCCTGCTCGCATCTCGACCTCCAGAAACCTGTCAAAGGTCCGCCGTTCCGCCTGATCTTCGGCGGTCAGACGCAGTTCGGACACCGCCTTGGCACTGACGCGTGCCGGATCGCCATAGCTCCGCGCCAGTCCCAAACGCGCCATCTGCGCGGAATTCGCAGCGGCCCGATAGGTCAACGCCAGAAAGCCTGCCCGCACCGCCATATAGCTCAGCAGATGCGCCGGAACACGTGACATCAGGCCGTAAGGGCACACCGGTATCAGCTTCCGCACCCGGTTTGGCGCATGGATCGTGACCCACAGCGCCATACCGCCACCCATGGACAGCCCCGCCAGATCAACCTGCTCCAAATCCAAAGCATCCAGAAAATCCAACACCCATGCGCCCATTGCGTCCAGCCCCGCAGGTCCCTCCAGATCAGCGCTCTGTCCGTAGCCGGGCAGATCGGGCACAATAATCCGCCGCTGGTCGCGCAACGCAGCCGTGGTCAGACGCCATGTGAGCTCCGCATGATCGAAGGCAGCGCCATGCAGACAAATCAAGGGCGGCTGCCCCGTGTCACGCGGCCCCTCATCCACATAGGTCACGCGTCGGCCGGCAACGTCCAGCCGATGGTCGCGGAACGGCATCAGCCTTCCGCCTTTTGCCCGTCCAGATGCGCCACGCGGGTCCCCTGTTTCGAACTCGTCACCACGCCCAAGGATTTCAGTTTCCGATGCAGGGCTGAGCGTTCCATGCCTACGAAATTCGCCGTCCGGGAGATATTTCCGCCAAACCGGTTGATCTGCGTTAGCAAGTATTCCCTCTCAAACAGCTCGCGAGCTTCCCGCAGAGGTAAGGTCGCCAGACCACCCGAGAGCAGAAGCCGCCCATTGTCTTCATCCGCATCATCGTTCTCCTGTGCCGGCAGATCCGCGGCGGTGATCTGGTCGCCGCCGTCCCCCATGATCAGAACCCGCTCAATCATGTTGCGCAACTGACGCACATTTCCAGGCCAGACCATGGTTTGCAGGAGGGCCCGCGCGTCATCGCTGAGCCGTCGCAGGGGCATCCCTTGCCGTCGGTTGAAATAGCCCAGAAAAAACTCGGCCAGCTCCGGAATATCTTCCCGCCGCTCATCGAGCGACGGCACCTCGATCGGCACGACAGCCAGCCGGTGGAACAGCTCCAGCCGGAATTTTCCCTCCTCGGCGAGCAGTTCAAGGTTGCGATTGGTCGAGGACAGAACCCGCACATCTACCCGGACTTTTTCGCTGCCTCCCACACGGGTGAAAGACTGGTCCACCAAAACCCGTAAAATCTTCGATTGGGTGGTCAGCGGCATGTCCCCGACCTCGTCGAGATAGACCACCCCGCCATCCGCCTGCTCCAGCAGGCCGCGCTCGATCCCCTGCCCCGGCGCTTCGCGTCCAAACAGCGTTTCTTCCATGTGATCAGGATCGATCGCCGCCGACCCGATGGTGACGAACGGATAGTTCGCCCGTCCCGAATTGGCGTGAATGTAGCGGGCCGCAAGCTCCTTGCCCGCCCCTGCAGGCCCGCTCAGCATGACCCGGCCGTTGGACTTGGTCACTTTGTCCAGCGATGATTTCAGGGCCCGAAATGCATGGGACGATCCCACAAGCTCGGGCGGCTCGGCATCGCGCCGCCTCAGCTGGGTATTTTCGACCCTCAACCGCGAGGTCTCCATGGCGCGCTTGATCACCACGGTCAGCTGGTCGATGTTAAAGGGCTTTTCGATATAGTCGTAAGCGCCTTGTTTCATCGCAGCGACCGCAATCTCGATATTGCCGTGGCCCGAGATGATGATCACCGGCACATCCGGATAATCGCGCTGGGCGATTTTCAGGATATCAATCCCGTCCATATCGCTGTCTTTGAGCCAGATATCGAGGATCATCAGCGCCGGACAAGCTGCCTCGATCTCGGCCATGCACTCCGCAGCCGACGCCGCGCGGCGGCAGGTATAGCCCTCGTCTTCGAGGATATCGCCAATCAACTCGCGGATGTCCCGCTCATCGTCTACAATCAGGATGTCGCCCATGATGCCTCCGCATTCTTTTCTTCTTGTTCCGTCAACTCGTTCGTCACCGCTAAGACCGGCAACCGGATTTCGGCACGCGTCCCCGCGCGCCCATCAGATCCGAAGGGTGTCGCATCCGTCAGAACCAACGTCCCGCCATGTTCCTCGATGATTTTCTTCACGATTGGCAGGCCCAGACCCGTGCCCTCGTCGCGCGTGGTGACGTATGGCTCGAAAAGCCGGGAGCGATCTTCCGGGAGGCCGATCCCGTTATCCTCGATCACGATCAAGGCCTGTTCGCCGGCGGCCCCGAGGGTCGTGCGCACCTCGGGCGCGTAATTTTCCGGCGCTCCGGCCTTGATCAGGCTCTCCGTAGCCTCGCCGGCGTTTTTCAGGAGGTTGGTCAGCGCCTGCCCGATCATGGTCTCGTCTAGCTCGGCCCCCATCGGGAGACTGGGGAGATTCACCTCAAAAGACACCCCCTCCTGTCCGGCCTGCTGCAAAAGCACTGCGGACTGGACAATCTGTCGCAAATCCACACTCGTGCGCACCGGGACAGGCATACGCGCAAACTGGCTGAACTCGTTCACGATCCGCCGCAATCCTTCGGCCTGGCGAACGATCACATCGGTCATCTGCTCCAGCTTCTCGGGCTCGGAAACTTCGCGTGAAAATTTACGCTGGATGCGCCCGGCAGAGAGCTGGATCGGCGTCAGGGGGTTCTTGATCTCATGGGCAATGCGGCGGGCGACATCGCCCCAGGCGGCCATACGCTGGGCGGCCACAAGATCCGACACATCGTCGAACGCGACCACATATCCCTCCAGCAGACCATCCTCTGAGCGCCGGATCGCCATCCGCACCAGCAGACTCTCAAGCACCCCCTCGCGAGCGACGCGGACTTCGCCCTGCACCGTCTCCTCCGCGCCGCCCGAAATGCGCTCGAATAGCGGGCCGAACTCCGGCACCGCGATGTGGATGGGCACGGCTTGTCCGGCGGCCTCGGGCAAAGACAGGAGCCGTTCAGCGGCCCGGTTCACAAAGGTGACCCGTCCATCAGGGTCGAGACCAACAACGCCAGCGGTGACCGACGACAGCACGGAATCAAAGAGGCGTCGTCTGCGCTCGATCTGGGCATTGGTCTCCAAGAGCCGCTCACGCTGCACTTTAAGTTGCCCCGTCATGCCATTGAAAACCCTACCGAGCATCGAGATCTCATCCTTGCCGTCTTCCTCTTCTACGCGGACATCGAAATCTCCACGGCCTACCCGCTCGGCCGCAGAGGCGAGCCGTCCGACAGGGCGCGACAGCCGCTCGGCAAAGATCAGTCCCAGAAGGATGGCCGCAAGGATCAGGATCACCGCAAAGCCCAGATAGAGAAGACCAAACTCAAAGAGCAGCCGACCGCGATCCTCTTCGAGCCGATTATAGAGACGCACGCTGTCCTGCGTGTCGTCGAGAAGCGCCAGCAAGCCGCCATCCACATCGCGGGAGACATATAGATACCGGTTTTCGATCCGGTCGATCGCCACCAGCGCGCGAAACTCATTCACGCCCCAATCTTCGATCACCACCGTCTCACCCAATGCGGCACGGGCAATGTCATCCTGAGTCGGGGCCTCGTAGTCAAACAGATAGGACCCTTCGCCCCGCGCCTGAATTTCGGCTTCACCATCAATCACATAGGCTTCGCGCAGCCCGCGCTGGATCTGCGCCTGCCCCTGCCCGAGGAGCTGCCGCAGCTCTCCATCCGATGCCGCGAATCCCGATGACCGGGCCACCGAGAGATATCGCGCCAGCGCTTCGGCATCGGTCGACAGATCTTCGCGGTGTTCCGACTCGTAGGCCACGGCCGCATCGAGCGAGGCGCCCACCACGTCGCGCACCCGGTCAGAAAACCAGCCTTCGATGCCCAGATTGATGGTCGCCGCTCCAAATACCGCGACCATCACGGTGGGCACCAGCGCGATGAGCGCGAACGCCCCTGTCAGGCGCAAGTGCAGCCGGGCCCCTGCCGATTGCGCGCGGCGCGCCGCGATCACCTGTGCCAACGCAATCAGCACCAGCGTGGCAATTACGAGGATGTAGACGAGATCCGCCAGCAGCACGAGCCGCAGCACCCATGTGTCGGTGATGTCGTTGACCGGTCCAAGCGCCAGCGACGTCGCGAGGGCCAGACAAGGCCCCAGTGCGACCAGCACCCACGCGCTCCGGTTACGGAAGCGCTTGTCGTGCCACACCCGGGACACGTCATCCAGATTGGGCACCCACACAGGACGCGTCATATTACCCCCGGTTGTTCCGGGGATCAGACCCGGGACCGCTCAACTCGTCGTCGTCGCTTTCGCTGATGCGTCAGCGCCACGCTTCTGTTGCCGGTTTACATCAACTTGCGGCGGCGTGTCACGAGGATATCAAGGTCGGTGATCTTCTTGCGCAAAGTATTGCGATTGATGCCAAGGAGCTGGGCGCATTGTGCCTGATTTCCTGCCGTCGCATCGAGGGAGATCTCGATGAGGGGCCGCTCGATCTCGCGCAAAAACCGCTGATAGAGCCCGGGGGGCGGCAGCATATCTCCGTGCATGGCGAAATACCGCTCGATATGGGCGGCAACCAGCGCCTGCAGCCCTTCACCCGACCCGGCACTCTGGACCCGCTCTACCGCAGGCTGAGAAGCCAGGATCTGCTCAGCCTCGTCACGCCCGATTTCTCCGTCGTCTCCCGCAAGTGCGAGACGCCGCACGATGTTTTCGAGCTGACGCACGTTACCCGGCCAGCTGTAACGCCGAAACAGGGCTTCTGCGCCCGGGCCCAGCGTCCGGACCGGGGCACCATCCGCCTCGGCGCGGCGCAGGAAGTGCTCGAACAGCAGGGGGATATCGTCGATCCGCTCCCGCAGAGCCGGGACCGGGATCGAGACGCCGGCGATCCGGTAATAGAGATCGGGGCGGAACCGGCCTGCCTCCATCTCCTGCGCCAGATCGAGCTGGCTCGTGGCCATGATCCGGGGCGGCGTCTCCCCCAGCCGGTCCAGCATCTGCACAAGCCATAACTGGACGGCGTCGGGCAGGTCGCTGACCTCTTCAAAGACCAGCGTGCCGCCCCGCGCGCGGGACAAAAGCGCCTCGGGCGTCTCAATCTGCGCAAGGTCGGAGCGGGTGACCGCGACAAAGGGCAGGTTCCGCCGATCTGAGAAGTCGTGCACCGCACGGGCCACCAGCGATTTTCCGGTCCCGGATTCGCCGGAAATCAGCAGCGGGATCTCCGCGTTCACGACACGCGCCACCAGCCGGTAAAGCGTCTGCATCGCCATGGTGCGCCCCACCAGAGGCAGGTCGAATTCGGCGCGGGCCGGACGCTCAGGTTTCGCTGCCGGAGCGTTGTGCGGCAAGTCCAGCGCCTTGCCCGCGCGCTTCATCAGATCGGGCAGATCGAACGGCTTGGGCAGGTAGTCGTAGGCGTCAGCCTCGGTCGCCTGAATGGCGGTCTTGATGGTGTTCTGGGCTGAGATGACGATGACCGGCAGGTCAGGACGCTGTTGCCGGATCTGCGGCAGCGCCTCCAGCCCGTTCCCGTCCGGCATCATCACGTCGGTGATCAGCAGATCGCCCTTTCCCTCCTCGACCCAGCGCAGGAGCGTGACCAGCGAGGATGTCGCGTGAACCTTGCAGCCCGCGCGGGTCAGGGCCTGTGTCAGCACGGTGCGGATCGTGCGGTCGTCATCGGCGACTAGAACTGTTCCGTCCATCGGTTACTCCTCAACCCGCAACACTTGCGGCGCCAGCGGGAAGGACAGGCGGATCCGCGTCTCTCCGGGGACCGACGTCACGCCGATCATCCCGTCATGATCACTCATGATCTTCGACACCAGCGCCAGACCCAGCCCGGTGCCGTTTTCCCGTCCCGACACAAAGGGATCGAACGCCTGATCCAGTAGTCCCGGCGCAAAGCCCGGGCCGTCATCGGCAATTTCGATTTGCAGCGGCACGGCAGCGCCGGTCCCATCCACCCGCCGGACCCGCAAGCCGTGATCATAGAAGCTGCGCAGGGTGATGGTCCCTCCCTCCGGCCCGGCAACCTCGGAGGCGTTGCGGATCAGGTTCAGAAAAACTTGCTGGATCTGATCAGGATCGACCCAGGCCAGCGGCAGGGAGGGATCATAATTCTCTGCGAACTGCATATTGGCCGCAAAACCAAAGCCCGCGGTCTTCCGGCTGCGGTCGAGCACATCATGCAGGTTCACCGCCCGGCAGGAGGGCGCGGGCAGGTTTCCGAACTGTCCTACCTGATCGATGAGTGCGGCGATGCGGCGGGTCTCTTCGACGATCAGGTCGGTCAGCTCCCGATCCTCACCCGTCAGGCCCATGGACAAGAGCTGCGCCGCGCCCGCGATACCAGCCAGCGGATTTTTGATCTCATGGCCCAACATCTCGGCCATGCCGACCGCCGACCGCGCCGAAGATCGCGCGGCATCGGCCTGATGTAGCCGCTCGACCAGATGGAGCGGCGTGATCAACAGCAGCAGCATCCCCTCCTGTCCGACCAGCGGTGCCACACGCAGATTGCAGGTCTCGGGCGGACGCCCTTCGGACTTGACCCGGACCCCGTTCATAAAAACCGGGGCCCCGCTCTCGCGGACCCGGGCGAAGACCTCGGTCAAAGGGACTTCAGTCTCAAACCGCCGCTCCAGCCGGTGTCCGCTCAGCGATCTGGACGAGCTGTTCAGCAGCTCCTCAGCCGACGGGTTGATGTCAACAATGCGGCCTTCACCTCCGAGAATCACTGCGGGCAGCGGCAGAGACACCCAGAACTGGTGATCCCGATCACTCACGCGGCCCGCACCTCCGGCTGGAGCGTCGCCCGGATCAGGTCTGCTGTACGGTGGGGATCGCGGCTCGTGAGGATCTCCCGGCGGAGCGGCGCCTCTGGCGCAGCGTGGTCCAGATACCAGCCCAGATGCTTGCGCACGACTCGCATCCCCAGCTCCGGTCCGTAGAACTCACAGGCCGAGTCGAGATGGCCGCAGACCAGATCGGCCAGTGCGGCGCCCTCGGGCACCTCAGGCACCGCCCCAGCGGTCAGAGCGGCAGAGATCTGCGCGGGCAGCCAGGGCCGCCCCTGCGCCCCGCGCCCGATCATCACCCCCGCCGCGCCGGAGGCCGACAACGCTGCACGGGCCGCTTCGGAGGAGGTGATGTCCCCATTGGCGATCACCGGAACAGAGACGGCCTCGACCACTGGCGCGATCGCAGACCAGTCGGCGGAGCCTTTGTAGAACTGGCAGCGCGTGCGGCCATGGATGGTGATCATGCGGATGCCCGCCGCCTCCGCGCGCGCCGCGATTGCCGGCGCGTTCAGGTCGTCATCGTCCCAGCCCAGCCGCATCTTCAGCGTCACCGGAACCGAAACCGCGCCCACCACCGCCTCGATCAGCGACAAGGCATGATCCGGCTCGCGCATCAGGGCCGAGCCGGATAGCCCGCTGGTCACCTTCTTGGCCGGGCAGCCCATGTTGATGTCTATCAGCCGCGCGCCTTCGCCTTCGAGGAGCCGGGCAGCCTCGGCCATCCAGCCGGCCTCGCGCCCGGCAATCTGCACGCCGGTGCGCCCATGATCCAGCCCCAGCACGGCCCGCGCCCGGACGCCCTCGTGACCCTGCACCATCTCCTGACTGGCGACCATCTCGCTGAACATCAGCCCACAGCCAAACCGGTCGACAATCTGGCGAAACGGCAGGTCGGTGATCCCGGCCATGGGCGCGAGGAACACCGGTGTGTCAACGGAGAGATCTGCGATCCGAAAGGCCAAGAGGATACCTGAGATTGTTGCGCGGACTGTCCCGAGCCCTAGCCAAGCGGTCGGGCACAGGCAAACGGGTGAGGCGGCGATTTGCCCCCGCTTTCAGCAGTTGCACAAAAATTAGGCACAGTCACCGGTCAGCTTGCGAAATTTGTGCAGCTATCGTCTACGGACGGCAAGTTATGCAGCGCGGAGGCCGGAGTGATGAGCAATGCAGCGGTGATCGTCGCCGCCGGACGCGGAATGCGGGCGGGCGGAGGTGTGCCAAAGCAATGGCGCGACCTCGGGGGACAGACCGTGGCGGATCGGACCCTCGCCGCGTTTCGAAGCCACCCGCGCATCGACCGCATCGTGGTGGTCTTGTCCGAGGGCGACCTGGACCGCGCCTCCGGTTGGCCTGAGCTGATCGTGGTCACAGGGGGCGCGACCCGGGCGGCTTCGGTGGCTAACGGGCTGAAAGCTCTGGCTGATACCGGCACCCGAAACGTGCTGATCCACGATGTGGCCCGCCCGCTCGTCAGCCCCGAAGTGATCGACCGGGTGCTGGATGCGCTCGACACCCATCCGGGAGCTGCGCCTGCACTCGCGGTCACCGATGCGCTCTGGCGCGGAGATGGGCCGCGCGTGGTGGCTACAGCAGACCGCTCCAACCTCTGGCGCGCCCAGACGCCGCAGGGGTTTCATCTGGACAAGATCCTCGCCGCCCATGAGGTGTCCGACGGAAGCGCCGCCGACGATGTGGAAGTCGCTGTCGCCGCGGGGCTGGACGTTGCCATCGTGGAAGGCGAAGAGAGAAACCTGAAGATCACCACCGCCGCGG
Organism: Palleronia caenipelagi; assembly: GCF_007004065.1. GTDB lineage: Bacteria > Pseudomonadota > Alphaproteobacteria > Rhodobacterales > Rhodobacteraceae > Palleronia > Palleronia caenipelagi. The sequence goes on along the minus strand of NZ_VFSV01000035.1, from coordinate 19,720 downwards.
ATTTCGACCGCGCCGCAAAACTGCTGAGGACCAATATGGATCTGCGTGTCGGAAACGGCTTTGATGTGCACGCCTTTACGGCAGGGGACGCGGTGCGCCTCTGTGGTGTGGATGTGCCCCATGACAAAGCGCTCAAGGGTCACTCGGATGCGGATGTGGGGCTCCACGCCCTCACCGACGCGATTTACGGCGCGCTGGCGGATGGCGATATCGGCCAGCATTTCCCGCCTTCCGACCCGCAATGGAAGGGCGCGGAGAGCGATATTTTCCTGCGCCACGCCGTCTCGCGAGCGACAGTGCGGGGCTATGCCATCGCCAATGCGGACGTGACGCTGATCTGTGAACGACCCAAGGTCGGTCCCCATGCCGAGGCCATGCGACAGACCGTGGCGGGCATCCTCGGGGTGGCGCCGGACAGGGTCTCGGTCAAAGCCACCACGTCGGAACGGCTCGGATTCGCCGGGCGCGAAGAGGGCATCGCGGCCCTGGCCACGGTTGCGCTGGTGGCATCATGATCCTCAGCCGCGCCGTCGCCACCTTCGGCTATGTGGGCCTACTCCGCCCTGCCCCGGGAACCTGGGGCTCCCTCGCGGCCCTGCCCGTCTTCTGGCTCTTGCATGCGCTGGGCGGGCCCGTGCTGGTCCTCCTTGCCATCGCGCTGGTCACAGGGATCGGCCTGTGGTCGATCCGGCTTGAGGGTGCCCGCACCGGGGTTAAAGATGCCTCGGAGATTGTGATCGATGAAGTGGCGGGCCAGTGGATCGCACTCCTGCCCGTCAGCCTCGGCGCGGCCCATGTGAGCATGGAGATCACCGCGCTCTGGCCGGGCTGGATCGCAGCTTTCGTGCTGTTCCGCGCCTTCGACATCCGCAAGCCCGGCCCCGTCGGCTGGGCCGACCGGCGGCCGGGTGCACTCGGGGTCATGCTCGACGATCTGATTGCGGGGGTGTTTGCCGGGATCGGCGTGGTGATCCTCGCCTTTATTGCCCATCAGGTGCTGGTGTGAGCCTAGCCGCCGATCTCCTGCGCCTTGCCCGCGAGCGGGGCGCGGTGATCGCGACGGCGGAGAGCTGCACGGCGGGCCTGATCGCCGCCGCGATCACCGACCCGCCCGGCAGTTCGGAGATCTTCGACCGGGGATTCGTCACCTACTCGAACGCGGCCAAGGAAGAGATGTTGGGCGTCTCGCCCGAGACGCTGGCAGCCCATGGCGCCGTCTCCGAAGAGGTGGCGCGCGAGATGGCCGCCGGAGCGCTGGCGAATTCCCGTGCGACCCTCGCCGTGGCCGTCACCGGGATCGCCGGGCCAGGTCCGTCCGAGCATAAACCCGAAGGGCGGGTCTGCTTTGCGATCGCAGATGCGACGGGCGCGCGGTCGGAGATGCAGGACTTCGGCCCAATCGGTCGCGATCATGTCCGACGAGCCACCCGTGAGCACGCGCTGGCGCTGTTGATCGACGCTCTTGGCTGACGGTCAGGCGGTTCCGTACTGCTTGGCTGCCTGCGACTCGAAAGCCCGGACAATCTGCTGCATGGCAGCGGTAAAGAACATCTGCGCCGCAGCCCCGAGGATGGGATTCCGAAACTCGAAATCGACTTCGAAATGCACTTCGACGCCATCTTGGGCGAGATCTCGGAACCGCCAGATGGAATTGAGATATTTGAATGGTCCGTCGAGATAAGACGTGTCGATCTGGTCCCGACCCGGATGGAGCAGCACGCGGGATTTAAACTTTTCGCGGAACACCTGAAAAGACACCACGAGGTCGGCAATGACGATCTCACCCTCCGGCGTCTGCTCCCGCGAGGCCACCCGCGCAGCCGCAGTCCAGGGCAGGAACTCCGGATAGCGCTCCACCTCTGCGACCAGATCAAACATCTGATCTGCGGTATAGGGTAACTTGCGCGTTTCGCTGTGCTTCGGCATATCTCGTCCCGGATCCTGCTTGGCCCGAGGGTTTCAACTGGTTCGCACATGAAATCAAGGGCAGAGCGATGTCAAAAAATGATCCGATCCCGAATTACACCATCGAAGAGATGATCTCGGCCAAGTCCATCGCGGCGCGGATCGAGGCCCTTGCCCGCGAGATCGAGGAGCGGTTTGCCGACACCGAAAAGCTGGTTGTCGTCGGGCTTCTGCGCGGCTCCTTCGTCTTCATTGCCGATCTGGCCCGGGAGTTGCGCCTGCCGGTGGAGATCGATTTCCTCGAAGCGTCCTCATACGGCAACGCTATGACGTCGAGCCGCGAGGTCCGGTTGCTCAAGGACCTGTCATCGGAGATTTCTGGCCGCGACGTGCTGGTGGTCGAGGATATCGTTGACACCGGCCGGACCCTGAAAAGCGTTCTTGGCCTGCTGCAGAGTCGCAAACCCGCACGGCTGGAGACCATCGCGCTGCTGGACAAGCCGTCGCGGCGCGAAGTCGACATCACCGCAACATGGATCGGATTCGAAATCCCTGACGCGTTCGTGGTGGGCTATGGCATCGACTACGCTCAGCGCGACCGAAACCTGCCCTTCATTGGCAAGGTGCGCATTGAGGGTGACGCATGAACATGCTGACCTGGCTGGTCCGCGCCAAGCGTTGGGCACAGCGTCCGCCGTCGGAGAAGCGGGTCAAATTCGTGCTCGCCATCATCGCGGGCTGCATTCTGCTTTTCCTGATCGAGCGTTACTTTGGTTGGCCCGACGCGCTGACGCCAAACCGGATCGGGCGCAGTCCAAAACTCTGAGGCCATGCCGCGGCAAATCTCCGCCAATTCGTCAGACCTCTCGGAAAAAGCTTGCAATATGACAGGCCGGGCCCCATATCGCCCCGCAAGACGCCAACGCACGCGCCTCTGGTCGCCGGACCCGATCCGCCTCATGTAGCGACGGTAACGTCTCCCGTGAAACTTCGGGGCAAGAGCCCCCGGTCTTATTGGAGATGGCCTTGATCCATACCGCCCGCGACGTCGTCGCACCCGACTATTCGCCGAAACTCGAAACGGTTCTGCAGACCGCGGAATTCGACCGCCCGACCCTTGTGGTTGACACGGATATCGTGGCCGAGAACTTCCGCGCGCTCAAGCGTGGTCTGGGCGACGCGGCCGTACATTACGCGGTCAAGGCGAACCCCCACCCCGAGATCATCGCGCGCCTCCATGCCGAGGGCTGCGGGTTTGACGCGGCCTCGCGCGGAGAAATCGAGCTGTGCCTGGCCCAGGGTATCCGTCCCCGGAACATCTCCTTTGGCAACACGATCAAGCGCGAACGCGACATTGCCTTTGCCCATCAGGCCGGAATCACGCTTTTCGCCGCCGATGCCGAGGAAGAGCTGCACAAGATCGCCGGCGCTGCCCCCGGCGCCCGTGTGTACATCCGTGTCATCGTCGAGCCGAATGGTGCCGACTGGCCACTGACGCGCAAATTCGGCTGCGCCGCCGAGCGTGTGCAGCCGCTGATGCAACTGGCGCTCGATCTCGGGCTGGAGCCCGTTGGCCTGTCCTTCCATGTGGGTTCACAAACCCGCTACGCCCATATGTGGTCGGACACGCTGGCTCAGGTGGCGCGGATCTGGCACGACGCGTGCGATGCTGGATTCGACCTGACACTGCTGAATATCGGCGGTGGTTTCCCGGGCTACTATGGCGACGAGATCGACGGGGCGGAGCCCTACGCCGCTGACGTGATGGCTCAGGTCCGCGCGCTGTTCGGGCCGGAACCGCAGATCATGGCCGAGCCGGGGCGCAGCCTTGTAGCCAATGCGGGTGCCATCGCCGCCGAGGTGCTGCTGGTCAGCCGCAAATCCGACACCGACCTGCACCGCTGGGTCTATCTCGACATTGGCCGCTTCTCCGGTCTCGCCGAGACCGAGGGCGAAGCGATCCGCTACCAGTTCGAGACACCCCATGACGGCGAAGAGACCGGCCCTTGCATCCTCGCAGGTCCCTCCTGCGACTCGGTGGACGTGCTCTACGAGAAACGCCCCATGCCCCTGCCCCTGAGCCTCGCCGCCGGGGACCGGGTGATCATCCGGGGCTGCGGCGCCTACACCTCGACCTATTCGAGCGTCGGCTTCAACGGATTTCCGCCGCTGGATGTGCGGGTGATCTGATCCGGCCCTGCCGCCTTTAAACATACAAAAAATTTCCCCGCAGGCAGACGCACCCCACGATTGCCTGTGGCGGTTGTGCGCGGAAGCCGCGCGATTTCGGTCGGTCAGGCAGAACCAAAAGAAAACGGCCCACCGAAAGGCGGGCCGTTTCTGTATCTCGGACTGACGACGATCAGCGCTTGGAGAACTGGAAGCTCCGGCGGGCCTTGGCCTTACCGTATTTCTTCCGCTCAACCACGCGGCTATCGCGGGTCAGGAAGCCAGCGGCTTTCAGAGCCGCGCGCAGGCTCGGATCGTAGAGCTGCAGAGCCTTGGACACGCCGTGCTTGACCGCACCGGCCTGACCGGAGAGACCGCCGCCCTTGACGGTGGCCATCACGTCGAACTGACCTTCGACATTGGCAACCTGGAAGGGCTGCTTGAGGATCATCTGCAGCACCGGACGGGCGAAATAGACGTTCACATCTTTGCCGTTCACGGTGACCTTGCCGGAGCCCGGCTTGATCCAGACACGGGCAACGGCGTCCTTCCGCTTGCCGGTGGCGTAGGAACGACCCAGCTCGTCACGGACGGGCTCGCGCGGCGTTTCCGACTCGAGCTCGGCGGAGGTGCCAGCAACGGCGGCGTTCAGCTCTTCGAGCGAATTCACTTGCTCAGCCATTAGTAAGCCTCCCGCGTATTCTTGGTGTTCATGGACTTCACGTCCAGCACTTCGGGCTTCTGGGCGTCATGGGGGTGCTCAGCGCCGGCATAGACGCGCAGGTTGCGCATCTGCTCACGCGAGAGCGGGCCGCCAGGCAGCATCCGCTTGACTGCCTGCATCACCACGCGCTCGGGGTGGGCCCCTTCGAGGATCTGCTGGGTGGTGCGGGACTTAATGCCACCGGGGTGGCCGGTGTGCCAATAATGCGGCTTCTGACGCTTGTTGCCGGTCAGCTGCACCTTGTCGGCATTAATAACGATCACGTTGTCGCCCATGTCCATGGACGGAGTGAAGGTCGGCTTATGCTTGCCGCGCAGGCGCTTGGCGATGATCGAAGCAAGACGGCCCAGAACGACACCCTCGGCGTCGATCAGGATCCAGGACTTCTCGATATCCGCCGGTTTAGCGGTGTAAGTCTTCATTTCGGTTCCTGTCTGTCTGTCAGGACAGCGCGCGCCGCCCCGTGAAATCAGATGACGGACTTCTAACGATTGCGCTGGTGCTGTCAATGCGCAGAGATCGGATATTATGAAGCAATATCATACGGTTAAAATTACGGTATAATAATACCCCAATTTGTGATGCTGCAGATCCGGAACTGTGATGCTGCAGATCCGGAACTGTGGAGCCTTGGCACGTTCCTTCGGCGTTTCTCTGCTGATCGCAGATTCCTGCAAGAAATCTCTTGCTTTGACCGAACCGCATCCTTAGGTGCGGTGGGACGACGGGGACGATCCCAACCTCGGGCAGGGAACTGGCTGGGGGGGCGCTAAGGACCCACCACATCAATCTACTGGCTGAAAGGGGAGTTCCCATGGACGGAACCAACCTCTTCCAACTGGGGATCGGTCTGGAGACAGGCGCCCAAGCGGAAGACACCATCGCCCGCGATGTATTTGACGATACACGCGACGACCACTTTATCCGGGACGACGAAGGCCGCGTATTTGCAGGCCGTCACCTTATTATTGAGGTGGTGAATGGTGAAGGGCTCGATGACGAGCACCGGATCCAGCAAGCGTTCCGCGACTGCGTGGAGACCTGCGGCGCGACCCTGCTGCACATCCACACACACAAGTTCTCGCCCCAGGGCGTGTCCGGCGTGGCCGTGCTGGCCGAGAGCCATATCAGCGTCCACACCTGGCCCGAGATCGGCTATGGTGCCTTTGACGTGTTCATGTGCGGCGATGCCAAGCCGTGGCTGGCTGTTGATGTGCTGCGCGACGCCTTCAATGCCGGTGATGTCCGGGTGAAGGAACTCCTGCGCGGTGAAGAGGTCGTGCCCGCTGCGCTGAACGCGGCCTGAGCCAAGTCAGATCTTACGCGCGAAAAGGGTGGAACTCTCCACCCTTTTTTTGTTTGTGCCCCCCGAAGACGAAAACAGAACGGAGGAAGCCCGATGGCGGACATGACCGGATGGAGTGTCGAAGCCCTGCACCACGACCTGCGACAAGCACTGCGTCAGGATCAGGTGCTTTATGACAGCCAGAGCGACCACCAGCGGATCGTAGTATTCGAGAACGAGACCTTTGGCCGGGTGCTGACTCTGGACGGCGTGGTGCAGGTCACGGAGCGCGATAACTTTATCTATCACGAGATGCTGACCCATGTGCCGGTTCTGGCCCATGGTGCGGTCCGCCGGGTGCTGATCATCGGCGGTGGCGATGGCGGCATGGCCCGAGCCGCCCTGCGCCACGATGTCGAGCAAGTGACCATGGTCGAGATTGACGCAGGCGTGGTCGAATTTTCACGAAAATTCCTCCCCGGAATCTCGGGCGATGCCTTTGACGACCCCCGGCTCGACCTGCAAATCGCAGACGGTGCGGATTTCATGCGCGAGACGGATGGCGGGTATGACGTCATCATCGTCGATTCGACAGATCCAATCGGCCCGGGTGAAGTGCTTTTCACCGACCATTTCTACGGCCACGCCAAGAAGGCACTGACTGACGGAGGCATTCTCGTCACCCAGAACGGTGTCCCCTTTATGCAGGGAGGTGAGTTGACCGGCACCATGCGGGCGTTTCAATCGCTGTTCAACGACGCTTACGCCTATGTGGCCCCGGTGCCGACCTACCAGGGGGGCTTTATGTCCTTTGGCTGGGGTACGGATAGCGATGCGCGAAACGTCCCTCTTGATGTGCTCGAACAACGGTTCAGGACAGCCGGGCTTGAGACCGACTATTACACCCCAGAGGTGCACAAGGCCGCCTTCGCCCTGCCTGGTTATATCCGCAGACTGATCCCGGGAACCTGATCGCCCGGCGGAGCAGAATAAAAATAAGGGCGGCCCCGGGCCGCCCTTTCCGTTTCACTCGCCGGGCGTTCTAGCCAGCGATGATCGCTTCGGCGGCGGCGATGGCGGCCTCGGCATTGTCCACCGATTTCGCCCCGCCCTGCGCCATATCCGGGCGACCACCGCCGCCCTTACCGCCGAGTTCGACCACGGCGGCCTTGACGAGATCGACCGCAGACAGCTTGTCGGTGAGATCCGCCGTGATGCCCGCAGCCACCGCCGCCTTGCCGCCCGTATCCGCGATCAGAAGAACGACCGCTGTGCCCAGACGCTCTTTCTGCGCATCGATCAGCGCGGGCAGATCCTTGCCGGTGACACCCGAGAGCACCTGCGCAACAAACGGAACACCGCTCACATCCTTCGCCTCAGCACCACCGCCCGAGCCACCGCCCATGGCCAGATCGCGCCGCAACTGGGCGATCTCGGCTTCCATGCGACGCCGGTCGTCCGACAACTGCCGGACGCGGTCAACCAGATCAGAGGGTGACGCCTTCAGCACTGCAGCCGTCTCGGCAAGAACCCTGCCCTGCCCGGCTAGATGATCGAGCGCCGCCGCCCCGGTCAGCGCCTCAACCCGGCGCACGCCCGAAGATGACGCCGCGTCGGAGGTCAGCACACAAAGCCCGATCTCCCCGGTCCGCCCGACATGGGTGCCGCCGCAAAGCTCGACCGACCAGGTCTCGCCATCCGATCCCTTGCCGGTCGCGGCCTGCCCCATGGACACGACGCGCACCTCGTCGCCGTATTTCTCACCGAACAGCGCCTGCGCACCCAGCTTCCGGGCGGTATCCGGATCCATGATCCGGGTCGTCACCGCGCTGTTCTGCCGAATGAAATGGTTGATCCGCTCCTGCGTCGCAGCCATCTCCCCGGCGGTCAGCGCCTTGTTGTGGGAAAAATCGAATCGCAGCCGGTCCGCGTCATTCAGAGATCCCCGCTGCGCCACATGGTCACCCAGAACCTCGCGCAGCGCTTCGTTCAGGAGATGCGTCGCGGAGTGATTCGCCCGGATCCGATCGCGACGCTCCGGATCGACCGCCAATCGAACCGCGTCACCTGCCTTGAGCGTCCCTGAAACGACCTCGCCCACATGAATGAAGACCCCGGCGATCTTCTTCGTGTCACGAACCTGCACCCGGGCGCTATCGCTCTCGATGATACCGGAATCGCCAACTTGCCCGCCCGACTCGGCATAAAAGGGCGTCTGATTCACCACGATCTGCACATTGGCGCCCTCGGCCGCGTCGGACACCCGCGCGCCGCCTGACACCAGAGCCAAGACCGACCCCTCGGCGGTCAACTCATCGTAACCGAGGAACTCGGTCATGCCGTGAGCATCCGCCAGTTCGAACCAGATCGCTGAATTCGCCTGCTCGCCGGACCCGACCCAGGACGCGCGCGCCTGCGCCTTCTGCGCTTCCATCGCGCTGTCGAACCCCTGGGTGTTCACACCACGACCCCGCTCGCGGAGCGCGTCCTGAGTGAGATCGAGGGGAAAGCCGAACGTATCATACAGCTTGAACGCGGTCTCACCCGGCAGGTCATGCCCCTCGGGCAGATACGACAATTCATCGTCGAGCAGTTTCAGACCCCGCTCCAGCGTCTGGCGGAAGCGCGCTTCTTCGGTCTCCAGCGTATCTTCAATCACCCGCTGAGCCTGAGACAGTTCCGGATACGCCTGTCCCATCTGCGCGACGAGCTCGGGCACCAGCTTGTGCATCACTGGATCCTTCGCCCCCAGCAGGTGAGCATGGCGCATCGCACGCCGCATGATCCGTCGCAGCACGTATCCTCGCCCCTCGTTCGAGGGCAGCACCCCATCGGCGATCAAGAAGGACGTGGACCGCAGATGGTCAGCGATTACCCGGTGATGAACATTGCCCGGGCCATCCGGCGCCGTATTGGTGAACGAGGCCGAACTTTCGATCAGCGCGCGGAAGAGGTCGGTGTCATAATTGTCATGCTTGCCCTGCAACAGCGCGCCAATCCGCTCCAGCCCCATGCCGGTATCGATGGATTGGGCGTCGAGATCCCGGCGGCTGCCATCCTCGAACTGCTCATATTGCATGAAGACGAGGTTCCAGATCTCGATAAAACGGTCACCGTCTTCTTCCGGGCTACCCGGAGGTCCACCCCAGACCTCTGGGCCGTGATCGTAGAAAATCTCGGTGCAGGGACCACAGGGGCCTGTCGGGCCGGCGGACCAGAAATTGTCATCCGTGGCGATGCGGATGATCCGCTCATCCGGCAGCCCCGCGACCTTTTTCCAGATCGCCGCCGCCTCGTCATCAGTGTGGTAAATCGTCACCAGCAACCGGCTGGAATCGATACCGAACTCTTTGGTCAGCAAATTCCACGCAAGCGGAATCGCGTCTTCCTTGAAGTAGTCGCCAAAGGAAAAATTTCCCAGCATTTCAAAGAAGGTATGGTGGCGGGCCGTGTAGCCGACATTGTCGAGGTCGTTGTGTTTGCCGCCCGCGCGCACGCATTTCTGTGCTGTGGCCGCGCGGGTGTAGTCCCGGGTCTCGACGCCGGTGAAGAGGTTCTTGAACTGAACCATCCCCGCAGCGGTGAACATCAGAGTCGGATCGTTCCGAGGCACAAGAGAAGAGGAGGGAACGACCGAGTGGTCGTTCTTACCGTAATAGTCCAGAAAGGTGGACCGGATGTCGTTCAAAGAGGGCATGGACAGGTCAGCTTTTCACAGGATCAGGATCCTGACTGACTTATCCCCGCCCGCCCTGCGCAGCAAGTAGAGAGGCGCCGCAGCACTTTAATCGTCCAGCACCTCGGCGTCGCCGGATTCCGAAACCCCCTCGAAACTCAGACCATGGCTCGCGCGAATCTTGTCCTCGATCTCCAGCGCCACGGCGGCGTTTTCCTTCAGGAACTTCTTGGCGTTCTCACGCCCCTGACCGATCCGCTCGTCTCCGTAGGAATACCAAGAACCGGATTTCTCGACGACGCCAGCCTTGACGCCCATATCGATCAGCTCGCCGGTCTTGGAGATGCCTTCGCCATACATGATATCAAACTCGACCTGCTTGAAAGGCGGAGCGACCTTATTCTTGACGACTTTCACCTTGGTCTGGTTGCCGACCACCTCGTCGCGATCCTTGATCGCGCCGATCCGGCGGATGTCCAGACGGACAGAGGAGTAGAATTTCAGCGCATTGCCGCCGGTCGTGGTCTCGGGGCTGCCGAACATCACACCGATCTTCATGCGAATCTGGTTGATGAAAATCACCGTACAGCCTGAGCGGTGGATGGAGCCGGTGAGTTTGCGCATGGCCTGGCTCATCAGACGCGCATGGACGCCGACGGAGCTGTCGCCCATATCACCCTCAAGCTCGGATTTCGGCGTGAGCGCGGCAACCGAATCGACCACCACCATGCTGACCGCACCGGAGCGGACGAGCGTGTCGGTGATCTCCAGCGCCTGTTCGCCCGTATCCGGCTGGGAAATCAGCAGCTCATCGAGATCGACGCCCAGCTTTCTGGCATATTGGGGGTCGAGCGCGTGTTCGGCATCCACAAACGCGCAGACGCCGCCCTTCTTCTGTTCCTCGGCGATGCAATGCAGGGTCAGTGTCGTCTTGCCCGAGCTTTCAGGCCCGTAAATCTCGACAATCCGTCCCTTCGGGATGCCACCGATACCGAGCGCAATGTCGAGCCCCAGCGAACCTGTCGAGGTTGCCTCGATTTCCTGAATGGGGTTGTCGCCCCCGAGCTTCATGATCGAGCCCTTGCCAAAATTGCGCTCGATCTGGGCCAGTGCCGAATCGAGGGCTTTTTGCTTATCCGCGCTGCGCTTGTCCGCCATGTCGAGTATATTCGCCGTAGCCATGAGTTTTGCCCTTATTCCATCTTCGCCCATCGGCGGCAATGACTGCTTTGTTCGCCTCCCGTTCTTATGGGGGCAAAAAGAGAACATTGCAAGTCCGTGCAGATTGCACCGGGGAGATTAAGGGCGCGTGAAAAGGTTTCAGAGCTTTTTCAGCACCGCGCAGAAAAATCCGTCGCCGCCGTCGAGCGGGGTGAAGCGTCGCTCAACAACCGGTTGCGCGTCATGCGACCCAAGGAACCGCGCAACCTGATCGCCATTCTCTGCGTCCAGCAGCGAACATGTGGCGTAGGCGAGGTGGCCGCCGGGACGCACCCGCGCCCAAGCATCGCCGAGAATCCGGGATTGCAGGTCAGCGAGTTGATCGAGGCGCTCCGGCATGAAGCGGATCTTACCCTCGGGCGCGCGCCGCCACGCGCCACTCCCGGAGCAGGGCACATCGGTCAGGACGAGGTCATAGGCGACTTCGAGCGCGCTGGTTTGCCGCAGATCCACCCGGACCCCGGCACGGATTGCGCGCTCGGGGAGGTCCGCGAGCCGTTTCGGATCCGCGTCATGGGCGTGGTAGGTGGCGTCGTGACGGGCGGCCATGGCGAGGGTCTTGCCCCCGCCACCCGCGCAGTAGTCGAGCACCATCTGCGCGCCACTAAGCGGCAGCAGGTCCACGATCGCCTGCGATGCGGCGTCTTGCAGTTCAATGGTCCCGTCACGGTACGCTTGGGTCGATTGCAGGCGGCGCGGGTTGGAGGTGATGTCCAGCGCTGTGTCGCACAGGGCCGCGGGTTGGCTGGCAATGTCCTCGGCGGCGAGCGCCTCCCGTGCCTCATCGCGGCTCATCCGGCGGGTGTTCACGCGGACATGGACGGGCGCGCGGTGGCGCAGGGCCTCCAGCACCGCATCACAGTCATCCCCAAGGCTCTGCCGGAGCTGCGGCAGGAGCCAGTCCGGCGCATCGAATCGGTCGGAACCTTCAGGTTCGTCCCCGGCAAGGATCTCGGCGTCAGTCAGCGGCGCCGGAGCGTAGCGAGCGCCCGTGAAGATCGCATCAAGGTCGCCGCCGGTCTCGCGCAGATAGCCGATCATCCGCGCCCGACCGCTCAGATTGCCCCCCCGCACAGCACTGGACCACCAGCGGCGCAGGATGTCGAAGACCAGATCCCGCACCGCTGCGCGGTCCTTGGAGCCTGCGTGCCGCGCGCTGCGCGCCCAGCGGGTCAGGGACCGCTCGGCAGGAGCGCCGCCGACGATCTCGTCGAGAATCTCGATGGCGGTCTGGATCCGCGCGGCGGGGGTCATGGCCGGGCCTCAGCCCATCCGGTAATTGGGAGCTTCCCGCATGATCTGCACGTCGTGGACATGGCTTTCCTTCAGCCCCGCGCCGGTGATCCGGACAAAGGAGCAGTTGGATCGCATCTCTTCGACCGTCGCGCAGCCCGTATAGCCCATGGCCGCCCTGAGGCCGCCGACGAGCTGGTGGATCACCGTACCAGCAGCGCCTTTATAGGGCACCTGGCCCTCAATCCCTTCGGGGACGAGCTTGTCCGTCGCGGCGTCTTTCTGGAAATAGCGATCCGCCGAGCCCCGCGCCATGGCGCCGAGCGAGCCCATGCCACGATAGGCTTTAAAGGAGCGGCCCTGATAGAGGATCACCTCACCGGGGCTCTCATCGGTCCCGGCCAGCATGGAGCCGACCATGGCGCAGGACGCCCCGGCGGCGATGGCCTTGGCGAAATCGCCGGAAAACTTGATGCCACCGTCTGCAATCACCGGCACATCCCCGGCGGCGCGCGCCGAATCCATGATCGCAGTGAGCTGTGGCACCCCGACCCCGGCGATCATCCGCGTGGTGCAGATGGAGCCCGGGCCGATCCCGACCTTCACCGCATCCGCGCCCGCGTCGATCAGCGCGCGGGTCGCCTCGGCGGTGGCGACGTTGCCGGCGATCACCTGGACGTTGGACGAAATGGATTTCACCCGTGTGACGGCCTCGGCGACGCTGGCCGAGTGGCCATGGGCCGTATCGATCACAATCACGTCCACACCCGCATCGACCAGCGCCTGCGAGCGCTCGTAGCCAGCATCGCCAACGGTCGAGGCGGCGGCCACACGCAGACGGCCAAACTCGTCCTTACACGCGGCCGGGTTCAGCACCGCCTCGGAGCTGTCCTTTAAAGTCAGGAGACCGGTAAGCTTGCCCTCGGTGTTGATCACCAACAGCTTTTCGATCCGGCGCTCATGCATGAGGCCGCGCGCCTCTTCGAGATCAGCGGGCTCGGGGAGCATCGCCAGATCCTCACTGGTCATCATCTCGGCAACCGGCGTCCGGTCTTCGGTGGCAAAGCGCATGTCGCGGTTGGTCAGGATCCCCACGACGCGGTTGTCTCCGTCCACGACGGGGAAGCCAGTCACGCGGTACTGCTCCTGCAACTGCTTGGCATCGCCAAGGGTCTGCTCGGGCCGCAGGGTGATGGGGTTATAGACGACCCCGCTGACGAAGCGCTTGACCCGGCGCACCTCTTCGGCCTGCTCGGTCAGGCTCAGATTGCGGTGGATCACACCCATCCCGCCCGCCTGCGCCATGGCGATCGCCATGCGCGCCTCGGTAACCGTGTCCATGGCCGAGCTGAGCAGGGGAATGTTCAGAGTGATCTCCCGCGTCGCCCGGGTGCGCGTGTCGGCCGTGGATGGCAGAACGCTGGACGCGGCAGGTTGCAACAAAACATCGTCGAAGGTGAGCGCCTCGCGAATCTCCATGGGGGTCTCCTTGGGAGCTTTCGTTGGCACGGCCCTATCTCACGCGAGGCGGCAGAAGGGAAGACCCCTGCCCGCTCCCCGCGACAGATTTTTCCTTGCACATGCGGCTTATGTCATTTTTCATGGCGCGCACAAAAAGAGGTCCGGGGAGGGTTTGCCGGGCCAACAGGGAGAAACATCATGAAGACCGTTTACGCACGGGTGGTTGCCGCCGCCCTGATCAGTTCCGTTGCGACCGGCGCCTTGGCCACCGAGTGGAACGCCTCCACCTGGGGCAAGCGCCGCGCCTTTACGGAAAATCTCGAAAAGCTTGCCGAGCTGGTCGCCGAGAAAACCAATGGCGAGTTCACCATCAACATCTCCTATGGCGGGCTGTCGAAGAACACCGAAAACCTTGACGGGATCTCCATTGGTGCCTTTGAAATCGCCCAGTTCTGCGCGGGCTATCATGCCGACAAGAACCGCGCGATCACCGTGCTGGAGCTGCCCTTCCTCGGCGTCGAGACGCTGGAGCAGGAAGTCGCCGTGTCCAATGCCGTCTACAGCCACCCCGCCGTGGCCGAGGAAATGGCCCAGTGGAACGCAAAAATGCTGATGACCTCGCCCATGCCCCAGTACAATCTGGTGGGCACCGGCGATGCGCGCAGCTCGCTCGACAGCTTTGACGGGATGCGGGTTCGCGCCACGGGCGGCCTGGGTGAAGCCTTTGCCGCCGTGGGCGCCGTGCCCACCAGCGTGACCTCCTCCGAAGCCTATCAGGCGATGGAATCCGGCGTTGTCGATACGGTGGCCTTTGCCCCGCACGCGCATCTGTCCTTTGGCACGATCAACGAGGCCGACTGGTGGACGGCGAACCTGAACCCCGGCACGGTGAATTGCCCGGTCGTGGTCAATATCGACGCCTACGAATCCTTGACCGATGCCGAGCGCGAGGCGCTGGACAGTTCCGTCCCCGAAGCCATCGAGTTCTACGTGGCGAATTACGGTGAGCTGTTGCAGCGCTGGGACAGCGTGCTGGCCGAAAAGGAGGTCGAAAAAGTAATGATCTCCGAGGATGAGCTGGCCCGCTTTGCCGAGGTCGCCGGTCCCATTCACACCCAGTGGATCGAGGAGAACAGTGCCCGCGGCCTGCCCGCGCAGGAACTCTTTGACCTCGTGGGCGCGACCCTTGAGGCCGCCAAATCCGGCAACTGAGCCAATCGGGGCGGCCCCTTCGGCCGTCCCTCCCCCTGACAGGAGAGCCCCATGGCCGGAGCCGCGTCCGTTCTCGACGATGACAGCCTGATCTCGCGTGTCGACCTGCGGCTGGAGCGTCTGGAACGCGTCTTTGCCCTGATCTCGGGCATCTCCGTATTCCTGTTGATGGTGCTGGCCGTGGTCTCCGTCACGGGACGCCACTTCTTCAACAGCCCTCTGCCCGGCTATGTGGACTGGATCGAGATGGCGATGCCGTTCATCGCGTTCCTCGGCGTTTCCTACGTGCAACGCGTGGGGGGTCACATCCGGATGGACATGGTGATCGGCGTGCTGAAGGGCCGCGCGCTCTGGGTCGCCGAGTGGCTGACGACCTTTGCGACGCTCCTGCTGATCGTGCTGCTGATCTGGGGCACGTGGGCCCATTTCGACCGCAGCTTTGACTTCACCGCCCCGAACTGGAGCCGCGATTCGACCATTGATATCGGCCTGCCGCTCTGGCCCGCCAAGTTCGTCGTGCCGGTGGCGTTTTTCGTGCTCGCCCTGAGGCTGGCTCTGCAACTCTGGGGCTTTGGCCGTGCATTTCTGCGCGGTGACACTCACCCGGTCGCGATCCCGCTGATCCTCTCTGCCGCCGAGATCGCCATGGCCGAAGCCGAAGCCCTCGAAGGAGACGAAAAATGACCTCCATCGAGATCGGCCTCTGGGTCACGGGCGGGCTGCTGGTGCTCGTCGTGCTGGGCATGCGTGTGGGCTTTGCGGCCGCACTGGCGGGTCTGGTGGGCCTGATCTGGATCTTCTGGGACAAGAAAGGCTACGACCCCGAACAACTGGTCTGGGCCGTCACCGTTGCGGTCAAGACCGCCGGTCAGGTCCCCCATGGCAAGGTCTCCTCGCAGGCCCTGTCCCTGATCCCGACCTTCATCCTCATCGGCTACCTCGCCTACCACGCGGGCCTGACCCGCGCGCTGTTCGAGGCCGCGAAACGCTGGATCGCATGGCTGCCGGGCGGGCTCGCCGTCTCCACCGTCTTTGCCACGGCGGGCTTTGCCGCCGTCTCCGGCGCCTCGGTCGCCACCGCTGCGGTCTTCGCCCGCATCGCCATCCCGGAAATGCTTGCGGTCGGCTATGACAAGCGCTTCGCCGCCGGAGTGGTCGCCGCCGGGGGGACGCTGGCCTCCCTGATCCCGCCCTCCGCGATCCTTGTGATCTACGCAATAATTGTCGAACAGGACGTGGGTAAACTTCTGCTGGCGGGTTTCATTCCCGGCGTTGTCTCGGCCCTGATCTATGCCGGGCTGATCGTCGGGCTGGCCTTGACCCTCAAGAATTTCGGTCCGCCCGTCACGGGCTTCACATGGCGCCAGCGCTTTGCGTCCCTGCCCCCAGCGCTGCCGATCTTCGCTGTGGTGATCATCATCATCTTCTTCGTCTACAACCCGTTCGGCGGCGATGCCTGGGGCACACCCACCGAAGGCGGCGCCATCGGCGCGTTTATTGTCTTTCTGATGGCGCTCTGGCGGGGCATGCGCTGGCGCGAATTGCGCGACGCCCTCATCGAGACCGCCAAACTCAGCGTGATGATCTTTACCATTATCTGGGGGGTGCTCGTTTATGTGCGCTTCCTGGGCTTTGCTGACCTTCCGGGCGCCTTCGCCGACTGGATCACCGCGCTGGAACAACCGCCGATGATGACGCTGATCATGATCCTGCTGGCCTATGCGGTACTGGGGATGTTCATGGATGCCATCGGGATGCTGCTCCTGACCCTGCCCGTTGTCTACCCCGCAGTCATGGCCCTGAACGGCGGCGAGACAGTCGCAGCAGCAGACGCAGCGTTTGGCATGAGCGGTCCCATGTGCGCGATCTGGTTCGGGATCCTCGTAGTCAAGATGGCCGAGTTCTGCCTCATTACGCCCCCCATCGGCCTCAACTGCTTCGTCGTCGCGGGCGTCCGGCCAGAGCTGTCTGTGCAGGACGTGTTCCGGGGCGTGACACCGTTCTTCATCGCCGATGCGGTGACCATCGCAGTGCTCGTAGCCTTCCCCGCGATCGTTCTCTGGCTGCCAAGCCTCGCCTGACAGTCCCCGGGAGTTGCAACCGGGCCGACCAGAAGGCACTGTCCAATTTTGCGCCGCAAAATTTCGCCAGGAGGCCGATGTCACGTTCTGTTACCCGCGTTGCCGAGGCGGCCCGCGCACTGGGGCTGGATGTCTCCATCAAGACGATGCCCAACACCACCCGCAGCGCGGCGGATGCGGCCGAGGCCTGCGACTGCGAGATCGGGCAGATCGTCAAATCGCTCATCTTCGAGGGCACCAGTTCCGGCACGCTGAAGCTCATCCTTATCAGCGGGCGCCATGATCTCGACCTGACCCGCGCTGAGCAAATCTTTGGTGAGCCGCTCCGACGCGCCGATCCAAAACGGGTGCGGGCAGAAACCGGCTTTGCCATCGGGGGCGTCTCTCCCATCGGGCACCTCACACCGCCTGAAACGTGGATGGATGATGCTCTGCTGACCTACCCTGTCGTCTGGGCCGCCGCAGGTGCGCCAAACGCGGTCTTTTCTGCCGACCCGTGCACGCTCGCAGAGGCCACCCGCGCCAGGGTTTTCGTCAACGGATCCGGATAAGCGCTGGCTTCGGATCAGAAGATCCTCCGTCAACCACTTTCATTCCGCCACGAATCTCGTATGGTTATGAAAAATCAAAGATGAACGCCCCATGACCCGCACCATTGACTACGGATCCCTCATGCACACCGCCATGCGCGGCCTCGTGCGCCAGCTTCTTCGGGACGTTCAGCAGAACGGCCTTCCGGGGGATCACCATTTCTTTATCACGTTCAGCAGTATGCACCCTGAGGTGCAAATCGCAGACTGGCTGTCGGATCGCTACCCCGACGAAATGACGGTGGTCATGCAGCACTGGTATGACAACCTTCTGGTGGAGGAGGACGGGTTCTACGTAACGCTGAATTTCGGCGACAGCCCGGAGCCCCTATATATCCCGTTCGAGGCCATCCGGACCTTTGTCGATCCGTCCGTTGAATTCGGCCTGCGCTTCGAACAGCCTCAGGACGATGATGACGAGGATGTTCTGGCGGAAATGCTGGAAATCGACGACGATGAGTCCGATAACGACGGGCCGCGTGAGGCCGAGATCGTCTCGCTCGACAAATTCCGCAAGTGACCTGATCCGAGGCCCAACCATGAGCAAGGTCGTGAATTTGGGGCGGGTACGGAAGGACAAGGAGCGCGCGGCCAGGCGCCGTCAGGCGGATGCCAATTCGGCGCGTTTTGGCGAGACCAAAGCAGACCGTCAGGCGCGACAGACCCGCGAGGTCCGTGCCCGGGAGCAACTCGACGGGCACCGGCGGGATCGGGACGGATCAGATCAGTGAAGGGTCCGCCGCAAAAGCACTCTTTGACCCTCAAAGGGCACCGAACGAGCGTCTCGCTCGAAGCTGAATTCTGGTTGGCCTTTCGCGCGATTGCCGCGCGGCAGGGCCGTCCGCTCAACGATCTGGCCGCTGAAATTGATGCGGCGCGGATGCCAGGCACTGGGTTGGCCTCAGCGCTCCGCGTCTTTGTTCTCAAAGACTTGCAATCGCGCGCCGGGCCCCCATCCGCCGACTCTTCGCGGGATGCGTCTGAAAAAAACGGGACAGATCCCAGCAATGGCGTTTGCTCCCCTGTCGCAACTGCCCGCCCCGAATGATGGGTAAGCTGTGGCGATCCGCCGTACTGCGCCCGTCGCGAAGCGTCTGCTCCAGAACTGCGGGCTGAGACCCGGGCAGGCTGCGCAGGGGGTAGCTACCAAAATGCGGGCTCTCAATCAGCAAACCCTCCGACACCAGCACGTTGTGGCGGCTGAGCAAAAGATGATGATAGGTGACGGGTGTACGACTGACCGTTGCCTCAACGCCCTCAGAGGCAGGAGATGTTTGGCTGCGACCCAAGCCTCCAGAGTGCCGGTAACTGCCGGGTCATGGTACCGTTGAAGAGTATCTTATCCTGCGGAGAAACCAGCAGATCCCGTTAAAGGTATCTCGCTACGAACGCACCCGTCCAGATCCGCACGGAGCATCGGTGGGGGCAGATATACAAATGCCGGGGGCTTAGCCGGGTCGCCCGAACCCGTAGCAGGGGCAGCGCCTCCCCGTCAGCGGTCCGGACCAGATTGCCCACCGCAAGCTCTTCGATAAAGCGGGGACCGGCAGGCGTCAGGATCTGCGTGCCACTGCAAAAACGCGGCGCGATTGTACTGACCCAGCGGAATCTGCTCAGGTTACGCTGCTAAATTGAATGCCTCGTTTGGTGTCCGCATGGCAAGGGCCTGATGCGGGCGTTTGTGGTTGTAGAACTGAATCCAGTCTCCGGTCGCGCGGCTTGCGTAAGCTAGGCTTTCGAAACGTTGACGATGGACGCATTGCTCTTTCAGAGACCGGATCAGGCGCTCCATCATCCCGTTTTGCTGAGGGCAGTGTGGCGTTATGAACTCCTGTTTCAGCCCGTAGCTTTTGACCAGCGTAGGGAGGTGGTCCTTGAAATTCGACCAGTTTGCCGCCGTGCTAAGCTATAGCATTGGTTTCATTTCAGGCGGCAACCTTCAGGTCCGGAGATTGCCTGTCATAGGCCTCGTCCGGCGTCATGATCCCATGTGATGAGTGCGGGCGTCTTTTGTTGTAGTAGCTGATCCAGTCACCGATCCCGTCCCGGGCTTCGGAACCTGTTTCGAAGGCGTTCAAGTAGACGCATTCGTATTTGAGGGATCGCCAGAGCCGCTCGATCATCCGGTTGTCGATCCAGCGGCCCCGGCCATCCATCGAGATT
>NZ_VFSV01000034.1 GCF_007004065.1 Palleronia caenipelagi | reverse complement strand
ATAATTCTCGGTTATCGTTACAGCGGCAAAACAGCTTGGCCGCTTAGGTTGAATTCTTCAGTCACCTTACAGTTGCGATGACCGTGAGTCATCAAGCTTTTCGAGGCCACTGAGACAGTCCCCTACTGTTGCCAAAACGAATTTGGTCAAATCCTCTGCAGCATAGAAAGGGTCGGAAGTCATCGGCAAAAGGTGACGGCCCTAAAGCCAAAAGCGAGGTAACATGACCAGCATGCGGATTAATGACTTCGAGAACTATTGTCAGGAACAACTTGGCCTGAGCGAACACAGTTTGCGAGCATATCGGCAGGACCTGACAGCGTATGCGAGGTTTAGACAGAAGGCAAAGTTGAATGATCCACCAGCAGCCGCTGACATAATCAACTTTCAAAAAGACCTTCGAGAAGAACAAGGTGCGAGCCCTGCTACTATCCGGCGGCGATTGGTGACACTGAGATCATACTATGGCTGGCTCCAAGACAATGATGCAGCTTTTACTTCACCTTTCGTAGGTCTGAGGCTGGACATGAAAGTTCCCAAACGGCTTCCTCGTCCGATTGATCGTCCGACGCTCGGCGCCGTTTTCAGGTCAGCACAACACATCGTCCAGCTGGATCCCTGCGACAAGCCATCCCTGCCAGTAGAAATTCCAGCTGTGCAAATCACGGGCTTAATATCGCGGCTACTAGTCGTAACCGGGCTTCGAATTGGGGAGCTGACATCACTACGTGTTTGCAATGTCACCAGCGCAGCAACCCAAATCCGCGTCTGCGGCAAGGGCGACCGGGAGCGAACCGTGTATGTAGCGAATGACCGTCTCCAAACGGACTTCCGGCGGCTTTGGGAAAATCGCTGTGACATCGCAGGTTCACAGGCTTGGCTGTTCACCAACTCCAAAGGGGGCCGTCTCACTCCCCAAGCATTTCGAAAAAGGCTGAGGACCCTCTCGAAATCGCTTCGAATAGAGCCCCACCTCACTCCACATCGGTTTCGACATTCAGCTGCGACCATGCTAATTGAGGAAGGAGTCGACATAAGATTGGTTCAGCGTCTCCTCGGACATGCCAGCATCGCGACGACCGAGATCTATACGAAAGTCTCGGACAACTCACTCAGCTCGGCAGTGACTGCAGCAGACACGCTGGCCAAGGTCGATGCCTACTGAGTGGCCTCCTGAGATTGCGTTTCAGCGCTTTGTTGGAGTGACCTTGCCCCCGGATCCCGGACCAGGGGTTAACGTGACCTTAGAACCGGGAGACAGACATGACCAAGAAGACGAGACGGCAGTTTGCGCCGGAGTACAAGGGACAGGCGAGTGTGTTGCATAGATTAAGCTGAGGGCGCATTTGCCGCTTTCCCAGCCTGATCAGATGACACGCTCATAGGCCGCGCGACCGAGGTCGGTCATTCGGTTGAGGGCTTCGATGGCGATTAGAGTCTCGGTCGTCTGGCTCTCCGTATTTCGGCCTCGTAGCGGGGGCCCGATCACCCGCTTGTAGCGACCGATCTGGGCTCCGACACGGGAGCGCTGACCGTAGCCGGTCGACTTTTGCCATGCGATGCGACCGTGGTCGGCGATCATCTGGATATGGGTATTGTGGGTCGCGCAATCGCCCGGGATGGCGTTACTCGGCGGAGGAACGATCACTTCGACATCTGGACGGCCTTGTTGCACAAATCGAGTGAGGGATTCACTGTGTGAACCCAGCGTGATAGCTGGAAGGTATGAGCAGTTGGGCCCCTACGAAGGACAAGACCACGAACTGGTCGGCTTACAATGAAGCACTGTGCCAGCGCGGATCGCTGACGATCTGGTTCGATCCCGACATGATGTGGAAGCCGCCGCCCAGCGGGAAGCGTGGGCGGCAGCCGAGTTTCAGCGATGAAGCTATCCAGACGTGCCTGACAATGAAGGGTGAAGGGCGCTCGGAAGACAGTCCGGTGGACTGCTTTCAGCCCTGAACGGGCGGAGCCCCGGGCAAGTTTGGCATGGTCGCCATTGGGAGCGCCATTGGTCCGAGCGACAATGGCGACGAGACAAACGACCGGGTTCGTTCAGAGCCTCCTGCGGCTGGTTGGGTTGGATTGGCGAGTGCCGGACTTCAGCACCCTGTGCCGCCGCCAAAAGACGCTGAATGTGGCGATCCCGTATCGCGGCGGCACGGGCCCGCTAAACCTGCTGATCGACAGCACCGGCAGCAAGGCCGAAGGCGAAGGTGAGTGGAACGCCCGCAAGCACGGCGGAGCCAAACGGCGCATCTGGCGCAAGGTGCACATCGGTATCGACGAGGACACATTGGAAGTCCGGGCTGTCGAAGTCACCGGCCGCAACATTGGCGATGCGCCCATCCTGCCAGATCTCCTGGCCCAAATCCCGTCTGACGAAGATATCGGTTCCGTGACGGCAGATGGCGCCTACGACACACGCAAGTGCCACGAGGCAATCGCTGCCCGTTGTGCCGCTGCGATCATCCCGCCCCGCAAGAACGCCAAGCCCTGGAAACCAACGAGCCCCGGAGCCATCGCCCGCAACGAGGCACTGCGCTCGTCCAAATATTTGGGTCGTGCAATCTGGCGACGATGGTCTGGCTACCACCGCCGGAGGCGGGTCGAGAGCAAGATGAACTGCATCAAGCTGCTCGGCCAATCCCTCATGGCCCGAGACTTCGACCGCCAGGTCGCCGAGCTGCAAGTTCGTATCGCCGTGCTGAACGGCTACACCGCGCTCGGCGTACCCATTACTGTGGCCGTAGGATAGGTCCGTCCGGGGAAAGGGGAACTGCGCTCAGACCCCGATTTGTGCAACAGCGCCATGACAACGCTTAAGCTGTTGCGTTAATCCACCGCAAACTATCTAGTGAAAACAGATATGCAGGTTTTGATCACGGGGGTACGGGCGCCGGTTGCGCTTCATCTGGTGCGGCTTCTTGGGAGCGCTGGACATAAAGTGCATCTGGCGGACCATGTGAGCGCACCGCTCGCGGCTGCCTCCCGACATGCGACGCGTTATCATCGCATTCCCGCGTTCGCACATAGCCCGGGACCTGCGTGCAATGCGCTGGCGGTAATCATCGCTCGGCACAACATCGGCCTGGTCATCCCAACTTGCGAGGAAGCACTTCATCTCGGTGCGATCTGGGCAGAGCGCGACATGGGCGTCCCACTGTTCGCTCCGAAGTTTGCGCTGCTCCGTCGGGTCCACAACAAATTCGGCTTCATCGAACTGTGCAGGGATCTGGGCCTGTACGTTCCCGAAACCCGGTTGCTAACCAACGGAGACGCGCTTGCTGCCTGTACCGCGGAGGCAGCGGATCTTGTGTTCAAGCCGGTCTGGTCGCGCTTCGGTTCTGCCGTGCTGATCCGGCCCACTGCCGCCACTCTTAAAAGGATCGCGCCTACAGAGCAGCGACCCTGGGTGGCACAGGAGTTCGTGTCAGGCACCGAGCTCTGCGTCTATGCGATTGCGCGACAGGGGCGGCTCTTGGCCCTTGCCGCCTATCGCGGGTTGGTGCGGGCCGGACCAGGCGCAGCGGTTTGCTTTGCGCCCTCCGATCCTGAAGTGGTGCGTCCCTTCGTCGAGCGCTTTGTGAGCGCGACCGGATGGACAGGACAGATCTCCTTCGACCTAGTCCAGACGGAGAAGGAGTTATTTCCGCTGGAATGCAACCCACGCGCCACAAGCGGACTGCACCTGTTTAGAGACAGCGAAGCCTTTTCCCGCGCTGTGCTCTCTGGAGGCTCTGAAGTCAGGCCAGATGTCACGGCTCCCCAAGCCGTACGACTTGCCCTGTGGATCTACGGTCTACCCATGCTTTTGCGGCAGCGTGATCGCCAGGTTTTTCTGGATGCTGTGGGTCAGGCCGGCGATGTGATGGACTGGGATGGGGATCGGGTCGGCGCCATTGCTCAACTGCGCTCTCTCGCCGAATTCGCGCGCATTGCGATGCGGCACCGTGTCAGCCTTGAGCGGGCCTCGACCTGGGGTATCGAGTGGAACGGAGAGGATGAGTGGCCGTCACAGCTCGAACCTTCGCAGGAGCGGGACGCCGATCCCGGCTAGCAGCCCCGCAACCCCTCGGAGTGCGACTCTCTGAGCTGTCGGAAGGTGGCGCATATATACGGCGTTATATTCGATCGCCGGGACAGCGCCCCTTTGGCGCTTGAATCCGGCTGCCCCGGCGCTCTGGTTGAAGAGCAGGCAACGGTCCTGAGCCGCCCTCTGGGCCAGTGCAGTCACCATGCGATAAAGCCCGTCTTTTTGCGGACGGCCTGTGTCATAACCAAGCAACGGCTGGGTCAGGGTCGCTCCGATCTGAAACCGTGCTCCAAACGCGATGAGGGTCCCGTCTTCGTCGCGAAACCCTTCGAGCTCAATCAGGGCGCGCCGGTGCATTTCCGCGATGAAGTCAGGCAGGTATTGTGGATTGAGCGACGGGTATTTCTCCAGATAGAGCAGACGGTAAAGAACGGCACAGCGCTCATAATCCTGCGCCCCGATCGCGTCGTTTCCGACATGGACATAGGATGTCCTCTGCAGCATTCCGCGGTCGTTTTTCACGTCTCGCCGGAGCTTTGAGGGAATTCGGCCATCAAACAGATAGACTTGCCGTGCGGGCACCAGCACGAACCCCTCGGCGCTGAGCGCTTTCAGTGCGTCCGCATCGGTCAGAGTGTTTAGCGAGCGCATGATGACGGCATGGTCGGGGAAACGGGCCAAGAGGCAGTCGCGCAAGTCTGCCGCCGTCCGACGGTCGATCCGAGGCGCCGGGTTAGTAGAAAACAGCCAGTTGTTCACCTGCACGGCCCGATCGAGCCTGGTTGCCCGGACCAGAGGCGCTGCGCCGCGGATCATGCTGGTCAGCCCATGTCGCAACAGCGGATGACTGACGAAATTGCGCGTTTCTTCGACAGCATACTCCGTATATCCTGTGATCGGATTGCAGATATAGCAATTGCCCGGGAGCCCGCCATCATTGATGGTCATCGGGACGCTGAGCCCGGGCAGATCCAGTCGCTCGACCCGCGTAGTGAGGTTGGCGATCAGGGCCTCGCTCGGGTGGCGGGAAAAAAGGTCCACAAACTGCGCGATCGGGTCAGCCTTGTCCATGAGACCGCCCTTCGGCGGCGAAGCGTCGCTCTACGCGCCTTAGTTTTCGCGTCACTTCGAGGGGCATCGGTGCACGAATCAATCCGACCTTGGCGCAAAGACCACGTTCCTCCAGCAGAGCGTGCAGCCGGGTCCGGGCACGTTCGGCAACCTCTACAGGCACATCGGGCGCCAGTCTCAGTTCGACATCTTGTGCGCCGGTCTGAACGATCCTGTAATCGATGATCCCCGGATCGGCGGTCAGCACCGCGTTGCGAAGAACGTCCGGGGTGACCAATGACTGCCCATTTGGTCCCGGCAGGAGAAAGCAGTCATCCATTCGCCCGACAACCTCGTCCACCGCCTGCAAGGGTGATCCGCAGTGACAAGGAGCATGGGCCAGCCGGAGCAGGTCGTTCATCCGATAGCGCACAAGGATTTGCGTCTCGCGTCGGAACGAGGAAATCAGCGGTGTCACCAACCCATCGCCTGCAGGCTCAAACTCGAAATGCACAGACTCCTCGGCCAGATGGAGGGTGCCATGCCGGCAGGTCACCCCGAGGAGACCTTCTGTGGCCATGTAGATCTGCTCCAGCGGCGTCGCAAAACCCGCTTCGATCAAAGGACGGTCCACCGGGTCGAGGGTTTCGGCCGCCGAGAACAACCGCGTCGGTTGCAGGCGAAACTCAGCCCCGGCCATGTGACGCAGCATTTTGGGCGGGGCGACAATCACCGTTGGCGCGAAGGCTTCGATCTCAGATCGCCACCCTTCCGGACCGACCTTCAGATCGAAGAACCGCAAATGGATCTGCCTGAAATGGTTCGCACTGTCATAGAGCCCCGTGCCCTGTGGCAGGATGATGGCCACCCGCTGGCGCCGCCAAAGCAAGTCCGCGATGGCCTTCGCCACGATATTACCCAGCCAGCGAAACCGCTCGGTCTCCGAGATGACAAAATAACCGCGATTCCCACTGGTGCCCGTGCTGGCCCCGACCGTCAGAGATCCGATACGAAAGTCGCGCTCCATTGCTGAACGCACCTGCCCGGCAGTGATGCGAGGGCTGTTATAGGCCGCGAAATCGGCCATGAGGCTGGCTTTGTCCATCTTTGGCAGATCCTGCAAGCGCCGTACCCCGTCCGCAAAAGCCCCTACTCTGGGCACCGCCTCCCGCACCCATCGGTCTATCGCGCGCGCCTGCGCCTGCTCAAACCGTGGGCGTGAAAGACCCGCCCGCGACAGCCAGCGGGTTGTCAAAAAGCTCAACAGCGCCTCAAGGCGGGGGGTCATGGCCGCGTACCCTGATCAAAGTCGAACCCGGACGGGCTATCATCGTGGCACAGCACGACCGCGCCCCCCGAATCTTGAAACCGCTCGACCTGGTCAGAACTGCGACATGCCTTATCGAAATCCTCGGCAAACAGGCGCGGCGCCAATCGGGGCCGGGCTTCCGGGCGAAGGGCATCGGAAATCCATTGCGTGTCCGTTGCGTAGAGCAAGGGCGCCTCCCGCTTCGGAAACAGCACGGCCAGATGACCAGGCGCGTGGCCTGGCAGGGGAATGGTGAGGACTGAGCCGTCACCGAAGACATCGTGGCCTGCGGGCAGGTGGGAAACTGACTGAATGGGACTGTCTTCGACCGCCCGCATCCGAGTCTCGAAATCGCCTGGCAGTAGCTCCGGAAAGATCCCGTGTCGCAGGTTCTGCAATTTTCCGCGTTGTTGAAGGCTGGCTATAGCTACATTGCTGCACAGGAATGTGGCATTCTGGAAGTCGCACAGACCGGAAATGTGGTCGGCATGCAAGTGCGTCACAAGGACGGTCTTGATGTCCCGGGGGTGCAACCCGAACCTGCCCAGAAACGGCTCCGGCTGGCCCGCATCAATCAACCGGGGCGCCAGCATCCGGCCATAGGCCCGCAGCGCCACGCTTCGGTCCGGCCCGGTGAGACAACGGGCGGTATATCCGGTATCGATCAGGACTGGCCCAGTTGACGGATGAACGAAGAGGCCGTAGCGCACCCGCAAAGCGCGCTTTTGCCAGCTTCCTTTACGCAGGACAAACCGCTCTCGCGCCTCAACCCATGCGCTGTTTGCAAAAACCGGTGTCATGTCGCTCCTTTCGCTGCGAATGTTCTGTCTAGCCCCTCAGCAAAGGAGACCCTAGGTGACCAGCCGAGTTCCTCCCGCGCGCGCGAAATGTTAAGGCTCTGCGCATAGGCAAAGAGACCAAGTGCGTAGCGGGTGATTGCAGGTTCAGGCTGACCGGGTCGCATGAGCGCTACGGCCTCGGCCGCCCGTGCCGCGAGCAAGGCGGGCGCCAGAGGCAGGTCGCGCCAGCGGGGCGGGATCCCGGAGCGCGCGCAGGCATCCTCGACAATATTGCGGATCGACAGCACCTCTCCACCCGAAATATTATAGACGCGTCCGGTCACCACTGGACCGGCATCAAGCGCGGCCAGAACCGCCGCCACCACATCGTCTATATAGGTCAGATCAATCCGCGCCCGCCCGTCCCGAAACCTTGGCAGGGCCCGGTCGCTTGCGGCGCACAGCAATCTGGGCAGCAGCGCCGTGTCGCCGGGGCCGTAGAGGCCGCGCGGTCGCAAGATCACAGGGCCGACCTCCCTAGTCCCGATCACCCGCCGCTCCGCAGCCCGCTTGCTGGCGGCATAGGCGTTGAATGGGCGTGGCAAAACCATGTCTTCGGACACGTTCAACTGATCTCTCAGAGCGAAATAGACTGACGGGCTGGACACAAACACCACGCGCCGGATCCTGCGCGCCCGGGCGAAATCCAGCACTGCCTCGGTGCCCAGAACATTTACCCGGTGAAACGACGCGGCTGGGCCGAAGGGTGCGGACAGACCAGCCGCGTGGACGATCGCAGAGATGTCTTCCGGCATCTCCGCCTCAGGAGCCGGGTCCGGCAAGGACCATCGGACTGTCTGAAGGCCTTGATCCGACAGCATCGCAAGCC
The DNA here is from genome assembly GCF_007004065.1 of Palleronia caenipelagi. GTDB lineage: Bacteria > Pseudomonadota > Alphaproteobacteria > Rhodobacterales > Rhodobacteraceae > Palleronia > Palleronia caenipelagi. Next base: position 22,339 of record NZ_VFSV01000034.1, on the reverse strand, counting down.
GTTGCACATCGCGCCCCTGACCAATGCCGCGCACCCCGAGCCGTCGCAGGACAGCACCGCCCAGAAAGCCAGTTGCTCCGGTTACGAGGATTCGCCCGCTCATCCTAGATCACCAGCGCCGCGCCGCCAAAGCTCACACCGGCGGAAGTTCCCAGCATCAGTACTCGCGTTCCTGCGGGCGCCAGTCCTCGTTCCCGTGCAACATCAAAGGTAAAGGGGATCGAGGCCGCGACCTGATTACCGTAATCTTCGACGATCCGCATGACGCGGTTTCGGTCAAACCCCGTATGTCGGATCATGTGCTCCAGTCCAGCCGGGCTCGCCTGATGTGGCACCACCAGATCAACATCGGACTGGTCCCAACCGGCCTGTGTGAGAAGATCTTCGACGAAGCCAGAAAAATACTGGGACGTCAGCCGGAAAAGCGCCTTTCCTTCCATGGAAAATTTACTGTGGGCTTTGAACCCTTGGTAGTCAGTCTCGAAATCAAACCGTGTTCCGCCCGCGCAGATGCCGCATGCGTCATAGGCTGCGGGATAACTGCGTAGCCGGACAGCCTTGATTTCGCTGGCCGACGTCTCTGGTGCAGCCCCCAGAACCGCCGCAGCCGCTCCATCGCCAAACAATGCCGCGACGTCTGGCGCGGTGGTCCAGGGCAACCCGCGCGAGGCGATTTCAGAGGAAACCACCAGAACATGCCGCACTGCGCCCCCCTCGATCATCCGGGCGGCTACCTCGAGCGCCGAAACAAAGCTCAGGCAGGTGCTGTTCACGTCAAAGGCCGCTGCCGTTCCGTCCGATATGCCCAAGGCTCGCATGACCAGAGGTGCCGTTGACGGGATCAGCTGATAAGGCACTGACGCGGCGGAAATGACCACGTCAATTTCTTCTGCCTTCAGCCCGGCATCCGTGAGTGCCTTCGCACAAGCCGCTTCGGCCAGATCGATCTGCGTCTCGGAGCGGCAGACATATCTTTGCCTGACGCCTACAACGTCGATGCGATCCTTCATATGCGCAGGACAATCAATCTCTGCGCTTTGCAGACAATGAGCCGGAACAGATCGACCCGTTCCAAGAACGTGAACTTTCATCTGTCGCTCCTCAGGGACATTATAGGCGAGCTCTCATTTCGGGACAGCGTTGCGCTAGCCATGGGTTTCAAGGGCTGCTTGATAGCCTCAGCATTTGACGGGGCGTGCTCATGGGGTGGTTCGGCAAGCATGCCTTGCGCTTCAAGGTACTGGGGGACATGCCCGGTCAGAATGAGCCGCCAGTCGAGGGGCAGATCATCCTTCAGATTGAGGGCCATCTTGTAGACCACCGTCGTGCAGTTGTCGCCCAGCGTGTTGTAAAACCGCGGCTCGTCTTGCAGCGCGTTGGCCAGATCCACATAGGCCATGAAAAGATCGCGGCTCTGATCGGCGGTGAGCGCGAGAGGATAGATCTCGACGGTTTCTTTCCGGTGATCGGTGCGCAGGGAAACGATATCCTCTTCGGTCGCTGCGATCAGGACGAGCTCGAACTGCCGAAAAAACCCTCCAATTTCGTTGAAGGTCTCCCCCTCTTCGCGCCGGATTTCAACGGAGAAGACGACTGGCTCCTGGTCGGCGAAGTGGAACCGGGCGAGGATATGGGCAATGTCGGGGCTATCCCAGACCGAGGCGATCGCATCAACCGAGACGACTTGAGCGGGGTCATAGCTCCGGGTGATCCAGGCCGGATCGGCGGTCTGCCGGTCGCGCCAGTCAAAGTCCCGCATGTCGGTGAGGGTGACGAGGCCATCGCTCTGCTCCGCCTTAGCACCACGAGAGACATCTACGGCCCAGGCGCGGTCATCGCGGGGGGTTAGACTGTGGTACCATCCTCCCAGCATCACTCCTGTGGTGAGCAAAACAAGCCATCCGGTCAGCGGACTCCGATAACGGGCGATCCCGGCGACGAATAGCCCGCCGAAGACGAGAACCGCAGCTGCCGTGTTCCCGGCATGGACGGTCAGAGCGCCTGCGGCCCAGAGGGCAAGACAAATCGCAAAAATGGCGAAAATCGCGTGCCGCAAGATCAGTTTTAAACGGGTCATAGCAGGGCCTCGTGTAAGGCCACCGGAGGGCAGAGGCTCCGGTGGCGTGTCAGGATCAGGCTGCGGAGACTTCGGCGAGGAGTTTCTCGGTCTTGGCATCTTCGAGCTTGTTGTAGATGCGGTCGGATTCCTCCTGATCCCGAAGCGCCTTAGTGATGCCAGCGGTCGAATAGACCAGCATCAGCGCGGCCATCGCGTAATATCCCTTGGCCGAAAAGCTGGCTTCGAGAGACCAGATGCCGCCGGCCATCATGAGGGCCGCGATAGCAAAGTTGAGATAGGTGAACAGGTTCCAAACATTGGAGACTTTGGGGGTGTAATCAGACATGGCAAGTTCCTTTCAGGGTCTCTGGCTTAAGGGGGGGATGGTCAGGCGGGCAGCGAGGAGGTTGCGCCCCGCAGCCGCGCCAGAACGCTTTCGGCGTCGCTTTGCTTGCGCGGCCCGCATCCGGCGGAGGCCAGCCGGTCTGAAGCGGTTTCGGCGGAGCCTTCGGCGCTGAGATCCGCATAGGCAGCTGCCGCATCAGCGGCGTGAGTCTGCCGGGCCTGCAAACGGGCCAGAGTTTCTTCAGCTTCCCTGAGGCTGGCTGTCACGCCCGCAGGCATGGTCCCGCGCAGCTTCTGTGTTGCGGCCGTGGCCTCGGCGAGAGTCTTGCCCCGCTGCAAGGCCCGCAACCGCCGCTGGGCAAGCGTCACATCCTCGCGCAAACGACGAATCTCCGTCTCATATCCCGCGAGCACGGCGCGAGAGGCCTCCCGCTCTTGCTCAAGCTCGGCAATTGCCGTCGCGCCTTCATGCGCCAGAGCGTCTTTCTCTTGTGCCAGCGCCGCACGTGTGCGGGTTTCGAGATCTGTGAGTCGCTCGGCAATGTCGTCGGTGCGGTTTTGTTCGCGCTTGTGGTAAGCGACAACCACGGCCACGGCACGCTGTGCGGCCTCGAGGCCAACAGTTGCATCGCGCAGCTGTTGCCGCAAGAGCGGCAGCGCCTGAGCATCGCTGAAAGCTGTTTCGGCATCACCGACACGACCCCGCAACAGGGCTGTTATCCTCTTGAACATCATCATCTCCTCACTTATGAACAGCGTTCATGAATCGGATAGCAAAAGCGTGAACACTGTTCAACAGAAAAATGAACGTTGTTCAAAAAATTGGAGTCACCATGTCTGACAAGAGGGAATCGCGTAAAGCGGAGCTTCGGGGCCGGCTGCTGGATGCGGCCGAAGCGCAGATCGCACGTGAAGGTCTGGCCAGCCTCAAAGCGCGCGAGGTGACTCGCGAAGCCGGCTGCGCGCTCGGGGCGTTGTATAACGTCTTTGAGGATCTCGACCGGCTTGTGCTCGACGTGAACCTTCGTACCTTGTCGCGTCTCAAGGTCATGCTGGCAGAGGCCTGTGAGGCGGCGGATCCAACGCCACGGGCTCAACTTGAAGCGCTGGCCACGGTCTATGCCGAGTTTGCCCTAGGGGAGCCGCAACTTTGGCAGGCGTTGTTCAACCACCGTGTGCCAATGGAGGTGATCACCGATGTCTACCGCACGGAGCACGCCCCGCTCATCGAATTGATCGTCCCGCCTTTGGGCATCTTGCGACCGGACCTTACTGGAGCAAATCTCGTTCAGCGGGCCCGGACTTTATTCTCGGCGGTGCACGGCGTTGTGCATTTGTCGCTCTTGGGCCGCGTCGTTGGCGTTCCACAGGAGATGCTGGTCGAAGAGGTCCGCGCCCTCGTGCAGACACTGACGAAGGAGCCTGTTGCATAGATCAAACTCAGGGCGCATTTGCCCCTTTCCCTGCCGGTTCTGTCGCAAACTGTTCTGGCGCTAGCGGATAGACCTTTGGCCAGACACATTTATCCTGCGTGACCAGCAAAGATCCTCGACGGCGAAACGCCGGACGGCAAGCAGGTCATGGGGCGCATGGTTGACGGCGAGCGTCAGCACCGCCCCGGCCTTGATCTGACCTTCTCCGCCTCCAAATCTGTCTCAGTCGCCGCACTCGTTTACGGGGATGAGCGTCTGATCAAGGCCCATGATGAGGCCGTCAAAGCGGCCATGACGGTCGTTGAACAGCGCTACGTCCAGACCCGCGTGCAGAAGAACGGTCATATGGAGACGGAAACCGGCGGCAAAATCGTGGCGGGGCTGTTTCGCCATGACACGTCCCGCGCCCCCGATCCGCAACTCCATACCCACGCAGTCATCGCCAACATGGTGGAGAATAGCGAAGGGCGATTCACGGCGCTGCATAACGATGCGATCTTTCGCAACCGCAAGATCATCACCGAAGTCTACCGCACTGAGCTTGATCGCAACATCCGGGCTCTTGGCTATGAGACCGAGCGGGGCAAATATGATGAAGTGAACATCCAGGGCGTCGATGAACGCCTTGTGCAGAGCTTTGCCAAGCGCCGTCAGCAGATCCTCAAGGCCCTTCAGGAACGCGGCCTGCCCGTGACACCGCACACCTCCCAGTTGGCCGCGCTGGGTTCCGTCGCAAATTTTGGGTGTGAACTTCCGTCTAGCGGGCGACGTCGGTATGTCGACGGCTTCAACGCCACCGCTGACGGAATGACAGGATGATCGACTTCAAGGGCGCCCACTATCCCAAAGAAGACATCCTTTACGCGGTGTTCTTCTACGTTCGCTACGCCGTTTCGTATCGTGACCTGGATGAGATCATGGCCGAGCGTGGCGTCCTTGTTGATCACGCGACGCTGAACCGCTGGGTGGTGAAATATGCGCCGCTGATTGCAGACGTGGCGCAGCAGCGCAAAGCGGCAACTGCCGGGTCCTGGCGCGTCGACGAGACATACATAAAGGTAAAGGGCGAGTGGACCTATCTCTTCAGGGCGGTGGATCGCGACGGTCAACCCCTTGATTTTATGCTGTCTGAACGGCGCGATGAAGATGCAGCCACCCGGTTTTTCGAGCGGACGATCGACGGGAACGTCTGGCCGGACAAGGTCGTGATCGATAAGAGTGGAGCCAATCTTGCTGGCCTCGACAACATGAACATCGCGCTGATCCTGGCCGGCTGGTACTGGCTGATCGAGGTCTTGCAGGTCAAATATCTCAACAACGTCATCGAGCAGGACCACCGGTTCATCAAGAAGATCACCCGCCCGATGATGGGCTTCAAATCTTTCGATGCTGCGCAGGCGACCCTCGCGGGAATTGAGGCCGCTCACATGATCCGGAAGGGACAACTTGGTGATGCCGGACGCTGCCCGTTCTAGATCTTCGCGGACCTCGCAGGATAAGTCTGTCTGGCCAAAGGGCTATCCGCGCGCGCCAGAAAAGTCTGCGACAGAACCCTTTCGCCACGCTGCCTTGCGTCGCGCCCGGCTCATAAAGCCGGTCAACCGCTGCAGCTTTGAATTCCTCCGTGTATTTCCGTCGATGTCGTCCCATCTCGTGCTCCTCTCGTGAACAGGGGTGAAGTACCCCGCTGTCCGGAGACAGGGACGAAGATCACTGCTCTTTCCTCCGCACTTTCAGTGCGGAGGTTAACGAAAACAGGTGGGTCAATTTTACTCGCTCATAACCCACCAAAGTGGGTCAATTTTGTACGCCGATTCACAGTGACAGAGCTAACCTTTCACAATCCTAGATTGTAGCTAAATCTGATGGCTGCATGCTATTAGGGTAAACGGTTAACGGAACGTTAATTGTTTGCTTACATCATCATATCGAAGAGTTCTGCGTCCTTGATGTCAGCCGGATGATTTTCATGCATATATTTTCAAGTCTCTGCGTTCGCACACTTACCAACAGAGCGCACGCCATCGGAGATGAATTGGCCGCCCTGTTCCTACTGGCCAACGTCTGTTTAATGGTAATGCCCGCCGCCGTCAGAGCGGATGAGACCACCGGAACCGCGCGGATCGAACTTTTGCACCTCTGGCGCACGCCCGGCGAGCAGGCTGCGCTGCATGTGTTCCGGGATGCGTTATCTGATCCGTCAATGGCATGGTTTGACACGCCCGTTCAGGGGGGCGCGACCGGCGTTCGCAAACAGCTCAGTGATTTGCTGGCCGCCGAAGCGCAGCCGAATATCATCCAATGGATACCCTCCGAAGAGCTGAACCAGCTGTTTGATCTGGGCGTGTTTCGGACCGTCGATACGGTCGATGAAGATTTTGCCGACAAGCTGCTGCCCGAGATCCGGGAGGTCGCGGAGACAGACGGCGTGCTGCGTGTTTTGCCGGTCGGCATCCACACCTATGATTTCATGGCCTATAACCGCCAGCTCTTTGAACGCCTCGGCATCGAGCTCCCGACAAGCTGGGAGTCCTATCTTGCGCTCGGTCCCTTGCTTGCGGAAAGCGGGGTGCCCCTATTGTCGGTTTCAGATGAAAACTGGCAGCTGACCGCCATGTACCGTACCCTCATGATCTCTGAGTTCTCCAAGGAAGAGGTCTTGTCGATGGCCAGGGGCGAGGCCGACCTCGAAACCTATCGCAACCGGTTCGAGACCACCTTTGAGATCCTGTTCGAATTGCGCAGGTTCGCGGCCCCCGACAGGGAGGACCTGCGCTGGGAAGAGACCGTCGCCCGGGTCGAACGCGGCGAGGCTTTGTCCATTCTTCTCGGCGATTACATCGTCGCTGCCTTCGACGATCCCGACAAACTGATCTGTGCCCGCTCGCCCCAGAGCAGCTATATCCCCTGGGGGTTCGACAGCTTCGTGTTCACCCATGTCGACGATCCCGTGCTGCTGCAGGGCCAGACCCGGTTCGCCAAAGCGGCAAGCGATATCGACAACATCGTCAACTACGTGATGCACAAAGGGGGACTTCCCGTCATCAGTGGCGTGACACCCGATCAGCTGGATCGCTGCAATGCCGACACTCTGGTTGCGTGGCAGAAAAGACCGCTCCTGTGGGAGGGCTTGCTTCAGGGCAAAAACCGCATCATGGCGATGAATGCCGTGATCGTGACGATATGGCGGGATGAGACCATCACGCCAGCACAAGCGGCAGAGCGCGTGATCGACGCCATGAGCAGGCCATGACACGCAGTACGGGTGATCTGCCAATCAGGTCCAGCATTCGCCGCGCGAATCTGGCCACATGGGCGGTCATTCTGACGGCGACGCTGGCGTGTTTCATCACGATCGGGGCGATCTCATCCCAAAACCGGCTCAACGGCATTATCGAGCTTGCCAACGCCCAGTCGATGCTCTGGCGCCGCGTCGAAAATGTTTTGTCCATTGATATGGGGGAGTCCTCGAATTCTGACTATGTCCGGCGCAATGCTGACGCCCAGCACGCGCGGCTAGGGCAGCTGCTGGATCAGCTACAGACCAACCAGACACTTGTGATCGACGAGATCGCGCGCGCGCGATCCTCTCTTGATCTGTTCGGTTTGCGTAGCCAGCCTTACCCAATTGAAACACAGCACGCAGCGATGACGCGCATCGTGGCGGGGCTGGAGACCATGCGCAGCGCCGTCGATTTGTACTCGGGGATGAACAACGCGATGGTCGACACAAACTTCGGTGTTGTCTTTCAGAGCGGACGGCACCTGAAGCCACTTGAAGAAACCATCATCCTACTGAGCGAGGACGCGAAGCTGCACGCACGGTTTGCGGCGGGGATGACCGTTCTGTTTGCGGTGATGCTGATCGGTGTTGTCCTTGCGTCGCGCAACCGACTGATCGTGCCCGCGATCCAAGAACTGGCCCGCGCCTACGAGCAACGAACGATGTTTCAGCAGGCGCTGAACCAAAAGAGCCAACTGATCGCAAGCGCCTTTCTTGCTATCGAGGATGCTGTGGTTGTGTTCGACCGGAACGGTTATCTGGTTGTTGCCAACGGATCGTTTTCCAGCCTCATGGAACAGAGCGACGCACCTGACCCGCTCAGCTTTCTTGTCTCTCACATGAGCAGCAAGCCCGCATTTACACCTGATTTGTCGCAATGGGAAAAACTGCAAGCTGTCCAGCGCCATCTGGATGCGCAACCATCGACCCTGATCAACGGCAAGATCCTGTCATGGGTCTGCACAACAACGGACTCGGATGATCTGATTTTTGTTGCGCGCGATCAGACCCAGATCACCATGCAATTCGAAGCCGATAAGCACGTGGCGCGGCTTGAGGCGCTGGGTCGGGTGTCTGGCGGAGTTGCGCACGACTTCAACAATATCCTCGCCGGGATCACCATGCGTGCCGAAATGATGGGCGAAGACCCCGAAACCCCGCCCAACGTGGCGGCAGAGCTACGCGGTTTCGTGGAATCGTCCGAGCGGGCCAAGAAGATGATTTCACAGCTCTTGGCCTATGCGCAAAAACGCAGCTTCAGTATCGAGACGGTCAGCACCGAAAGGGCGCTTTTGATGCTGCGCTCGCAGCTTGCCGTGCCGCGGAATGTCACCCTTAGCCTTACCAACAATGCGACGCGCTGCTTCCGGATCGACCGGCAACATTTTGTCACCGCGATTGAAAACCTCGTTAGAAATTCGGTTTATTCCATCGGTTCGGAGCCGGGCCGTATCGCTATCACATTGCAAGACCGGCAAAGTGGCAGCGATCCTGCGATGGTCGGCGTCGTCATAACCGACACCGGTACCGGTTTTGCCGAAGAGGCGCTGAGGCAGGGCCACCAGCTATTTTTCACCACCAAAAGCCCCGGCGAAGGCTCGGGCTTGGGGTTGGCTATGGTCGGTGAGACGATGCAGCGGCTGGGCGGAAACATGACGCTATCTAATACGCCCGACGGCGCACAGGTCGAACTGTTCTTTCCCGCCACCGCAATCGCAGAGGGCCCAAACGTCGTCCACCTGCCCTCGCTCAGCCCGCCGACGACCGATTTGCGTCACCGGCAGTCCTGCCTTTTGCTTGAAGACGACCCGATCCTCGGCGATCTGCAAAAGCGGTATCTGCAAAGGCGGTTTCAGACGACAACCCTTTGTCGTAGCGTCGAAGAGGCGCTTGACGTCATTTCGGGTGACCATCCCTATGACGTCAGCATCTTCGACTGGAACCTGCCCGATGGCACCAGCGAAAACGCCGTCCTTGCCTTCATGGCCAAATACAAGTCTGCCCGGACCATATTGACCACCGGAAATCCCGATGCAAATTTTATCAAGCGCTTTTCCGGCAAATCCATCGTGCTGTTGAAAAAGCCGGTCAGCCTGCAACAGCTCGAGACAGAACTGACACGCCCCCAACCCGAGTGGGACGCCGCCTTGAGCATGTTGCATGAATTCGATTAGGGGCACCGTAAAGTTAACAGCAGCGGAGCAAGTATCGGCTGATTTTGCCGATCAAGCGAGCTCGACGCCCGCGATGAACCACCACAGGTCGAGCGCGGCTTGACGGAGATTCCGGAATTCGGCGGAGGTCATTTCATGGCGGGGCAGGTGGAACAGATTGGCAATCGGGTCGTGGATCGAGACGAAGCGTTGTAGGTGCGCCGCGGATTTGAAGCCCTTCATGATCCGCTCCCTTCGTCGCACCGGTTGGTGAGAGTTTTCGCCACGATTGTTAATGCCTTTGTGGGATCGATGCTCGACACCCGGCGCGATCTCCTTCTTCGCCGCCGGATAGGAGCGCAGCTTGTCAGTGACCATGACACGCGGGAGGCCGTGCTTCTTCAGAAGTTTACGAAGAAGACGCTTGGCGGCTTTCTTGTCCCGACGGCTCTGAACAACGACGTCGAGAACGAAGCCCTCCTGATCTACGGCGCGCCAGAGCCAGTGTTTCGTGCCCCGGATTTTAACGACGACTTCATCAAGATGCCACTTGTCGCCCATCTGGCCAGTCGATCTCTCGCGGATTTTTCTGGCGAATTCTCTCCCGAACTTCTCTGCCCAGGCCCGCACAGTCTGGTGCGACACGATGATCCCGCGCGCCGCCAGCAGGTCCTCAACCATTCGCAGACTCAGCGGAAACTTGAAGTACAGCCAAACTGTATAAGCGATCACGTCCGGCGGAAAGCGGTGGCGGCGATAGAGGTCGGTCCTGGTCATGCTACCAGATCCCATATCTCACCGATCACCGCCTTAACTTTACAGTGCCGTTACGATGTATCCGCGCTAAAGACCGCCGCGCTCGACGGGGCCATCACCGAAGAACTGGCGCAGGCCCGCGAGCTGGCCACGGCGCTCAAAATTTCTGGAACCCCCGGCTTTGTCGCACGGGGCACGATCATTCGCGGGATGGCTCCGTCAGATCGGCGGCTCGCCGCTGCCGCCACCTCTCTTCCCACCATTGAAGCCTCAAACGCGGAGTAAACCATGAACCCCTTTGTCACGAGTGCCCTTGTCCTCACCCTCCCTCTCGCCGCTTGCGTTCCGGCCCCGCAACAGTCCTTGCAACTGCCCGCCGGCCTGTCCCCGGCCATGTCGGTCAGCGCGGCACCGACCGCCACGGACCTCGCTCTGTCTTGTCCGCAGATCTCGGCCGAGCTCTCCCGCGTCTACGCCGAGCAGAAAGTCGTTGACGGTCAGGTTCGCCGTCAGAGCGTCGCCAATGACATGACCTCCGGGGTCCTCGACGCGGGCCTGACCATGGCCGGCGCACGCGGCGGTCTTTCGGGCCTGCGCGCCGCCGGTGCCGCGTCGACCGCTGCTGGCGCGATCACCGCCTCCGGCGGCACCGCCGCTCAATCCCGCCAGATCGCGCTCGCGCAACGCACCATACAGCTTGAGCGCGCCCGCGTGCAGAAAGGCTGCTGAGATGAAACATCAGGACAGACCCATGTTCCTTGGCTTGCCCCATCGCAGAGCCATGGTCCCTCTTGCCGCGATTGCTTCCGGCGTCCTATCAGGAAAACCTCTCGTTCTATTGGCCATGATTTTGATCGCCGCAGGCGCTGCCCTGCTTCTCAAGGACGAAGACAGCTTTCTTGGTCAGCGCGTAGATGCTCTTTCTGACTTACTCAGAGGGAGGTCTGACAAATGACTCCCGCGACCCTCCCGTTGACGCACCAGACCATCTCGCCCGAAGCGTGGCTCGATCTTGTCGACAATATTGATGCCTACCGGGACACCACGAAGCCCTCTTTGGACAGCGATCTTCATGTGGCTTTGCATATTGCCCAAGAGATGGCCCGCGTTTCTCGGAAACAAGGCGTTAAATCCTACACCGAGGACGACGTCCTGAACGCGAGCAAACCCGAGCTTCAGGGGCCGTGGGATTCCCGACAATATCCCCTGCCGTATCGCTCTGAACTGTTCGGCCTTCTCGCGTCCGTTCCCTTTGTCGAGGTCCTCGAGGAAGACGGATCCCGCCGTCTTCGTCAGTTCATCTGATCGCTGATTAGAAAGGCTGCTCCCATGCCCAAATCCGGCCCGATCTGGTCTGTCCGTGGCGGACAGACGGCGCAACACTGGACGCTTATGCTCGGCCAGGTCATTCGCTATTCCTTGTTCGTGTCGGTCGCTGTGTTCGGCCTCTGCTTCACGATCCTCGTGCTGCTGAATTATGAATACAACAAGATCATTATCACCTGGGCACATTGGCTGGCCACGTTTTCGGTCGAATATCGCGGCGAAGAACTGCGGGAATACAGCTACATCAATCTACGTGGCGAGAAGGTGCGCGAAAGCGCTCTGGTGATCTACAACAACGCCACCTACCGCGAGATCGCGGAGGCCTACTCCACCAATGCCAAGCGGTTTTTGAAGATCTCCCTGATCCCTGCCAGTATTTTCTTCTTCCTCGCCTGGGCGGTTTTCGCTCTCGTGGGCCGGTCTTTAAAAAAGGAAGAGTTCATCCGGGGCGCGCGTCTGGTCTCCAAGAAGGAGCTGAAGCGCTGGGTGCGGGAGAAATGGCGTGCCCATGAAAAGCGCTTCGGCAAGGGCGCGAAAAAAGCCCCCCGCTATACGCTGGCCGGCATCGAGTTCGCGCCCAACGCGGTCGAGGCCCAGGTGGGCATCCTTGGCACCGTCGGCGTCGGTAAAACCACCGCCATGCATGAGCTGCTCAAGACGGTCTCGGACCTGAAGGGCAGGGGGATCATTTACGACAGGACCGGGCATCTGGTCTCAAAGCATTATGTCGAGGGGCGCGACATTATTCTGAACCCTTTTGATGCCCGCTCGCGCAGCTGGAACCCCTTCGTGGAGGTCACCAACCCGGCGTCCTTCACCGAGATCGCCGAGGTGATGATCCCTCAAAATCCGAATGAGAAGGATCCGTTCTGGACCAATGCCGCCCGGCTCGTCTTCATCTACGCTGCCCGCGCCATTTACACTCAGGAGAACCCGAACAACGCGGCGCTGAGACGGGCTATCCTCGAGATCAGCAACGAAACCCTATCCGACATCGTCGCCAACACCCCCGGCGCGCATTTCTTCGGCGACAAGATGGAGCGGATGAGCGGATCCATCCGCGCAACTCTCATCACCCACCTGTCCTTCCTCGAATATGTCCGCGACGATGCGGACGTGTTCTCGATCCGCGAATGGGTCCTGAGCGAGGAGCCCGGCTTTGTCTTCCTGACCACGGATGCCGAACACTCGGCTGCCACGCGCAATGTCATCTCGACCGTGATCGAGATCGCCGCCAATGCGCTCATGACCATGAGTGAGAGCCGCGATCCCCGGATCTGGTTTTTCATCGATGAGCTTCCAACGCTCAACAGGCTGCCGTTCCTCACCGGATCGCTGGCCACCATCCGCCAATTCGGCGGGGCCTTTGTCCTCGGCTATCAGGTCTATTCCCAGCTTGAGGATCTTTATGGAGACAAGGGCGCCCAGACCATTTCCGGCACGCTCAACAACCGCGTCGTCTTCAACACGCCCGATTTCCGCACTGCCAAACTCTGGTCAGAAAGTCTGGGCGAGTCGGACGTGATCGAGGCGCAGGAAAGCCTGACGCTGGGTGCGGCTCAAGCCCGCGATGCCGTGGGCGTTTTGGGACGCCGGACCCAAAAGGCCATCGTGACCCCTGCTGAGATCCAGAGCCTGCCCCAGCTGACAGCCTATTTCCGTCAGGCCTATGATGCGCCCACGGCCCGGGTCAGCTTCGATCCGCTGCCCTCAGACAATGATGTGCCGAAATTCGTCCGCTACTCCGGCGATGGTTTTGACCGGGGCGGGATGCATCTGGGCGAGCAGAACCGTGCCGTGGAAGAAGGTGTGACGCCTTTGCGTGGCTTTGCCGCTTTGCCAGCGAAAGAACAGCTTGGTGAGTTCAATAAATGGGTCGACACCCATTTGGGCGGGGATGTCCGCGACGACATTGGCACCGATCCGATGCAGCGGGAATTCTACTGGAACCATTTTGCGACCCAGCGGATGCGGGGACGGAAATCCTCCGAGATTCCGCGCCCTGCCATGGCGATCCCGATGATTGGCGCCACCACGCAGCCTGCCCAAACCTCCTGCGCGCGCCTGCCATTCCCCGATCCCGGTTCTGACCAGCGGACCAACAAAAGCAGCACTGTTCGCTCCACCAAACCAGCACAGCCTGAAAGCGCCGCAGTTATCGAATCAAACGCCAAGCCCTCCAAGATTGCGCTGCTCAACCAGATTGAAGACCGGGGTATTTCCTCATGATGTCGCCCTCCACGGTCTCGGCCGGCGCGGCGGCCAGCGGGTATTACCGCGCCGAAGGTTACTACGTGGATGGCTCCAAGGAGGCACAGGAAGCCTCCGCCTGGTTCGGCAAGTCAGCCGAAGGCCACAATCTGACAGGCCAGGTCGATGAGGCGCGGTTTGCGAAGATCCTCGACGGTGAAACGCCGGATGGTAATCAGGTCATGGGTCGCATCAAGGATGGCGAGCGCGAGCACCGCCCCGGCCTCGATCTGACCTTCTCGGCCTCCAAATCTGTCTCAGTCGCCGCACTCGTTTACGGGGATGAGCGCCTGATCAAGGCTCATGATGAGGCCGTCAAAGCGGCCATGACGGTCGTTGAACAGCGCTACGTCCAGACCCGCGTTCAGAAGAACGGTCATATGGAAACGGAAACTGGCGGCAAAATCGTGGCTGGGCTGTTTCGCCATGACACGTCCCGCGCCCTCGATCCGCAACTCCACACCCACGCGGTCATCGCCAACATGGTGGAGAACAGCGAAGGTCGCTTCACGGCGCTGCATAACGATGCGATCTTTCGCAATCGCAAGATCATCACCGAGGTCTATCGCACCGAGCTTGATCGCAACATCCGAGCTCTGGGCTATGAGACGGAGCGGGGCAAATATGATGAGGTCAACATCCAGGGCGTCGATGAGCGCCTTGTGCAGGGCTTTGCCAAGCGCCGTCAGCAGATCCTCGAGGCCCTTCAGGAACGCGGCCTGCCCGTGACACCGCACACCTCCCAGCTGGCCGCGCTGGCCACGCGGGCGGCCAAGCAAGGGGCCATTGATCGGGCCGAACTCCGTGAAAGCTGGCGGGCGGAAGCTCTCGAATTGGGCGTCAGTGAAAAGGTTTTGGCCGCTGCCATCACACAAGCCGAAGCCCGTCAGGCCGAAGGCCTCGGGGCCACGCCTGCGCTCGATCCGCGCAACGACGCCCGGCAGGCGGTTAAATTCGCCTACACCCATCTGAGCGAGCGCGCCTCCGTCTACGAGCGCGTGGATCTGATGGAGACCGCCCTGAGATCGGCCAAGGTTGCCGGTCTGCCGGAGATCGAGCGCGAGGTAGCGCGACTGGAAAAGGCCAAGGTCCTGATCGCCTCCGGCGAGGAAAAAGAAAAACTCACTGACATGCACACGGTCGCGATCGAGCGGGAGAACCTGCGCACCTGGCGGGCCTCCCGGCGCTCGGGAGGGGTGGAAAAGGGCATCGTGCAGCGCCTGACCGGCGACGCGGCTCTTGCCCGTCAACTCTCCAAAACCACCCTTACCGACGGGCAGAGGGACGCGGTGGCCCTCTCGCTCTCCTCCCGCAAGGATCGCTACGTGGCCGTCCAGGGCTATGCCGGAACCGGCAAGACCTTTGCCATGGGAAAGCTCCAGCACTACGCCGAAAAGCACGGATTCACGGTCGAGGGCTATGCCCCCTCCCATGTGGCCGTTGCCGCCCTTCAGGAGGCCATCCCGCAAACCACTACGCTCGCCTCACTGACCACTCGTGAACGGACCCATCCCGTCGAGATCGACAAGTCGAAGACCATCATGGTCGTCGATGAAGCCTCGATGATCTCGTCGCGCGAGATGCGGACGCTGATGGATCACGCGACCCGCACCGGGGTGGCGCGGGTCGTCTTTCTGGGCGACGTGAAGCAGCTCGACGCGGTCGCCGCCGGCACGCCGTTCGACCAGCTTCAGAAAGCCGGGATCCCGACCGCCGTGATGGATGACATCCAGCGCCAGCGTGATCCTGCGCTTCGCGATGCCGTGAACCACGCGATCAAAGGTGAGGCCCGTGCGGCGATCCACAAGATCGGCGACAACCTCCGTGTGTCGGAGGATTTCAAGGAGGCCGCTGCCGAGGCCTGGCTTGGTCTCAGTGACAGCGACCGCGCCAAAACCCGTCTCATCGCGCTCACCAACAAGACGCGCAATGAGATGAACGAGACGATCCGCGAGGGGCTGAAAGATGAGGGCAAGATCCGGGGCAGGGAGGTGACGATCCAGAGCCTTGAGCCTCTTCAGTTCACCCGCGCGGAGGCGGCTGATGTGCGCTCCTACAAGACCGGCGACGTGGTCTATGCGCTGCGCTCCGTAAAGGCGTCTGGCATCTCCCGGGGCGAGACCTATGACGTGGTGCAAGTCGACCTCGACAAGGGGTCTCTCATCCTGCGCTCCGAGGCGGGTGGCACCCCCTTGACGGTCCCCATCAGCCCCGGCAGCCGGGCCGCGCAAAGCCTCATCGCCTACGATACCGACCAGCGCAGTGTGGCTGCTGGAGACGCTGTCCGATTCAAGATCACCGACAAAGAGTCGAACGTCACCAATGGCGAAACAGGGCGGATCACTGCCGTCAGCCAGAGCTCGATTTCGATTGAGAAAGAGGACGGCACGAAGCTGGATCTGGACCCGAACGCGCTCGCAGCGCGCGGCATTCAATACAACTATGCGGCGACTACGCACGCTGTTCAGGGCGCCACCGTCGACCGGGTGATCGCCGCCATGGGACCCGATGAAGCGCTGACCTCGCAGAAATCATTCTACGTCCAGATCAGCCGCGCCCGCGACGAGGCACTCCTGTTCACCTCCGATTCCGACAAGCTCGCTGCCCGGATCGAAGAGACGACCGGGGTTCGTCAGGACGCGCTCTCGACCTGGCGCGATGCCATGAAAGACGATCTCGCCGAGGCTGCGCGCGCGGCCGACGCGGCGCGTCAGGAGGCCGAAAAGGCTCCCAAGGATCCGGAGCAGACGCCCGAAAAAGACGCCTCCCTGGAGCGCTCTCAGGAGCCCTCAGACGCGAAGAACAAGATCCCCGAAACCGAGCGCAAGGACCCCTTCGAACACGCCGCCGAATTGGTCGATGCCCACAGAGAACGACAGAAGGATATGACGAGATGACGACCGAAAGTAGTTCGCGAATTCGGATCTATCTTGGCCCGGTTGCAAGCGGCCTTGTTGAGGGTGACGAGGCGAATCGTGCAGCCAATCTTGACGCTGCCATCTCCCAGCTCAAATCAGATCTTCAGGTCGCCCTAGAGGCGGCTGGAGCGGTCCCAGCCCCGCACTTTCCCCCGCTGTCTCCGAGCGACCTTCAGACTGCCCTTTCTGACGTCCTCACCCCTTTCCGGGACGAACTCACAGCGGCGATCAGCGACGCAGGCGGCGACGAAAATCAGGCCTCTGAAGACGCGATTGCAAGCGCCGTGAAGGCGGCTGTCGCGCCGTCTCTTTCCTCTCTGACACGGATGATCGTCGCCCTTGGAAAGAGACAGTCCGACTGGAACCGCCAGCTTCATGAGGAGATGTCGGCCACGCGCGCGATGATCGCCATGCTGGCAGCGACGACTGACGAAGAGCTGTCGGCGCTGATGGAACGGACCAACCTGCGGATCGAGCAGATGCGGCTGTCGCCCGACCATGATCTCGGCAAACAACAGCTTGAACTTGATCTGGAAGAGGACCGTCAGGTCATGGCCCGCATGGAGCGTGAGCGCGGACCAGATGGCGATCCGGAAGTTGACCGGGAGGACGAACATGAGAGGTGACGTGTTGAAGATCTATTCGTCTTCTAGCCAAGCGATTTCCCGGTTCCACACCGTGGCCATGGATGGGCAGGATATGGGCACAGCGTGGGACGGCAATGGGACGGCAATGGGCAGAGCGTGGGACGGCAATGGGCACGCCCTTCGCAACCGCTTGTAAAATGGAGGTAATTTTTATGCGGGCATCACTCGTTACCGATTTTTTGCCATTTTTTCGTTCCAGAACAGATGTTTGGGGCAAATGCAGCTTGCTGCGTTATGTGTGGAAAAACCATGAGGTCCACAGGACCGATGGTGCCTCTCATCCCCCCGCCTCTGTCCACGGGACTGCGGAGCAGCCCGAGGGAATAAGGCGTCTGCGGCCCCTCAGAAGCCCCCTGAGGCCCGTCACCGTCCTTCTGCTGGTCCTCCTTCCCGGTGTCGCGATCGGCCAGGAATGGGGCTCTGAGGGCCGCTTCGAGCTGAATGGCAAGTCCGCTCCGATCGGGGTGAAATGGTCCGCAGATCCGTTCGAGACCCGTTGGCGTCAGACCCGGAATTTCGAGCTTGGGACCCCGGGCAAGAAGCCCCCGAAGACGGCAGGCTTCCGGCTTCCCTCCGGCTCCCGTCTCGATCAGTTGGGCGCTCTGATCCAGCTCGCCGAGAGTCCTCGCGGGGGCTATGACGCGGTCCATGGATCTGCGAAGCGGCGTCCTCCCGGACCTCCCTCGCGTCTGACACTGGCGCAGATCTACGCGTGGATTCAGGCCACCCCCGGCCAGCATCACGCCATCGGGAAATACCAGATCATCCCCTCGACGCTGAGGGGGCTTCAATTGAAGCTCGGTGTGCCGGACGGTGCCCGTTTCAGTCCTCAGCTTCAGGATCAGTTCGCGTCTGTTCTCTACGTCGAGGCGGGGTACAATTCCTTCATTCAGGGGCGTCTCCCTCTGGCGAGTTTCATGGACAATCTGGCGAAGATCTGGGCGGGACTTCCGACCCGGTCGGGGCGCTCTCATTACCATGGGTATGCCGGCAACCGGGCGACGATTTCGCGGGCCTTTTTCGATCAGCAGATGCGCAAGATCTTCGGGGCCTGACGTCTCCCTCGAGGCTCTTCGGATCCTCCGGATTCCGACCTCGCAAAACGGGGCTGCGCCATCAGGTGCAGCCCCGTTTTCCCAAGTGGCCGGAGGCCACCGCATGAGGTTGTCCCGGTCTGCGAAGCGGGCCGGGACTCCGCTCCGATTCCGGCCCTTGCCTCGTCGTCCTGCCGTCTCGGATCTCCTCCCGGATCTCCGTCCGCGTCTTTGTCCTGTTCGGCTTGATCTCTGTTGGAGTGCGTCGCCCCCGATGCCTTGAGGCATCGGACCCTCGCGGTCAGCGCCAGTTCTGGCGGGGAGGGATCGCCTTCGATCTCTCTCGGCCAGGACACCAAGACCCCGCTTTCCACCCCTCTCCGCCGTTCGCCTCTTGGTTGTTTGGGGTCCAGACATGCCAAAGGGCGACCCAGTGGGCCGCCCCTCGTTTTCATCTGGTGTCCGCTCAGGCGTCGCGGGTCTTTTCCGGTCCTTTGATCCGTGAGACGTGCTTGGCTTTTTCCTCCAGCTTGTCGGCCAGATTGAGTGCAATCCCGCTCTTGGTTCCGAACACGATGGCGCCTTTGACCTTCGCGCGGATCATTTCGTCATTGGCGCGGAACGGCGCTGCTTTCTTGAACGCGGCCCAGTTCGGGCGGAAGATGATTTGCGGAACCTTGCGCGAGCGCGCCCAGTCGGCGGCGATCTTCTCGACGCCTTTGGCTCCCTTGTGGCAAAGGATCATGTCCGGGACCTTGGCAAGGGCCACGTCAAGACGCTTCCAGATGGGGGCCGCGTCCAGCCAGTCCACATCTCCGGCAATGGCGATTTTTGTTCCCTCCACGGCGTTGCGCTCTGCCTCTGCGCGGTCGGCGGCGTCCAGCAAGCGCTTTGCTTCAAAGACGGCTCCGCTGGCCATCGCGGTTTTCGTCGTGCGGTCTCCCGTGACTGGCGTGTAGTGGCTGCCGGTCTCGCTCTCGTAAAGCTGCGCGGCGGTCTCTGCCATTTCTTTCAGGGCGTCCGCCTTCTCCTGCAAAAATTCAAACTGGCGGGTTGTGTCGTCCAGTTCATTTTCTAACACTTCGCTGCCGTCCATGGTCGGGATCAAAGCGCGGATCTTCATTTTGAGACGGTCGGCGGCGGTATCGAGGGCCACGGCGCGACGCTGCAACATGGTGGCAAAAGCATGGGCCAGCGGTTCAATCTCGGATGCTAGGCCGGTCCCCTGAAGGGTGCCAAACAGAGCGTCAAAGGCTTCGCCAACGGCGCGTTGCTGCAATTCCTCAAGGGCAGGGATCGGCAAGTCGTCGCTGCCGTTTTCGGTCAATCCAAAGAGGGCGATTTCTTCATAAGGGGTCGTCATGGTCTTGTCTCACTTCTCACAAAAGGGGCGCAAAGGTCGGCCCAGAGGTGCCCCTAAAAAATGGGGGCTGGGATTGATGCGAGGCCCGCGCAGCGGCCCTCTCATCAAACCCTGCCACGTGGCGAACGGGGTCGGTGAATTTCCAAAGGCGCCGAAGGCGGGACCGGAGCCACGCGCAGCTGCACGGAACGCAGCGCAGCGAAGTGTAGGAAGCGAGCATGGCGAGGACCCACCCTTTGGAAAGAGGGCCGGAACAGGCCCTCCTATGAGCAAGTCCGCTCTGCG
This sequence comes from Palleronia caenipelagi, assembly GCF_007004065.1. Taxonomy (GTDB): domain Bacteria; phylum Pseudomonadota; class Alphaproteobacteria; order Rhodobacterales; family Rhodobacteraceae; genus Palleronia; species Palleronia caenipelagi. Next base: position 2,487 of record NZ_VFSV01000034.1, on the reverse strand, counting down.
GACGCGCAGCCGATCCATCGGATCGGCGGAGGCAAGGACTCTTGTTGGGTCTTTTCCGGCAGCGCGTCGGGCGTGTCTGTCTCTGACCTCGCGCCCGCAGCGCCGCGTCAGTGACCGTTACCCGAATGGGCCGAGACGGATCGTGCAGGGAGGCCAGGACCGGCAGGCTCAAAATTGGCTCGTAGAGACGGTTTTGCGCCAGCCGCAGCCGGCCCCATCGTCCGGTCTGGCTCGGGTCTCGCTTGCGCGACTAGGGCACGGTCGCCGCTTGTCGGCGGGACGCCCTTATCGTTCTCTTCTCTGCCGTGCCGCTCCGCAGCACCGCCAAAGCTTGACTTCCAGTGATTTCTGGGGAAACTCGAAGTATCGGTCTCTAGATCGAAACTTCTAAAAGGGGCTCACGCATGCCAGTGCGTGGGTCTTTTTTGTTTGCCCCGTTGAGGCGGCTCCCGATCAATCGTGACTGTTTGCGAACAGCGACGCGGCACATGCACCACATTCATCGGAGTTCCAGCGCCAATGTGCGTTGACAGACCCACCGTCGACGGTTTCCCAGTGGTCAACCGCTACGGGGTTGCCGCAGGTGTCGCAGCATTTTCCATCTTGGTCGCTATCCGTTTCGAACGGCACGTCCTGACCGAATGACAAGCGGAGCGAGAGGTTTCTGATCTCAGCATCTGCCATGGCCGGGACATCACGACCGCTTGTCATGATCGCTTCGACGTCATCGGGCAAATCCAACACCAATTGCAGCAGCCTGAGCCCGGCCAGAACCGTTGCGAGCTCGTGATGATCGATGCTGATGGCGAAACGGACCGTATGTTGTCCCATGGTGTTTTCCTTCCAATGGATTTCAGACCGCCCAAATCCTGAGCCGTCTTTCCTCTTTGGGACGGTGCATCATGATCCCGGCCGCGGTCCCCATGACCTGGACACCGGATCTCACCGAACGGAGGCAAAATGAGAAAGGCAACGCCGAAGGACTGCCCGCTCGATCCGAAACTGCTCTCCACATTCAGGCTGAGGACCCGACCTGCTCATCCTTGGTCTGTGCCTCCTGCTCGAAAAGCTCCTCGAGCGTCAGTCCCTCGGTTGTGACTTTGCCGATCCCGTCTGCGGAGACGGCATAGCCTCCGCCGATATCGGGATTGTGACCAACCCATTTGACCGCGAAGGTACGTGCATCCTCGATCTCGGAGAACTTTCCTTCGCGCCGGCATCCGTCGACGGATTCATAGATGACTGTCATCATCATGCTGCCTCCCCGAGATAGAAGTCTGCTTCAGCCCCGTTCAGACGGGTGCCGGCGCGGTTCGTCAGACCGATGACGTTGCCATTAGGTTCGAAGACGATGAGGTATTGCCCGATGCTGTCCTTGATGACGCGATATCCGTGATTGACCCAGAAGACGGTCTTGCCCTCATCCACGTCCTTCTTGATCTGGTCGATGGTCATGGTCATTCTCCTCAGATCATACCGGCGAGGACGAGCGCGGATTTCACGGTGTTGGTGGCGCAGTGTTCACACCAGCCCTGATCCTGATCGGGCTCCATATCGGTGGTGTAGCCACAGCCGGGATTGGTGCAGATCGCGGGGCTCACGCTGTCGCAGACGGTTGCTTCGAGAAGTTCGTATGCGGTCGCGTGTCCTTCGGTGCTGGCGAGGGTTTCAAGCAAGGTTTGGTTCGTCATGGCCGGTCTCCGGTGTTGAGGATCTCGATCCGGTTCAGGATCACCCTCCCGGAAGCCGTCTCTCCCTCTCTTTCGATCCCTTCCGGTTCAGCGCCACGGTGCCGCCGCCACGCCCATTCCCCAGTTCTGACCCGGGCGGCTCCGTCAGGTGCCGTCCCGGTATTCTGGTGGCCTTCAGGCCACCGGCGTCGCGCTCTGCCTGAGGAGTTTGTCTGCGCAGCGGGCGAAGACCGCCGCAGCCCAGCGACGAGGGACAGGCGGGGGCGCAGCCCGCGCTGCCTCCCTCGGAGGTGTCCCTGTCCCGACGTTTGCCACAGGCATCGAAGGCAGGGGCACGGGCTTTAGCCCCGGCCCTGCCTGGTCCGCAAAAAGGGTGGGAGGCCCGCAGGCCCCCCGATAGGCTCGGCCCCGATCGTCGCGCTCCCGGGGGGGGAAGGCCACCATCTCCACATTCGGAAACATGCTGTGCTTCACCTGGATCGAGGTGATGTTCCCCCCGGCATCGGTGTTGACAAAGACCACGCCGCACTGATCCCAGAAGGTCTTGCCGTCTGTTTCGCCGGATTTCACACTCAGTTTGAAGTTTTGAGAAGCCATCTGTCTGATCCCTTGGTTCGTGTTTCGATGAAATTGACGAGGCGGCAGGGAAAGAGGGGGGTCAGCAGCTAATTTGTTTCGCGAGGAATGCCCGGAACGGGCAGGGGAAATTAGCTGTTGAAGGTCAGGGAGGCGAAAGAGACGTGTCAGGCGCCGCAGGCGTCTGGCCGCTCGCCTCCCGCACCGCCCCCCTCGACTG
>NZ_VFSV01000033.1 GCF_007004065.1 Palleronia caenipelagi | reverse complement strand
CCCGCAAGAACGCCAATCCCTGGAAACCAACGAGCCCCGGAGCCATTGCCCGCAATGAGGCACTGCGCGCGTCCAAATATTTGGGTCGTGCCATCTGGCGACGATGGTCTGGCTACCACCGCCGGAGCCGGGTCGAGAGCAAGATGAACTGCATCAAGCTGCCCGGCCAATCCCTCATGGCCCGAGACTTCGACCGCCAGGTCGCCGAGCTGCAAGTTCGTATCGCCGTGCTGAACGGCTACACCGCGCTCGGCGCACCCATTACTCTGGCCGTAGGATAGGTCCCTCCGGGGAAAGGGAAACCGCGCTCAGACCCCGATTTGTGCAACAGCGCCATCATACGGTAATCCTCCCTAAAATTGGTTGGATGCTAAAGTAGAATTTTTTCGGAGAAATAATCTGTTCTTATTCACCATAACACGGACTATAGGACTCATGATAGGCCGCTGGAGGGTTCACAAACGAAGTGCGAATTCTTTACGAATAAAGAGAGCTGCGTGGAGTATGAAGAATGAGAAGCCACTACTGTCACTTGAAGCTCGACGAACAGCGCAAGTTTGCGAAGTGGCTTGCAGCCAAAATGCCGGTCTCAGAGATTGCAGATCGATTGGGGCGCGACCCTTCTACGATCTACCGCGACATCAAACGGAACCGCTTTACGGATACAGAACTGCCAGAGCTGAACGGCTACTACGCGCTGAATGCTCAGGACATGTATGAGAAAAGCCGAGCCATTCATCGCAAGATGATCGTGCACCCAGAACTCAAGGAAGCCATTGAAGACCGTCTGAAGGCTGGCTGGTCGCCCGAGCAGATTGCACGCAGAATGCGGCTTGAACGCCATCCGATCCGTGTGAGTCACGAGACGATCTATCGATTCGCCTCTTCCAAAGACGGTCGCGATGAGCAGTTCTATCGCCACCTGCCTGAGCATCGCAGACGCCGCAGGCCGCGTGGGTATCGCAGGCATAACCGTGCTCACATATTCGACGTTCAAAGCCTGTCTCACAGGCCTGACCGCATCGCAGAGCGCGAAGAGTTTGGCCACAGGGAATGCGATCTTATGATGTTCCGCAAGGAGTATGGAAAAGTGAATGTCACGTCCCTGGTCGCCCGAGCAGATTGTATGCTGTGGTGATGCGCAACGAAGATCGTCAGTCGAGGCCGATCATGAAGGCGCTGATCCAGGGGCTGGCTCCTTTGTCCGCCGATCGATCACCTTCGACCGCGGCACTGAGTTCTCCGCGTGGCGGCACCTGAAGGCGGGTATCGGCGCAGATGCGTGGTTCTGCGATCCACAAGCGCCCTGGCAGAAAGGCACTGTCGAAAACACGAACAACAGGCTGCGGAAGTATCTGCCCCACTCGACCGAACCGACGGCGCTGACAAATCGATATTTGAGGTCGATTTGCCACCGCCTGAACGGCACGCCAAGAAAGTGCATTGGGTATTAAACCCCGGCCAAGGTCTTTGAAATCAGGCTGATGGAAATCCAAAACCGATGGGAATAAAACGACATATCAAGAATTGCACTTCGGTGTGAGTCCACAGCTGTACATTGTGTAGTTACCCTTAGAACTGAGATTTCTATTTTGAGACTGGCGGCGCTTGCGCTGTTAAGAGCTGGCAAACGGGCCCCATCCCGAGCAGCGGGATCGCACCATTGCGGAGATGTTTGAAGACGAACGGTCCGAGCTGCGCCCACTGGGCCGGGCATTTGATGGCTACATGGAGAAGAGAGTTCGTGTCCGCTCCACCTGCCCGGGTCTCAAACTGCCAGCAATCGCTACAGTGTGCCTTCCCGGTTCGCCGGGCAGCACGTCTCCCTGCGCGCCTGCGCAGGTCGGATCGTGCTGGGCTCCGGTCAGGATGTCATTGCCCAACACAAGCGCCGCTTCACCCGCCATGTCAGCTATTTTGAACCATGGTACTCTGTTCCCCGGCTGGATCGAGAGCCCGGCGCCCTGCGTGACGGCGCGCCTTTTATGGACTGGCAACTGCCCGAGGCCATGCATCGGATCAGAGAACACTACATGGCTGGCACGGGCGGGGATCGGGAGTGCGTCTATCTGCTTTTGCTGGCCCGGGATCACGGGATCGATGTGGTCGGGACGGCTTGCGAACTGACGGTGGATCAAAACACCCTGTGCCTGCCCGCCATCATCAACCTGATCAACCAGTTGGTGGAGCCGGTCATCATGCCGCTCGAGCTGTGCCTGCGCCTATCCGCAGCTAACCTTGCGACCCAAGGCCGATTGCAAACGCTATGAGATGCTGTGCTCGGCTGGGGAGGCTGCTGCGTAATGGACAAGTCAAGCAGCATTTCGCTTTGGATCGAAAGTTTGGCGCCTTTGCATCATGGTCCACAGAACCGTAACGCGTCGTCTGGCGAGGGCGATGAGGGCCTGGGTGTGGTGTTTTCCCTCTTTTCGCTTTCTGTCGTAGAAGGCTTTAGAGAGCGGGTCTTTCTGGGTCACGGCACAGAACGCGCTTTGGCAGAAGACCCGCTTGAGCGCCTTGTCGCCGCCGTAGGCGCGCCGCCAGCCCGCCCGTTTACCGGATTGGCGCTGAACCGGAGCGAGGCCCGCCGCCGCCGCGAGTGCATCCGCCGAGGCAAAGCGCGCGATGTTGCCGATTGCGGCCTGGAACTCGGCAGTCAGCACCACCCCCATCCCCGGCAACGAACGGATGAGGGCGCAGTCAGGGTGGTGGCTGAGGATGTCAGAGGTGGTCCTTCTCGATGCGGGCGATCTTTTGTCTGGCCTCCAAGGCTTCGGCTGCCAGCTCACGGATCAGATCGGCGGTGGCCGCTTCGCCAAGGACGGTGATGCGTTGCGCCTTGGCACAGTCAAATGCGCGCCTGGCGATGGTCTCGCAGCCGTGCAGGTGCGGGGTCTTCTTCAGGTGAGCCACGATCCGCGCCCGTCCTGCGCGTCGGATGTCGGACGGGGTCACATGCCGGGTGAGCAGCGCCAACGGCCCTTTGCAACAAAGGTCAAATGCCTGTTCAAGGCCGGGATGAATGCCGCACAAAAGCCCGCGAATACGGGCGATGCGGCGCACCTGGTCCTGCATCAGGTCTCGCCTGCGGCCCACCTTGAGGCGCAGCGCCACGCGCGTGTCGTCATCGGCCAGAACCGGGCGCAGATCGCGCGTGCGCACCAGCTCGGCGATGGCGAGATATTGTCCGCCATTGGTCCGAGGACAATGGCGAGCGGCGTCGCGGGGATCGGATTTGCGCTCGCCTCCAGCAAAGCCTTGGCCCGCGCGGTTCACCGCGATCCCCGGGGTGTGCACCAGGACAAAGCCTTCCGCCAGCAGGCTGGCCTCGATGAGGCGCGCAAAGGAGCCGACCACGTCGATCCCGATCACGACATCGCCGTTCACGTTCCGTAGTTCGACAATAAAGTGGTCAATCGCCACCGGGTTGTTCTCGACCGCGCGGTCGAGAACAACCCGGCCCCCATCGTCAATCCCAACCGCCCAATGTACAACTTTGGCCGCGTCAATTCCGATCCATATCGCCATCTCCCTACCTCTCCGTTGAGTGTTCCGCGCACACCCCATCGCGCCTGCATCGCCTTACAAAGCCATCGAGGGCATCGCGTAATCAGCGGTCATTCAGGGGCGGTGGCGAGGGTGGCACAGCGACCTGAGCCATCAAGGACAGCCAGCATGACAACCATGCCCTCGCCACCTGCGTACCAACAACTTGGCACTGTCGATAACGCCATGAAAAAGGGTAAGGCCGCATGAACGCTCTCATCGACCAACTGACAGCCCTGAGGTCGCATGGAATGGCAGCTTGTGCCCATGATTTGCTGTCCGCGCGCAAGACCTGCGTCTGATCACAGCGATAAAGCAACTGATCGACGCCGGGACCGTAGAGCGGCGGGTGCGCTCCATCCACCAGCAAATGAGGATCGCGTTCGGCATTGGTCTCGAACCAATGCCGACAAATGTCTCACCCCCCATCACAAGGACTTCGCCACCCTCGATTATGGCGCGGCCACCGTCACCCAGACCCAGATCGAACCGTTCTGCACAGGCCAGTTCACAGAAGAAGCGCACAATCTCATCCTGATGGGCGGAGCCGGCACGGGTAAAGACAGGGCGCCCTTCACCCCATATCGCCATCGCTTTGGGCACCACCTGGATCAACAATGGCAAGCAGGCGCGGTTCTTCAATGCCGTTGATCTGATTAAAGAACAGGCCAAGGGCAATGCCGGGAATATCATCCGGCACCTCTCGGCACTGGACTGCGTCATTATCGACGAACCGGGCTACATCCCGTTCCTCAAGTCCGGCGGCGCGCTGCTCTTCCATCTGATCAGCAAGCTCTCTGAGCAGACCAGTGTCATCATCACCACCAATCTGGAGTTCGGGGAATGGGGCTCAGTCCTCGGCGATGCCAAGATGATAACCGCCCTCCTGGATCACATCACGCATCACTGCGCGATCTTCCAAACCGGCAATACCTCCTCCCGGTTCGCCCAGAGCAAACACCGCACAAAGAAGTAGACGTCCCGCAAGCAAAGCCCCCGACGGACCCGCTATATGAGGACGGCCTGCCTGAGGGCTTTGCTACAAAACTTGGGTCAAATTTAAACGCTGAAACCCGGTCAGTTGTGAACGCTCATTGACAGGCTCCAAGGCGCGGACCCAGATTGCCAACTTTCGCTCCACCACTCCGGCCGGATTTTCTCCGCCGTTGATAATATAAATGATCAATTTACTTCCAATATATATGAATATAAGAATGCGTCTGTGTCGATGGCCCGGAGCTACCTCATATGAAAAAATTTCTGACCATTGTAACGCTCCTCGCATTTCTACCTGTCCTCTCGGCTGCAGCCGACGATGCGGCGACCGCGCGGCAGGTGGAGATCACGGACTGGAAGGCCGTTTTTGGTCGGATCGTAGCGCGGGACCGGGTTCCGGCGCGGTCGCGTCTGGGGGGGACGCTGATCGAAATTCAGGTCTTTGAGGGATCGCAAGTTACGGCCGGGCAACAGATCGCACGGGTCGTTGATGAGAAAATTGCGCTCCAGCTGAACGCCATTGACGCCTCGCTCGCGTCGTTACGCGCCCAACTTGCAAATGCCGAAGCCGAACTGGCTCGGGGGGAGAATCTATTGCAACGTGGGGTGACCACAGCGCAGCGGCTTGACGCCTTGCGCACGAACGTGGACGTGGTGAAGGGACAGATTGGCACGGCCGAAGCAGAGCGCACCGTCCTCGTGCAGCGGGAGGCCGAGGGAACCGTGATGGCCCCGATTGACGGCACTGTGCTCTCCGTGCCGGTCACCGCTGGTTCGGTCGTTCTGCCAGGCGAAGCGATTGCCGAGATCGGGGGCGGTGGTGTTTTCCTGCGCCTTGCTGTGCCTGAGCGCCACGCCATGAGCCTGACCGAAGGCGACATGATCCGCATCGAAGCTCCCAACGGCGCGCAGGAGGGGCGGCTGGCGCGGATCTACCCCCAGATCGAGAACGGTCGCGTGGTTGCGGATGTGGAGGTCGCGGATCTCCAGACCGACTTTATTGATGCGCGGGTGCTGGTGCGGCTGCCGGTGGCTACATCCGAGGCTGTCGTCGTGCCAGCGGATCTGGTTATGTCCCGAATGGGGCTCGATTTCGTGACTGTGGTCGGGGCCGATGGAGAGCCTCTGCCGCGCACCGTCGTGATTGGCGCGACCCATGACATGGACGGGGTCGCTATGGTCGAAATCCTGTCCGGCCTCAGCGGCGGTGAGACGCTGGGGGCTGGTGATGAGTAACCCCTCCGAAGACACGCCGCTCGGCATCGCGGGCAGCCTGACCAAAGCGTTTATTCATTCCGCTCTGACCCCCCTGATGATCCTCGCCGCACTTGCCGTGGGGCTGGTCGCGTTGGTCAGCCTCCCGCGCGAGGAGGAGCCGCAGATCTCGGTGCCGCTCGTTGATATCCATATTCAGGCGCCGGGCCTCCGGGCCGAAGATGCCGTCAAGCTCGTGACCGAGCCGATGGAATCCATCATTCAGGGCCTCGACGGCGTCGAGCATGTCTACTCCCAGACGTCTGACGATTACGCCATGGTCACTGCCCGCTTTCTGGTGGGAACCTCTGCGGACACGGCGATCCTGCGGGTTCACCAAAAGGTCCGCGCCAATCTCGACCGGATCCCGGTGGGGATCGACCAGCCACTGATTGTCAGCCGGGGGATCGACGATGTGGCCATCGTCGCGCTGACCTTGTCGCCGAAAACCCCTGAGGCCGGGGTGACAGCCAATGACCTGACGCGGGTGGCCCGGGAATTGCAGGTCGAACTGGCCAAGATCAACGATGTCGGTCTGACCTATCTGGTCGGCGAGGCACCCGAAGCGATCCGCATTGCCCCCGACCCTCAGCGGCTCGCGCTTTACGGGGTCACGCTGCAACAACTTGCGGGCAAGGTCGAGGGGGCGAACCGCGCGTTCTCTACCGGTCTCGTCCGCGATGCCGGAGAGCAAATCGCGCTGGTAGCCGGGCAAACCCTGCAAGCCCCTGCCGATGTGGCAAACCTCCTGCTGACGACACGGGATAGCCGGCCCGTCTATATTCGCGATGTCGCCGATGTGAGTTTTGTACCGAACACCTCGGACCGCATTGTCTCGCATGTGACCCGGAGCGAGGACAGGCAGATCGTCCGAACCCCGGCGGTCACCCTTGCCATTGCGAAACGCGCGGGCGCCAATGCGGTGATCGTGGCCGAAGAGATCCTACATCGCGCCCATAGGCTTGAGGGCGACCTGATCCCTGAGAGCATCCAGATCGACATCACCCGCGATTACGGCGAGACGGCGGATGAAAAGGCCAATGAGCTGCTGTTCCATCTCGGTCTTGCCACGGTGTCCATCGTCGCACTGGTCTTCTTTTCCATCGGCTGGCGGGAATCCATCGTTGTGGCGGTTGTGATCCCGGTCACGATCCTGCTGACGCTCTTTGCCGCGTGGGTCATGGGCTACACGCTAAACAGGGTTTCTCTCTTTGCGCTGATTTTCTCCATCGGGATCCTCGTCGACGACGCAATCGTGGTGATCGAGAACATCGCGCGGCACTGGGCTATGCCGGACCCCGCGAGCCGCTCCCAAAAGGCGATCCGCGCCGTGTCTGAAGTCGGCAATCCGACCATCGTCGCGACCCTGACCGTCGTCGCCGCGCTGCTGCCGATGCTCTTTGTCTCCGGACTGATGGGCCCCTATATGAGCCCCATCCCGGCCAATGCGTCGGCGGCGATGATCTTCTCATTCTTTGTGGCAGTGATCATCACCCCATGGCTGATGCTGAAGATCGCGGGCCGCGCGCCGACCCACGATCATGATACTGCTAATGCTGGTCATCATGGCGGCGCACTGGGGCGCCTCTATACGGCGGTCGCGCGTCCGTTGCTGCGCACGAAATCCGGCAGCCTTCTGTTTCTTCTGGTCGCGGTGGTGCTGTCTTTCGGGTCGCTGGGCGCGCTCTATACGCGCGATGTTACGGTCAAGCTCCTGCCCTTTGACAACAAGTCCGAGCTTTCCGTCGTCATCGACCTGCCCGAAGGCGCCTCTGTCGAAGCGACGGATGCCGTGGCTCAGGACGTGGCGCGGACAGTGCTGGACTTGCCCGAGGTCCTGTCCGTCCAGACCCATGCGGGGGACGCGGCGCCGTTCAACTTCAACGGGCTTGTGCGGCACTATTATCTCCGGGAACGCCCGGAGATGGGAGACGTGCAGATCACGCTTGATCACAAGGAGCACCGGGACCGGACGAGCCATGAGATCGCCCTCGACATTCGTCAGCGCCTGTCGGAGATCGACGTCCCCCCGGGCACCAGCCTGAAAACGGTCGAGCCCCCGCCCGGACCGCCGGTCATCGCGACGCTGCTGGCCGAGGTCTACGGGCCTGATGGCGAGAGCCGCCGCGCAGCCGCTGCAAAGATCCGGCAGGCGTTCGAGGCCGTCCCCTTCGTCGTCGATGTGGACGACAGTTTTGGCGTGCCGCCGCGTCGCCTCCGGGCCACGATCTCGACAGACCAGCTGGAGTTCTTCGGCGTGCAGGAGCAGGACGTGTTCACCACGCTCGCCATCCTCAATTCGGGTATGACGGTCGGCTATTCCCATCGGGGCGAAGGCCGCTATCCGATCCCGATCACCGTTGCGCGCGACAAATCCGATCGGGTTGTCGATGAGCGCTTCCTGTCCACGCCCATCCCGGCCAACGCCCTGCCAGGTGCGCGCGGCGTCGTGGAACTGGGGGATGTCATCCAGATCGAGGAGGAGCAGGCCTCCCCCCCGATCTTCCGTCATAACGGACGGGATGCCGAAATGGTCATGGCCGAATTGGCCGGAGAATTCGAAGCTCCGCTCTATGGGATGCTCGCGGTTGCGGATCAGCTGGACAAGATGGACTGGGAAGACGGCACGAAGCCCGAGATCCGCCTGAACGGCCAGCCCGAAGATGAAACCGGCGTTACGCTTCTCTGGGACGGCGAATGGGAGGTCACATGGGTGACCTTCCGCGACATGGGTGCGGCCTTTGCGGTCGCACTCCTGGGGATCTACATCCTCGTGGTCGCGCAGTTCGGCTCCTTCCGGCTGCCGTTGGTCATCCTGACGCCGATTCCGCTCACCTTCCTCGGGATTGTCTTCGGACACTGGCTCTTCAACGCGCCCTTCTCCGCGCCGTCGATGATCGGGTTTATCGCGCTGGCCGGGATCATCGTGCGCAACTCGATCCTGCTGGTGGACTTCATCCGCCACGCCGACCCTGCAAAAGACAAGGTTGAGACCCTGATCGAGGCCGGTGCGATCCGCTTCAAGCCGATCCTTCTGACCGCCGTCGCGGCGATGATCGGGGCCGGGGTGATCCTGACGGACCCGATTTTCCAGGGCCTTGCGCTGTCGCTGCTGTTTGGCCTGCTCAGCTCCACCCTTCTGACCGTGCTGGTCATCCCGGCAATCTACCGGGTCTTCCGAACCTGATAAGCAGCAAGCTTTGGCGAAACGGTCAGCTGGGATTGCCAACTTGCAGACGCACCCGAGGCTGTTTGGACCATGTTGCATAGATCAAACTCAGGGCGCATTCGGCCTTTTTCCTGCCTGATCAGATGACACGCTGGTAGGCCGCGAGAACGAGGACGCTTATGCGGTTCAGGGCTTTGACGGCGTTCGCGGTCTCGTTCGTTTGGCTCTCCATATTTCGGCCTCGTAGCGCGGGCCCGATCACCTGTTGGAAACGGCCGATCTGGGCTTCGACACGGGAGCGTTGACCCAACGCCTTGCCTTCTGCCAAGAAATGCGCCCGTGGTCGGCGATCATCTGGATATGGGCATTGCGGACGTCGGAATCGCCAGGGACGGCGTTACTCGGCGGAGGAACGATCACTTCGACATCTGGACCGAAAACGTCCCGGATCGCCCGGGCCGGCGGCGCGCCATCATAGGCGCCATCGCCGATGAAACAGCAGACAAAGTCCGCCACCTGAGCCAGCAGCTCAGGCAGCGCGCCGGGATCGCCGACATGCTCGGTGGTCAGGCTGGACGTGACGATGTGGCTACTTTCGGGGTCGAGGCCGATATTCAGTTTACGCCATGTTTTCCGGAGTTTCGGCAGACCATGCCTCTCCGCCATCCAATCGCGACCACTATGGGTCCGTAGGCCTGTACTATCGACGATCAAAGTGATTGTGCCGCGCGTCGGCCTCGGGTCCGGCGCGATTTTCAACGATGGGGCGCGGCGGCAGAGCGTCGATAAATCCGGCACGGGCAAGTGAACCCACATGAGCCGCAAAAGACTTCGACCGAAGCCCTGCGTTTGTCGAAGCGCGAGGGCTCCCCGGCTGAAGTTGTCGATCACGCAGAGAAGGCGAAACCGGCGGCCATCGGCAAGCGCACGGCAGATCAGATGCCTTCGATCTGAGGCGCAGCTATGCCCTCCACATGACTGCGGAAAAACGCGCCGGCCAAGCCAATAAGTTCGCCCTGAACAACACCCATCCCATTGTTTTTATATATAACACAGTGTCTCCGTCAGGTTTCAGGCGCAGCATTTGGTATTTTTGCAGCCGGACCCCTGCAATTTCGAGCTGCGATATGAAGCCCGGAAAGCCTTCCCCGGAGCAGGATGATCTGCTGCGCGCGCGACGGGTCGGGATGATCGACATGCGCCACGAACTGGTGAAGCTCGCCGATCTGATCGACCGGGAGCTGTTCGAGCGGGAATGGGCCGGGTTGTTCCCGTCGCAGACCGGTCGCCCTGCCACGCCGACGCGCCTGGTCGCGGGGCTTTCGTATCTCCGGCACGCCTTTCGGTTGTCCGACGAGGCGGTCGTGCACGGTGGGCCGGGACCCCTTACTGGCAGCATTTCTGCGGCGAGACGGTCTTCCGGCATCGCCTGCCGATCGACTCTTCGTCGATGACACGTTGGCGCAACCGGATCGGCGAGGAAGGTGTCGAGTGGCTGCTGTCCGGGACGATCAGGGCCGGACAGCGCACCGGAGCGGGGCAGGATGACCATCTCAGGAAGATCACTTCGAGACCACGGTGATGGAAAAGAACAGCGCGCATCCCACCGATGCCGGCTTTACAACGTCGCACGGCGCAAGCTGGTCGGGCTGGCCCGCGCGGCCGATATCAACCTGCGCCAGAACGACAATCGCCTCGGCCCCGGCTTTGCGGGCAGGTCGGGCGCTATGCCCATGCCCGCCAGTTCAGGAGGATGCGCAAGGCCCTGCGTCGGCTCAAGGGCCATACCGGCCGCGTGCTGCGCGACATCGAACGGCAGACAGACAAGGGGACTGAGGGACCGCTGACAGCGCGGATCGCGGAGATGACGGCGCTGGTAAACCGGTTGCTGGCGCAGAAGCCACAGGACCGAAAGACGCTTTACAGCCTGCACGAACCGGCGGTGGCTTGTATCTCGAAAGGCAAGGCGCACAAGCGCTATGAGTTCGGCACGAAGGTCAGCGTCGCGACCATCACGGAAGGTGGCTTCGTCGCCGGCATGCGATCACTACCGGGCAATCCTTTCGACGGACACACCCTGCACGCGGCACTGGAACAGGTGGACATCCTGACCGACCGGCGCCCGGACATGGCCTTCGTCGACCGTGGCTGCCGTGGCCACGGCGTTGAAACAGTGAAGGTCTTCATCAGCGGTGCAAGGCGCGGCGTCACCAGGACCATCGCGAAACTGCTGCGACGACGAAGCGCCATCGAACCAATGACTGGCCATATGAAAACCGACGGACGTCTGACCCGATGCCCACTCAAAGGAACCGAAGGTGATGCCCTTTTCGCGGGCCTCTGCGGCTGCGGTCACAACATCCGCATGATCCTGCGCCACCTGAGGGTCTGTCTGTGCCATTTCATCTGGCTGATCACACTGCTCCGAGGGCTCACCCCCGGCGCCGACCGCCATCAAAGGCCGCAAATCGCCGCCGGAGCCTGTTGATCAGCATGGACTAATTGCGGCTCGCGTTCACTAAGTTGGCAATCCCTGAAGTTCAAATCATCAAAGCTGGCCACCGCGATTAAAACCTCCGTATCGGCTTCACTTCTACCCGTACTCACTTGATGACCAACCCTCTGGTGCGCGTTGTGGTTAGCGCGACGACAACGATGATAAATACCCCATAGACCAGGCTCTGGGCCTGCGCGCTGAAGCCGATGGCTTGAATCGCGATTGGCACGAAGGCGACGGTCAAAGCGCCGAAGATGATGTTCAGCGGGTTCGTCAGGCCGCCTGAGATCGACGTTCCGCCAACGAGCGCCGCCGCGATTCCCGGCAGGAGCAGCGCGCTTCCAAGACCGCTGGCGGATGCCGATCCCGCCTGCGAAACAATGACCAGTCCCGCAAGGCCGCCGGTAAACCCGGAGATGGCGAAGGCTACGATCTTCGCGCGCTTCGTGGGCAGAGCAGAGAGCAGGGCGCCGGACTCATTTTTACCGATCGCGGTCATGGTCTGGCCGATCACCGTCAGGCGCAGCAGCACCCAATATGCCACCGCAACAATAACTCCGAGCCAGAAGGTGAGCGGAATGCTCAGCATTTTGGTATTGTAAAGGCTCGTCACCAGTTCGCGGTTCTCCGTCACATAGATCGTCTCCGACCCGCTCGTCACCAGCGCGGCGGTCTGCAGGATGCCCAATGTCCCGAGCGTCAGCGCAAAGGAGGGCACATGCGTGTACGCAAGGATCGCTCCGTTGATCGCGCCGATTACGGTCAGAAGCAGCAGCACCCCAATCAGCGCGCCGACGCCCATGGGCGGCAAGGCCAGCGCCAGAAGGATTGCTCCGAACAGGCTGATTGCAGCGTTCGAGAGGTCGATCGAGCCGATATTCAGCACCATGGACTGCCCGAGCGCCACCAGCATGATCGGCGCGGCGGAGGCGGTGGCGATGGAAATTCCAAGCGGGCCAAGATAGTTGGAATTGAAAATCCCGACGACCAGCAACATGGCAAAGAACACCAGCGGCGGCGCCAGCGTATGCCAGCCAGCCATGTGGCGCAGTCGCCCGAGGAAGTCCACGCTCTGACGTGGTTCAGTCACAAGGTCCGGGGAATATGTAGTGTTCTGGGTCATACCATTTCCGCCACGATTTCTTTGATTGCGAGGTCACTTGCGAGGCTCATGTCGTGATGCGCTGAAAGCTGGCCGTCGCGCATGACAAAGATTTCATCGGCCAGCTCCAAAGCCTCTTCGATGGTGTCGGGGATCAGGATCACAGCGGTACCGTGCTCGCAGGCCTGGCGGATCTCGGCATTCACCGTCTGAGACACCCCCACATCGAGCCCGCGCAGCGGGTGATCGAGCATCAACACCTTAAGGTCAGGCGAATTCAACCACTTGGCGAGCACCACTTTCTGCTGGTTACCACCGGAAAACTGATCCAGCGGCTGGGCGATATCGTTCGGATTGACATCAAGCCGGTCAAACCATCCCTGAGCGGTCTTCTCCAGCCGCCGGGGTCTCAGGAACGGCCCAATCATGGCATCGCCCCGATGAACCAGAGCGATGTTCCGGGTGCCGGAATAGCCACCGATCATACCCTCGGTCTTGCGCTCGGCGGGCACATAGGCGAGCCCAGCCTGCACCGCCTCGCGGATTGACCAGTGCGATACGTCCCGCCCTTCGACCACGATGGTGCCTGCATCATGGGCAACAGCGCCGAAGATCGCCCGCATCAGCGCCCCACGACCCGAGCCGTTGGTGCCGACAAGCGCGGTGATCCGGCCCGAATACGCCGCAAAAGAAATATCCCTAAAGACGCCCGCCCGGCTGAGATTGCGCACTTCGATCGCGGGTTTCAGGTCTCGTGGACGGCCGGAGCGGGGATGCGCCTCAATGGTCGGCGCTTCGTCCACCATCGCCCGGAACAGCTCATCCCGGGTCACGCCCCTGGTGCTGCGGTCGCTGGTCAGGACGCCATGGCGCATGACCAGGACCCGGTCACAAATACGCAGCACCTCATCGAGCCGGTGAGACACGAAGATCACGCTGGCGAATTCACGCAGCTTGCGAATTTCGCGTTCGAGCACCTCTACCTCGGCTTGCTCCAACACCGCTGTCGGCTCGTCGAGGATGATGAGCGGGGTCCCCTGCCCGTCCGCCTCGACACAAACTGCGCGGGCGATCTCGACCATCTGGCGATCCACAAAGGACAGATCACCGACCCGCGTCCGGGGATCCAGATCCACCCCGATCTTTTTCAGAACTGCGGCAGCTTCGCGGTTGATCCGGCCCCAATCCTGGCAGCCGAACCGACTGAGACCTGGACGGGCAGTGTTCTGCTGGTCGATATTTTCAGCGATGGTCAGGTTGGTGAACAGGGACTGCTCCTGATGCACCACCCCGACCCCGGCACGGAACGCGTCGTTGGGGCTCCGAAAATTGGCCACTTTCCCGTTGATTTCCATGGTGCCTTCATCGGGCCGTTCGATGCCCGCGAGGATCTTCAGGAGAGTGGACTTGCCAGCGCCATTCTCGCCAGTCAGTCCGATCACCTCACCTTTGGCGATCTCCAGAGAGATGTTGTTGACGGCTTTCACTTTGCCAAAGGAGCGACTGATCCGGGTGAGCTTCAGGACGGGGGGGATGCTGCTGTTCATTTTGCCACCTTCAACCGGCCGCGCTGGGGCCATGCGACCGCGATCACCGCGATCAGGAGGATCGTGCCGAACACGCCAGACTGGAAATCGGGATCAACCCCGGCCAGCACGAGGCCATTGTTCAGAATGATCAGGAGAAAGACCCCCAGTGCCGAGCGGAGCACCCCGCCCTCGCCGCCGCTCAGGGCCGTACCACCGATCACGGCTGCCGGGATCACCACAAAGAGCTGACCAAAGCCGATATCGGGAGAGCCAGAGCCCAGCTGCATCGTGGCGAGAATACCTGCCAGACCGCAGAGCGTTCCGGCGACTGAAAAGGCGGCGATCTTGTAGCGGTCAACTGGCATTCCGTTGCTACGGGCGATGGGTTCGTTATTACCGATGGCCATGAGGCCGCGCCCGAAGCGGGTGTAGTGCGAAATCAGCACGCCCACCATCAGCACAACCGCCGCGAGCCAGAAGGAATTGGGCAGTCCCAGAGTCAGACGGGTGGGCCAGCGGGCGAGTGTTTCGCTTGTCAGACTCGGCAAGAGGCTGTTGCCATAGAGCAGGATCGCCACGCCCAGACCCACATACCAGGTCCCGAGCGAGACAACGAAGGACGGGACCTTGAGTTTGGCGTAGATCGCGCCGGTCAGGAGGCCAAACCCGAGGCCGATCCCCAGCGCCACGACCCAGGCCCAAACTCCGATATCCGTCTCCAGGCGGGTGTTCGGGGACAAGAGGATCCAGGCCATCCCGGCCGCGCCCATCACACCTTCAACGGACAAGTCGATGGAGCCCATCTGGATGACCAGCGAGGTCCCGACCACGATGATCAGCGGCACCGAGACCTGAAACAGCACGTTTTGCAGGTTCTCGACGCTGCCAAACCGTGGGTTCAGGAGAGAAAACACGATGATCAGCGCGAGGAGCGCGGCGATCATCCCGATTGGGCCATTTGTGCTTCTGGACAGGATCTGCCTCATGGGACTGGTCTCGGATGCTGTCGCCCGCGGGCGCGTTTCGTCTCACCGGCCTCCCTGCCCTATGCGGGCACGGGTATGAGCGGCGCTGATGGCCCTCCGGCCAGAAACCCGGCCGGAGGTCGTCAAGCTGGATCAGCTTTCGGGCAGGACTTCGACGCCACCGCCTACGAGCGGCACCGGCTCAGTGTTCCAGGGGCCGGTTTCGACCAGCCGCTCGACAAAGGCATCCGGCGCGCCGGGCTCGTCATACTGGAGGTACTGCTCATAGTTTGCAGGGGTCACGCAGCTCAGCTTAAAGAAGCTCTCGCGCTTTTCCGGTTCCAGCTCGCTCGGGACGATCTGACCGGAGGCCGCGAGATAGGCAGTGTAGAGCCCGATAGCGGACGCCATGTAACCGCGGTGGAAGGTCTCGCCCACGATGGCATTGTCGCCGCGGCCGGATTTGATGTCCTCAAGCGTCTTCGGGTAGAGGCCGTCCGACGAGAACTTCACCTTGTCCAACATGCCCGCGTTCTCAAAGGACTGCATGGCCCCGATCTGCATGCCGTCATCGGCACTCCAGACCCCGTTGATCTGGTCGCCGTATTTCACGATCAGATCCTTGGCATTGCGGGCGCCGAGCTGAGGATCCCAGTTGGAGGGACGCTCTTCGAGGATCGTGATGTTCGGATAGTTCTCGGCAATCTCCGCCTTGAAGCCCGCCACACGCGTCTTGGAGGTGGTGCTGTCCTGTACGCCGGGCAGCAGGATCACATTGCCCTCGCCGCCAAGGGCTTCGGCCAGAGCCTGCGCTCCGCAACGGCCAGAGTCGACGCCCGTGTGCTTTTGGAAAGCCACGAAATTATCGCCGATGGCCTGAGGCTTGAACTCGTCGGGCTTATTCCACCAGATCGACACATAGCCACCGGATTGCTTGACCGCGTCGACAATCGGCGGGGCATCGGAACTGGCCACAGTGTTGACGAACATGATCGGCTTTTTGCCCGAGGCTAGGATCGCCAGAATGCTCGAAATCGAGGTCTGGGACGAGTTGTTGGAGTTCACAATCTCCAGATCAATTCCCAGCGCCTTCGAGATCGCCTCGGCGCCCTCGATGTTCGAGATCATATAGGGGTTCGTGGTGTTGATCACCGAGGCCACGATCACCCACTCATCGGGGTTAAAGCCTTCGGGGTGCTGGATTTCCGCCAGCGCCTGAGAGGCGCCGAGACCGGCGATCATAGCGGCGGCCACCGCCGCCGCACCAAAGGCGCGACGGGTGGGGGCAAACAGGGACGTGGTCAGGGTCTTCATGGTATCCTCCTCTGGGAACTTGATATTTTCCGGGGTCAGCCGCGCAGACCGCGGAAGAAGGTGCGGACGTCGTCGACAAAGAGTTCGGGGACTTCGAGCGGCGCGAAATGGCCGCCGTCCTCGTGCACGCGATACTGCTGCAGGTTGAAGTATTTCTCGGTCCAGGTGAGCGGTGGCTTGTAGATCTCACCGGGGAAGATCGAGACCGCCGTGGGCACACCCACGACCGGAAAACGGTTATGGCTGGGCGTCCATGGATTGCCGCGACATTCCCAGTAATACCGGCATGACGTGCCGCCCGTATTGGTCAGGTAATAGACCGCCGCTGTGGTAATCAGGTCTTCCTTCGGCCAGACACGCTCGAACGCTTCGGTGCCCACACCGCGCTCGGCCAGACCCCAGAAATAGCGTTTCTCCGTGATCCACGCGAGCTGACCCGCAGGGCTGTCCGCCACAAGTGCCCCGAGAGTCTGGGGCTTCGTCAGCTGGATCTCGCCATAGCCACTCTCGTTCTCGACGAAGTTCTTACCGCGCTCGAACCAACCTGCCTCTTCAGCAGTATATTCGCTGGCCGCCGGGAGACCCAGAACCGGATCGTATTCCACGCCTTCAGGCTGGTCGGGATGGGACGGCAGGTAGTGGCTCATCTGCGCCGGGAAATGGGTGTAGACGCCAATCACGTCCTGTTCGTATTTGTGCCCATGCTGCTGAGCGACCAATGCGCCCCAATCGCCGCCGGCGGTGGCGTAGCGATCATAGCCGAGCACGTCGCACATGAGCGTGTTTTCCAGATCAGCTGTCTTCCAGAAATTCCAGCCAGTGCTCGTGAGCGGTGAGGAAAAGCCGTAGCCAGGCAGCGAGATCAGGACGACGTCAAAGCTATCCTCCGCGTTGCCGCCATAGGCCTCGGGATCGGTCAGCGGGCCGATCACCTTGCGCAGGTCCCAGAAGGTCCAGGGCCAGCCGTGGTGGATCAGCAGCGGCATCGGGTTCTTGCCCTTGCCCCGCACGTGGATGAAGTGCAGCGGCACGCCCATCAGGTCGATCTTGAAATGGGGCAGTTCATTCATCCGGCGCTCCACATCGCGCCAGTCATATTCGTTGATCCAGTAGTCGATCAGCTCGCGGTGATAGGCAGTATTGTAGCCGTATTTCCAATCATCATTGGCAAAGTCATCGGAGAAGCGGGTGCGCTTCAGACGGGCCATCATGTCATCGAGATCCGCGTCAGGGATGTGGATCTGGTAGCTGGTGGGAGAATGGTCGAGGGCCATATTCATTTCCTCTGTCAGGGGGTCGCAGGACCGGCGCGGGTTTCAGAGACGTCAGCGGTCGAGATGGCGCATCACATCCTTGATCAGAGGCCAGACGCGGGCCGCCGAGGTGTGATCCATGCTCTCTTTCGGGGAATGCAGATCGAACAGGTTGGTGCCGATGCCGATTGTATCCAGCCCGTCGATGCGCTGGGTGAACATGCCGAGCTCAAGGCTGCACACCGAGACCAGAACATCCGGTTTCGTCCCCATGGTCCGCTCGTAGCAGCCCTTGGCGATCTCCAGCATCCGCGAGTCCGGATTCCACGGAAACTCGGGGGCATCGAGGCCGATCTGTTTGGCCCGCACACCATCACCGGCCAGATCAGCCAGAAGCATGAGCTGATCGAGCAGCGCATGCTTGCGCGAGGTCACGGCGCTGGTGATCGTGCAAGTGATCTCAACTGTATCGCCAGCCGTGACCATCAGCCCGATATTGTTGGAGGTTTCCCAGTTTCCCTCGACTTCGAGGTTCTGGTTGGTGATCCCGTTCGGAAGCAGTGCAATCACCTGCACCAGCCGGGCAGCGGCGGCGGGGGAGAACACCCGCTCGACACTTTGATCTGTGCGCGCAGTGGTGATCCGCATGTCAGGATCCGACAGGCGGAACTCATGGCGGATATCCTCGGCCAGCGCAGCAACCGCTGCCTCGATGGCTTCGACCTGATCCGCACGCACCCAGAGCAGAGCTTCGCTTTCCGCCGGGATCACGTTGTTTTGCACGCCGCCGGAAACGCGGGCAATTTCCACATCACCCGCTTTCATGGCCGCGCGCAGGAGTCGGCCCAGAAGAGCGATGGAATTTCCCCGCTCCAGATGAATGTCAAATTCACAATGGCCACCGAGCAGACCGCGGATGTCGACGCTCAGTCCGACGCGATCTGCGCTGGCGGCTTGCCACTGGGTATCGATGTCGAGGCGGCAGGTCACGTCACCGGAGCACCCGGCGAGGAGTTGCTTTTCCTCGATCCAGTTGAAATCAATCATCCGCTTGCCGGTCAGCTTGGTCAGATCGATATTGTCGCCGCCAACCTTGCCCATCTCCTCCATGACGGTCATCACACATTCCAGCGGAGGATGCGGGATGTCCTCGGAGTCGAGCAGCGCCAGCATATAGGAGATGCCAAGGCCATTATCCGCGCCGAGCGTGGTCCCCTCGGCCCGAATCCGGTCGCCATCGACTTT
Organism: Palleronia caenipelagi; assembly: GCF_007004065.1. GTDB lineage: Bacteria > Pseudomonadota > Alphaproteobacteria > Rhodobacterales > Rhodobacteraceae > Palleronia > Palleronia caenipelagi. Next base: position 15,853 of record NZ_VFSV01000033.1, on the reverse strand, counting down.
CAGCCGGACGCCTTGGGTGGCGAAATCATGAGTGACGCCCTCGTCCAGTTTGCAGACCATGTCGATGTGGCCATGAAGAATAACTGTCGGCGCGGCCTCGTATCCGGCTGTACCGGGCTTCTTGACGATGATGTTGTCGAGCGCGTCCCGATGATATTCGAGCCCGCGCTCGTCCGCAAAAGCCGCAATAAAATCGGTGGCATCCTTTTCGTGCTGCGAGCAGCGATGCCGGCCGCTGAGCTCCTCGAAGAAGTACATGACTTCGCGGGGTTCGATACTCTCCAAGACGCGCATTCCATCCTCCCAATCTCGTCCGGGGTCCCTGAGGGGAACAGGGGTTGTCGTAGCGCTGGACGGCAGACCATCGCCGACCCCGCCAAGGCGGGTTTCGCTCTCTTTAAGCGACGGCAGAGACCCTCTGCGCTACGTTTGATACTATTGCTCTTCTCTTACTCATTTGTATCATATGTTTTCGTTCTGGCAACGATAGTTTCATTTGATAGCGAAGTTTGTTCGATATAGGTAATTTTAATAGTCTTATCAACAGGTTATCGAGAGGCCCGGGACAATGAACGCTCACTCGCGGCGCCCCGCGATAGAATTTTTTGACACAACAGTCTTTATATTGGTCTTTAGTGTCATTATGCCGAATCGGCACCGCTTCATGGAGATGAGAATCGGGACTGCTCACCTTTACGGATCAGACCAACCAGCGCCGCCGCGGGTCCCGTTCCGGGACGCGCGATGACATCGCGCCGAGTTCAGCCAGACGCTCATGAGCACGGATTGGAGCAGTATGCCCTTCGTCCAAGGGCACCGTAAATTTAATGCGGCTATAAGGTTGATATAAGTTATGCCATAACAACCTATCCGAGTAACTATCGCAGCCACCGCTTTCCACCTGAAATCAACGCCTATGCCGTCTTGCTGTAATTCCGCTCCCCCCCTCAGCCTGCGGAGGGTTGAAGCATCTTCGGGCGGCTCGGCGCATCACAGACTCGCATCAACTCATCCGGACTTGGCCAAAAAACTTGATCGTCGGTACGCCAGAAAGATCCGGACGAAATCCGCCCGACATATGGAGTACGAGTGGCATCTGGACGAAGTCGCGGTTAAGATACGGGGACGAAAACACTGGCTTTGGCGAGCCGTTGGTCGGGAAGGCTTCGTTCTCGATGTGCTCGTCTAAAGCCGGCGGAACAAGAGCGCGGCAAAGCGACTGCTGCGTAAGCTGAAACACTACGGCACCCCACGCGCGGTGATCACGAACAAGCTGGGTTCTTATCCGGCGGCAAAAAAAGGAGCTCGCGCCGAGGGTAGAGCACCGTGCACACAAGAGGATTAACAATCGCGCTGGAAATTCACACCAGCCCATTCGAGGAAGGGAGCGGATCATGAAAGACTTCAAGTCGCCCGCTCACCTACAGCGCTTCGCTTCAATTCACGATCCGATCGCCAACCTGTTCCACCTCCCGCGCCACGAGATGACATCCGCCGAGTTCCGCTACCTCAGCGCAGCCACCATGAAAAAATGGCCGGCGATCGCTGGACTGGCAGTGGCCTGAGCACCCAATACTTTGGTTTTTTCTGATCCGAAGGCGTTAACTTTACGATGCCGGTCTGGCAGATGCCCAAGCCTCCACGAGTATGCCTCAGTGTCCGCCCAAAACAGAAGTCCAGTTCCGATGCACTCAACCTGAGGCAAGATAGCGCCCCCGACAGAGTCGCCTCGCAGAACCCCATTCAGGGTTCGATGCCGTTCCGTTCCAATTCGAGTGACCGGTACGGCGCGAAATTCGGCTGGCTCCGCGCCATGTTCAGTGGCGCGGAGCGTTGGTCTTCAGAACTTAGAATTTGAACTCATCGAGGTTATCGGGGGTGACGATCTTCGCCGGTCCGAGCACCACTTCGCCCGCATCGCCGATCGTGTAGCTGCCGAGACGACCCGCCTCGAAGGTTTCGCCTGGCTCGCCGGTAATATCGCACTGGGCCAGCGCCTGTGCGGCGTAGTAGGCGAGGTAGCCCAAGTCAGAGACGTTCCACCAGATGTCCTGCGCGGATCCGTCGGCGATGTACTTCTTGATGAGCGAGGCGGGGGCGAGACCCGTGAGCTTGATCTGACCGGTCAGATCCGCCTCCTCAAGCGCGCGGGCGGCGGCGGGCAGGCCAATCCCGGCAGGGACGATAATGCCCTTCAGATCGGGATAGGTCTGAGCCAGTGCCAGGGTCTGCTGCTGGTTAATCTGCTCGCTCTCTTCGCCATAGGCCACAGTGACCAGCTCCAGCCCGGAATAGGCGTCGTTCTCGGCCATTTCGCTCTTCATCTGCTCGATCCACGCGTTCTGGTTCGTCGCGGTGGGGGTCGAGGAGAGGATGGCGAACTGTCCCTCACCAATCATCTCGGACATGGATTGAAGCATCATCGAGGCGAGGCTCTCGCCCTTGGCCTGGTTGATGAACAGAGTCCGCGCATCGGCAGCCACGTCCGAGTCGTAGGAAATCACGCGGACGCCATTGGCGGCGGCACGCTTCAGGGCGGGTGCGACGGCGTTGGCGTCGTTGCCGGATATGGCAATCACGTCGACCTGCTGGGCCACGAGGTTGTTGATGAATTCGATCTGCGCCTCAGCGGTGGCCTGACTGGGCGCGGACTGGATCACCTCGCCACCAATTTCGCCCTGTGCCTCCTGGGCGCCCTCACCGGCCACCTGAAAATAAGGATCTGTGTCGAGCTTCGGTAGGAAACCAACCGTCGCCGGGCCATCGAGACACTCCTGCGCGAATGCGCCACCGGTGCTGAGCAGGACTGCAGTGCACGCGGATGCAAGCAAAGTCGTTTTCGTCATCTCGTTCTCCTCCTGTTGAGATAAGGTCGTCTTGTTGGTTCAGGCTGCGGCCCGCTTGCGACGGGCTAGCACAGCCGTGATGCGGGGCATGAAGGTCCCGGCAAGCAGCGCGGCGATGAGCAAGACGCCGATCAGCGTACTCTGCACGTCCCCCCCAACCCCGTTGATCCCCAGAAGATTGCGGATCAGTGCCACGAGGCTCAGCGCTCCCACGACGCCTACGACTCCGCCCTTGCCGCCAAAGACGCTCACGCCGCCGAGCATGGCGATGGTGATCACGTCGAGCTCCATCATAAAGGCGTTATTGGCACGGGCATTGGCCAGCCGTGCGGTGTAGACGATGCCCGCGATCGAGCAGATCACGCCGGAAAACACGAACAGCCCGAAGCGGATTTTCTCAACGGCAATGCCTGAATAGAGTGCGGTCAACGGGTTGCCGCCGATGGCAAAGATCCGGCGCCCGAGCGGCATCCCATGGAGCACCACCGCGAAGACCGGCAGGATAAGCAGAAACGGCACGATGGTCCAAGGCAGCGGCAGGCCGCCGACATTGGTGAAACCGAAATTCAACAGAGCGTCGGGGAGCTGGTTCACCGATCCGGTGCCCAGCAGCATGTAACCGATGCCCCGGAACAGGGCCATGGTGCCAAGCGTGACCACCAGCGACGGCAGCCCGACGACGCAGACCAGTGCCCCGTTGAAGGCCCCCAGCAGCGCGCCTGCGATCAAGGTCAGGGCGATGGCGGGCCAGAGGGGCATCCCCCCTTGCAGCATCAGACCCATAACGACGCTGGTCAGGGCCAGCGTGCTGGCTACCGAAAGGTCGATGTCGCGTGTGATCAGCAGGAGCATCATCGGCATGACGATCAGCGCCCGCTCGGACACACCTGCGATCATCTGCGAGATGTTGAACGCGCTGCCAAAATTCTCAAAGGCGGTCAGGCCGGAGATCAATGTGACGAGCGCCACGGCGCAGATGAACACATCCCAGCCGGACAGCCAGTTAGGTCTCTTCATGACAGAACCCTCCGGGAAATGGTGCGCTCGCGGCGCTCGGCGATTTTCGCGTCGATGGTAATGGCGACGAGGATGACGAGGCCGTAGATGCCCTGCAGCCAGAGCGGATCGACCCGGACCAGAACCAGCCCGTTGCGGATCACGAGAAGCGCCAGCGCGCCCAGCACGATACCCAGAACTGTCCCCGAGCCGCCGCGAATGGCGACCCCGCCGACGACGACGGCCGCGATGACGGTGAGTTCGTAGCCAAAGGCTACCCGCGCATCGACCGTCGCATAGCGCGAGGCCCAGAGCGCACCCATAAGCCCGGCCAGCGCTCCGGCGATCACAAAGGCCGCAAAGATCCGGCTGCTGGCGGGGATACCGATCAGGTCCGCACCGCCGGGGTTCGAGCCCACCGCATACATCTCGCGTCCCGACCGGGTCTGGGACAAGAGGAACCCGGCGATCAGCAAAACCACCACCGAGACCGTGACGATCATCGGCAGACCGAGAAAGCTGCCCCCCGCAAAGTCCAGCCAATGGGCGGGGACCTCATCGGCACTGATCTGGTCTCCATCCGCATAAATGCTGTGCAGACCTCGGAAAATCGACATGGTGCCGAGAGTCGCGACAATGGACGGCACGCGCCCATAGGCCACGAGAACCCCGTTGATGACCCCTGCTCCGGCGCCCAGCAGGCAGGCAAACGCCACCCCTGCCAGCGCCGGCAACTCCGGGTTGGCGGACATGAGCGCGGCGGCTGCATAGGCGGTCAGCCCGATGGTCGAGCCCACCGAGAGATCAATGTTGCGGGTGAGGATCACCAGCATCTGCCCCAGCGCCACGATCCCCAACATCGCCGCGTCCATGAAGAGCGCGTTCAGGTTCACCGGCGACAACATGCGCGGATTGGCCAGCGTCACCGGGATCACCACAGCGAGGATCGCTACCGCCAGCCCGATTTCCCGCCGCGCGGCCAAATGCATCAGAGCGTGCATTACGGGATGCGGGTCGGTCGCTTCCGCTGGCTTTTCAACAGCCTGCGGCGCCGTGCCCAACTCTTCGGCGCTGTAGGTCGCGGCTTCTAGAACCTTGGTCGCGCTGGCCTCCTCGCGCGTGAAGGTCGCAGCCTGCCGTCCTTCGTTTAAAACGACGATGTTGTCGGACATGCCCAAAAGCTCGGGCAGCTCCGAAGAAATCAGAATGATCGCCAGCCCCTCGGCGGCAAGTTCCGAGATCATCGCGTGGACGGCAGCTTTGCTCTCCACGTCGATACCTTGGGTCGGCTCATCAAGGATCAGGATCCGCGGCTTGGTGGCGATCCACTTTGACAAGACCACCTTTTGCTGGTTGCCGCCCGACAGCCCGGAGATCTCCTGCTCCCAGCTGGCATAGCGCAATTTCAGGTGCTCAAGCTGCTCGCGCACCGCGCTGATTTCCTTTTCCGGCTGCAACAGACCGCCGGTGGTACACTGCTCCAATACGGTCAACGAGCCATTCACACGGATCGGGAAATCCATGATGAGGCTCTGGGACAGGCGATCCTCGGAGACATAGGCGATCCCCTTCTTCATCGCGGCGCCCGACGACCGGATCGACACAGGCTCCCCGTCCAGCAGGATCTCCCCCTCGGTCGGGCGGGTGATGCCGAACAAAGTCCGGGCCACCTCGGTCCGACCCGAGCCCACCAGCCCGCCGATCCCGAGGATCTCGCCCTCGCGCACCTGAAACGAAATATCGTGATACTCACCGTCATGGCTGAGGCCGTTAACCTCCAGCACCGTCTGGCCCAGCGGATGCTTGCGCTCGGGGAATTCTGCCACCAGCTCGCGCCCGGCCATTAGGTTGATCGCCTCCTGACGCGACAAGGCTTCGGCGGATTCGACGGTGATCAGCTCGCCATCGCGCAGCACCGCGATCCGGTCGGACAGGGCAAAGATCTCGTCCATGCGGTGGCCGACAAACACGATCCCCACGCCGCGCGCCTTCAACCCCTCAACCACCTCAAAGAGCTTTTCGACCTCCCGGTGAGACAGCGCTGCGGTAGGTTCGTCCATGATCAGGACGTCTGCCTTGGACGAGAGTGCACGGGCGACCTCCACCAGCTGCTGCTCGGAGACACTCAGCGTCCGCAGGGGCTGGGTCGGGGCGATATCGAGCCCGATGGTGGACAAGAGTTCCGATGCACCGGCGTTCATCGCGGCACGGTCCAGCACCCCGCCGCCCTTGGTCGGGAAATGCCCAAAGAAGATATTTTCGGCGACGCTCAGATCGGGGAAAAGCCCAGGATGCTGGTGCATCACCGCGATGCCCGCGTCCTGCGCCTCCATGGGTGAGGACCAGACCCGGGTTTCGCCGCCTATCTCGACGCTGCCCTCGTCGGGGCTGTAAACGCCCGCCATGACCTTGACGCAGGTGCTTTTGCCCGCCCCGTTCTCTCCAAGGAGCGCCAGAACCTCACCCGCGCGAATGGCAAAGGACACATCCCGGATCGCTACTGTCCCGCCAAAGCGCTTGGTTGCTCCGGTCAAACGCAACAGTACCTCACCGGATTTGGGAGCGGCTGCCGGGCTCAAGGAACTGGCCGACTCGGCATAAGACATATCGCGCATAGGTTTATCGTCCATTCGGCGTGCCCTCCCTGAACAACTGCGCGAATCTGCAAGTGGTGCGCAACCTAAGGCGGCATTCCGGCAGGTGTCAATAAATACTTCCTAATGAAGTTTTATATTGCCAGGTGGTCGAAAACCGGAGATGATCGCTTCGGGAGAAGCGCATGAGCAGTCACATGAGGGACCGGTCTGGCAGCCATCGAGGCACCAATCAGGTCGCAGTTCGCTCACATAATGAAAGACTTATCCTGTCTTTGGCCCGCCAGTTTGGCAGTCTGACGAAGCCTCAGGCGGTGCGGGAAACAGGATTGTCTATCAACGCAATTGCCGTAATTTTCCGTGCCCTGGAGGAGGAAGGTTTCCTCATTCGCGGGGAGCCGGTCAGGGGCAAGGTCGGTCAACCGACCGTGCCTGTCCGTCTCAACCCTGAGGCGCGGCGCTACTTCGGATTGAAGATCGGCCGACGGAGCACGGACCTCGTTCTCGTCGATTTCACTGGCCAGCTCCTTGGCAGCCAGACCATCGAACACCGCTTCCCGGATCCCGATCACGTGTTTGGTTTCGCCACGGAGGCCATGGAACGTATCCTTTGTGAGACCGGGCTCTCAAAGGAGAACATCCACGGATTCGCAACCGCAATGCCGTCCGAAATCTGGAGCTGGAGCAGCGAACTCGGCATTCCACAGACAGAGATGGATCGGTGGCGCAGTCTGGACGTGACAGATTCTTTGAACGCGTTGGTTCCATGGGACGTTACGGTGGTGAATGACGCGACGGCGGCTTGTCAGGGCGAGCTGACCTTCTGCGGGGATGGGAAGACGCGGGACATCCTTTACCTTTTCATTGGCACGATGATCGGCGGCGGACTGGTCCTGAACGGCAGTGTGTTTCAGGGCCGCTCAGGACGCGCTGGCGGTCTTGGCCCCCTCCGGGTGGCCCGACCCGGAGGTAGCACATCAAGGCTACTGGATCAGGCGTCGCTTTTTGTGCTTGAAAAGCGACTGCGGGCAGGTGGGATAACCCCCGTTTCCCCCGGGAGGTCGGACTTCTGGCGTAATCATCCTGACCTGACGGGCCCGTGGTTGCAGGATGCGTCCGCCGCTCTGACCCAGACGATCTTGTCCAGTCTGTCACTGATCGACTTCGAGGTCGTCATCATCGACGGCTCGATCCCTCCGCAGATCCGGAGCATCATCGTCGATCAAACACGAGCCGAATTTGTGTTACAGGATCTGCAGGGACTTGTTCTGCCCGAATTTCGCGCCGGACAACTTGGCCCCCTCGCCCGCGCTGTTGGCGCTGCTGCCACCAGCCTGAACGCTCAGTACGGTATCGATCAGAGTGCATTATGATGGGTCTCCGCTACGCCGGAGAGAAGTGATATCATGCATGCCTCGCACAGAGATGTTCGAGACTTTTGTTCGGGACGTTCACCAAGTTGAAGAAAGCAGTCGCGCGCCGATCCCGTAAGATCCAAAGGCCAGCGGGATTACCAAGAGTAGAGCCGGTAGAGCTTCTTCCAGTTCACGTCCCAGGCCTCCCGCTTCATCAGGATGTGCAGCCGCCGGTAGCCGAACCGCCGCCGCTCTGAGGCGAGCTGCTTCATCCTGGCCCGCAGCTCCGTATCAGCCGGACCCTTCGAGCGGCGCCGGTACACGCGCGGATCGATCCCGGACATCGACGTCCCCCCGCCCCAGATCAAGCAGTGGCGCGATCCGCTCCTTGAGGGGGAATTCAGGGAGGCCTCGAAGACCGGGCTAGAGCCAGGGCACAAAATTTACCCCTGCCTACTTTGAGGCCAGCCCCTCACCCAAACCAATCAGGTCTGGACGACGTACGCTACCGTCATCCCCATGGCGCGCGGGTTCCTCTCGCTCGCCATCATACTGGACGGCTTCCCACGCCGGGCACCGGAATCTCGGGTGTCTATCACGTTGGAGCCGGATTTTTGCATCGGAGAGGTGCAAAAGGTGCCTCCGCACCAAGGTACGTTCGAGATCTCTAACATAGATCAAGGCCGCCAGTCCACATCGACCGGGTTCATCGAGGTCCTGGCCGGGCGAAGTGTCATGATCAACATGGATGGCAAGGGAGCCTAGCGAGACACGAGCGCCCCTGACGGACAATCACATGCGAAGAGGTCTCCCTGCGGGACCACACCAGCACATCGGAAGCCCGCGCCGGGATCCACCGATACATCGGCTTCTCCAACAGCCGCCGTCAACATTCATCGCTTATGTGGATACCCATTGATAGGCGTCCTTCAACCAGACGATGACTGATGCTGTCGCGGCATGACCGAGGCGCAAAACCACTTAGAAAGCACGCGGAACCTGTTCAGAGGAGCCGAACCATTTCTGACTATGACTTACTCGGCTGCCATCATCGGCCGGTGTCAAATCCAAGGGCGTCTTGCCATGCGTCATAGAGTTGAGCACGGCGATTCCCGTCAAGGGCGACGAGCAGGGAGGGCGATAGCGCGATCGTACGGCGTGCGCTCGGGGTGAGACTGGTTTCGCCAAACTCCATCGAAGCGACCAGCCCGATTTGCCGCAGGAGCTCCTGAGCTTCGGCAGTGATCAGAAAATCGAGAAATGCTGTCGCCGTGGCTTCTTGAACAGCATTCTGCGGGATCATAAAAGCCCGGGAAAGGACCAGCGTGTAATCTTCCGGCAGGACCATTCCGACCTCGGGCCGTCCGGCGCTCGCCACGTAGGAGCCCAGGACATTATACGCCACCAGATAGCGCCCTTCGGCGACGCCCGCGATGATCTCGGCTGAGCAACAGGTTGCTACGGCCTCAATGCGGGCAAAGCTTTCCAACAGGGCTCCGAAGGTTGTGGCCTCGAGGCTGTCGCTGAAGGCGAAGAGATAGCCGAGCCCGGAGGCCGCAATGTCATAGGTCGCGATCTTGGCGCGGAAACGCTCGGGGTCAGCACGCAGGACGTCGAGCAAGGCAAATCGGCTGCGTGGCACTTCACGTCCGGCAAAGGCAGCCTTGTTATACGCGATGACGGCGGGTTCAGTGGTGATGCCCCAGAGTTCGTCCCGCCAGCGCCGCGTCTGGGGCAAGGCCAGCGTGGCTGCAGAGCGATATGACGCCGCGCAGGCCGCGTTCACCAGCCAGACCATCTGTTGCACTGCCGAAGACAGAATTGCGTCGGCCGGTGTCCCCTGTCCCCGGCAATCGGACCGGCTGCGGGCAAACAGAGCGTTGGAGCCCCATTGTTCATAGTTAATCGTCAGATCCGCGCGCTGACCGGCAAAGCGCTCTATCACCGGGCGGATGATCTCGATATCCGTGGTGGAGCGGATCAGGAAGGGCGTCGCCCCGTTGCCAAACCGGGCAACAGCCTCCTGAGCCGACCCTGGCGCGGCGACCCACAGGAGCAGAGCGAAAACCTGAACCAGCCGGGTCATGACCTCGCCTCCGTCACGGGCAGAACCAGCGCGATCCGGAACCCACCGGCATCCTGAGACAGGTCCATCCGGCCACCAAAAGCCGTGGCGACAGCGCTGACGATGGATAAGCCGATCCCTGACCCGCTCTCGCCCGAGCCAGCAGACCGGTTAAAACGCACGCCCATCCGGGCCCTTACGGCATCGCTTGGGCCGGGGCCGCTGTCACGCACCCAGAGGATTGCTTCAGGTCCTCGCCTCTCGGCACCAACGGAGACCGGCGCCTGCCCATGCTTTAGCGCATTAACCAATAAGTTCCGCGCCGCCTCACCCAGCGAAAACGCATCAGCCTGCACGAGCACCGGGTGTTCACCGATCTCCAGTTTGAGCTCGACGCCGGGTGCCAGCAGTGCGTGGTCGTCCCGTTCAACAATCTCCAGCGCCACCTCACGCAGATCGACCTCGACCCGGGGGGCGCTGTCGGTCCGGTGGACAACCAGTGCGCGGCTCAGGAGCTGGTCGAGCAGCGTCCCAAGCGACCGGGTGCGTCGCAGGAGCCGGTCCAGAGCCCGCTCCCGGAGGGGTGGTTCCGTTTCCACTACGGCTGTTTCGGCCTGAATGCGGATCGCGGCGACGGGGGTCCGAAGCTGGTGGGCGGTGTCGGAGATCAGCGTGCGCATCGCATCGACTTGCCCATCGAGCCGGCCCATAAAGCGGTTCATGGCGCTCAGCATAACCTGCAACTCGCGCGGCAGGTCCTCGGCCGGGATGGCGGTCAGGTCATAGGGATCGCGTCGGGCGAGGTTCTCGGTGATCGCCTCAAGAGGCCGTAACGCCCGCCGCACCACCGCCCACGCAATGAGCAAGAGCGCCGCGCCAGCCAGCGCCATGGGCCGCAGCGCATCCAGTGTGAGGGACTGGGCCATGCCGGTGCGCGCGCGGAGGGTCTGCCCCACGATGACCTCGACGCTGCCGGAGAAATCCCTTTCGGCAAAACGCCTCTGGACCGTTACAAACCGGGCCGCCTCCCCGTCCAGCGCCGCGTCGAAGAACACCGCATGCCCCTGCTCGGGCGGAACGATCTGCGACTGGGGATCCAGCCCGGTGATCAGCTCCCCTCCCGGGCCGTGAACCGCGTAATAGACCCGATCTTCGGGAGCCTGTGCCAGCAGCTCGAAGGCCGAGACCGGCAGCGCCACGAGAGGCGCCCCATCCTGTACGCGGATCGACTCGGCGATGTCGTTCGCCGCGCCGAGCAGGATGCGGTCATAGGCTTGCCGCGCCGCCAGACGCCCGTTCCACCAGGTCGATCCCGCCACCAGCACGCTGCCAAGCAGCAGAATCGTCAGAACCGCCAGCAGCACGCGCGTGGCAAGGGCGCGTGGCTCAGCCATCGCGGCCAATCCGGTAGCCAACGCCGCGCTGGGTGCTGATCGTCACGTCGCTGCCCGCAAATTTCTTGCGCAGCCGCGCGATGTAGAGCTCGATGGCGTTCTCCCCCACATCCGCATCATCAAACCCGTAGAGCGTGTCATAGAGCCGCGATTTGGACAGGTATTGTCCTTCGTGACGGATCAGCGCGTCGAGCAAGGCCGCCTCGCGCCTCGTAAGCTTCAGCGGGCGGGGGCCGAGCGACGCGCTGCGGTCCTTTGGCAGATAGGTCAGCGATCCCAGAGTGATCGTCTCTTCCTTGCGCGCGGCGTCGCGCCGGACCAGCGCCCGCAGCCGGGCCTCGAGCTCACGCTGATCAAAGGGCTTGCCCAGATAATCATCCGCCCCCTGATCGAGCGCCTCCACCCGGTCATCCACCGAGGCCAGCGCGGTCAGCATCAGAACTGGCGTCCGGTCGCCCCCGGCCCGCATCTCGCGCAGGAGCGTCAGGCCGGAGCCGTCGGGCAGGTTGATGTCGAGGATCACCGCGTCATAGCTCTGCACCGCGCGGCAATCGCGCGCCTCCTCGACGCTCCCCGCCAGATCGCAGGTCAGACCCGACCGTGCCAGATGGACCATCACTCCTTCCGCCAAATCGGCAGCGTCTTCGACCATCAGTATGCGCACACGGGCCCTCCGCAGTTTCGTCAAAACCTGACAGGTTTGTGACAGCTTCATTGGTTACACATCCTCAACCCGCAGGAAAGAGGCGCAACGCCCGCCCCTCGCGGGGACCGACGCCCGGGCTGGGGAGTGCGCCGGGCAGATCCAAGGAGGATTCAATGACCATTTCTGCAACCCGCGGTGCCATCGCCGCCGCTTTGCTCTCGCTGTCGACTCTGGCGGCTTATGCCCAGGAAAACCCCGAGTGCATCGCCCCGGCCAATCCCGGCGGCGGCTGGGATTTCACCTGCCGTCAGGTGGGTAAGTCGATGCAGGATCAGGGCCTGATCGATCAGACCATGCAGGTGGTGAACCTCGCCGGGGGCGGCGGTGGTGTCGCCTTTGCCGAAGTCGTGAACAAGCGGGGTGACGACGACAATCTGATCGTTGCGGCGTCGTCGGCCACGGCCACGCGTCTGGCGCAGGGCGCTTATCCGGGCAACACGATGGATCAGGTGCGCTGGCTAGCCTCGATCGGGGCTGATTACGGTGTGATCGCCGTGGCGGCCGACAGCGATATGGACACGCTGCCTGCGCTTCTGGACCAGATCAAAGCCGACCCCACCAGCATCTCCGTGGCCGGTGGCTCTGCTGTGGGCGGCTGGGATCACCTGAAGGTTCTGATCGCCGCCAATGCCTACGGCATCGAAGACGTACGCAGCGTGAAATACATTGCGTTTGACGGTGGCGGCGAAGCGGTGACCCAGCTTCTGGCCGGGTCTGTGCAGGCCTTCACCGGTGACATCTCTGAGGCCAAAGGCTTCGTCGACTCCGGCGACATCAAGGTGATCGCGGTGCTCGCGCCCGAGCGTCTGGACGGCGAATTCGCCGAGATGCCGACCGCCAAGGAGCAGGGCATTGATGCCATCGGTGCAAACTGGCGCGGCTTCTACGCTCCGGGCGGTATGAGCGACGAGGCCTATGATATGTGGGTGTCCAAGATCGCCGATCTCTACGCCTCGGACGCCTGGAAAGAGGTGATGTCGGCCAATGGTCTGGCGCCGCTGGACCTGCAGGGCGCGGCGTTCGAGGAATTCGTCTCGAACTCGGTCGCACAGATCCAGACGATCTCCCGCGAGATCGGCATCATCAAGTAACGCTCTGACCCCAGCGTCAGACCGGGTGCCGCCAAAGCTGCGGCGCCCGGACCATAGCTGCCATCCGAAAAAAGGAGCCCGCCATGAGCGATCGCGTATTCGGGATCGTCGGAGTTCTGCTGGCCATCGGGTACGCCCTCGCGGCCCTGACCATCGAAGAGAGTTTTCTGTCGGACGCCGTCGGGCCCAAGGCCTTCCCCCTGATCATCGCCGCCCTGCTCGGCATCTCCAGCGCCGTGATCGCGCTGCGCCCGGACCCTGAGCCCCACTGGCCCGCGCTGGGCCGGCTGGCCGAGATCTTCGGTGCCGTTGTGGTCATGATCCTCTATGCCGAGATGCTGCCAATCGCGGGCTTCGTTCTCGCCACCGTTTTTGCCGCTGCCTATCTGGCGTGGCGACTCGGGTCGAAACCGGTTGAGGCGCTCCTGACCGGGATCGGGACCTCGGTCGGCATCTATTCCGTTTTTCACCTGCTGCTCGGGCTGTCGCTGGCCCGTGGCCCCTGGGGGTTCTGATCCATGGATATTCTCGCAAGCCTCGGTGACGGCTTCGCCATCGCCCTGACCTGGCAAAATCTGGGCCTCGCCCTGCTCGGTTGCTTTCTCGGCACAATCATGGGGGCGCTTCCCGGCCTCGGCCCATCGAACGGGGTCGCGATCCTAATTCCTCTGGCCTTCACTCTCGGTCTGGGTGCAACGCCGTCCCTGATCCTGCTGACCTCGGTCTACTACGGGGCAATGTATGGCGGGCGGATCAGTTCGATCCTGTTGAACATCCCGGGCGATGAGCCCGCGATGATGACCTGCCTCGATGGGTACCCCATGGCCCAGAAGGGCCTCGCAGGCGAAGCACTGTCGCTCTCTGGTGTCGCGTCCTTTGTCGGTGCGTTCCTCGCCACATGGGGTTTGATCCTGCTCGCCCCCCAGCTGGTCAAGATCGCGCTGCTCTTCGGTCCCGCCGAATATTTCGCCCTTTTTGCACTGGCTTTCATGACGCTGGGCGGGGTCTCCTCAACCAACCAGGCGAAATCCGCCTTTGCCGCCGCCCTGGGTCTGGGACTGGCGACCATCGGCGTCGACACCCAGACCGGCGTGCCGCGCTTCACCTTCGGCGAAGTTCACCTCTATGACGGGCTCGACTTCCTCGTGGCCATCGTGGGGCTGTTCGCCCTCTCCGAAGTTTTCATCTTCCTTGAAAACCGCCATGGCGGCTCCGACGCCGCGGGCCACAAGATGAAAATCGGTCGCCTCTACCCTCCTTTGTCGATGCTAAAGACCTGCACGCCCACCATGCTCCGCACCTCCTTCCTCGGCTTCATCGCAGGGGTTCTGCCGGGCGCAGGCGCCTCGTTGGGATCTTTCATCAGCTATTCGATGGAAAAGCGGCTGGTGGACAAGGACGGCACCTTCGGCACCGGAGACCCGCGTGGTGTGGCCGCTCCCGAGGCCGGCAATAACGCCGCCGCGGGCGGGGCACTGGTGCCGATGCTGGCCCTAGGCGTCCCAGGCTCGGGCACCACAGCAGTGCTGCTGGCCGTGCTCCTTTCACTGAACATCACCCCCGGTCCGCTCCTCTTCACCAACAACCCGGACGTGGTCTGGGGCCTGATCGCCGCGCTGTTCATCGCGAATTTCATGTTGCTGGCGATGAATATCCCGATGGTTGGCCTCTTTACCCGCGTGCTGCTGATCCCGTCGCGCATCCTCATGCCCATCGTCGCCATGGTCAGCTTCGTCGGCATTTACGGCATCTCAGGGTCGAGCTTTGACCTCCTCGTGATGATCGGGTTCGGCGTGATGGGCTGGGTTCTGCGCAAGCTCGACGTGCCCCTGGTGCCGGTAATACTCGGCACGCTCCTCGGCAACGCCATGGAGAACAATCTGCGCCGTGCGGTCACCATCGACAACGGAAACTGGGGCACGCTGATCGACAGTCCGCTCTCCATCGGGCTCTGGGCCGTCGCCCTGATCGGGTTCGTTCTGCCGCTGATCATCGGCGCACGGGTCCGCGCAAAAATGCACCAACGCCGCGACGAAGACGGTGCCATCAGCGATTGATCGCCTCTGCTAAACCGACCGCGTCAGAGACGCCACAACAGTTTGGGTAAGCCACTCCGGCGCGGTCGAAGTCGAATAACTGGTAACAACTGTTGTTTGGGGACGACATTGTACACGCAGGGATAAAGATCTAAGCTTATCAGCTAGCAACTGTATTTCTCGATCTGGCTGAGAAGCCCCTTCTGGCGAGATTTGCACAGCGCGTTTGCGATTGTGACAAGCTTTCGCGCGACGGCCGTGACAATGACTTTGTGTGGCTTCCCCGCAGTTTGAAGGCGTTGTGCGCATGTTTTCAGGATTGGATTGTGGTGACTGGTTACCAGAGCGGCCTGGAACATGATCTTCGTCTCTGTTTCCGGGCAGTCTGATTGTTGATCCTACGCGGCCATTTTCGAACTCATTTCTGTGAACGCCTGAACCGGTGTCTGGTAGCCGATGGCTGAATGGCGGCGCTGGCGGCCCTTAGAAGACCTCGATGTACTCGAAGATCGCGGCCCTGGCCTGTTCCCGGATTCCGAACCGATGGCGATGGACCAGCTCCTTCTTCAGCGAAGAAAAGAAGCTCTCCATCGGGGCGTTCTGCGCCTTCAAACGATCCCCCCGGATCGTTCGATCCGCTGGCGCGGACCAGCTTGAACCCGAGGCACTGACCCTTGCGGCTCATGGATTGAGCCAGCTTGGCGCGGTGGATGATCTTGCGGTCGTCTCCGCTGGCATATTGCATGCCGCGGTCCGAATGCAGGATCAGG
>NZ_VFSV01000032.1 GCF_007004065.1 Palleronia caenipelagi | reverse complement strand
CAAAAAATCCCGTTCCACGACCAGCTGCCCGATTTTGGCGTGCAGCTTTCCGACCTCTGCCGCCGATATCGTCGGCTCCGCGGTCGCCTGGCCGGTGAAGGCCTGTGCCATGTTCTCAATCGCGGTCCGTTTCCAGCCGCTGATCATGGTAGGGTGGCTGTCATACTTCTTGGCCAGCTCGGCCGTCGTCAGCTCCTCGCGGATGGCTTCCAAAGCCACCTTCGCCTTGAACTCTGCCGAATAGCGTTTCCGTTTCGTCATTTCTGTGCGTTCTTCCTCAGACACTACAGATTAGCACCCGGTCCGAAATCCCGCGACCACCTCTCTTCTCATAAGATCGCTCGCTCGGGCAAAAGATCTGGCTTCGGGATGCTGGGCATAATAGCGGGCCAGCCGCAGACCAACGACGACGGCACACCATTCGAACCACGGCCCGGCGCGCTGAGCAATTCTTGACCTTGCTTTTGCTGCGACTTGCGGGGCTATGCGGGCTTCTGCCTCGGCCATTCGAATACGACCCGAGAGCATCGCCGGATCGTAATCAGCCGGACCCAGCGCCATTGTTTCGGTATCGATGAGCGTTACACGGTCGCCGTCAGTGAAGATGTGCTCAAGTTTAATATCGCCATGGATCTGGGTACTTCCTTCGGGTCGCGGCAAGGTATCGAGCTTTGCGAGGAGACGGAAGGTGAGGTCTGAGAGATCCGGAAACACTGTGCAGATAACCTCGGCAGCCTCCCGTGCCGTCTGGTGGAGATGCGTCGCATCTTTGACCCGTGTGCTGACAGCTGGCTGGCGTTGCAGGGACGCGAGCCTGTCAAGCACAGTTCCGAGTTGCGCCAACCCCTTCGCCTCGCGCAGGAGCTGGTCCAGCGGCACCCCTTTTGCACTGGCAAACGCGATCGCTCTGAGAGCCGGTGCGGTGCCCAGTACGGGGGCGATCTCCAGCTTTGTCCCGGTCAACTGGCCGACCTGGCGCCGGTTGGCGGTGGCAATGGCGGTGACATCCTCGCCCCGGATCACTTTGACATAAGCCACACGACCATCTGCTCGCACGCAACGGAGCGTCGCAGAGAGGCCCGGGCGGTAACGGAGCAGGTCCAACCCTCCAACGGCGGGACCGCCGATCAACTGGGGAGCGACCTCAGGCCATTCGCGGATCAGTGCGGCAATCTCTGGCAATCGGTGGTCATTTGGAAAGTCCTCAAAGACTGCGCCACTCTCCGGATCGAAATAAGCAGACGGGTTGCGCCGGGCGATACGACGACCCTTGCCGCCCGCGAACAACCAAACGACGCCTTCGCCTTCGGGGCTGCCCACATGAAGAATAGCGCGCTGGCCTTTGCGGTAACGCAGGCGCAGCAAGCGGAGGTCTTTTCGGCCGGTCATGCGCTCCAGCGCATCGCCAGAGAGATCCCCGAGAGCAGGCAGGTTGGGGTCATTGATCATGGGGCAGGCTGGCGGCTTGGAGGAGAGCGTTCAGATGGGCCGCCGCCATGTCCGTAAAAGCATAGATCATGCGAAGCCGCAACAGAGCGGCGCGACGCCACAACCTGAGAGAGCTATCCTCCGGGCCCGTGAGCGCGGCGGCCATGGTTGCCTCGGCGTGGCCAGAGGATTCTTTGAGAATGTCGGCCAGAGCGAGATGTGCCAACAGATTTCCCGGATCCATCGCAGGTGCACCAAGGCAGACCGTATCGAAATCCAGAAGCCCGGCCAGCGGGCCATCAATGAGGATCTGCTTTTCGTGCAGATCGCGGTGACAGGGTACGGGCGCAGGTTGGTGCGTCATGAGGGCATCTGTCACCTGCTGCAGTGCAAGGGCCAAATCAGCGGCGTCATCCGGGAAAACAATCTGAAACCTGCCGAACCAGTCCCGGAGCAGCCGGGCCTCAGCGGCTCCGTCATGATGCGGCAAGCCTGTGAGCGGCAAAGCTTGCAGAGATGCAATGGCCTCGGCGATCGCCCGGCAGGTCTGCCCGGCTCCGGGGCCGTCGAAGCCCGGCGGCGCACCGGGCAATGCGGCAAAGAGCGTGGCGCCCAGTGCAGCCTCTTCGCCCAGTGGCTCCGGCAGAATAAGCGCCGCGGAGCCCCGAGCCGCAGCCCAGAGCGCGCGATGCCGGTCAAAGGCGGTTTGACCCGTGCGGCTCTTGACCGCGCGCAGGCGCAGATAGCGGGTCGGACCCGTCGCGGGCGTGAGCCGGATCACTGCGCGTTTGCCCAGTCGATGGGCCATGAGCGTCGTCGTAACCGCACCGGGATCGGAACCTTCGATCCGGGTCAAGAGCGCACGGGCGGCATCGGTATCATGGAGCAACCTCAACCCCGGTAAACGCGCGTCCAGACCGGGCCGTCGCAGGATCAGTCCCGTTTCCGGATCGGCGACGACCGCGCCTGCGTCCAGCATCGCGCGGAGACCACGGCGGCTCTTAGCCAGACTACTTCGCAGCGCATCGGCCTCAGCCTCTGCTGCCGAGCCATGATATTCTGCAATCACGGTCTGGTTCCCCTGTCTGTAGACCAGCTGCAACGGGCGGCGGTCGGAGAACAGGGTCCGCTGCAGGATCGGGGGCGCCTTTGACCCGGTGACAGAACGCAGGGCATCAGGAGACGGGCCGCGTCGCAGCAGATCCGGCAAGGCGGCCAAAGCGTCGGAGATGGCGACGGCCTGCGGTTTCACGCGGGTATCTCCAGCCGATTGGGGTCCAGTTTGGTGAAGCTGCCATTCTCGAGCATAAGCACCCGGTCGGCCAGTTCCAGTGACAAGGGATCATGTGCGATCAGCAGCGTTGCCCGTCCCTCGGCTGCGGTCCGCAGGTGACCCACCAGCGCCCGCGCCGTGGTACGATCCAGACCGGTCAGTGGCTCATCCAGGATGAGAATTGGCGCATCCCGCAGCATAGCCCGGGCAATCGTCAGCCGCTGGCGCTGGCCGCCCGAGAGCGTCTCGCCCCGTTCACCAAGGGTGGTATCATAGCCTTGTGGCAGGGCCCGGATAAAGCCGTCGGCCCCGGCGTCCCGGGCGGCTGCGAAGATCTCTTCGTCAGATGCCCCGAGACGGCCATAGGCGATATTATCGCGAATGCTCGCTCCAAACAGCACCGCATCCTGCAAGACCACGGAGATGTTGCTCCTGAGGCTATCCAGAGTGAATTCCCGGATGTCATATCCATCGATGGAGATTTGTCCGCCATTGGGATCATAAAACCGCATCAACAACTTGGCGACCGAGGATTTGCCCGCGCCACTGCCCCCCACCAGCGCGACAATTTCACCGGGACGGATGGTGAAGCTTGCGTCCCGCAGAACCGGCGGATCATTTTCCTTATATGCGAAGCGGACGTCCTGAAAGGTCACTAGACCGTCGAGCGGTGGGGCGACGCGGGCATTCGGGGCATCCTCGACACCGGGCTTCAGGTCGAAGATTTCCAACAAACGTTCGCCACTGGCGCTGGCCTTGGCGACCCGCGCCGTCATTGACGCCATCTTGCGAACGGGCTTGTAGAGCGTCGATAGATAGGCTGTGAAGACCAGCAGATCGCCGGGACTGATCGCGTTCGCCTGAACCCTGTAGACGCCGTACCACAGGACCATCGCCGTCCCCGCGGCCAGCAATACCTGAGATATCCGGTCCATATGAGCGGCAAGCTTTGTGGTGCGCACGCCAGCCTCGGCCGAGGCACCGTTTTGACGGGCAAACCGCTCCTCTTCATAGGCTTCACGGGCAAACCCCTTGACGACGCTGATCGCCGAGATGCCCTCGGTCATGACCACTGCGATCTTGCCCTCCTTGCGCCGTTGCTTGCGTGCAGCTCCCTTGATCCGGGTGCCAAAATGGCGCGTCAGTAACCACAGGGGCGGCAGGATGGTCAGAGCCACCAGCGTCAGCCTCCAGTCCATCCACAGCATCACACCGATGGTCACCGCGATCACCAGAATTCTCGCAGCAAAGAACACCATCGCATCAATCAGGAGATCCCGCATCATCCGCACGTCGCCTGTCAGTCGTGCAATGATGTCTCCGGTGGATGCGGTGTCGTGAAAGCTGTGGGACAGCCGGTGGATGTGGCGGTACAGGTCGAACCGGATCGCGGCGACGACCTTCTGACCCACAGCGGCGATCAGATAGGCCTGAACAAACCCCGCAGCTCCCCCGATCAGCGCGATCAGCAATAAGCCGATCGCAACTGCGGCCAGCAAGCCATTCCCGGAGCCGAATAATCCCACGAACCATGCGGTCACTGCGTCGGGATTTTCCTGCGGGATCAGCAACCCGTCAAAGACGATCTTCAATGGCCATGGCCGGACGACCTCAGCGAGCGCCACTCCAATCATCGCTAGTCCAGCAAGTATGAGCTGTCCACGCCAGGGACGAAGATGCGGACCCATGCGGCGGAACAACCGGCGCAGGGTTTTCGGATTGACCCGGTCCCGGCTCATGCCGCCGACCTCCGCGCTGCGACATGGTCGAGGACAGCCCGGGCATTGTCGATCCAATCGTGACGACGACCTTCGGCAGCACTGGCCGCAGCCATTCGGGCGCGAACCCCGGCGCTCTTGGCCAGCTCCCGCAGGCAACGGGCCAGGGCCTCTGCACCTCCCGGAGGCAGAAGTTGTGCTGCGTCCGAGCCCTGTAGGAGCGCGGAGGTCTGGCCAATATCGCTCGCCACCACGGGGCGCCCCATGGCCAGATACTCATAGAGCTTCAGCGGGGAAAAATAGTGATCTTCGGATGCCGGGTAGGGTGCCGTTGCAATGTCCATCCGCGCAATCAGCGGAGGGAGATCGTGGTGATCGACCCAGCCCGTAAGCGTCACGCTGTCCTGTAACTCTGCCCCGGCGACGAAACCTTCGACCCAACCGCGTTTCGGGCCGTCGCCAACGACGAGCAGGTGAGCCTCGGGCACGTCCGCGCGCAACGCCCGGAACGCGGTCAGGAGCGTGTCCACACCGTGCCACCGTTTCAGTGACCCGGTAAAGCCCACGCAAAAAGCTCCGTCTGGCACCGACGCATTGGGCTCGATGCCCGGGTGGAACGCGCGTGTGTCCACCGCATTGCCGATCACCTGCACTCGGTCGGCTCCCGCGCCTTGCTGGCGGAGCCATGTCGCGACCTGTTCCGAAACGGCGGCCAGCAGGCTGGCGCCCCGTAAAACCTCGCTCTCCAGAGCCCGGGCCTCCGCTTCGCAGATCAGCTCTCGAAAGGCGCGCTGCTCGTCGATCAGCGGTGCGTTGACCTCGACCGCCACAGGCACGCCCAACCGTGCGCCTGCCCTGACGCCAGCCGCGGACCACAAAGAGTAGCGCTCATAAATCAAGTCGAAAGACCAGTCCGAATGCAGCGTTTCCAGCCGCTCAGCAATAGCCTCGGCCTGAGCCATGGCCGCGCGTTCCTTAGCCTCACGGTCAGCGCCCGATTGAGACGGGGATACCGTTTCAACTGAGAATGGCCCCTCGCCGCCTGACCGGGCGGTGATGCACCGCACCTCATGTCCAAGCGCCTCGAAGGCGCGCATCATCGCCTGAATATGGATTGAGGCACCCTTTGCCCCGTAAACCGGAATGCCCCGGTCAGCCGATACATATGCAATGCGCATCAGGCGACCTCCTCAGGACTTTTGGCAGCATGGGGGTGGGCCAGCATGGCGCGCAGGCGGCCTGCATTGGTCGTCAGGTCGAAGAGCAGTTCGGCCCGCCGACGACCCGCAGCACCCATAGCCATCGCGCGGTGGGGAGCGCTGAGCACCGTCGCCAACGCCCTGGCCAGCAGGTCGGGCGCATTCGCAGGACACAGAAGCCCCGTCACGCCATCCTCCACGATCTCGGGTCCACCTGCGATATCCGTGGTGATCACGGGCAATCCGCGCGCCATGGCTTCGAGCAGAACTGTGGGCAATCCGTCGCGGTCGCCTGAGGGCGTGACCACGCAAGGAAGCACCGCCGCCTGCGCGCGCGACATGCGTTCGATCAGGTCTTCCTGCCGCAATGGACCACAAAGCCGGACCTGGCTGTTCAGTTTATGCATGTCGATCCGTTGTTGAAGTTCCGCCTGCAAGGGACCGTCGCCGATGATATCCAGTTCAAAACTCGGATCCCGGTCCCGCAACAAGGCACTGGCTTCGATCAGATCGGCAAAGCCCTTTTTCTCCACCAGACGACCGACCGCGATGAGCGTGCCGGGGCGCTGTGTCGTCGGATGAACTGGGGCAAAACTGCGCAGGTCGATGCCGTTGTAGAGCCTCAGGATCCGGGAGGCGGCTGCGGGGCAGAGGCTGCGCAGATGGCGGGCGTTATAATCCGACACCGTCACAGTAAAGGCTGCTGCGGCCAGCTTTGCACGCCGCATGGCGTCATCCGCTTCCGGGGTGACGTAGGTGTGCCAGATATCCCGGGCGTGTGCGGTGAATGAAAATGTCCCACCCATCTTGCGTGCAGCTAAAAGAGCGGCAGTGGTTGCGTCCGACCCGAAATGGGCGTGCAGATGCGTGATCCCGAGCGCTTGCGCCGCTTCGGAAATCGCTCGGGCTTGCGCCCTGAGTTTTTCTACGCTCCGCTCTGTCTTGCCGGAAAACAGCACATCATCACCGGGGATTGCGGCGACGCCTTCACCCCTATGCTGATCAAGATATGTGATCTCTGCCCTCAGTTCTGAGAACCGCTCGTGGCGCGGTTCTTCGGGCGGCTGGCGGAGCGAGAAGACATGCAGCTCCGCCCCTGTGGCCTGATGAGCGAGCAGTTCATTCAGGATGAAGGTCTCGGAAAACCGCGGAAAACGCTTCAGGACATAGGCGATGCGCGGGCTGTCAGGGCTGGGCGACATAGGCGACCTCTCGGGGGAAAGGGCTCTGTTCAAGGAGCTTTTGCAGTTTTTTCGCGGCAGTTTCGGCGCCATCCAACCGCAGCTTCATGGCGGGCGGAGGTGGGAGATCACCGGTCAGGAACCTGGCGAGGGCTCGCCCAGACAAGGCTTCGCGATGCAGGACGCGCGCCAATCCCAGTGTCTCAAGCCTTTCGGCGCGAATGCTTTGCTCTGCAGAAGGTCCGAGGCGGGGGACAGTGACGATCGGGCAACCGAGTGCCATCGCTTCGTTGATGGAGTTATATCCGGTCATGGTGATCAAAAGATCCGAGCGCGCCATCTCGATGGTGAGATCCGGGACATGGGTGTGGACCAGAATGCCGAGCGGCGCCGAGCGCGCCAGTGTTTCCGCTTGCAACTCCTCATCCATCAGAGGCCCGGTGACGATGGTCATGGCCGGTCGTTGCGCCGACGGTAATTCGACCATAGCCGTGATCGCTGCATCGATCAGGGGATAGGCATCCCGTCCGCCGCCACCTGACACGAGAACCCGCTGCGGCGGGCGGCCAAATGGTCTGGGGGAGGTCCGGCGTGTCGTCGTCACCACGCCGCAAGACCGTGTTCTGGGGGGTAAGTTGTAGGCGGAGGCAGTGTCGAAGAAACTTGGATCGCCATAGACTAGTACGTCGTCATACAGCTCGGAAATAATCCTCGCCGTTCCGTTTTCCTGCCAGCTCCGTGCAATGCGTTCGGGGGCGTCGAGGATGTCGCGCAAGCCCAGAACGGTACGGGTCCGGCCCTCCAGACGCAGACGCCTCAGAGCGGGCTCAAGCTCGTTCATGACACCGGCCGGTTCGTGGTCTACGAGAAGCAGGTCGGGGCGTAGATTATTCAGCACACCGTCAATCACGCTCATGCGCAATCGACGGATCGCGTCGCTGTCGAGGCGCAAGCTACCAGCCCCGAACAGCCCGCGCCCGAGTTTCGCCAGAGACGGCAGCTTTACGTAGTCAATTCCGGGCGCACTCTCGAATACCATGCCCGCCGGGGAACCCACCAGCATCAGGACCGATGCTCCGGGAATCCGCGCCACCAATGACCGGGCGATCGCGGAGTTCCGGCGCATATGCCCCAGCCCCAGAGTGTCATGAGAATACATCACCACCGAAGGAGCGTGGCGGGCGGGCTGCATGGTGCCGGATTGCCCGCGGGTGAAAGCGGCGACCAGTTCCCGAAGGCGCGACAGGGCGAAGGGTTTGGCCAGAAAGGTCACAGCCGCAATGCTCTCGGCGCGCAGCCGGTTGGCGATGCTGTCCTGGCCAGTAATGATGATCACTGGCGTATCGCGCAAATGGTCCCGGGCCTCAAACAAGAGGTCGATACCGTCGCCATTGCCGAGAGAAATATCGGCAATCACGAGGTCCCAGTGAGGTAATTTCAGCGCCGCACGAGCCTCGCTGGCCGATCCCGCATGGCGCACCTCAACCCCGGTCTTTGCGAGCGCAAGGCTGATATTCCGGGCCAGCAGAGCTTCATCTTCGCACAACAAAACACGAGTCATGGTTTATCCCTTCTGGCGGGATTTTTGCCACGGTAGCCGAAGGTGGGCGATGGACCGCAAGGGTTGGATTGGGGCCTGTCCCCCAGACAATTTGGGGGATATCCCCCAGCCTCGGGGATCCCGCCCGGATTGTCGGGGCCTCTGTCACCAGGTACGCTCTGTCAGACGCGCAACACGCGACCCGCAATCGAAGTGAGCGATATGTCTGGCCCCCTTTCACTCCGCGAATCTCCTCACTACGGCAGGGTTTTGGCGATCTTCGTCGTATCGAGCCTGATCGCGATTTTTACGACTACCGCAATCCTCTCGACGTCCCTGGCGAACTTCATGACCCGCCAGATGTTGATGCGCGAAGCGCAGGTCTCCATGGATTTTCTCAACGCCATCGTTCAGGTCGAGAATTCCACAGGCTACTTCCTCAAAGACCCTCCTGACGACAACGAGCAACCCGGTTCGAAGGAGCTCATCGCCCATGTGTCGCATATGCCTGATATCTTTCGGGCGAACGTCTACGCCCATGATGGCCGGGTTCTTTGGTCAACAGACAAGGAACTGGTTGGGCGCGTATTTACCGACAATGCCGAGCTTGATGCCGCAATGCAGGGCGAGCTTCATCCAGAAATTGGCACGATTGAAGACCACCTTAAGGAAGAACACCACGTTGCTATGCCGGAAGGCGTGGCGGAGTATATCGAGTATTATATCCCGATCTGGTCAGCCGACCAATCCGCCGTTGTCGGGGCTATCGAAGTCTATAAGGCCCCGGCCAGCCTGCTCGCATCAATCCACCGGGTGATCAATCTCGCGCGCCTGGGCGCAATCGTCGCCGGGGGCGTTCTGTTTTTCGGACTGTTCATGGTTGTCCTGTATTCTGCGCGCATCCTGCGGCGTCAGGAAGCCCGGCTGGTGGAGACCGAACGGCTGGCGGTCGTGGGTGAGATGGCATCGGCCGTGGCTCATGGCCTCCGCAATCCGCTGGCCGCGGTCCGGTCTTGCGCAGAACTCATGGCCGAGGATGACCTGCCCGATCACAGTCGGGAGAGTGTCCACGATATCATTGATCAGGTCGACCGGCTCGAAACGTGGATCCGCTCGTTTCTCCTGCGCACCCGCAGCGACCCGGCTGGGGCCGGAGATAGCGCGCATATCAGTCTCATCATCGAAAAGTGTCTACGCAATTTCGAGTCGCAATTTCGCAGGCGCGGCATTTCTGTCGTCGTCGAACGAAACGAGAGCAGCTCGGTTGCTCAGGGGGGCGCTGCGGAAATTGAACAGGTGCTGAGCACGATCCTTTCAAATGCCGTCGAAGCCATGGTGGAGGGGGGGACCATCCACGTGGGGTGGGCCCCGGCTCCGGGAGGCAGGATCGCAGTGACCGTGGCCGATAGCGGCCCGGGCCTGAGCGAAGCGCAACTTGACCAGATCTTCACGCCCTTCCAGACCTCGAAAGCGTCAGGACTGGGGGTCGGGCTGGCGCTGGGTCGGCGGATCGCGGAAAGGCTGGGCGGATCGCTCGATCTGCGCAACGGACGTGAGCGTGGCGTCGAAGCGGTTCTTACTTTACCAGCAAGGGCGTAAGGTATGACTGACGAGTAATGAACGATGAGTGATATTCTGGTTGTCGAAGACGAAACGGTGTTGGCACGGTCTATCGTCGCCTTTCTGGAGCGACGTGGCTTTCCAGCGCGGTTTGCGGTCGATGCATCCTCGGCCCGTGCCATGTTTGAGGAACAGATTCCGCGCATGGTGATCCTCGACTACAAGCTGAACACGGATGACGGGCTGGAGTTGCTGCGCTGGATGCAACAGCGGGATGACCGGGTTCAGATTGTGATGATGACGGGCCATGGGGATGTCTCGGTGGCCGTACAGGCGATGAAAGCCGGTGCACGTGATTTTCTGACCAAACCCGCCTCTCTCGCCTCAATTGCGGCACTTGCCTCAGACCTGATGCTGGATGACATGGGCGCCGGGCTGGATCCGGTAGGCGTGGGTCGGATTATTGGACGCTCATCGGCCGCAAATGCGCTGCGGAAACATGTGAAGCAGCTCGCCACCGCCGTCTTATCGGGCGAACCGCGCCCCGGTGTGCTGATTGTCGGCCCGCCGGGCAGTGGCAAAGAGCTGATCGCCACGGCACTACACGAAAGCACCCCACTGAGTGGCACGCAGGTGCGCGTCGATTGCACGTTGCTTGACGAGAATGCCACCGCGAGCCTGACCGAAGCTGTGCGCGCGGCAGAGAGTGGAACGCTCCTGTTGTGCAATGTGTGTCAGCTCGAACGGGTGGCGCAGGCCAGTCTGCTGCGCCTGCTCGACAGATCAGCGGCTGCGCCCGCCCTGATCGCCACGGCCAACGCGCATCTTAGCAGTAATGATTTCCTCCCGGATCTCTTGTTTCGGCTTCAGGTGGGGTGGATCGATGTCCCGGCCCTCTCGGAGCGAACCGCGGATATCCTTCCGATCGCCGATTTTGTCGCTCGTCAACTGGCCCGCGCGGCCGGCCAGTCCCGCCCCCGCTGGTCTTCGGGAGCGCGGGCGAAATTGCTTGAATATGACTGGCCGGGGAATGTTGCGGAGCTGGTCAACTGTATCCAGCGCGCGATGCTCATGCGTGAAGCGGACACGATCGAAGCTACGCATATCCGGCCATTTTCGGCAACAATTGATCCAGCCACTGATCCGGTGCCGACGCTCAGGGAGCTTGAACTGGGAGCCATCCGCAAAGCTCTGGCACAGACCGGCGGTAATGTCTCCCGAGCAGCCGAAATGCTCGGCATCACCCGGGATACCCTGCGCTACCGGATGGAGAAATTCGAGCTGCAACGGGATTGATCCAGGCGACGATCTCGGCCTCATAATCGGGACGACCGGCCTCGCGGAATTTCAGATGCCGCCGGATCAGGGCAAGCGCGATGTAGCGCTCGAGGATGTCCGGGCAGACCGGTTCCACCAGTTTCGCCCAGGCCGCCTCAACCTCGCGGCGCCAGAATGCGAGGCGTTTGGCAAAACTGTCTCCCAGCTGCGCCTGCGTGGCCAGATTGGCGATCAGATTGCCCAGATCTGCCTCGGCAGGTCCGAGACAAAGATCGTCCAGATCAATCAGCCAGACCGTCCCATCCGACGCGTCAATCATCTGTCCCAGATGCATATCACCGTGTAACAGCGCATTGCCCTTGGTCGGTAGGCGACCCAGCGCGTGTAAAGCTTCGGCGATGTCTTGGGAGGTCAGGTGATGGAGACGGGGCCGAATGCGGAGCTGGGGATCAAGCCGGCACAGTCCCGGAAGCGTGCAACGGTGCAATGCGCTCAAAGGCCGAAGCCATCGGATCGGATCTATCCGACTCAGGCAAAGGCCTGATTTCCCATCGATCCGGTCGAACCTGACCGCGCAACCATCCGGTCGGGCAGCGGGAGTGATCAAGCCCTGTGCCCGCAGAGACATGCTGCGCGAAGCGATCTGTTTCGCCGTAAATGCGTCCGCAAAGTGCTTGACGAAGTCCGTCATGCGAGCCTGCAGAGAATTTTGGCCGCCGCGACGCTTCCATCGGGGCCCAGATCCACCGGTGAGCGACGCTTTGGACGGGCGACGTGCTCTGCCAGCCAGTTCGCGGCCGCCTGCTCTTCTCCGGGTTCCACCCCGTGGCCGAGACGTGGGCCCCATTGGCGCACACGGGCCTGCTGATCATCGTAACTCCTTGGAATCGCGACCAGCAGAGTGGGGGTGTCAGTCCCCGCCAGCTCCAGAACAGAGTTGTAGCCCGCAGTGGAAATGACCACGTCTGCTCTGCGAAACAGAAGGTCCAAGCGCGATCCCGGGTCCAGAAGCGCGTCCGCCTCGTCGAGCACCTCCCCCCGAGCGCGCGGACCAACAGCCTGATGCACCAAAAACCGGGTCCGGCCACGCGCCAGTCTCAGAATCTGCGACAGCATTGGGTACAATGACGCGCGGGTCTCCGCAGTTCCGCCGCCGCCGGTGGCGAGCAGGACGCCGATCCGTTCATCATTTCTCTGGCGTGGACAGTTCCGTCGCGCAATCCACCCGACAGGGTGAACGCGTTCGGGAGGCATCAAGTCAACTGGTGGCCTCCAGTGGTCGGATGGATTGGGAACAAGCACATGATTCCAGCAACTCTCACCGCCAAAGAACCGATGAAGCCGCTCCGCTGGCGTCTCGCGGAGTATCAAAACACGATGCTTGCCGACATGTTTGATCCCGGGAACAATCATCATGTCCGACACCGCAAGGGTTGTGCCGCTCTCTCCCGCTACTTTCGACATCTGTTCCCGGGGCGTCACGATAACGCGGTCGAAGGTCATCAGATCGACAGCGTCTGCCTCGGCGTTACAAAGCAAGCTGAGATGACCATCATAACCACAGGCTCGCAGCGCAGCACCGATATTCCCGATGCGCTGCAAATGGCCGAGCCCTGAACGAGCCGATGCAAAGAAAGCAATACTGGCTGTCATCTCCGAATCCATTCCGTATGAACGTACCTGTTATCGGAGATATTAACGCGGCAGCAGAAGGTTGGCAGGTGAGACACCGCGCCAGATGGGGCATATCACACAGCAAGTAATGTGGTAGGTTTCTGGTTCATCTTCGCTCCTTAATGGCTACGATGGACCAGAATCCATCCGTTGTTCAGATCCCCAAAGCTGTCCCAAAGGGATTGCCAACTTGCAGACGCACCCGAGGGTGTTTAGCCGGTCACGATGAACATACCAACTGAGATGCCGCGCCTGAAGGGCTACCGCTTTCCCCGTGAAGTCGTCGTCTACGCCGTTTGGGCCTGTCATCGGTTCGCGCTGAGCACGGCGGATGTAGCGGATCTGCTCGCCGAGCGAGGCGTCATCGTCAGCCGGGAAGCCGGGAAGCCGTTCGGAAATGGTTGAACCGGCACCGTAAAGTTAACTTGGTTTAGTTGAGTTGAAGGTTGGCCGTTTGATCAAGCGACCTCGATGTCTGCGATGGACCACCAATGGTCCATTGCAGTTTTACGGAGATCGCGGAATTCTTCGGAGGTCATTTCATGGCGGGGCAACTGGAACAGATTGGCAATCGGGTCGTGGATCGAGACGAAGCGTTGTAGGTGCGCCGCAGATTTGAAGCCCTTCATGATCCGCTCCCTTCGTCGCACCGGTTGGTGAGAGTTTTCGCCACGATTGTTAATGCCTTTGTGGGATCGATGCTCGACACCCGGCGCGATCTCCTTCTTCGCCGCCGGATAGGACCGCAGCTTGTCGGTGATCATGACACGGGGAACGCCGTGCCTTTTCAGAAGCTTGCGGAGAAGACGCTTGGCGGCCTTCTTGTCCCGGCGGCTCTGGACGAGGACATCAAGGACGAAACCTTCCTGATCTACGGCGCGCCAGAGCCAGTGTTTCCTGCCCCGGATCTTAACCACAACTTCATCAAGGTGCCACTTGTCGCCCATCTGCCCGGTTGACCGTTCGCGGATCTTTCTGGCGTACTGCCGACCGAATTTCTCCGCCCAGGCCCGCACAGTCTGGTGCGACACGATGATCCCGCGCGCCGCCAGCAGGTCATCAACCATTCGCAAACTCAGCGGAAACTTGAAGTACAGCCAAACTGCCTAAGCGATCACGTCCGGCGGGAATCGATGGCGGCGATGGAGGTCGGTCCTGGTCATGCTGCCAGATCGCATATCTCACCGATCACCGCCTTAACTTTACGGTGCCGGCCAGCTGCATATACGCGGGCCGGACAGACCATGTCATTGACCGGTCTGCGAAAAATCATCGCAAAGCGGGAGCCAACCACTGATCTTTGAGCCCTTTAATCCGACAGAAACCGGTGCTCCATGATGGCTTCCTGAGCGCGCATCAGCGTACAAGCCATTTCCATGTGATCCGCCATGGTGCTGCGGGCAGCGGTGGAGTCACCCGAGCGTAGCGCAAGAATAAGGCGTCGGTGATGGTCGAGCCCCTGTTTCCAGAGCTCCAGATTCTGCGGCTCGTAAAGTCTGCGATAGACCGTGAGATCCGAGAGGAGCTTGACCATGAAATCAATGACGAAGCCGAGGAGGGGATTGCCGGACTGTTCCGCCAGAATAGCATGGAACCGCAGGGACGCGACGTGCTGCGCGCGCTCCTCCTCCGGCGTCGCGGCTGGCAGCGCATAGGCGGCCAGGTTCGCTTCGAGGCGCGCAAGGACATCTTCGGGCACATGTCCCGCCAAAGTCGCAGCCAGCTCAGGTTCCAGCACGCGGCGGAGCTGGTAGATGTCATCGATGGTCAGGTTCTGGAAGTAGAAATAATTGCCAAGCAGCGCCCGCGCGCGCTCGCGGCTGACCTCATGGACGAAATTACCGCCGCCGGGACCGGTGCGGGTCCGGATCAGCCCCTGAGCCTTAAGGATCCGCATGGCCTCGCGCACCGTCCCCTTGGACATACCAAAGCGGTCGATCAGTTCGGCCTCGCCGGGCAGCCGGTCCCCGGCGCGCAGACCCTGTTCGACGACCCAGTCCTTGATCGCTTCGGCGACCTGAAGCGGGCGGCTCGGCTTTGTGTCAGCCGGGGATCAGGTGGTGGCAGGCGGCAAGCTGGTCATCTCCCATAGAACGCAATTCCGGTATTTCGCGACGGCACAAATCGGTGGCCAGCGGGCACCGCCCGGCAAAGGCGCATCCCGGCGGCGGGTTCAGCGGATCGGGCAGTTCGCTGCCTTTTTGCTCGGGCGCTTTCAGCGCGCGACCGACGACAGGAGCACTCTCCGCCAGAAGCCTTGTATAGGGGTGGCGGGGCCGTGCAAAGATCTGCTCGGCGCGCCCCATCTCGACCACAGATCCGAAGTAAAGCACCATGATCCGGTCGCTCACCGCCTCGACCACCGCGAGATCATGGGTGATGAAAAGATAGGTCAGCCCGAACTGGCGTTTCAGATCCGCCAGCTGGTTCAGGACCTGCGCCTGCACGGACACGTCGAGGGCGGAGACGGGCTCATCCAGCACGATGATCTCGGGGCTGGCCGCGAGCGCCCGGGCGATACCAATGCGGTGGGCCTGTCCGCCGGAAAATTCGTGTGGGTAGCGGTCGAGGAAGTCGTCGCGCAGGTTCACCGAGGCAAAGATCTCGGCAATGCGAGTCTGCCGCTCGGCCGCCGGCATCCGGTAAAGATGGCGCAGCGGGGCCCCCATAATCTGCCGGATGGTCTTGCGCGGGTTGAGGCTGCTGATCGGGTCCTGAAAGACGTATTGGATCAGCCGCCCGAACGCTGCCGGATCCGCCGTGTTGAGCGCGCGGCCTGCGATCTCGATATGACCCGCGCTGGGCTCCAGCAAACCCACCAGCATCCGCGCAAGCGTGGACTTGCCGCAGCCGGATTCGCCTACGATGCCCAGTGTCTCGCCTTTCTCCACCGCAAAACTCATGAGCTGGACCGCGCGCACGCCGGGCGGGGCCGACCTCAGGAGCGGCTTCTTCTGGGCGACTGTCTTCGACAAGTGATCAACGTTGAGGGCGGGCATCAGGCGCTTTCCTCCGGCATCAGGCAGCGGACCGCCCGGGTCCCCGTGCGCTCCAACGCGATATCGCCACGGGCGCAGTCGGGAACCGCTTTCGTGCAACGCGGCGCAAAGGCACAGCCTTCGGGCAGTGCATCCACCATGGGCGGCAGACCGGGGATGGCTTCGAGCCGCCGCTTGCCCTGTCCGAGCTCCGGCACACAGTCGATCAGGCGTCTCGTGTAGGGGTGGGCAGGCGCCTCCAGGACCGCGGCGGTAGGACCTTCCTCAACGATGCGGCCCGCATACATTACTGCGATCCGGTCGCAGAGCTGCGCCACAACGCCGAAATCGTGGGTGATGAAGATGATCGCCAGCCCGCGGTCCCGTCGCAGATCGTCCAGCAGCGCCAGAATTTGTGCCTGCACCGTCACATCGAGCGCAGTGGTCGGCTCATCCGCGATGATCACATCGGGCTCGTTCGCCAGCGCCATGGCAATGCTCACCCGCTGACGCATCCCGCCGGACAATTTATGCGGATAATCGTCAATTCGGGCCCCGGCATTGGGGATCCGCACGTCGTTGAGAAGGCGGATCGCCCGTTCACGCGCCTCACCAGCGCTGATGCTGTGATGGGCACGGATCGCCTCGGCGAGCTGGTCGCCGATCCGGTAGAGCGGGTGCAGGGTCGCCAGCGGGTCCTGGAAAATATAGGCCACGCGATCGCCGCGCCTCCGACGCAGGGTCTCATAGGGCGCGCCGATCAGGTCCTCGCCCTCGAACCGCACCGCGCCTCCGGTAATCACCCCCGGCGGCGAGGCGACGAGACCCATGACGCTGAGCGCGGTGACCGACTTGCCCGAGCCGCTCTCGCCGATCACGCCCAGACATTCACCGGGCCGCACCGACAGGCTGACGCCTCCCACCGCGCGATAGACCCGCGTGCCCACATGGAACTAGGTTTCCAGCTCCTGAATGGCGAGCAGATCTTCGGTGGCGGCCGGCACCGCGCCGGTCCGGGCCACGCGGGTCATGGCTTGGGGACGGCTGAGCGCGCCGGACCGCAAGCGCGGATCCAGTGCGTCCCGCACCCCGTCGCCCAGCAGGTTGACCGACATGACGATGAGAAAAATCATCACCCCCGGCACGACCGACGTATGGGGATGGGAAATGAGCGCCGAGCGCCCCTCACCCAGCATCGAGCCCAGATCGGCCTGCGGCGGTTGCGACCCGAGGCCGAGAAAGCTCAGCCCCGCCGTCTCAAGGATCATCCATCCCACCGTCGTGGACATGGCGATGACGATCACCGGCAGGACATTCGGCAGCAGTTCGGTCAGGATGATGCGCCCATGCCCCATGCCCGAGAGGCGCGCCGCGTCGATGAACTCGCGCCCGGCCAGCCCCACGGCAATGCCCCGGATGTTGCGGGCGAAAAACGGGACGTTCACGGCGGCCACGGCGATCAGCGCATTCATCAGCCCCGGCCCCAGCGCGGCGACGATGGCCAACGCCAGCAGGATGTAGGGAAACGCCATGAGCATGTCGACGAAGCGCATGATGACATTGTCGATCCGCCCGCCGAAATAGCCCGCCACGATGCCAATGCTCGAGCCGATCGTGGCCGCGATCAGGGCGGCTGCCGCGCCAACGGCGAGACTGAGCCGGGTGCCGTGGAGGAGCCGCGCCAGCAGGTCACGTCCCAGATGATCGGTGCCCAGCAGATGGCCGGGAGACAGGGGTCGCAGGAAGCGGTCCCCGGTGCTGGTCTGATCCGGATCGGGCAGCGGCAGAAGCGGCGTCAGCAGCACCAGTATCAGGATCAGCCCCAGCACCACCGCCCCAAAGGCCGCCAGCCGGTTGCGAAACAGGAGCGCGGCAAAGACCCTCATGTCTTTATTCTCGGGTCGAGCATCGCTTGCGCCACATCCACGGCGATGTTGAAGAAAACGTAGCAGGCGGCGACGAAGACCACACCGCCCTGCACCAGCAGGAGATCACGCTTAAGGATCGCATCCACCAGCATCCGTCCGACCCCGGGCCACTGGAACACGATCTCGATATAGACCGCGCCGGACAGGACAAACCCGGCCTGAATGCCCAACACCGGGATAATCGAGACCATCGCTGCGCGCAGGGCATGGCCCCAGATGACGCGCGATTCCCGGACGCCCTTGGCCCGCGCGGTGCGGATGTAATCCTGGCGCAGCACCTCCAGCATCGCCGCCCGGGACAGCCGGGCGATCACACCGGTTGCCACCGCAGCGAGCGCAAGGGCTGGCATGATCAGATGCCGCAGAAGGTCCGGCAGATCGCCACCGCCATAGATCGCGTACATCCCCGAGACCGGAAGCCAGCGGAGCTCAACGGCAAAGAGCAGGATCATCATCATCCCGAGGAAGAAGGACGGTACAGAGATACCGATGAGGACCACGAGGGTGATGAGCTTATCCGCCGCGCCGTATTGCCGGGCGGCGGAGACGACACCCGCGAGAATGCCCAGCAGGGAACAGAGTACAAAGCTGGTCCCCGCCAGAACGAGCGTGGCGCCAAAGCGCTCGACGATCTCATCAAGAACGGGCCGGTTCAGCGAGAACGAGCGACCGAAATCCCCGGTCAGCATATTGCCGAGCCAGATGAAATAGCGCTGCACCATGGGCTTATCGAGGCCAAGATCACGGTTCAGCTTCTCCACATTTTCCGGCGTGGCGTAGGAGCCGAGAATGGCCGTGGCCGGATCGCCGGGGATCAGCGACATGATCAGAAACACAATGATCGTGATCCCCAGAAGAACCGGGATGGCCGAGATCAGCCGTTTTGCGATATATCCACCCATCCCGGTCCCCGGCTTGCAAGGGGGCACGTTTTTTCGCCGAAAAAACGAACCGGAAAAATTGACATTTTTCCGGCCCCCGATTGGACGATCAGTTCTTCGTCACATCCTGCAGGTGCAGCAGGAAGGAAGGTTCGAGAGAGAAGTTCTCCACCCGGTCGCTGGTCACGGCGTTCTGCTTCCAGTTCGCCACGAAAACCCAGGGTGCGTCCTCCTGAACGATGGCCTGCATCTCGCGATAGAGCCGGGCGCGCTCATCCTGATCCGTCGCGGTGCGGGCCGCGTCCAGCAACTCATCGACGGTCTCGTTGGCGTAGTAGCCCGAGTTGAACCCACCCTGATCGGGCCAGGCCTGCGAGCGCAGCGCCAGATAAGGCAGCGTATCGGGGTCGTTGGTCATCCACGCCATCTCGGCCATGTCGGCCTTGCCCTCCAGACCCGGGTTCACTTCGCCAAGGAAAGTGTTCCACTCGTAAGTCTCGATCTTCACATCCAGGCCGACGGCCTTCAGATCCGTCTGTATCACCGTACCCATCGGGATCGGATCGAGCATCCCCGACCCGCCCTCGGTCACGTAGAAGGTCAGCTCTGCGCCTTCGGCGCCGGCCTCAGCGATCAGCGATTTCGCTTTTTCCGGATCATAGGGATAGGGGTCGAGCTCTTCGTTATAGGCCCAGGCAAAGGCGGGCGGGGTCGGACCGGCGGCAACGGTGGCAGTGCCCTCCAGCACATCGTTCACAATCGCTTCCTTATTGATCGCGTAATTGGCGGCCTGCCGCACGCGTTTATCGGCAAAGGGGCCTTCTTTGGCGTTCAGGATCAGAAACCAGACGTGGGGGCCGGCCTTGCTCGACAATGCTGAACATATCGCCATCAAACTGACCCAGCGATGTGGGCGGCACCTCGACCATCATGTCGATCCCGCCCGCCAGCATCTCGGCCACGCGGGTGTTGGCGTCGGTGATCGGGCGGAATACCACCGCGTCAGTCCCGGCCATATCGCCTCAGTAATCGGGGTTCTACTCGATCACCACCGCCTCATTGGAGCGCCACTCGGCGAATTTGAACGGACCGGTGCCAACCGGGTTGCGCCCGAATTCGGCGCCGTTGGTTTTGACCGCTTCGGATGTCACCATCAGGCCCGTGGGATAGGCGAGGTTCGACAGGGATGGCGCATAGGGCGCGTTCAGGGTGAACTTCACCGTCAAGTCATCAACGGCTTCGACCCCTCCAACCGCCGAGAAGAAGAACGCCAACGGGAACGGGCCGGTATTGTGATAGGGGTGATCCTCGTTAAGCATCCGCTCAAAGTTGAACACCACTGCCTCGGCATTGAACGGCGTCCTGTCATGGAAGCTGACGCCATCGCGCAGGGTAAAGGTGTACTCGGTGCCGTCATCGCTGATCTGCCAGTCCGTGGCGAGGCCGGGCTCGACCTCCAGCGTGCCGGATTTGTAGCGGGTCAGCCCCTCGTAGACATTCACCAGAATGCGGAAGTCGTTCACCGCAGTCACGGCCGCAGGGTCGAGAGATTTCGGCTCCGCGATCTGCCCCACGATCAGCACTCCCGGAGGGGTTTGCGCCACACCCGCATCGGGCAGAACCCCGAAGGCCAACGCCGCCGCCGCAGTTGCCGCCATCAGGCCCCGGCGGGTCATATTCAGTACCGTCATCACAAACCTCCCTGTTCTGCTTTTGGGCAAATTATCATGATAATTAAACTGTACATAAGGTGAGGCGTACCATGACATTTGCCATCCTTGCGCGAGATCAGGAGACAGGTGCCTTGGGCGGAGCCGCGGCCACGGGATCGCTCTGCGTTGGCGGCTGGGTCCTGCGCGGGCGCCTCGGGCCCGGGCTCTCGGCCAGTCAGGGCGCGGCCCCCTCAACCTTTTGGGGCGAGGACGTGCTGGACCGGATGGCCGATGGACTCACTGCCTCAGACGCAGTGCAACAGATCACCGACGCCGACAGCGGGCGCGCGTCCCGGCAACTGAGCGCGCTCGATATGGCGGGAAACACTGGCGCCTTTACCGGCGACCAGAACCAACCCTCGCGCGATGCGCTGGCGTTTGACGGCGGAATTGCCGCAGGCAATATGCTTGCGGGCGAACACGTTCTTACTGTACTCGCCGAGGCGTTCACGATCGCAACAGGCCCGCTCGACACCCGGCTTCTCGCAGCGCTCCACGCGGCAAACGCGGCTGGCGGAGACTTTCGGGGGCTCCAATCGGCGGCAATGCTGGTTCTGCATCCCGATCACCCGCCTCTGACGCTGCGGGTCGACTATCAACCCGACGATCCGCTGGGAGCGCTCAGCGCTTTGCATCGCCAAGCCACCACGGGCGAATACGCGACATGGGCGCGGCAAGTCCCCGTGGCGACCGACAAGGAGCGGGTTCTTGACTGATTGGGGCGCAGAAGCCGGAGTCCTGCGCGCGGAACTGTCCGCCTGTTCCGAGCCCGGCCCCGGCGTGACCCGCCTGCCTTTCACGCCAGAGCACCGCGCGACGTTGAAAATCCTGACGGCGCGCATGGAGGCGGCAGGGCTGACGGTCACGCTCGACGCCGCTGGCACCCTGATCGGTCGCGCCGAAGAACCGCCGGGCAGCAAGACCCTCCTTCTGGGCTCGCATCAGGATTCCGTCCGCGAAGGCGGCGCTTATGATGGGATCATGGGGGTCGTTCTGCCGCTCCTGGCACTGGAGAAGCTGCGCGCCGACGGGAGCGTCCTGCCCGTTTCGGTCGAAATCCTCGCCTTCGCTGACGAGGAAGGTGTCCGTTTCCCAACCGCGCTGGTGGGCTCCCGTGCTCTGGCCGGGACCGTCGACCCGGCTGTGCTAGAGATGTGCGACGCCACCTGGATCTCCCTGAGGACGGTAATGCGTGAGTTCGGCCTCGATCCGGATCAGGTGCACAGCCTCGGGCGCAAACCGTCCGAAATCATGGGCTTTATCGAAACCCATATCGAGCAGGGCCCTGTTCTGGAACGCGCGGACCAGCCGCTCGGACTCGTCACAAGCATTTGCGGGATCGAGCGCCATCAGATCACCCTCACCGGCGAGACCGGCCATGCAGGGACGCTGCCCATGGAGGGTCGGCGCGATGCGTTGGTGGGCGCGGCGGCGCTGGTCACCGAAGTGAACCGGCTAGCCCGCACCACCCCTGATCTGCGCGGCACGGTCGGTGCCCGTGAGGTCAGCCCCAATGTGGTAAATGCAGTGCCCCGTGAGGTCCGCATGACCGCCGAGTTCCGCTCTCCCGAAGACGACACCAGAGAGGCAGCGGGGGCCGCACTTCATTGCTTTGCCGAAGAACTCGCGGTAGAGACCGGGCTCCGTGTGATCTGCACCCGAAGCTATGCTCAGCCCGCGTAGCCCTGCGATGCGGCTTTGTCTGGGCGGCTCCGATCCGCCGCACCTGATGCGCTCCTCTTGCCCTCCGGGGCAACCCATGACGCCTCGGCGATGGCTGATCTTTGCCCTGTGGCGATGCTCTTTGTCCGCTGTCGCAGCGGCATCAGCCACCATCTCGATGAAGACGCGACCGCCGAAGATATGAGCGCCGCGATCTCCGTTCTGGCGCGACTTATCCACGACGGATTGTCTGTCTAGATCACGCGATCACGGAAGGGCGCGCAACCAAATCCCGATCCGGGGACGCGCCGTCAATCAATGACCAACGGGTTGCGTTGGCCCCAGTCGGTGTAGAGCTCCGCCATGATCGTCTGAAACTGCGCCTCGGCGAGCCGGATTGCGGAAGGATCTCCGGCAAAGATCAAAACTTCGTCTCCCACTGACACCCCTGGCAGACCGGTCACATCCACGGTCAGCGTATTCATGGAAACCTTACCGATGACAGGTACACGCGTCCCGGAAACCTCCACCGTCATTCTGCCGAAAGAACACCGCCGGATACCATTGGCATAGCCCGCCGCCAGAGTGGCGACGCGGCTGTCCCGCTTGAGCACGCAGGCGCGGTCGTAGCCAACCGTCGCCCCTGCGGGGTAGTTCTGCAAACTCAGGACATGGGTCTTCACCGTCATGGTCGGGCGGAAGCCCAGTTCAGGTTTCAGAATGCCGTAGAGGATCGCACCACAGCGATACATGTCGGTTTGCACAGGCTCGTCCGAGATCAGGGTCAGCGAGCTGCCCGCGTGGACGGTCACATCCTCCCGATCAAGTCCACTCGCGGACAGAACCCGCGCAGCGTCTTCGTGAAACCGGACGGCGCTCCTGCGCAGGTTCTCGGGGAGATTACAGGCAAAATGGGTAGAGATGCCAACGATCCGTTCCCTGAGCGTCTTGAGGATCTCCAGACAGATCTGCCAGCCGTCGGCGGTCCCGATCTCCAGCCCATCGCGCCCCATCCCGGCCGCATTCAGCGCCAGATGGGCGCGGACCGGATGACCCGCCTGAGCCATCTCAACAAGCGTTTGGGCGACCTCTCGCGATGCAACCTGCTCCTCGATATCGAGAGGCGCCGCCGCCCGGATCTCGGTCGGGGTTGCAGCCCTCAGACGGATCATCGTCCCGCCAAATCCGGCCTGTCGCACTGCCAGTGCTTCGGCATTCGAGGTGATGCCGACGCAGTCAATCCCCTGCGCCATGATGATCGGGACCACATGACCGATGCCGTGCCCGTAGGCGTCGGCCTTCAACACCGCGCAAAAGCTCCGCCCCGCCGGGACCAGAGCCCGCGCGCGTTCCAGATTGCGGGCAATCCGGTCGGTATGGATCTCACACCAGGCGCTCAGGCTGGGATCCACAACGGGCATCACGCCGGGGCCGGGATCCGCTTGAGCAGAGCGCAAAACAGATCGACCATCACCGGCAGCAGCGCATCGGGGAAATCGTAATCGGGGTTGTGGAGCTGGGGGTGATCCTCCCCCGCCCCGACATAGAGCAACGCCGCCCGCGCGCCGTCATCGCCAAAGCGCCCGAAATCCTCGGACCAGCGCATGGGCTGCGGCATCTCATAGACCGACAAGCCAGCATCGCGAGCCGCTGCTCCGGCCAATGCGGCCGCCCCGGCATCATTCACCACGGCGCGGAACACGTCATGCCAGTGGACCTCCGTTTCCAGCCCCTCAGTTGCGGCGGCGACCTGTTGGGTGGCCTCAGACATCAACGCCTCCATGCGGTCGTTGCTTCGGCTCCGCAGCGTGGCGCGCAGCTCGCCCTGCCCCGGCGCGATGCCAAAGGCCGGTTCGCCGAGCCGGGCATGGGTCAGGGTCGCAAGCGCAAATTCAGGATCGGCAATCCCGCCTGTGCTGAGCGCGGGCAACTTCGTCATCAGACGCGCCATCGCCGGGCCGGGCGAGATCCCATCCTCGGGCGCTGCGGCGTGAGAGCTCTTGCCCGTTAGCAGGATCTGCATCCCCCGGGACGCGCAGTTTCCTTCGCCCACGCAGAGCCCAACCTCACCCAGCGGACGCCCCGGTACATTGTGCCAGGCAAAGGCGTAATCCGGCCGGATCTGGGGCCACCGGGGATCTTCAATCACGGCCTCTGCGCCTGCGCCGGTCTCCTCGGCGGGCTGGAACAGGAGGATCACCCTGCCCGGCCCCGGCCTGCGGTTTGACAGCACCCGTGCGACCCCGATCAGCACCGCCATGTGACCGTCATGACCGCAAAGATGCCCCTTGTCCGGGATTTCCGAGCGATAAGGGAGGTCGGAAATCTCACGGATCGGCAGCCCGTCCAACTCACAGCGCAGGAGAACCGTTGGACCGGGTTCAACCCCCCGAAACTCCGCCGCGACACCATGCCCGCCAAGCCCACGCCAGATCCGGTCGGGGCCGAGCGGATCCAGTTCGGCGGCGATGCGGGCGGCGGTTTCCATCTCGGCGCCCGACACCTCCGGGCGACGATGCAGATCGTGGCGCAGCGCGGTCAGTCCGGCCAGTTGGTCCGCAGTCAACATGCTCTTGGCCTCTCAGAAAATCTCGAACAAGCCCGCCGCACCCTGCCCACCGCCCACGCACATGGACACCACACCCCAGCGTGCGCCGCGCCGGCGGCCTTCGAGCAGCAGATGACCGGCCATCCGAGCTCCAGACATGCCATATGGATGACCAATTGCAATGGCACCGCCATTCACATTCAGCCGGTCGTCCGGGATGCCAAGGGCATCGCGGCAGGGGATCAGCTGCGCGGCAAAAGCTTCGTTGATCTCCCACAAGTCAATCCCGTCCACCGACGTCCCCGCCCGTTCCAGAAGACGCGGGATCGCGTGAACGGGCCCGATCCCCATCTCCTCAGGGGCGACCCCCGCGACGGCAAAACCCCGCAGCGCACCAAGCGGTGTCAGGCCCCGGCGACTGGCCTCGGCGGCCTCCATCACCACCAGCGCGGCAGCGCCGTCCGAGAGCTGGCTGGCATTGCCGGCAGTGACCGTCGCCCCATCGCCGCGAACCGGGGTCAGAGCAGCCAGACCCTCAGCCGTGGTATCGGGTCGGTTGCATTCGTCCCGGTCCAGACGCACGGCATCGACCCGGGTTTCGCCGGTCTGTTTGTCCGTCACCAGCTTTTGCGCCTGAACCGGGACGATTTCATCGGCAAAGAGCCCCGCCGTCTGAGCCGCAGCCGTGCGGCGCTGGCTGTGCAATGCGAGCGCGTCCTGTGCCGCGCGCGTGACACCATAGCGCTTGGCCACGTGTTCGGCGGTGTCGAGCATCGTCATGTAATAGCGCTCCGCCACGTTGGGATCCCGGTAGCGATGTGCATTCCAATGGGCCTCTTGCACCAGCGAAATACTGTCGAGCCCCCCGGCCAGCGCAACGTCAACGCCGTCACACCGTACCACATTCGAGGCCATCGCGATCGCGTTCAGCCCTGAGGCGCATTGCCGGTCCACGGTCGCGCCCGCGACGCTGTCCGGCAGTCCAGCCGCTTGCGCGATATGGCGGGCGACGTTGACACCGGCCGTCCCCTGGGTCAGCGCACAGCCAAAGATCGCATCCTCGATCTCTGCACCCGCAAGCCCAGCCCTATCCAACGCGGCGCGCGTCGCGGGGACGGCAAGGCTCGGGGCCTCCAGATTGTTGAACGCGCCGCGATACGCCTTGGCGATTGGCGTGCGGGCGAAAGAAACGATGACGGCGTCGCGCATGGGGTCTCAGATCTCCTCAGTGCCGCACCAGTCGGCGATGAACAGGGCAGTGGATTTCGTGATGCGGCGCATGCTGTCCAGCTCAACCCGCTCGTTGAAGCCGTGGATCGCCTCGGCCCGGGGGCCATAGAC
Source organism: Palleronia caenipelagi (assembly GCF_007004065.1). Classification (GTDB taxonomy): domain Bacteria; phylum Pseudomonadota; class Alphaproteobacteria; order Rhodobacterales; family Rhodobacteraceae; genus Palleronia; species Palleronia caenipelagi. The sequence continues at coordinate 8,872 of NZ_VFSV01000032.1, read as the reverse complement.
CAGCGCGGGTGTATCCGCGTAGAGCCCGAAGAACCGCGCGTCGGTCGTCGCAGTGATCGCCTCGCGGGTCAGGCCCGCGCCGGTAACCCCGCGATGCGCAGCCTCCAGTGCCCCGATGGCCTCCGTCGCCCGGGCCGAGCTGTCTTGCGACAGGGCGTATCCCTCGGCGAGAAAGCCATGCCAGACGATCTCGGGCCGGGCCTCACGCAGAAACGGAACCTCGGAGGCCGCATCCCGAATGACCTGTCCAATCTCCGCCTGTGCCGCGTCGAGAGATTGCCCCGGAAAAATCGCCATCCGCACGTCGAAAACGCACCAGGCCGGGACCGAACTTGTCCAGTCGCCGCCAGCGATCCGCCCGACATTCAGGTTCAGGGCGTGATCCATATGGGCGTAGTCGGCAGTCCGGTTGGCGGCGGCGTTCCAGCGCGCCTCCATCCGGTGAAGCGCGTCGATGAGGGGAATGGCGGCCTCGATGGCATTCGACCCGCTCCCCGCATAGGCCACATGGGTGGGCAGGCCCTTCAAATGCACCTGAAACCAGATGACGCCCAGCTGCGCCGTGACCAGATGTTCGGAGAAGGGTTCAGGGATCAGAGCCGCGTCGGCGCGATACCCGCGCGCAAGGCAGGCCAGCGCCCCGTTGCCGGTACATTCTTCCTCGACCACGGACTGGACATGGATGTCTCCGCAGGGCGCAAGCCCGCAAGCCCGCAGCGCATCGAGCGCAAAGAGGTTCGAGACCAGCCCCGCCTTCATATCCCCGGCGCCGCGGCCATAGAGCCAGCCATCGGCGACGCGCGGCTCAAAGGGCGGGCTATCCCACATCTCCTCCGGTCCCGCGGGCACGACGTCGATATGGCCATTCAGGATCAACGACCGCCCGCCGCCGGCTTTTGCACGATGGGTGCCGACCACATTCACCGCGTCGTCATAGGGTTCAGCGACCGGGGAAAAGCCGGGCAGGTGACGGATCTCATCCAAATCGATCTGCCAGCGGTCCACCTCGTATCCGCGCGCTACCAGCGCTTCGGCCATGAAATCCTGCGCAGCCTGCTCATTCCCCCGGGTCGAGCGGAATGCCGTGAGCGCCGCCAAAAACGACACCTGCTGGTCAAAGGCGGTATCCACCGCATAGCAAATCCGGGACTTCATCGCATCGGTCATCAGCGCATCTCTCAAAAGCGGGGCAAGGCTGTGTCGGGCAGGCGCAGCGGCGCGCCGGTGGCCTCGGACACCTCGGCGACGCTGACCCCTTCGGCCAGCTCGGTGAGGACAAATCCGCCGGGCTCTACATCCACCACCGCCATGTCGGTGAAGACCCGCGCCACACGGTTCCGGGCCGTCAGGGGCAGGGTGCAGGCGGTGAGGAGTTTGGGGTTGCCGGCGCGGTCCGTATGGGTGCTGAGCACGACCACCCGGCGGGCCTTTTGCGCGAGCTCGATCCCGCCACCCACGCCGGGACTGAATTTCCCCGGGATCTTCCAATTGGCCAGATCACCCGTCTCCGACACCTCGAATGCACCCAGCATGGTCAGATCGAGCCGTCCCGCCCGCACCATGGCAAAGCTCGTGGCGCTGTCAAAAAAGGCCGAGCCCGGAACCTCCGAAACATAGGCCCCGCCCGCGTCGATCAGGTTCCGGTCGGCCCGCTCGGGGGGCAGGGTCGGACCGATCCCGGTGAGCCCGTTTTCGGTATGCAGGCACACGGGCAGATCGGGCGCGAGGTGGTTGACCACCTGCGTTGGCAAGCCGATCCCCAAATTGACGACCATGCCCGGAGTGATCTCTCGGGCGGCGCGGCGCAGCATGCGGGTCTTAGCGTCGGACAACGGCATACTCCCCGGACAAGGTCCCCAGCGGCACCACCTGATCGACGAACACACCGGGCGTGTGAACCGCCTCAGGTGGCAGAGCGCCCAATGGAACGATTTCCTCGACTTCGACGATCACCTGATCCGCCGCCATGGCCATCAGCGGATTGAAATTCCGCGCCGTCGCCGCGTAGGTCAGGTTTCCAAAGGGGTCTGCCCGTTCGGCATGGATCAGGGCAATGCCGGCCCGCAGGGCAGGCTCCACCAGATAGTCCTGACCCGCGACCTGCACGACCTGCTTCCCCTCCGCCAACTCGGTCCCCAGACCGATATCGCTGAGGACGGCCCCGAGACCAGATCCACCTGCGCGAATGCGCTCGGCAAGGATGCCCTGGGCGTTGAACTCGACCGCGATGCGCCCGCTGTTCATCAAGCCGATAGCATGGCTGTTCAGCCCCAGATGGGTGGTGATGAGCCGGGCGACCTGACCGCTTTGCAGCAAGTGGTCGATACCCATGCCGGGCTCATTCGCGTCATTCTTGACCAGGGTAAGATCGCGTGCCCCATGTGCGACCAGCGCGCGGATCAGCGTCATCGGCGTGCCCGGCACGCCAAACCCGCCCACCATCACGGTGTCCCCGTCGCGGATCTGCGCGATGGCGTCCTCCATGGCACAGATTTTTTCCGGCAGCCTCACGATGCCACCTCCTGACGCAACCCCGTCTCGCCGGCAAAAGCATCGAGCCCATCCCGCAGGATCGCCATCATCTCCGCGATCTGCGCCTCGGTAATAATCAGCGGCGGCGCGAGCAGGAAATGATCGCCCGCCGTCCCACCGCGCGTGCGCCGGGAATAGAGGATCAGCCCGCGCTCATAGGCCAGGTTCACCAGCCGGTCATAAGCGTTCAGCCCCGGATCAAGTGGCGTCATGGTGGCGCGGTCGGAGACCAGCTCAAAGGCCGTCAGCAGCCCCTTGCCCCGCACATGGCCAATAAAGTCGTACTCCGCCATCAACTGCCGCAGCTCAGACATCAGAACCTCGCCCATCCGCGCCGCATTGCCGATCAGGTCCTGCTCTTCGATCTCCTCCAGCACCGCCAGCCCGGCCGCACAGGCCAGAGGATTCCCCGCATAGGTGAACCCATGGGCAAAGCCCCCCGCATCCAGCACCGGCTCGACCAATTCATGGCGGGCGACGATGGCCCCAAGGGGGGCGTAGCCCGCGCCAAACCCCTTTGACAGAGCGACAATATCGGGGGTGATGCCCCAGTGTTCTGCGGCCAGAAATTTGCCGGTCCGCCCCGCCCCAGTCATCACCTCGTCATAGATCAGGATGACACCGAATTCGTCGCAGACCTCGCGCACCCGGCCATAATAGCTGTCCGGCGCCACCAGCGCGCCGGTCGAGGCACCGCCCACGGGCTCCATGACAAAAGCCAGCACGGTCTCCGGCCCCAGTTCAAGAATCCGGGTCCGCAGCGCCTCGGCATATTTCAACCCGCGCGCCTCTTCGCTCAGATCATCGCGGTCAAGATAGGTCACCGGCGCAGCAACCTTGGGCATCCCCTCCATCATCGGCGCGAACGGCTCGCGCAGCGGGTCATAGCCGGTCAGGTCCAGCGCGCCGAAGGTGCAGCCGTGATAGGACGGGAAGCGCGAGATCACCTTGTGCCGCTTCCCCTGCCCCTGCGTCAGAGCATATTGCCGGGCGAGTTTCACCGCACTCTCGACCGCCTCCGATCCGCCGGAGACAAAGAACACCCGGTCGAGGCCTTCAGGCGTCATCGCCACCGTCTTTGCCGCAAGATCCTCGGACGGGTGCGTACGGAAATGGAGCCGGTAGCCAAAGGTGGCGCGGTTCATCTGCGCCTTCATTTTCGCCAAGACACGCGGATTGGAATGGCCGATATTGGACACCATCGCGCCAGAAGACCCGTCGATATAGCGCCGTCCGTCCTCGTCGAACATGTAGATCCCCTCGGCGCGGTCCAGAAAGGGGCGCGGATTGCGGGTCTGATAGAACAGATATGAGGGCGCGTCGGTCACTTTGCCCCCGCCAGATGCTTGCGCAGAAACTCCTTCGTGCGCTGCTGCGTGGGATTGCGAAAGACGACCTCCGGGGGACCTTCCTCGACGACCACGCCCTGATCCATGAACAGCACCCTGTCACAAACCGCGGCGGCGAAGTCCATCTCATGGGTCACGATGATCATGGTCATCTGATCTTCGGCGAGCTTCTTCATGACCTGATTGACCTCGTCCACCAGTTCCGGGTCGAGCGCCGAGGTGGCCTCGTCGAACAGCATCAGCTTGGGCTTCATCGCCAGCGCCCGGGCAATCGCCACGCGTTGTTTTTGCCCGCCCGAGAGTTGTGAGGGGTAATAGTCGATGCGGTCCAGCATCCCCACATGATCGAGCTGCTCACGCGCAAGCTGCTCGGCGGCATCCTTCGACAGACCCTTGAGCAAGGTCGGCGCCATGGTGACATTTTCGCGCACGGTCAGATGCGGGAACAGGTTGAAATGCTGGAAAACCATCCCGATCTGCTGGCGCATCTCGTTGATATGCTTTTCATATTGGCGATGCGGCAGCGACTTGTTTACCTGCACTCCATCGAGCCAGATCTCCCCGCCGGTCAGCGCATCGAGGTCATTGATCGCCCGCAGGAGCGTGGATTTCCCCGAGCCCGACGGCCCGATGATCGCGACAATCTGGCCTTGCTCGACGGTCAGGCTGATATCCTTCAGCACCTCCAGCGCGCCGTAGGATTTCTGGGCGTGGCGGATATCAACGAAAGCGGTCTGGTCGGTCATATCAGGCCTTCCGGTCATCGGGACAGAGAGATGCGGCGTTCGATCCGGCGCTGCACCCATTCCATGCCCAGATTGATGACGTAGTAGAAGGCAGCGGCGAGCACGTAGAATTCGAAGGGGCGGTAGGTCTTGCCGATGATGCGCTGAGCCGAGAGAGTCAGTTCGCTAACGCCAATCACCGAGACCAGCGCGCTGTCCTTCAGAAGCGCAATCATGTTGTTGCCGATGGGGGGGATCACATCGCGCACCGCCTGAGGGATTACCACCTTGCGCAACGCTTGCCCCCGGCTGAGGCCCAGCGTCCGCGCGGCTTCCATCTGGCCCTTGTCAACCGCGAGGATGGCGGTCTGGATCAGCTCAGAATTATAGACGGCGAAATGCAGCCCCAGCCCGATGATCCCGGCGACAAAGGCAGGCAGGTCGATCCCAATCTGCACGAGGCCGAAATAGATCAGAAACAGCTGCAACAGGAGCGGCGTGCCCATGAACACCCATTCCACCAGCCGGAAGGGCTGCCTGATGATCCACGGCGCGTAGAGGGCGATTACTGCAAAGACGATCCCGCCAACGAAACTCAGCAGCGCGGCCGCCACCGTGATTCCCAAAGTCCAGGCACAGCCCAGCAGGATGATGTCCATGTATTTGGGAACGATAGAGAAATCGAGGCCCATAAGGTGCCCTCCCGGCGATCAGGTGATCTGGACCTTGCGGTCGAGCCAGGACACACCTTTGCCCACCACGGTGATGATGATCATGTAGAGAATGCCCGCGAGCAGGAACATCTCGAAGGGCTTGTAAGTCGAGCCGATATAGCGCTGCGCCGTATAAGTCAGTTCGACCACGGCGATGGCGGCGACGAGGGCAGTGGACTTGATCAGCATGTTCAGATTCACCCCCAAAGGCCGCACCATCAGTCGCGCAGCCTGAGGCAGGATAACCTTGTACATCGCCTGCCAGCGGCTCAGCCCCAGTGTGCGTGCCGCCTCGCGCTGCCCCTTATCAATGGAGATAATCGCGCCGCGCATCGTTTCTGTCATATAGGCGCCCGCATTGATCCCCAGCCCGATCACCCCGGCCTCGAAAGCATCGAGCTGGATGCCGATCTGAGGACCGCCGAAATAGAGGATAAAGAGCTGGATCAGCGCGGGCGTGCCGCGAAAGACGCTGACATAGGCCGCCCCGACAAAGCGCATCACGGCCAGACGCGACAGACGCGCCGCAGTCCCGAGTGCCCCGCAGATCAGTCCGAGCACCGCCGTCAGGACCGACAGCTGAATCGTGACCCAGGCCGCTTCCAGAAAGAACGGATAGACCTTGAGCATCAGCTCGGTGTCCATGGCGCAGCGCCTCCTGTCTCAGGGGTCAGGCGGTCTTCACCCCTAATCGGGGTGATAGTCGGTGTATCAGCGGATGTCGGCGCCGATCCACTCCATGGCCAGCTCCATGTAGGTGCCATCCTCCATCATCGAATCGAGTGCCTCCTGCATGGCCGAGGCCAGTTCGGGATTGCCTTCACGGATCGCGATTCCTGCGCCAAAGGGCTCGGTCCCCGGATCGTTGAACATCTCAAACTCCTGCCCCTTGGCCTTCATGGCGAGGATGGCGGCGATGGAGTCGTTCACGATGGCATCCACGCGGCCGTTCTCCAGCTCCAGAAGCAACTCCGGCAGGCCCTTATAGGTCGCGATGTCATACCCCTTTTCCCGGGCCCAGTCCTCATGGGTCTCGCCGAGGGTCAGCCCGACTTTCTTGCCATCAAGGTCCTCAAGGCTGCCAATGCCGGCATCGGGCTGGGTAAAGATCGCACGGCGGTCAGAATAGTACGGCCCGACGAAATCCACGACCTCGTCGCGCTCTTCGGTGATCGTCATGGATCCGACGATAGCGTCGTATTTATTGGCCAGCAGACCTCCGATGATCCCGTCCCAGGCGGTGGTCACAATCTCTGCTTCCAGCCCCATGCGTTTGGCGATCTCGGTCCCGACAGCAGGATCAAACCCCACGACCTCGTTTTCGTCATTGACGAAGTTGAACGGAGGATAAGCGCCCGACATGGCGATGCGGATGACGCCTTTTTCCTTCAGCATCTCCAGCTCTTCAGCCATCGCCGCGCCGAGGCCAAAGACCGCCAGACCGGCGGCAGCAATCGCGGATTTCAGAATGGTACGACGAACCGTCATGTCTTGTTCTCCCTCTGGTGTCCTCACTGCGGGAGACAACACAGTGGTGTTGAGACCCGGCAGAAGCTCCTCAGTCTCAAGGCTTGCACAGGCGCACTGCATCCGGCAAATAAATACCACGCATTATCAAAATAGATGAAATCTATGACCTCGCCGGGCCCACAGCGTTTTCCCTGGAATCTCGACTGGAACCTGTTGCGCACCTTTATGGTGGTTGTTGAGAAGCGGGGGATCTCGAAGGCAGCGGATGTGCTGGGCCTGAAACAGCCCACCGTTTCCGCCGCGCTCAAGCGGCTCGAAGCAACCGTCGGGAAAACACTGATCATCCGGAAGCCGAACGAATTTTCTGTCACCCGGGCCGGACAAGTCCTCTACACCCAAAGCGCCACGATCTTTGGCGCCGTGTCGCAATTGCCTGAGCTGATGGATGTCGCCGGAGATACGCTGCGCGGGCATATCGCCATCTCCACGACCAGTCATGTGATGTCGGATCACTTCGACGCGTTTCTGAACCGCTTCGCAGCCACCCATCCAAAGATCACCTATGGATTTCAGGTGCTGGAAAGCCACGACGTGGAGACGATGATCGCTCAAAACCGGGCGAGTCTCGGCATCTGCCTTCTGTCCCGGATTCCGGATCGACTGACCGCTGAGGTGCTCTACAAGGAGTATTTCGGCCTCTATTGCGGACCCCGTCACCGGCTCTTCAACACCGATCACATCGGCACCGAGGATCTTGCGGATGAGCCCTTTGTGGCGTTTCAAACCGAAGCCGAGGGTGGCCCGTTGGAGGCAATTTCCCATCTCCGGGCCCGGATGGGAATGTCCAGCAACTGGCGGGGTGTGTCATCGAACCTGACGGAAATCCGGCGGATGATCATGGCGGGCATCGGGATTGGCGCCCTCCCCGTTCACGTGGCCGCCCGCGACGTCGCCGCAGGATCCCTGCACCAGCTCCCCCCTCTGGACGGCCTGCCGGAGGTATCCATCTACATCATCACCAACCCCGACCGCCGCCTGTCCGAGGCCGAACACAGTTTTCTCCACGAGCTACGCCAGAGCTTGGCAGAGACAAATCTCTCAGAGCGAACATATGGAACAGATTAACGCCCCAAACGCAACCGCCCGCGCTGTGTGGCGCGGGCGGGGCGTTTGCTTGATCCGTCAGGGAGGGGTTTGGATCAGGCGTAGGTCTTGAAGGGCTCGAGGCTCTCCTGGAGGCGGGCATTGGCGAGGTCGAGGACTTCCTTCGTGTCCGACACGTTGCGGTCAAGGGCCGACTGGGTGGAGACGGCGGTCATGGCGATGGCGGTCTTCACGTCGCGGGCCTTCAGGATCTGCTGGCCCTGCTGCACGGTCTCGGAAGCGGCGTTGCTCAGCTTCGACAGGATCAGCTTGTCGACCTCGATCACGCCCTCGGCAAAGCTGCGCAGGGCGGTCGTATAGAGCGAGGCGAAGGTGCGGGCCTCGGAGGTCGCCGCGCTGAGGTTGGCGCTGGCGCGGTCGGCAAGCTTCTCGACCTTGTTCTCCACCTTCTCGGCGGCGTTTTCGACTTTGGTTTCGACTTTTTTAGCAGTGGCAGCCATGGGGGCCTCCTGTCGCGTAGCCCTTAATTGTGAGATGAGAAATCCAATGAAATCAACGGCTGTCCTTTGCCCTTAAATATGAGATTTTGCCTTTAACTCCGATATTCTTGCCCCAAAACCTGAGACGGAGTTCACAGACATTTGCTGCAAATATCGATGGATGATGATGGCGAAGCCTCTGTTGCAGTTGGTGCTGAAGAGTCGCGCAGGGCCGCCGTGCTACGTCCGCTTGTTCAGGCATATCTCAATGGGGCTGGCAGTCTGGAAAGTGGCATCAATGACGCCGTTTGGGAGCTTGGTGTCAGCAGGGCGACGGTCTGGCGTTGGATAAAGCGGCTGGCGGAAGAGGGTGGGCGCAGCAGCGCGCTGGCTCCGCGAAAACGGGGCCGTCCGGCCGGTACGACCTTGATATCCGGCAAGGTCGAAGCGGTGATCGAAGAGCACCTTCGCCGGTATTACTTGCGCCGGGAGCGTTCGAG
>NZ_VFSV01000031.1 GCF_007004065.1 Palleronia caenipelagi | reverse complement strand
GCGACGGTCTGGCGTTGGATAAAGCGGCTGGCGGAAGAGGGTGGGCGCAGCAGCGCGCTGGCTCCGCGAAAACGGGGCCGTCCGGCCGGTACGACCTTGATATCCGGCAAGGTCGAAGCGGTGATCGAAGAGCACCTTCGCCGGTATTACTTGCGCCGGGAGCGTTCGAGCCTCTCGCGCGCCGTGACAGAAATCCGCAGCGCGTGCTGGCAACAGGGCTTGCAGCCGCCGACACGGCGGACGGTTCAGCGTCGTCTGGATGCAATGGATGTCCGCGAAGTTGCGAAGGCAAGAGAAGGYGCAAAGGCTGCCCGCCAGAAATTTACGCCGGTCACAGGTGAAAACAAGGCCAGTCAGCCTTTGGAGATTGTGCAAATTGATCATACGCCCGCGGACATCATTCTTGTCGACAGCTTTGAGCGCCAACCAATTGGACGACCGTGGGTCACGCTGGCGATCGACATCGCAACGCGGTTGGTAACGGGATATTACACCTCTCTCGAGGCACCTTCGCGTCTGTCAGTGGCGCTTTGCCTGACACAGGCGGTAGCCCCCAAGGCGGAACTTCTGGCGGAATTGGCGTGCAATATTTCTTGGCTCGCACAAGGCAAACCGCAGAGCATCCATGTCGACAATGGCCGCGATTTCCGGTCGCGGGCCTTTCGGTCGGCATGTGCGGAATGGGGGATCGATCTGGTCTACCGACCGCCGGGAAGTCCTCATTTCGGGGGTCACATTGAGCGGTTGATCGGGACGATGATTGGCGCCGTTCACCTGTTGCCGGGAACAACGCAAACCTCAATCGCGGCCAAGGGCGACTATGACGCCGAAGGCCAGGCCACGATGACCCAGAGTGAATTCGATCGCTGGTTTGCTCTGGAAATCTGCCGATACAACAACAGCATTCATTCAAGTCTTGGCTGTACGCCTGTTGCCAAATGGGAGGCGCTCCCAGCGGAGATGATGGGCGACATCCCCTTCGAGATGGAAGCCTTTCAGGTGAGCTTCCTGCCCAGCGAACTGCGCAAAGTCAGGCGTGACGGCATCCATCTGTTCCAGATACGGTACTGGTCCGATGCCCTTGCAGGCCACATTGGGCGCGGAGATGGAAAGGTGATCGTTCGCTACGATCCTCGCGATATCTCAATGATCTGGGTCGAACTCGACGATCGCCGATATGTTGAGGCGCGGTACAGAAACCTTGAAATTCCGCCCGTGTCGCTCTGGGAATATCGAGATGCGATGAAGAAGGCCCGTGCCCTTGGCAAGTCCGGGTCCAATGAGCTGGTGCTGGCTGAGCTGATCCGACAACAACGCCAGATCGAGGCTGAGAGCCGGGGCCTGACGAAGGCAGAACGCCGATCCCGTGAAAGAAAAGGAACATTGGAGGGCACCGTAAAGTTAATGCGGTGATCGTTGGGATATGCGATCTGGCGGCATGCCCAGAACCGAGCTCTATTGCCGCCACCGTTTCCCGCCCGATGTGATCGCCTCTGCAGTTTGGCTGTATTTCAGGTTCCCGCTGAGTCTGCGGATGGTCGAAGACCTGTTAGCTGCGCGCGGGATCAGCGTGTCGCACCAGGCTGTGCGGGCCTGGGCGGAGAAGTTTGGGAGAGAAATCCGCGGGAGGTCGACCGGGAGGATGGGCGACAAGTGGCACCTTGATGAAGTGGTGGTTAAGATCCGGGGCCGAAGGCACTGGCTCTGGCGCGCCGTTGATCAGGAGGGCTTCGTTCTCGACGTCCTTGTCCAGAGCCATCGGGACAAGAAAGCCGCCAAGCGTCTTCTTCGTAAGCTTCTGAAGAAGCACGGCCTCCCGCGTGCCATGGTCACTAACAAGCTGCGCTCCTATCCGGCGGCGAAGAAGGAGATCGCGCCGGGTGTCGAGCATCGATCCCACAAGGGCCTTAACAATCGTGGTGAAAATTCTCACCAACCGGTGCGGCGCCGAGAGCGGATCATGAAGGGTTTCAAGTCGCCGGGGCATCTGCAGCGCTTTGTCTCAATCCATGACCCGATTGCCAATCTGTTCCACCTGCCCCGCCATGAGATGACCTCCGCTGAGTTCCGGGATCTCCGTCAAGCCGCGCTGAACCTGTGGTGGAGCATCGCGGGCGTCGAGGTCGCTTGATCGGCAAAATCAGCCGATACTCACTCCGCTGAAGTTAACTTTACAGTGCCATCTATGCAACACACTCCTGGTGCGGCATGCCCAGGCTATCGAAAAAATAAGTTGGAAAATGGCATTCCCGTCTGTCCAAAAAGCTATCTGCTTGCGCGCTAAACGGTCTGCAACAGAAACATCAAACAAACACGATTCACAAGTTCTTTGTTGCAAGCCAGTCCGTTATTTTGTAACCTCCATAGCCGTGGGGCCCCGGATTCTTGATCCGCGGTAATTGCTTATCGTAGCTGTAGGAGAGAATTGTGTTCTCTTTCCGCCCCATAATTTCAGATAATCCGTGTTGGACAGTCAACAGCACGTGTCGTGGGCAGCCTACGTTTTGTCGGAGAAAGGAAACGGCATGCGAGCACTGCTCATTGTTCTGGGATTGTGCATCTTTTCCTCGAGCGTGATGGCCGAGATCAAGGAGATCCGTTGGGCGACGCCGGAATGGGTCGATTTTACCGACAAGGACGGATCCGGCTTATATTCTCAAATCGTGGAATACGTCGCCATGGACGCCGGGATAAAAGTCATCCGAGAAGATGTACCCTGGGAACGTGCTCTCGACATGGTGAGAAATTCGCAGGCCGACATGACGGGCGGCGAACCTCCGTCTGACCTCTATTATCAGTCAAAAACGCCGATCGTTAAGAACGTTGAATCGGTCCTTGTGAGAAGAGGGCTCGTCACAGACTGGCACGGAGTTGACACACTGAAAGAATTAAGAGGTGTCAGTTACCTTGGCTATGATGTTTTCATCGACGGTGAAAACCTCATTAACCTGGTGAGTCTGATGGGAGTTCAGGACCGCGAGGCGGCCATCACAATGGTTTTTCAGGGACGAGCTGATTACTTCATCGACAATAACGGTCAGATGATGGAGGTCTATGAGCGGTTGCAGGGCACCTTCGATCCTGAGGAATTTCAGATTTTTACGCTAACTGAGTCGCTTCTCTATATGTGTTTCCCAAAAACCGAACGGGGGCGGGAAATCCGCGATCTGTTCGACCGAGGGATGAAGAAAATGTATGATGAACGCAGGGAAGAATTGCGCGCGATGTACCGCAGCATTGGCGCAGGCTTCCCGGATCATCAGTTCGATTGAGGGAGAGGCGATCACCAGCGAGGGCATGCTGTCAGACACCAATACCAGCTTTGGCTCTTATCACTTGTGCTTATCGACGACAGAGAGTTTTTCGCCAATGAAGCTCGTCTTCCATTCCCCTCTGGCGCGCCAGTATCTTGTATGGACGTTTTTGTTCGGGACGGTTCTGACACTTGTGATCACAATCATTGAAGCAGCGGTCCAGTATTCCACCCGCACCCAGGAACTCGAAGCCGAACTCGCTCTGATCATCGAGAAATATCCTGAGAACCTTAGCTTGGCGTTGTGGCAATTCAACCATCGCCAGGTAGAGTTTATGTTGAACTACATTATTGATGGAACAAGTGTTTCCGCCGCAAGAGTAGAGACCGGTACCGAGGAGTTCTCAGCAGGAACGCTTCCTTCCAAAAACACTATCCAGTATGCCGGTTCAATCATGTTCACCTCTGCCGGTCGGACACATGAACTGGGCAAACTCTATGTCGATGCCTCACTTGATCCAATTTATCATGAAGTGCTTCAGTTGGTCATTTTCCGCATTGCCGGAAATTTTGTTCAATCGTTTCTTTTTGTTGGCTTCTCTTTGTTTGTGTTTCATTGGTTGGTGAACCGTCATTTACAGGCGCTGCGCGACCGAATTGATGAAGGTGCTATTGAAGATCCAAAGCAACCTCCTTTCGTCATTGACCGTTATTCCTTCATGCATACGCCAGGCGATGATCTTGATCGTCTGGTGTCGATTCTGAACGATGCACGATGCCGGCTGATCGATCGCATCGGTCAATTAGAGGCGGCCTATAGGGACCGGGATGATTTGGCACAAAGCAACGCAAACATGTTGAAGTCGATTTCGGATACCCTCCACTCTCTCGACCAATATGTCAGCGTGTTTGATTCCACTGGCGTTCTCACCTTTGCCACACGCAGCGAAGGGCTGGACGAACCGGGCATCACGGATCTTCTCGCCAAGCCGCATAAGACCTTAAATTCCGCCGTCGCGGCGTGTGAAGAATTCGACATGATCTGCGAGTCAGCCGTTGAGGTGCCGGGAACGACCACAGCGAACCAACAACAGTACAGATTGGAACTCTACAGCTCAACGAAGCGGTACTGGGTCATACATGGCATTGTTGGGGCCGATGGAGCGATCGGCATAACAGCCGCTGACATTACGGAAACAAAAGAAATTGAACGCCGGCTGAGCCAGTCCTACCGGATGGAGGCTATGGGTAAATTGACCGGCGAAATTTCCCATGACTTCAGAAACTTGCTCAGCATCATCCTTGGTCATGCCGAAATTGCCAGCACTGAGGATAGTGCTGAAGCGATCCGTGAGCACCATGAGGCAATTCACAATGCCAGCATGAGGGGGATAGGCCTTGTTGACAGATTGCTGGCCTTTGCGAGCAAGGCACCGCTGAAGCGCGTGCGGGTCGATCTCAACGGACTCATTGAAAATACGCAAAAGTGGCTGCTCCAGACCCTACCAAAAAACATTGAAACAGAACTCACGCTCGAAAGGGATCTCTGCGACGTCACCGTTGACCGGACGATGATGGAAAATGCTCTGCTCAATCTCATTGTAAATGCCCGGGACGCCATGCCTCAAGGCGGCAAGCTGACGATCACGACGCGAAACTGGTCCGCCACCGAAACAGAAATTGCAGCCAAGCGACTCGACATCGAACCCGGAGATTATGTGGTAATGTCGGTATCGGATACGGGTGTCGGCATTCCGGCGAACATTCTGCCCCGGATTTTCGAACCCTATTTTACCACGAAGGGCAAAAGCCGCGGCAGCGGCATCGGTTTGGCGGTTGTACACGGCTTTGCCGAACAATCCGGCGGAGCGATCACGGTCACCTCGACAGTCGGCTCGGGGACCACCTTTACCCTATCGCTGCCAGCCGTCGTGGCAGAGGTCGAAAACCCCGTTGACTCCGTCACCCACGAAATTCCCGTCGATGCGACAAGAGGGAAGCGAATTCTTGTTGTGGAAGATGAAATCCATCTTTTGGAAATCATGAAACGACAACTTACGCTCAAAGGTTATCTGGTCGATACGGCTGAAAACGGAGAACTTGCGATGGAGATGCTCAATAGAGGATTGGCGCCGGATGTCTTGATGACTGACATTTCTATGCCCGGAACGGTCAATGGCATTCAGCTTGCCAGGTTTTCCCGTAAGATGGCGCCGAGCCGCGGGGTCGTGGTGTTGTCCGGGGATGCAATTAGTCTTGGTCAAGACCGATATGACCTCCACCCACAGGACATTCTGATAAACAAGCCCGTTCTTATGAACAACTTGCTGGCCGCGATTGAAGAAGCTATGAAGAAATCGACCACTGCCGCCTGACCTTTCAACTTTGCACACTGTCAAGCGCTGCGATGATAACAGAGCCTCGGTCCGAAGAGACCGGTCAACAGCCCCGACTGTATGCGGATGCGGAAGTGGAATTTTCGAGGCAGGATGAACGAGAAGATTCCAATTAAAAGACACGATTTAAAATGGTCGGGTCAGCCCCACCTGAGTGGACCAGTTTGACTGTTAGTGCATGATCGACCTTTGGTAGATCCGCACGTTGGATTGTGATGCCGGTGGGCGGTAGCCCAGTTCTTCATCACTTATTTCAACAAGAATTTCGTCCTGGGCTGTGCCGGTGAGCAGGGCCGATACGCACCCATCAGCGCTTTCGGGTGCCCGCACCCGTGGTGCCAGAATTTTCAAGTGACGCCGCCCAAACTGACCGCATCGGCGCGAGCTCGGTCCAATTCCGGCCACCGAACGCGATCAGCGCCATAAACAGCGTTTCGGCGTCGACATCTGTCCGAAACACGATTGTGAGCCTATGCCCACGGCCTCCATGACGCACGAGCCAGCCCTCAAGATCGCCGTGCAAACAGGTCCCGGACAACGGGTTCGACAGAATGTCCGCGACGAGCGCGTCAACTTCGTCGAGCCGTCGCTCCGCTGCGGCGATGTCGCCCTCGGTCGTTTCCACGATGTGGTCTGCAATCCCGATCAGATCCCGCTCAACGAGCGGATGACGAAGGAGACGCATCAGGCTTTCATCGACCGCGCCTGAAGATAGGCGCGCGCGCCATCAGACAGGTCTGAAACACCTCCGACGGGTTCCCACTGATCAAGCGGCAGACACAGGCGCCTCTGGACCTCCGCCTCAAGCAGAGACTGCGCTCTCTCCCGCTGGGCCTTCGCCCTGGACAATTCCCCCGACACAGCGGCGCTGACATTTGGGTACTCGCCGCGTTCCACCAGTTCCTTGGCAAACTCATACGCCGCATCGGTGAAGCTGACGGATTGTTTCTGAACGGCCATCTTTTGCCTCCTCGGTGCTCTGGCAGAGTACCACGATGTTGGTGGAGGGCAATAGAGGGAAAGGACCCATCTCCACGACACTCTCCACGATATCACGGGGACCACGCCTGCGTCCTGTTATCCGGCGGCACTGTGACGGCCTATGGGCACGGCTCCACGCGGGCCTCCGCTTCCCTCCGCCTCGCAAGCCTGATCAGACTGCCCAGCAGGTTCAGCCGTCCTTCGGCAGATCGGCGCGTCATGGCCCGCAACGCGCCGCCGGGATTTCGAACGGGGGTCTCGGGGTGATCACGGTTGGCGTCGAGGAGAAACACCGCGAGCCAGCTGCTATCCGGCCCCATCACATCGAGGGCTTCGGTCCAGGCGTGGGTGCTGATCCCCAGATGGGACCGCATGTGAACCGCTGCGTTGTAGAAATCAACCGGCCCTAGCCGATCGGCGCCTGCCGTCTCGATGGCGATCAGGGCCCGCATCTCCAGGCTGGCCAGCCGCATCATGCGCTCCGGAGTGAAGGAGTGCGGGACCTCCCCTGCCACGCGTCCCTGTCGAGCGGCGGGCGTCCCGATGCAGACCCCTCTGCTGCACTCCGCCGCGCCCGCGCCGCCCTGCGCCTTCTCAGCCTTACAAGTTACATATGAAGGACTCTGGGACTCACGTCACGCCGCATCGCACCACTCTCGCGCCCACCCCCTCACCGTATTCCATGAACACATAACATGGCTGATAAACCTCGCTCGACGAGAGGCCATAGGGAGGATGAAAGGCGTGGCTAGAAGCGAGGCTCAGTTCACGTCTGCGTACCGGCCTGGTGCTGGCATCGATGTCCAGAAGTCTGTTCGGTTCGTGGTCTGACGAGTTAATCATTGAAAAAAAGCGGGCACCTGGGTCGTCCGCTTTTCCTATTGCGCTGGATGGATCAGATCAGTCTGTCACGCTCCGCACAGCATCCTTGGCGTTGCCCGCGGCCTGCTGGGCTTTGCCCTCCGCTTCCATCTCGTGGTTATCGATGGCGTCGCCCAAGGTCTCTTTGGCCTTACCGGCGAGCTCTTTAGCTTTGCCTTTGATCTTATCGCTGTCCATCGTCGTCACTCCAAAAAATAGCTACTGCACGGAAAGCCGCACCGGGGCCGATTGGTTCCACCGATCGTCCGGAGGTTGCTCACACTATTGGGACGACGAGCCGGAGACGATCTTCCCGTCCTTTGTGCATATGATCAGAGTGAAGCACCGTTGCATCGGGTCAGATCGGGGGCATCCCCAAACGCTGTTGGCTGTTCGCTCGTAGCCTAGGACATCAGGGGTGCAATCGGCTTTGAGTTGCAAAAGCTGTCGGAGCCCAAAAAGTGGCTAGCTTGAGCAGCCAAACTTTCAGATAGCCTGTGTACCGATGTGTGACGGACAGTTCTCCATCCTCACTTAAGCTCCGTTAGGGGCGGTCTCGGCCCTGACCGGACGCTCATCACCATCTCAGCCGCCGCTATGCGGCTCGCGTTTTCTGCCGTTCGACCCGGCGCGAAGCATTTCCGCCGGTCGAATGTCGGTAGAACGGACATATCGTTCTGAGAGCAGCGGGTGCCGAGTGACCACTTTATCGGTTTGTGATCAGGCTGCGTTCGGATCGGCGACGCCATCGACGACAGATTCGAGATGCCAGATTTTGGAAACGATTTGCCAGCCTGCCTCTCCCTTAACAAATCCCAGATGGTCGACAAAAACGTTCCTATGCGCGCGAATACGGATTTTGACAGTGGCGTTGATTGACGACAGATAGTCGATCATCAGGATTTCAGCTTCGCGGGCTTGGCCGACACTTGCTGGCGAAACACGCTTTCCAACATCCTGAATAAAGCTGTCGATGGGTTCGGTTCTGTCGCTAACTTTTCTGGCGCGCGCGGATAGCCCTTTGGCCAGACACACTTATCCTGCGAGGTCAGCGAAGGTCTGAAACGGACTTGAGCCTGCATCGCCAAGTTGCCCCTTCCGGATCATGTGAGCTGTCTCAATTCCCGCAAGGGGTGCCTGCGCCGCATTGAACGATTTGAAGCCCATCATCGAGCGGGTGATCTTCTTGATGAACCGGTGGTCCTGCTCGATGCGATTGTTCAGATACGTCACCTGCAAGACCTCGATGAGCCAGTACCAGCCGGCCAGGATCAGCGCGATGTTTATGTTGCCGAGACCGGCCAGATTGGCTCCGCTCTTATCAATGACCACCTTGTCCGGCCAGCCGTTGCGGTCGATCGTCCGCTCGAAGAACCGGATGGCTGCATCTTCATCGCGCCGTTCAGACAGCATAAAATCAAGGGTTTGACCGTCGCGATCCACAGCCCTGAAGAGATAGGTCCACTCACCCTTTACCTTTATGTATGTCTCGTCGGTGCGCCAGGACCCGGCAGTTGCCGCTTTGCGCTGCTGCGCCGCGTCTGCGATCAGCGGCGCATATTTCACCACCCAGCGGTTCAGCGTCGCGTGATCGACAGGGACGCCACGCTCGGCCATGATTTCTTCCAGATCGCGATACGAAACGGCGTAGCGAACGTAGAAGAACACCGCGTAAAGGATGGCTTCTTTGGGATAGTGGGCGCCCTTGAAGTCGATCATCCTGTCATTCCGTCAGCGGTGGCGTTGGAGCCGTCGACATATCGACGTCACCTGCGAGACGGAAGTTCACACCCAAAATTTGCGACGGAACCGTCCGTTCCAGGTCTTCGCGGACCTCGCTGGCTAAGTGTGTCTGGCCAAAGGGCTATCCGCGCGCGCCAGAAAAGTTTGCGACAGAACCGATCTCCTTCACTGGACTCGGCGGGGGACGAAACGCTATTATTGACAACATTGGTGTAAGTGTCCGCGATGTAATTTTTATCCCATATTTCCCAAGTAATTCCTTGATTTACCTTCGTTGATGTGAATTTTCGTGTTATATTGAAGCACGTTAGATGAGATTGGAGGCTGCAATGCTGGATCAGCCTACGGGTGCAGGTTCTGAAGGCGATTTCCGGGTCGATTTTGACCCTCGCGTGCGGTTGGAGTTCCACGGTTCCAAGATCAGTTCCGATGGTGGTTTGCTCCTATTTCGGGAATTGGATGATACCTTGGGCCTGCATGATCTGGCGGGGCGATCATTGCGGGATACGCGGACTGGCAAGAACGGCGTACATAGCTTTGTCGGTTTGCTGCGCCAGTCCACCTTCGGACGGCTGGCGGGATATCCTGATGTCAACGATGCGGACCGGCTTTCCCGTGATCCTGTGATTCGCCAGATTGTTGGCGGACGGGCCGTTGATGGGCAAGCGGCCTCGACCAGCCAGATGGCGCGGTTCGAGACGGACATTCTGGCCTCAGATCACAACCTTGCCGCTTTGGCTGATCTTCCCGGGCAATGGATTGATGCCATGCACGACGCACAACCGCCCAAGTGGATCACGCTGGACATGGACAGTTCCGTCAGCCCCACCCATGGGGATCAGGAAGGGACGGCTTGGAACGGCCACTTTGGCTGCAAATGCTATCACCCGCTCTTTGTGTTCAATCAGTTCAGCGATCTTGAGCGCTGTGCTCTGCGTGAGGGCAATGTTCACAGTGCCGATGGCTGGAAAGAGGTTCTGGCTCCTGTCATCGCCCGCTACAAGACCCGCGACGTGATGCGCTTTTTCCGAGTTTTATGGGACATATTTATATTTTTAGCGCCCCGGCGCATCCATTGTCAAAGGAGATCAACATGTTGGTCTGTTCCAAATTGCATTTAGGTATATTTTTTTGGGTAAATTACAAATCCGGCGTCATCCATTGGGAGACGACCAATGGCTGATCCTGCCCGTCCGCGAATTTCATTCCGCCTGCTGGGGCCATTTTCGGTCTGGAAAGATGACCGCACGATGGACCGCAATCTGGGACTGCCTGCCCGATTATTGTTGATCAGCTTGCTGACGCAGCGCGATCAACGCCAACGGCGGGAAGCCTTGATGGAGCAGATCTGGCCCGAAGGCAAGGCCCCCTCGCGCAAGGCCTTCAATACGGTTCTTTGGCGATTGCGACAGTTTCTAGAGGCCTTGGATGGGGTCACATTGAGCTGCGAAAAAGACAGCCTGCGCCTGCGCCTTGCGGACAACGCAACTGTGGATTGTGACACGTTGCAATATGCCGCCTCTGCTATACCAGAGGATCTGGCAGAGGCAACCGCGGCGCAGCTCGCCGATTTGGATGCTGCGGTTGCCAGTTGGCGCGGCCCTTTTTCCGAGGGCCAGTATGAAGACTGGGTCCTCGTGCAGCGTGAGCGATACCACAACCTCTTGATCCAATCGTTGGGCCTTTTGATGCGCGCCGCCGGACAGAAACGGCAGTTTGAACGCGCATTAGACTACGGCTTGCGTATTCTGGCCCAGGATCCCTTTCGCGAGAATGTCCATTGCGAAGTCATGTGGCTGTGCGTGCTGACCGGTCAGCGTGCCCGGGCGCTGACGCTCCACAGCCAGTTTTGCGCAGCGCTTCAGAGCGAAATGGGCATTGGCTCAATGCCTGAAACGCGCGCATTAGCAGAGTACATCCGCACCGGTTTGGAAACAGCCCCAACCAACATCGCACCATCGGAAATCGACAAACGTGGCAGCCGCCTGCAAGCTCCGGTGCACCGGTATGAAAGCTTCCTGAGTGCGGTCGAACGTTCGCGAGCAGATGTGTATCGGGCGTTGCAAGAGTTGCACCCAGCGAATTGATAAACCAAAGACGAACAAAGTATAAATGCCGGATCTTCCCGGCATTCTTATTGATTTCCCACCTAATGGACACAAACCACCGGCTTCAGCCGGTCCGCTTCAGCGGCTTTTGCTGATGATCGTCTTCCGCGCAGACGCGATTTTACCACAGGTTCCACGTCGTGTGGTGCACGAAATATCGTCACAAGGTCTTACAAGGTCCGATGCGCGAGCGCGTCCGAGAGATCATCCGTCAGAGCTGCGATGAGATAGGGGTCCATAACGTCCGGGGCGCCCTAGCGCGCGACCACGTCCACATGTTCCTGTCGATCCCGCCAAAGCTGGCGCTGTCGCAGGTCATGCAGCGAATCAAGGGCCGCGCGTCGCGCCGCATCCAGATGGAGTTTCCGGAGGTGCGCAAACGGTACTGGGGCAGGCGATTTTGGGCCCGTGGATACTTCTCGACAACGTCCGGAAATGTCACCGACGATATCATACTTCAGTATCTGGAGTTGCACTCCAAACGCGATGCTACCGGCGCCAGCCGGTAGTGGTTCACTTCCGACGCTTGGCACATATTGTAATGGGTCAGAGACCTTTCGGAAACCGTTTGACGGACAACTGGCAGTCGGGAAAAAGATCCTACCGAAACCGCGCTCATTTATCTTGATCGGACATTCGACCCGAATCCCGCGGAGCGCCTTTCCTTGCCCGAAATTAGATCAACAGCCACTGACACGGACAACCAGTCCTTTGTCCTGCGCTTGCGCCTGGAACGGACGATGCACGCCCCCGTGTCAGGCACTCCGGATTGCCGACTCATGATCCGGGTCGAACATGTGAATTCCGCTGAAGTATCCAGACATAACAGCGTCGATGCGGCCCTTGGGTGGCTACGGCGCAGAATGACGGCTTTGGTGCCCGCACCTGCGGATCCCTCCGATGCCCGGTACCGCCACTGAAGGAGTTTCCACTATGTATAAACATCCAGGCGTCTATATCGAACATGTTCCCAGCGGTGCGCTGGCGATCGAAGCGGCCTCGACCTCGGTCGCGGTCTTTATCGGCCCGGTCAAACGCGGGCCGGTCAACACACCCGAACTGATCCTGAACCGCGGGGCTTATGCCACTGGCTATGGCGAACTGGACGATGCCACATCCGGCATTCGTGATCTCGGAGATACGCCCGACTACTTTGGTCACGCAGTAAACGCCTTCTACGACAACGGTGGGCGTCAGGCCTACATTGTACGGGTCGCCAAGGATGATGCCACCAGCGCCGTTGGCGCGTTGGCCGACCCGAATAACCCCGGCGCAAAGGGCCTGTATTTCAGCGCCGTGAACGAAGGCATCTGGGGTAACAAGCTGGTCGCCAGGATTGCTGCTGTGGACGACACCGATCTCACCTTGGGATATGATTTTGAAGTCGGTTACGAGACGACCGAAGATGACGGCGGCAAGGAATTTAACGTGCTGGAAACCTTTTCCGGCGTATCGACCGATCCCAACAGCGGGTCCTACCTTCCCGCGATCCTGGGAAAGCAGTCGACGCTGATCAACTGCGAACACCTAGACTTGGGCGGGGCCAATGGCGGCGCGCAGATCACGGCGATCAGGGGCGGCAGCCTGCACGAGTTCAATGTGAATGATCTGAAAGGCAAGATCATAAACATGACCGTGAACGGAACCGAGATCAAAGTAAAGTTCGTCACAAACCTGACGGATATCGAAGTCACCCACGGGACCGGCGCCAGCGCGGTCACCGAAACCCACGCGTTGACCAACCCCATGGATGATCTGGAAAGCGTCATCGCCGCACTCAGGGGGGCGATGAATGCCCACAGCCTGATCGACGGGTTCGGTGCCTATACGTCAGGCGACGCCGAAGTCGTGTTTGTCCCGCCCGCTGATCCCGCCAATACCCCCACCAGCATCACCACTGTCAGCGGCGCGGCGGCCACTGCGCTGAAGCTGCTGGCCCCGGATGTCTCGAATGTCGCTTTCCCTGGTGCGTCCCGAGCCTATTTCATCAATGGCGGTGATGGCGGCACGGTTGGCGGCACCGACTATGATGACGCGCTTGAGGTGCTCAAGGACTATCGCGACATATCCATCGTCGTCCTGCCCGGTGCCGTCTGGGAAGGCACTGGCAAGGACGTGATCAACAAGGCCATTACCCATTGCGAATACATGAAAAACCGGGTGCTCATCGTAGACCCGCTGGATCCCTCCGCTGCGGTCGTCAACAAGCTGACCAACCCCAAGGAGGTCAAGGTGCAGGGCTTCCCAACCTCAAGCTATTCGTCGCTGTACTACCCGTGGATAGAAGTCACCAACCCCCACTACGATCCCGAAATTGCCGCGAACAAGAAAGCCACCGTCATGATCCCGCCCTCGGGCTTTGCGGCAGGGATGTGGGCCCGCATCGACGCATCGCGCGGCGTGTGGAAGGCCCCCGCCGGGCTTGAGGCGACCGTGCGCGGCTCGCAGGGGCCGAACATCTTGATCGGCAATGATCTTCAGGACCAGTTAAACGAATGGGGCGTCAATTGTGTGCGCAACATCATTGGCCCTCCGGTCATCTGGGGCGCACGCACGCTGGCCACCAAGGTCAAGCCCGACCAGCGTTACGTGCCCGTGCGCCGCACCTCGATCATGATCGGCGAAAGCCTGTACAACGCGTTGCAGGCGGTGGTGTTCGAACCCAACAAGCACACGCTTTGGGCCGCGCTGCGAGCCGGTGCCGGTGACTTCATGGAAAGCCTTTACCGCGCCGGCGCTTTCCAGGGCGAAAAAGCGTCGGACGCCTATTATGTCAAATGCGGGCTGGGCCAGACCATGACGCAGGCCGATATCGACGGCGGGATTGTCCGGCTGGTCGTGGGTTACGCACCGCTGAAACCCGCCGAATTCGTTGTTGTCCAGATCAAGCAGATCGTCGGTCAAAGGGGCTGACCGCTCTTGACCGGTCTGCAATCCAATTAAAGGAACCTTGTTATGCCAGCCCCGACCTTCCCCGCGAACCCGCACCGCTATGACCCGTACCGCACCTTCAAATTCCAGGTAATGATCGGCAAGACCGTGGTGGCGGGCCTGTCCAAGATGGGCGCATTGAAGCGCACGACCGAAGCTGTCAAATGGCGCGCTGCCGGTGACCCCAGTTACCAGCGCGTCATACCCGGTGGATCCAGCTTCGAGGCGGTGACCCTTGAACAGGGCCTGTCCCACGACAAGGTCTTCGAAGAATGGGCCAACTCCGTCAACAATGTCGCCGATGGCGATGGCGGTGTGAACCTCAAAGACTATCGCCGCGAGGTGGTGATCAATGTCCTGAACCTCAAGGGGCAGCCGGCCATCACCTATAAACTGAAACGTGCGTGGGTCAGCGAATTTCAGGCGCTGCCGGAATTCGACGCCAACAACATGAACACGATCGGCATTCAATCGGTGACCATACAGCACGAGGGTTTCGTCCGCGACGAAGGCACCGAAGAGCCGGTCGAGGGTTAAACAGGACGATAGACGCATATGCCCCGTGATCCTGTCACATATCCCACCGCCTGGCCGGCGTGGTCCCTTGCCCGCCAGACAGGGGTGGTCGAGCTGGCCGTCGGAGAGGCGGTCAACGACACCAGTGCACGCCCACATCGCGTGACGGCGCTGCTCGCGGCGATGCTGTCTCATGTGGATGGACAACCGTCCACTCAGGGCTTGATCAGGTCGTTGTCAATGGGCACGCGCGAATGGCTGTTGCAGCAACTCGCCGCTTTGTGTCGGCCTGCAGAGGATTGGTACGATCTGAAATGCCTTGGCTGCGACGTGGGTATCGACATGGTGCTGGACCTGTCGGCCCTGCCCCGAACTGATCCCGGGGGCAGTTTTCCAGTCGCCGAAATACGCGTATCGGGTAGACACCTGCGGTTCGAGCTGCCCAACGGTTTTCACGAAGAAGCGCTGGCCGACCGCGGCCTCACCGGCCTCGCTGCCCTTGAGCATCTGTTATCAGCCTGCCTGCTGGACGGTGACCTGAGCGATCTCGATGCCGCTGATCTGGATGCCATTGACGCAGCACTGGACGCTGCAGCACCCGATTGCTCGGACTGTGTGACGCTGACTTGCCCCGACTGTGGAGCGACGCAGACCGCGCGGATTGACCCAATGCGCTATGCCTTTCCCGGCGAAACGGCGGTTCTGCGTGAGGTGCACCTTCTGGGCCGCAGCTACCGCTGGCACGAGGCCGACATCCTGTCGATGCCCAGCAGACGCCGCCAGACCTACGTTCGCATGATCACCACGCAGGAGCGCATTCGATGAGCCTTCTGTTCCGCATGCTCACCCGCATGGAAAGCCTTCTGGCCGACCGCGTGATCAGCCCCAAAGATCGTGGCTTGAGCTCCGGATTCGGTGTCCTAGGCGCTGCTCTGCACCGGATGGAGGAAGAAGACCCCGTTCGCCCCCGCCGGATCAAGGAGGAAGAACCGGTTCAGGCCCAACCCCAGGAAAAGCAGGTGCAAGCCAGCGACGAAGGAGGGCCGGCGCGCCCCCTGCGCCGGGTCGCAGACGAAAAGCAAGTCTCCGCCCCCTTGCGCCGCGAAGAAGAGGAAGAGGCCGCGCAGCCGATGCGTCAAGAGGACGAAGAGGCCCTTCAAGCCCGTCGTGCGGACGATGAAGATGCGGCACAACCCCAGCGGTATGAAGAAGAGGAAGCTGTCCAAACACGACGCGAAGAGCAAGAAGATATGGCACAGCCCCGACGGCAGGAGGAAGAAGAGGCGGCACGGCCCCGTCGGGAGGAAGAGGAAGACGCGGCACAACCCCAATGGCATCAAGAAGAGGAAGCTGTCCAAGCTCGGCGCGCAGAGGAAGGAGAGGCCGTACAGTCATCCCGTGCCCCTGCCCCACCCGAAGATCAACCTCTACCCGAATTGCGCCACGAAAGGTCTGCCAACCTGGCCATGGCTCACCGTGCCGAATTACTGGCACCTGCAGCTCCCTTCATGCCCGGGGCCGATATGGGCCAACATGGCGCGCCCGATACCATCGCCCCGCCGGTCGCACCAATCAACGTCACTTCGGAACGACCCAAGGTGGTGATCGACCAGATCGACGTGGTTATTGCCAGCCCCAGCAATTCTGTTGGCTCAACAACGGCACAGCGATTATCTGGCGCCGCCGCACTCCTGGCGTCTCGCCATTTGCGGAGGGTCTGAGTATGGCACTTGCAAACTCATCTCTCGCCATGGCTGCCGATCGCATCTCGGAAACGATCGAGACCGCGCTGACAGATATCAAAGTCGTGGTCGACACCCCGTCGGCCGCCCAGAAAACCGCAGACCGCGCGCCCAACCACCATTACCTGAACGTGTTCTTCTATCGTATTGCGCCATCGGCAGTGCACACCGCGCAAACAATGGATGACCCGCTATTTCTGAGGGTTTTTGCCTTGCTGACGCCATTTCCGAGGTCGACTCAGCAAAATAATGCCGAGGATTACCCTGCCCTGCGGATACTGGGTGAGGTGGTGCGGTTCTTCCACGAAAACCCCGTTGGCCCAATCCTGCAAACTCCACTGGGTGCGACCGGCACCGCCTATCGCATTCAGGCCATTCTGCAGGCGCCCAACATGGAGGAGTTGAATCATATCTGGACGACCCAAGGATCTGACCTGGGGTACCGCATGTCGGCAGCCTATGAATTTGCCCTTATCCCGGTTGACCCGGAAATCGCGCCGACCCCGGCAGGCTGGGTCGAGAGTGCCATCGTGCAGGTAGAACCTAGCATGGATCATGCCGCAGATATTTCTGTGCCCTATGATATGGAGTTTTCGTCGGCTCCGAAAAAGCAAACCTATGTCGACCGGGTGCATCTTCCCCGCATACTTGTAGTTGGCCCGGACGGTCCCACCGATGAGCTGGACCTTCTGCCTGTCAATGGCCCGGTTGAATTCGTGCTGGCCGGCCAGCCAGAGGCCAAGGCGCACATCACCTTTATTGTACAGGACGGCGGCAGAGCCGAGATCCGCCGCCAGACGCGTAAACCGGTGCTGAAAACGCCATCGCTGGCTGATCCGGCAGCCAATTGGACGACAACTCTGAACTGCACTGGCGGCAAGCTGCTGATCATCGAAATGCGCCCCGCCGATGATGCCGGTGTACCGCTCGAACCTCAGCGCGTCGGGAACACGCTGACCCTGACAATCGACGGGGGGCCGTGATGAAAGATGGGCCCCTGAACCTTGACACCGCTGCGGCCTCGCCGACGCTTGAGGCCGAATGGCAGCGCGTGGCCGCGCTGATCACCCTGACCGAGGCCCTGCGCGGCGGCTATCCCTTGCCAGACGGCTTCGAAGATGGTTTCGCTGAGGTTCAGACCGCGATGCAGGTGGCGCGGGAGACCGGCGCTTGGGTGGCTCTTCGCGGACTGCTAACTGCGGCTGAACTAAACGCGCTGACCCCGTTTGACCTCGACATCCTGGCCGCCGCGCTGGCCCCTGAGGCGACACCCGCCCTGGGACCTCGCATTCAGGCGCTGCAACCTGTGATTAACAGACCATGGCCCGGTCTGCCCCTGGTCCAAGAATTGATGATGATGGACAGCGCCGCCGACGTGTCGGTGCTGATGTCACGCCTGTCCCCTACTGCACCTCTGATAACGAGCGGGCTGCTGCGGGTGGAACGCGCTGGCGATACGCTAACCGTGCGGGCCAGCGCCCGTGCCGGGCGTATACTGCTGGACCGCCCCACCGACCCCGGACCACCGCCCGGTGCCGATCCGGTGCCTTGCCCGGATGGCTGGGACGCTCTGGTGTTGCCGGATCACGTGACCGCTCGTCTGAAGGAATTCGAGGCGTGGATTTCCGCTCGCGGCACCGTTTTCGGCGCTTGGGGTGCGCGTCATGTGGGGGGACCGATGGCCCTTCTCGCTGGGCCATCCGGCGTCGGCAAAAGCTTTGCTGCCAGCGTGCTGACACATGAGCTGGGGAACACCACAGGCACTCCTTGGGCGCTATACCGTCTGGACCTTGGTCGGATCGTGTCAAAATACGTGGGCGAGACCGAGAAGAACCTCAACGCATTGCTGGACGCGCTGCATGGCGTCAACGCTGTGCTACAGATTGATGAGGCTGATGGACTCTTGGGCAAACGTGGCGACATATCCGACGCGCGCGACCGCTATGCCAACCTTGAGGTGAGCCACATGCTGTCGCGGTTCGAACGCCATGACGGCCCCGTGATCCTGACCACAAACCTGCGCGGCAATATCGACGCGGCCTTTCTGCGCCGGTTCCAGGTGGTTGTTGATTTCCCGCCCCCCGATGCGCATATGCGCGCCGACCTCTGGGACCGCCTGTTGCCACCCGCCGCACCACGCGACGCCAGCGTGGACATCTCCGTCTTGGGCGAAGCCGCACCCCTGTCGGGCGGCGGCATTCACAACGCCGCCATCTACGCCGCCGTCCTTGCCGCAAAAGATGGCTCCGACATAGGATTAACCCATATTGCACGCGCGTGCTGGCGCGAGCTGAACAAGGAATCACGCAGTGTGCGACGGTCCGAAATTGGAGTGCTGGCCGATCACCTGCCCGAGGAAGAGCACCGATGACCCACATTCACAAACTGCGCATCGTGTTACCCTCCCGCATGGCCGGGATCGCCCCCCATGCCGCGCGGCAACTGGTTGAGCGGATGGTAGACGGTGCCCATGATCGCGGCGGGCTGGCCGATGCGCAGCCGACGATCACCCTAACGGACACCGGCCAGACACCCTCGCAATTCGGGCTGATGGCAGCGCAGACGCTGCCGCCCAAACCCGGAGGTCACAACTGATGGGCGTGATGCAAAGGGGCATGTTGATTGAGTACGGGCTGTCGCTGCCCCCACTGGCGCTGGTGTTCGATTTCAATCCTCAACAGATTTCCCGGTCCCGTACCATAACAATCAAGACCGGCGACGCGCCGGGCAGCCGGGGCGGTTACGATTTTCTGTCTCCGTTGGAAACACCACGTGTGGCCCAAGGCGTCGAAATGCAGGCCGAGGCATTTTCCATCGACATCCTGCTGGACGCCACAGACAAGATGAACGAGGGCGACAAGATCGCCTCGGAATTTGGAGTCCAGCCGCAAATCGACACGCTGCGGTCGATGCTCGAGCCCAAAGTCCAAGGTCCAACCGGCGTGAGGACACTGGCCAGCCTGTCAGTGGGCGGGGCTGAACGCGCGTTTGAACGGGACGAAACCGCCAGCATCCTGATCTTTCACTGGGGATTGCAAAACCTCGCTGTGTTTCTGACCGGTGTCACCCAAAAAGAGGTGCTGCACCTGCCCAACCTGTCGCCCTACCGCGCAGAAATGCAGTTGTCGCTGCAAGTGATCGAAAGCGCCAACCCCTTCTTCACCGCCGACAAGATCCGGCAAACCGCCATGACTGCACTGAATGCGGTGCAGGGCTTCGGAGGATTTTGAGATGGTGTTTCATAAAGGCTCTCGGTATAGTGCTTTGCCCCGGTTTGCAGGGGACGCGTTCAAAGGCTTAAAACCGCGCACAATCCCTGCCGCGACACCGGTGCTGGAGCACACGGTCGCGCTCAAGGATCGCCTAGATGCACTCAGCCAGAATTATTATCGCAACCCGCGCAACTGGACCCGGCTTTCCGAAGCCAACCCCACCGCTCTGTTTGCCGAGGACCTGCTATGGGTCGATGAGCTGCGCGAAGAGGACGGCCGCGAGCGTCTGGGGGCAGTGGTGCTGATACCGCGCCGAGAGGAGGAGCAGAAATGAGCCGCCTGTCCAATCTGCTTAACCCGCCCACCCGCGAACCTGCGGCCTGCCTGATCGAACTGGGAGAGGATCGCACCAACCCTGGTCCACTGAACGCGCTAGTCAAATCCATCGAGATCGCAACCAGCCGTACCGACGCTGCTGCCGCCACAATCATATTCGAGGATCGCCGTACCGAAGACGGGACGTTTATGGTCGCCGATAGTGGGCTGTTCTATCGCTGGCAACCCATCCGCCTGACTGTCGATTTTAGCTTGTACCAAGAGGAAATCTTGCGTGGTTATATCACCGGGCTCAAACCAAATTTCCCCGCCTCGGGGGGCGAGGTAACGCTGGAGCTGTCCATTCTGGACGAAAGCGCCTTGTTGGAGCGCGATCACATGCGCAAGGTCTGGGGTTCAGATGTCGACACCACCGATCTGATGATCCTGTCCGAACTGACCGAAGGCACCGGCATCACCCCCGACCCCGAAAGTGGCGATGGTCAGAAGGCGCGCTCCCTCTCTCAGGATGGTCCCGCGCTGCCGTTCCTGCGCGACCGTGCCGCTGCCAATGGGTACGAACTGCTCTTCACCCCCGGCGCCGTCTATTTCGGCCCCAAGCGACTTGAGGGCGAGGCGCAGGCCCCGATTATGGTCTATGCGGGCCGGGCGACCAACTGCCTGTCCTTCGGGATCGAGGATGACGGCATGAAACCCGATGCCGTCACCTATGAGGTCGCGCCTGTCACCGATGGTGCGACCCCCGAAACCGAAACACTCGAACCGGCCGTCCCCTCGCTGGGCAGCACCCCCGCCGCACAAGAGGGCTCGGGTCTGGGCCAGCGTTTCGTAGCCCGCTTGTCCCGCAGCGGCGATGAGCCGCCCGAGGCCACGGCCCAGCGGGCTCAGGCGATGGCGGATGAGGCCGCTTTCAAGCTACGTGCCAATGGTGAGTTGGATGGATCGCTTTATGGCCACGTGCTGCGCCCCGGCGCATTGGTGCCCGTCGACGGCACCGGCGTTCGCTATGGCGGGCTATACTACACCGACAAGGTCACGCACCAGTTCACCGAACAAGGATACCGCCAACAATTCGAACTGATGCGCAACGCAACCGGCGAAGATGGCGGGCTGGCTGCGGCCATTGCCGGGTCATCTGGCCCCCTGAAATCCGTGGCATCTGCCCTGACGGGCCTGTTCTGAGGAGGATGATATGCCAGACGATCTGAAAATCCTCGAAAACATCCTGACCCGTCAGGACAAGACATACTATGGGAAATACCGCGCCTTCGTTGTCGACAACAAAGACCCCGAGCGCCGGGGACGGATAAAGCTGACAATTCCCAGCGTGCTGGGCGCGGAACCCAGCGACTGGGCGCTGCCCTGTATGCCCTATGGTGGTGGGCCGGATTTCGGAATGCTGACGGTTCCGCCTGTTGATGCGCAGGTGGTGGTTGAATTCCTTGAGGGCGATGTGTCCTCACCCATTTGGACAGGCACCTTCTGGCGCAAGGAAGATGAGGTGCCGGCCGAGCGTGCCGAGGGAACTACGCCTACGACTAAGATACTCAAAACCGAAGCCGGGCATTTCCTTGCCTTCGAAGATGATGAAGGCGAGCCGAAGATCACCCTGCACAGCAGCGCGGACGCCGTTGTCGAGATGAGCCACGAAGGGTCCATTTCGCTGACCGGCAGCGATGGGGGCACAGTCGTGCTGGATGCCAGCGCAGGCACCCTTACGGTAGAGGATGCCAACGGCAACTCGATCGTCATGTCGTCCACGGGGATCGAGGCAAGTGACGGCAACGGGAACAGCATAACCACCAGTTCCGGCGGGGTAGAGGTGTCGGCCACGAAGATCACGCTCAGCGGGTCCTCAGTCGTGCTCGGCACCGGCAGCGCTGAGCCACTGATCAAGGGACATAGCTTTATGGCGGTGTTCAATTCGCACACGCACAATTGCACCGCGCCGGGTGCTCCGTCCGGCCCGCCACTGTCCCCGCTGACGCCCGGTGTGATGACAACCGCAACAACGGGAGCCTGAGAAATGAGCCGGCGCGAAACCCGCATGCCCGCCCAAAGCTTCATGGGCTACCCGTTTCGTATCGGGATGAACGGGGCCGAACGGGTGTCGCGCTTGCGCCATATTCGCGATCAGGTCGAGCAGGTGCTGTTCACCTCGCCCGGTGAACGGGTGTTCCGCCCCGAATATGGCTTTGGTGCGCGGAGGTTCGTGTTCGAACCCAACCGCGCGCAGGTGTGGGAAATCGCCCGCAACCGTCTGATGGCATCGCTGGCCGAGGCATTGGCCGGCGAAGTTGACCCCAAGACGCTCAAGGTCGATGTCGGCATGTCCCCGGACAAGCCCGAACAGTTACTGGTACAGATTTCCTATGTCATCGCTGCCTTGCACAAGGAGGAACACCACGAATTTCTGGTGTGATCGCTCATGGCCCATGCTCCGACAAAAACGCTGACGTTCAAAGCCTTCGCCGCCGAGCCGGGTGACAAGGAACAATGCGGCGATTGCGGCGAACGGCGGGTCGATCTGCCGTCATCTCTGCCTGAGATCGACGATGATTTCGATTGGCTTGTGCGCGATTATGACAGTTTCCGCATGTTTATGATGGAGGAACTGGCCCATCGCTTTCCCGACCGCCGCCGCTGGACCCCGGCCGATCTCGAGGTGGTGATCATTGAGGCGTTGGCGGCCGCCATTGATCGGCTGTCGCACACGCTGGACATCGTTTATAATGAACATTTTCTGACCACTGCACGCCGCCCCGAAAGCGTGCGCCGCCTGTTGTCGCTGATCGGCTATGATGCCGTCGCGCGGATTGACCCGGATATTCTGGATATCCTGCCACCGCTGCCCATGCCCCCGGGAGGCACGCCCGAAACGGACACCGAGCGATTGGAACGGCTGTGGGCGCACCAGCCAGTGTACATGGAGCATGCCCGCGCCGAAGGTCCGCGCCGGATTGGTGAGCAGAAGCGCATGGTCAGCCTGACCGACCACGCAGACCGGTTGCTTGAACACCCTCTCGTTGAACGGGCAAAAGCACGGTTGGTCTGGACTGGCGCGTGGAATTCGATTTTGATTTCCGTATTGCTGGATGATGCTCGCGCGTTGGATGCATTGTTGAATGACGACAGCAAACCAGCCGCCCCCGGTGGCGGGCCCAACACTGTGTCTCCGTCATTGTGGGAGGCGATTCAGGACTACCACATCGCCGAAGGCCTTCCCTTGCCGATCGATTTGGAGACCCTGACCACGCGCCACATTCTGCAGATCCTGATCGGGCATTACCGTATGATCGGATCCGAGGTATTCTTGGAAAATGCGCGGCGGGCGCCCATCACCTTCTGGCTGTCGGTCCAGGCGTGCGATGGATATTTCCGATCTGAAGTGCGCGATGGGCTGGCGCAGGTCTTCTCCGCCGACGAGGGCGGTTTGTTCGAACCGGGCAATCTGGGATTTGGCGAAGATATATATGCCTCGGATATCATCGAGGCGGCGATGCTTGTCGACGGTGTCGAAACCGCTTGTCTGAACCGCTTCAAACGGCTGGGACGCGATTTCTCCGATCAGGCAGACAGCGGCGTGATTGCCATTGGTCCGGACGAGGTTGCCATCTGCCAAAACATCCCCGGTCAGCCACAGCGCGGGCTGTTCGACATCGCCGTAATAGGGGGGGAAACCGGATGACCCATGAGCCCCGCGATCTGACCCGCTGGAACCGCGCCGGATTGGCCAAGTTCGATTATGTCGACGGCAACGCCGCCGTTTTCCTGGAACGTCTGCGCGCCGCGCTGATCGCCAAATTCCTGCGTGGCGTTCCGGATGACGCGCCCGGGCGAGACGCTGATTTCTGGTTCCACCTGCTGCGCGATGCCGATCACCCGATGCCCGATGCAGGGGTCTGGGACGGCTATACCAAGGCAATGGACTGGACCGATCTGGCGCGGGGTCTGGCCGCAGACACTGAAAATCGCGCCACCCGCAACAGGCGTCTGGTCCGTAATTATAACGCGCAGTCCGATGACTACGCCGCTGAAATCATGCGTGCCTTTGCGCGCGCCACTCATGTTCTGGCGGGCTATACCGACGCCTACATGAACGAAAGCTACCTCGGCACCGCGACTCAGTGGGACTCCCTGCACAAACTTGGCCAGATGGTGAACTATGCCCCCGTCCCCGGTGCCAGCGCCTTCGCAGATGTCGCACTCCTGCTAAAACCCGGTGTCGGCACCCAGACGATACACGCAGGTCTGGGCATGTCCGCACCACCCGCCGGAGGTGGTGCGCCGCTGGTATTTGAAACCCTGTCCGATTTGATCTGCCACCCGGATCTGAACGCCGTGCGGCAGCGCAGGTGGAACGTGAACCGCAATTTGTTTCACGCCAACACTCTGACGGAGTGGGCACTGAGCGGAAAAAAACCACCTGCTCCCGGTGATGTGGTCGCTCTTGTCCCTGGCAAGCTAACAGAACCCAGCGCCAAGGGACTGCGGATCAACAAGACGCGCACCACGCCCAATCCGGATTTCCTGAAAATCGCGACGGAAACCGATCCCGACGGCACATGGCGCAAAGGCTATGCGGACATGTGGTACGCGCCCGACCAAACCGCGACGGGCATCCCGGTATCTTTTGGAACGGTCACCTTTGTGACGGTCGATGAACCCGGACGGTTCACTCCAGGAAACCTTGTCGAAGTGCGCCGCCCCGACGAAACCGTCGTCGCAGTCATTGCCGCCGTTGTTGAAAACCGGATTGGAGTGGACCTTGGCGTCATCCACAAGGATGTCGACGCGCTACGCCCGCTGATCCCTTACGATTTCAAACCGGGCTATGTCGACACAGCCCTTAACGTGGATAAAATCTTTTTCAACGCGGGTGGTACCGTGTCTGTCGAATTGATGGACAAGACCAACTTTGTCGCCCCCAGCTCGGTTGAAACCGGCGCGGTGTTTGCGGCGGAAGGTATTTTTGCCCTTCGCTTTCGCGCCCCGGTCAGCACCACCTACGCCGGGGCATTGAATCTGGAAGCGGATTTTGTGTCCGTCACGGGCGCGGACTATCCGCCCAAGGTGTCGGCGATTCTCTCCAACCCCTCGGCCACAGTGGGATTCTTGGGCAAACCGCCCAAGTTGCTGACCGAAGGGAGCTATTTTGTGGCCCATTACCCCGATGGAGAACTGGCCGCGTTGCGCGTTCGCGGGGTACGCAAGGACAAGAATCAATATTGGGTGCATTTCAATTCCAAAATCACGCACCCGCATGAAAAGACGACGTTTTTCGGACCCATGACCCAAGTGATCCGCCCCCGTGATCACGACCGGAATATGGATCCGATCCTGGATGATGAGGGCAAGATTGTCCTGCTCGTGCAATCGGAGGCTGCAAAAGCCTTGATCCGGCAGGGCCGTCAGGTCATCATCGAAGACATGCGGGAAACGGGCAATGGCTCTGTTCTTGCAACGGTTGATGCTGTTAATGCTGTCTCGAAGTTTACTGAGGTTGATAAGGGAGAACGGGACCAGGTCGAGGTTCGCTTCTCCGGTAATTCGTCTGATTTTGGTAAGTTCGTCACCGGCTGGACCGTTTTCCGCTTTAACACCGCCCCCATTGGTCATGGCGAAACCAAGCCCGGAAAAACGCTGGGCAGTGGCAATGGGGAGAAACCGCGCCAGACGCTGCCGTTTGACGTCAAGGGCGTCAGCTTTTCCCCCGACCCCACCACATCAACCGGAGTGCGCCCGGACATAACGGTCACGGTAGATGGGGACCCTTGGGACCATGCCGATCTGACCGATGCAACCGCCGAGGATACCCCGCGCTATTCGGTGCGTCCATGCGAGGACGGCACATTGGACATAGTGTTCCGCCGCCGGCTGCCATCGGGGCGCAACAACATCCGCGTGTCCAGATACCGCGTCGGGCATGGGGCCGTTGGCAATGCTATCGGACCGCGGGCGATTACAAAACCGAAATCCAAGCACCCGCATGTCGACGGCATCGTCCAACCCTTTGCCGCAACGGGTGGGGCCGATCGCGAAGAAACCGACACCATCCGCCAAAATGCCGGAGCCTCGATTGCGGCCAACAACCGCGCTGTCAGCCTGCAAGATTTCACCCGCCTCACGCGCCGCCATGCCTCGGTCTGGGATGCCCGCGCGGAACAGGTGGTGCGCCCCGGTCGGGCCGAACTGGTGCGCATCACCGTCGTGCCCGCCAATGGCGCGCCGCTGGATACCGCCCTGACCAAGACGTTAAAGACCTTTGTCGCCGACAAAGCCTTGCCCGGCACGACGCTGGAATTCCAAGGCTTCTCCCAATTGCCCATGACCATCGACGCAACGCTCCGGATCGACACCACACGTTACCTCGAACAGGACATCCGCGAAGCAGCCGAAGCCGCACTGATAAACGCCTTCGCCCTGAAGAATCGGCAGCTGGGACAGGCGTTTTATGTGGCCAAAGTGCTGGCCACCTTGGAGCAGGTCAGTGGGGTTGAAACCGCCCAAGCGACCATTGCCGTCAAGGCGGGCACAACAACCACCCCTGACCAGCTTTTCAAATCTCGGACCGGTGCGCTGCGCGCCGTCTATCCGCGTGCGACGCAGGTGTGCCTGTTGGCCGCCCTGAGCGACATCACACTGACCATCACGGGGCTGACACAATGACCCATTCAAAGGACGCCCTGAAAACGCGCACTGGTCA
The DNA here is from genome assembly GCF_007004065.1 of Palleronia caenipelagi. Lineage (GTDB taxonomy): Bacteria > Pseudomonadota > Alphaproteobacteria > Rhodobacterales > Rhodobacteraceae > Palleronia > Palleronia caenipelagi. The sequence goes on along the minus strand of NZ_VFSV01000031.1, from coordinate 11,606 downwards.
ACTGCTCTATCGGCACCTTCCCGAGGAGTACCGCTATCGCGACACTGGCACCGCAGCTGAGTTGGGCGATCTTGAGGCCTATCTGCACGGGTTCGGCGACCTGCTTGACCTGTTCCGTGCAACACTGGATCAGGCTTATGCCGATGGGTTTGCAGAGCCCACGGACACCGGCGCCGCCAGTCAGGTTTGGCTGCTGCCTTATCTGGCGGACCTTCTGGGCACCCACCTGCTTTCGCCCGATCTGGACGGTACCGGCGCTATCCGCCGGGCAGAATTGAAGAACACCGTTGATTGGTCCAAGGGCAAAGGCACACTGGGCGTGACCGACGATGTGGCCGACGTAATGGCCGATGCGGAAACAGTGGTCGTCGAAGGCTGGAAACGCGTGGCGCTGACGCCTCGGCTGGGCCTGCCGCCGTTTTCGCTGACCCCCCAGGCGGGGCGGGATCTGTTGGCGATGGCTCCCCAAGGCACGCCCGACCCACGGTTCACGTCGCGTGCCGTACGCACCGACACGGATACCGGCGATCTGCAAAGCTTTCGGCTGCTGTCACGCGATGTCAATGGCCACGCAATTGACGAGAACATCAACTGGGTCCTGCGCAACCCTGGTGGTGTGCCGTGTTTTCCGGGCGCCTATGACGATCGCTCGGTCACGACGCCCGACATCCGCCGCACCGGACGCACCCCGCCTGGCGCGATGCCACGCCGGGTCCGCGTATACGTCCAACCGCAGTCGGGATTTTTTGAGCCTGGACTGAAACAGGTAGCGCCCAGCTCACAGACGGTGAAAAGCTGGGTGCAAGCACAGATGGACTTGGGAATTGATCCGGTCGTGATTGGTCCGCGCGAGGTTTATCACATCTTGAACCTTAATCCCGATGACGCTCCTGACCGATTGACCATTTCTGGCGGTCGGAGCCTGCAATCCGGGATGAATGTCCACCTGCACGACCTAAATTTCCTTGACACCATCCGTGTGAGGACCGGTGCCGAGCTGAGCCTGCGCGATTGTGCCGTGGAGCGCGTTTTGGTCGAACAATCCACAGCCCCGGATGCCGTCGCCCTGACCGCGCGCAATTGCCTGTTCAACCGACTGAGCGGCCCGGCTGGATTTGCCAAGCTGGAATATGTCACGGTGATGGAATCCACCCTCTTGGGCCGCATCTGGGCTTCGGACTGCCTGTTCGTTGGCAAACTGGACGATCCCACCTGCTTTGATGACGGATCCTGTGTACGGTTTTCCCGTGTGCAGCCGCAGCTCGACCCGGAGCACTGCCTGTTTGCGCGCGCGCTATCGAACACCGTGCGCCCGGCCCGTTTTGTGCGCCGTCCCTTTGGGACACCGGGCAGTTGCGCGGTCCGAGAAGCCAAGTTCGGCGAACCGGGCTGCGGGGTACTTGATCATTCCGCCGACGTCGAAATCCGCAAGGGTTCCGAGGATGGAATGGAGATGGGCACTTATCACGACCGCGGCTATGCCGCCCGGCTGATCGCGCTGGAACGCAAGCTGACCGATCAACTGCCGCTGGGGCAGGAACTTCAACTGACACATGACCCGATGCTGGCGCTGGCACCGCCGACGCCGAAATAACCGGATAAGATTGGAGATGATGCCATGAAAGGACAGATTTCGAGGATCAGCCATAACCCCGCCAAGGGCTATTCCGGCTTGTACCACAACCAGGGCGCCATGATCACTGACAGCGACCTTAACGAAAGCACCGCGCTGGCCCGTTTGCGGGTCGAGCAGATGGGCAATGACACCATTCTCGACGGCGTTCCAGCCAAGGGTGGTTGCGTCGGCATCCAGCACGCAAATGGCGGAACCGTACACCATCCGTTTCTGAAACAGGGAATCGTGTATGCCGACGGCGTCCGCGGCACTGTTCGGGATGTCAACGGCAAGACCCACAGCGCTGCCAACCCGCTGGATCTGTTGAAATCACAGGTCGATTTCCCCGACCCGCCCGGCGTCGACGCAAACGAACCGCTGATCGTTTACGCGGATATCTGGCACCGCACAGTTCATCCGTTGGAAGATGGGCGCATGACTGAGGTCGCTCTGCACGGCGCGGCAACCGCGTTCCGCACCAAAACGATGACCCAGATCAAGCTCGCCCCGGCCGGTGCCGCCGACAGCATCGCCAACGGGTCAGGCGCGTTTCCTCGCATCGGCTCCGGGCGTCTGGCCGTCAGCGATCTGGACAATTCTGACACCGGAAACGACTGCGATCCTTGCGCGACACAAATCCCTGTGGAAAACACGGTGACCAACAGCCTGCTTCGGATCGAGATCGTCGATGTCGAAGGCTTGGCACAGAATCCCAATGCCATCACCTTGGCCTGGTCATCGGAAAACGCCGCCGAGATTGCTGCGCTTGACGCCCTACCAGATGGATTCGGGGATGGCACCTTTGTGTACGAGCATTTCGACATCACAACAGAAAGTCATAAGGGCGTCTTTGCCGATCCGTCCACACGCGCCACACCCGACTTTCTGGCTGCCATTAACAAATCTCATGCACGGGGTCACGTTCGACGTTGGGACGGGCACTGCCGCTATGAAATTGATGGTCCGGCCGGACCCACCTTGGGTCGGAACAAGGGTGACACGAAAAATGGCCGCCCCGGTATCGCCTTTGATTTCTTCCGCGTCGATATCGACTTCGAGGATGCTCACGCGATTGTGGGAGACTATTGGCTGATCGAGTTGCGCACCAATGCCCACCATGACGCCACCGACGACAACCGCATACATGTCGTGAGCAAACTCCCTTTGGGGATTGAGCACCATTACGCCCTGCTATTTCATATCGACAACGGCAAACCCTTACCGCTGACAGACGCCGAACGCCGCTCCGTCAGCTTTCCGGTGCTGTCGGACCTGCCCGCCGATCACGTCAGTTTCACCAACAACTGCGCAGATATCTACGGGCCGCCGAATGGTGACGGCGCCAAGAATGTCCAGCAGGCGCTCGACAGGCTGTGTGGGCTGAATGCCACCCAGATCAGGTTCGACAACCCCTGCCGCGATCTATTTGGCAGCGCTGACACCGTACATGAGGCGCTGACAGAACTGTGCGATGCCGATTTCGGCAGCGACCGGTCATGGATGAAATTCGTGCTGGATTGGGGCGTGACCTGTGGCCTCAAAGTTAGGCTGGTCGACAACACGACCATTTCAGTCACCCCCGGTACTTATCTGGATCAGCGCGGCGATTTCGTCACAGCGGACTGGTCTAAAACCAAAACGTTTCCCGTGGGAAAAATCCGCTTGACCGAGGAGGCAAGACAATCAAACAACGAAGGATCCTATTGCCTTGGCATCGAGCGCTTCAACGGGACCACTACCAACTTGGTGATTGGCCTGGCCGAGGAATTCGTTGAGGCCAACCCGACCTTTAAGACCGAGATCGCCAATTGTGAAGCCGCACGTAGCCCGAATATCTTTGATGAGACGGTTGCCAAACTGCCCGAGAAAAGCGCCCAGACCTTCGGCTATGCGTTAAACATGTCGGTCAGCGGCGCCTGGGCCAATGGCGGGATGGCGCTTAGGCAGAGCGAGTACGACTCGAACTACGAAACGATCATGCAACTGGCCGATGCCTATTCCAAGGCCTATTCTGCAGAAGATACAAAAACCATGCGCGAACGCATGGATAGGGTGATCACGACCTATATGCTGGACGGGTTCGGCGGAACCGCGCTGGAACAACAGCGCGGCAACCAAATTGCCGCGCTGATAAACCTGCTGATCGGCCAGAGCGAAGAATTCGTCAATGCGTGCAAATGCTGGGCGATATGGCCTGAGTGCCCGGAAGAGGCGGAACCTAGAGTGCCCTTGGCGTCGATTGACCTGAAAATGGACAACGGGGATGTTCGCGATGTGTTCTCAGTCTGCATGCTGACCTGCCGGAGGCAGGCCATGACGCCACGCAGCATGGTCTATCATTTCCGCGAGATGTTCGAGACCATGATCTCCCAGACCTTTGTCGGCGAAGATTACACTGTACCGCTCTCCACACTCAAGAGCATCTGTTGCCCGCGTGAGCAGGACAACAGCGGCCAGGGCGCGATGTTGGATTACCAGCCTTGGATACTGCCAGAGGCCACGGTCGCCAAAGGTCCGGTAGCCGACAATACTTACCGGAAGTACTATGACATTTATGGCATGAGCCTTGAAGCCGCCGCCGAGGTTCTGGAAGGCAATGGCATTGACGTGGAAGATTATATCGACGTGCAAAAAGATGAGGCTCGGGACCTGTTGGCCAATTTGGGCGGGACCAGCATTGACGAAAGGCTGGGATTGCAGGATCGGGTCGGCCCCGGTGACCGCGTTGTCATGCTGACCAAGGGCGACCAGGCCGTTGGCTATGTGATCGTCGAACGCCAGCCGGGAAAATACGTCTACCCGACTGCCAAGAGTAGATCGGTTGAAAGAGCCTTGGCGAAATCCGCCGCAATAACCGCCGTGAGTGCCGGTCATAGCCAGATGGATAACAAAACCGACGCTATCGCAGGACGGATTGCAATGCTGGAAACCCAGATGAAGGGACTGGACGCGCAGATTTCGGAAAAGACCGCCCTGTTGCAGGACACGATAACAAAATTGGCCGCGGCCACCGATGACGTGACACGCGCCCGCAAAGAGTTCGCTTTGCTCGATGCTGAAACGGATACTGCAATTCGAACGTTGCGTGAGGAACGGCCTGTTACTGCGCTGGCCGAGGTGGACTCTGAAATCTTCAAGCTGCTGAGCGCTCATGGCATCGTGACCATTGCCGAGCTCAGCACGCTGGACAGCGCCAAGCTAACCGCGATTTCAGACGGTGCCGCTGAAACCAAGGCCAGGCTGACCGACGCACGATTGTCGGCCGCAAAGCTGTTGGGACAGTAGGTCGGTCATGGCCCGCGTGACCCGCAGACGCCGCCGCCGGTCCAGAAGGCGGGATCAGGCCGAAGGCGCGCGACCGCCGCTTCCCGGCGTTATCAATGCACGGGCACGGGTCGAGGACACGCTGAAATCCGCGCGCGCCGCCCCCGTTAAATTGCCCCCCGAAGCGAAATCACAGGAGACCGAGGCGGACACCATCGCCGTCAAAGCGGTAACCGGTGCACCTGACACTCCAAGCGTGTCTGCTGCCAAGGCGCCCACCGCGACAGCCCACCCCAAGGACGCCTCCGGCGGGGCCTCTGGCCGCAGCGTCGCCCCCGTCGCCGCGCCCGCCGCAGCCCGCACGATGGGGCCAGGGACCGCCCTGCCCTTTGCCCAAAAGTCACGCTTTGCTGGCGTGTTGGGGGCGTCGTTGGACACGGTGAAAATCGACACGTCGAGCCGGGCGCAGGCCCTGTCGGACCGGCTGGGAGCGCGTGCCGTCACCGTCGGGCAAAAGATTGGTTTTGCCGCAGGGGAGTACCGCCCCGATACGGCTCCCGGCGCACGACTTCTGGCGCACGAACTGGTGCATACGGTGCAACAGCAAAGGGCCGGGCACCGCCGTGTACAATGCAAACCCAAAGAGCCGGCCACACCGAAACCGCGCATTGCAAAACACGGGCATCCCAGCGTAGAAGGCGGATTGCTGAGAGATGGATCACGCCGTCGCATGAATGTCATCGTGCGCGAGGGCGACACGATGATCAGTATCGCAACGCGATTGGTGAAGTATTGGAACGACGCCGCGCAGGATCTGACCCGGAAACAACGCGACGATATCAACCCCGAGATACGCACGCCGACCGGGTTGGCCAAGGCCCTTCTGTTTCATCACAAGTCTTACCTGGCCCCCCCCGCCATGCCGATCTGGCGTGCGGGCCTGCGCCTGCCTTTGCCGATGATTCTGCCGCATAGTGGCGGACCGCCTATCGTTAACGCGCCGATGGCCGGGCTGTGGGCCGAGGGGTTCCAACCGGAATGGATCGATGCCCTGTCGAAACAGGCAGTCAAGTCCCAGCCCCAGACCGCCCTGACCGCCGAGGAACGGGCGCAGGTGGAAAAATCGCCCAATAGTCTTGGTCTAAAATTGGTGGTCAAGGCCATGACCAACGCATCCGAAGCCCTGCCCCTGATCCGCTCGCACCTCAACTCCGCCGATGCTGCCGCGGGGACCCTGTCTATGGACATGTTGGGGTGGATGACCAATGTGCAGGTCTCGGTCTTGTCGGGCCAACCGGAAGGGCAGGACATTCTGGCCCTGCTGCGAACGGCGCTTGAGAAGAACCAGATCGCGCTGGAAAAGGCGGACAAGGACGGGTTCACCCGGGCCATGAACATGCTCAAACGCTTTCCGGCTGCGTTCCCGCAGGAAACGGTCGACCAGTTGGCGCTGGCCTATATCAACCAAAGTGGCAAACACTGCATGACCGCCTGCTACATGGGCCTAGGAGAACTTTATGGCCTGCAAACCAAGGACAAGGTCATCTCGGAGGTCAAGCGCAAGGACAAGGCCGCTCCCGGCAAGGACCTGAAACATGTGATGACAATCATGGAAACCATGCAGGAACTGGGACGCGCCGGGTCGCCGATGGTGTTCAATCAGAAGGTCGGCGGCACTACGTTTGACACGGACCCGGACAAGTCGATGGCCGATCTGGTCGTGCGGTACAAAACGCAGCCGGGGGTCTATTTCTTCGGCATGTCGGTGGTCACCGGGTATCACACCGTGATGCTGGCGCTGAATATGAACGACCCGGCCGATCCAAGGCTGATCTGGCTGGATCAGCACCCCGAGCGAATGAGCAAGAACGTATTGGGGAAGCTCAAGCAGGCGCTAAGGGAGTATGCCGCCGGGGCACGGGCACGCAGTCCAAAATACAGTCCGTTGGAAACCAAGATCTGGCCACTCTACCCGCCATCGAATTTAATCGTGCCGGTGAAATGACCATGGGTGAGGCAAAGCTAAGATCTCAGCGCAATCCAAGCGTCAAACCAGCCCCCGCCCGGACCGTGCGCCGCGTGGCAAAGGGGACCGCCGACAGTATCGCCGCGATGATGCAGATCCCGCGCGCAGTCCAGACCAAGCTTGAGGTTGGCGCGGCAAATGACCCCGCCGAGAAAGAGGCCGACGCGGTCGCCGACCGCGTGCTGTCCATGTCCTCGCCCCAGGTGACCGCCCGGCAGACCGCGCCCGGTGCGGCCACGCTGCGGCGCAAACCGCAGTTGAATCAACCCAACGCCGACGCACTGAACGAAACCCCCGCCATTCCCGAGGAGCAGCAGGACATTGAGCTGACAAAGGGGGAAGACGTCCAGACCGAGGCACTGGACGCCGAAGAGCTGAAAGAGATCGAGAGTGGTGAACCGTCGGGCGGCTCCGGTGATCCAACGGCCACCCCGCTGCGACGCGCTGTGGTGCCTGTTGTCGGCCCCGAAGGTGGCGCCGCCCCCACCGCCGTGGAAGAGGCCATCACCCATCCGGGTCCGGGCCGCACCCTGCCCGATGCCGTGCGCGCCAATCTGGAGCCACGGTTTGGCACCGATTTTTCCGACGTGCGCTTGCACGACCGCCCCACCGACCGCGACACCGCCGCCGCCATCGGCGCGCGCGCCTTTGCCTTTGGGCGCGATATCTGGCTGGGCGACGGTGAACGCGCCGAGGACCGCCGCCTGATGGCACATGAGCTGACTCATGTGTTGCAACAAACCGGACACCGGCGACGCCAGCAAAAACACCAGCAGAAGACCACCGTCAAACCGACGCGCCACGGACCGGCGGTCAACCGCTTTCTGGGAGACGCGATCCTCGAGAAAATTGCGAAATATGCGCGCCATGTGCCGGGGTACACGCTTGTTGGATACCTGATCGGCAAAGACCCGATCACCCTGGAGCCAGTCCAGCAAAACGCCGAAAACCTTATCTATGGTCTACTGGGCCTGATCCCCTTTGGCACGTTGTTGGCCGATCGGCTGAAGGAAACCCGCGCCCTGCAAAAAGCCTATGACTGGGTCAAAGGACAACTCACCAAATTGAACCTGACGTGGGACCGTGTAAAACGAACGATTTCCAATGCGAAATCGATGTTCTCTATCTGGTCTCCGGTCAAATCCATCAAGCCCGCGTTTGCGCCCCTGCTGCGGGACATTATGGTCTTTGTGCTGAAGGTAAAGGAAAAGGTTCAGGAGTTTATCATCCGAGGCGCACTAGCGCTGGCCGGACCCTGGGCGGAGAAGGTCTGGGGCGTTCTGAAATCTGCCGGTCAGGCGATAGGGCTGATCCTCAAGGATCCGCTGGGATTTGCCAAGAATCTGTTCAAGGCCATCGGCCAGGGATTTGGACGGTTCTTTGACAATTTTGCAAAGCACTTGAAGAAGGGTATCCTTGGATTCATCTTTGGCGCACTTGACGGAATTGACATCCAGCTGCCCGAGAAGCTGGACCTCAAGGGCATCCTGTCGATCGTGTTTCAGGTGCTGCGCCTGACTTGGGTTCATATCCGCAAAAAGCTAGTGAAACGGCTGGGGGCAAACGGCGAAAAGAAAGTGTCGCTTCTGGAGAAGTCAGTCGACGTCCTTAAGCTGTTATTGACCAAGGGGGTTATGGGAATCTGGAAGAAGATGGTGTCGATGATCGAGAGCTTGACCAGCACCATTATTGGCGGCCTGACCACGTTCCTGTTCGAAACTGTACTCAAGGGTGCGCTAAGCTGGTTGGCGGGCCTGACCAACCCCGTGGGCGCAGTGATTAAGGTGATACTGACGATCTACAACTTTGTTGTCATGCTGATCGAACGCATGCAGCAAATCATCGACTTCGTCAAATCGGTATTCAGTTCGCTCTTCCAGATCGCCAAGGGCAATGTGTCCGCTGCCGCGGCCAAGGTCGAAGATTCGCTGGTCCGCACGGTACCGCTGATCCTTGCATTCCTTGCGGCCATCATCCCGGTCAGCGGCATCACCCGCAAGATACAGAGCATCATGAAAAAGCTGCGCAAGCCTGTGGACAAGGCTATCGACAAGCTGCTGAAATTCCTGGTGAAGAAGGGCAAGAAGTACCTGTCTAAAATCATCGGGAAGGTCAACAAAAAGCGCAAGCTTCCCAGCGTTGAGTTCAAGGTTGGAGCCACGACCCACAGGTTGTTTGGAAAAAAGATGGGGAAGGTAGCGGAAACCTTTGTTGCGTCAAAAACGACCCTCAGCGAAAAGGAACGCAAGCGCCAAAAAACGGAAGGCACCCGATTCAAGAAGAACATCGAGGGCGAAGAACTGAAGGATGTCCTTGAATTTATTCTGAAGTTTGACACCCAGACCACCAAGGCCGACGACGAGGCGGATGATATCCAGCTCGAAAGCAAGAAAAAGCCGATGACCAAGCAGATCAAGGAGCTTAAGGATCAACTGGGCAAGGCTAAAATTGATCTGGACCAGTATGGGATAAAACTGGAAAACAACCGCCATGTCGACACGTCGAAAGGGGCGGGTCTTTTTCGGTTTGCCGACCCGGCAACAGAATTCGAGGGGCAGGCCGGTTTGTATTCCGACCTGTCTAGCGCCAAGGGAGAATTCAAGGGTGGGGATGTCAGCCACCTTGAACTGGACCACAACCCCAACAGATCAAGTTTGCAAGCGCTACAAGACGGCATCAAAAATTCGAAAACCAAGAACACAAGCACGGCAATCTACTTCAAGCCCGTCAAACCAGGTCCGAACGCCAAAGGGGATGCCGCCAAAGCCGTTTTCGGGCGCGCGTCCCTTTACTCGGCAAAACACGCAACGGCGGATTTCCCGGCGATTGCCATTCATGCAAAGTACAACAACAAGATGGCGGCCAAAGATGGCGAACGCGCCGCCGAGATCACCAAGCTCTTCGATGGAACGGACAATAACCCGATCCCCAAGGTCGCTGGGTTGCTTGAAAAGCAAATCAAGCTGAAAACGGACCAAACCCGAAGCTATTACGGAAAATACGAGAAAACCAGTAAAAACCTTTGGGTCAACGTGAACCGGGGTTTGAACAATGTGAACCACTTGGCCCATACCGAGCTGAAACTGGCAGATATGAACAAGCCCCGGAATTTCAGCGCAAAGTCGGTCAACCTTATTCGACAAACAGGCATCCAAGGGTTTAAGAAAACAGCTGCGGCCAATTTCATCGCCGACGAAGGGGCGACAGGCGCGTATGGCAATCTGTCCGGCATCAAAACAGCCAAGAACCAGCTCGAAGCGGATCATAATCCAATGCATTCGGAAATGAGATCTTCAACCGCGTGGACGCTGGGCACATTTCTGGATAGCACTGCCCTCAAAAAAATTCTGTCAGACCCGCGCATCGCAAAGGTAACATCCAGAAACACATCACGGCTCCGGTCGCCCAACGCGAAAATGGATATCGAAACACGCATCACCAATGCTATTGCTGAGGCAAAATTGAGCACCGGCAAGGCGTACAGCAAAAGCGCTGGTGGGTCGACGATCGTGGGCTATACGGTGAACCAGGACCCGACGATGAAAACGTCTCCCGGCCCCTTAAAAGATCAGGTCAAATCTCACGCAACAGAGAATTTCACTGATGCTCTGTCGGCTGAAATCGTAACCAAGGGCATCCAAAAGAAAACTCGGGCTGAGATCACGAAATCGTCGGTCAGTGCGGTGAACAAGGGCATACGGAAGAAGCTGCGCAAAAAAATTGCTGAGCGCCAAAATAGCTTGTTTATTCTTTATGGGAAAAAGGAATTGCCCGCGGTAGAACACGCTAACGAAAGCGCAAATCCGGGCAGCGGAAAGAAAGGGGTGGCGGCGCTTGCACGGATTGCAGCGCGGGTAAAATCCTCGCAAACAACTGCGGATCTGGGCACGATTACAGACGGCTTTTTCCCGATCTAAGCATTCCAAAATTCATCCTCGCGAGGATTGCATAGGTCCAAATGGAACTTTTGGAGTCCCGTCGGAAACTTTTTGGCCTTTTTTCAGCCTGCCCCATTGATATGCCTTTAGCGTAAAAGCAGGCAAACCAAATAGTAATCGATTTCAAAGGGTGTGTATCGCCCAAGTGAAAAACTGCTCATGCTCCCAAGGGGCCTTGTCGCACAAATTGAGTGAGGGGATTTGATCAGCCCCACTTGAGTGGTCCAATTTGATTGTTAGTGCATGACGGGCCTCCGGTCCATCGTGACGACGGTTTCCGGGGCCGGTGGGCGGTAGCCTAATGCGCTGTGTGGTCGTTTCGTGTTGTAGTGTTTCCTCCATTGTTCGATCAGAACTTGGGCTTCTCGCAGGCTGTAGAAGGTTTCGCCATTCAGGAACTCGTCGCGGAAACGGGCGTTGAAGCTTTCGCAGTATCCGTTCTCCCAAGGCGATCCAGGTTCGATGGACCTTGTTGCACGAAACCATCTGACTGCGTAGCTGGCCGATAGATGTAGCGACGGGACAACGGGATGCCTTTCAAGCACAACGCATCACGACGGGACAAGTTTGCGAAGGCAAAGTACCGGGTCACGAACTGGGCCGACTATAACGAGAGCCTCCGCCGGCGCGGTGATGTGACGGTCTGGCTCAGCGAGGATGCGATGGCCGGCTGGATCTCACCGCTCTCTGGCAAGCGCGGTGCGCGGCGGCGGTATTCGGACCTGGCGGTCTCGGCCTGTCTGACCGTGCGTGTCGTGCTCAG
>NZ_VFSV01000030.1 GCF_007004065.1 Palleronia caenipelagi | reverse complement strand
AGGGTGCTGAAGTCCGGCACTCGCCAATCCAACCCAACCAGCCGCAGGAGGCTCTGAACGAACCCGGTCGTTTGTCTCGTCGCCATTGTCGCTCGGACCAATGGCGCTCCCAATGGCGACCATGCCAAACTTGCCCGGGGCTCCGCCCGTTCAGGGCTGAAAACAGTCCACCGGACTGTTTTCCGAGCGCCCTTCACCCTTCATTGTCAGGCACGTCTGGATAGCTTCATCGCTGAAACTCGGCTGCCGCCCACGCTTCCCGCTGGGCGGCAGCTTCCACATCATGTCGGGATCGAACCCGATCGTCAGAGATCCGCGCTGGCACAGTGCTTCATTGTAAGCCGACCAGTTCGTGGTCTTGTCCTTCGTAGGGGCCCAACTGCTCATACCTTCCAGCTATCACGCTGGATTCAAGCAGCGAATCCCTCACTAGATTTGTGCAACAAGGCCGTGTGTAGAGGTCGCAGATTTCGCTGAGGGCTGGAAAGAGGCTGGTGAAGGTCCGCGCACCGATTCTGCGCAGATGCGCTTTGAGTTTCGAGAATGCCATTTCTATCGGGTTCAGATCCGGGCTGTAAGGCGGCAGGAAGAGGAACCAGCAACCGTGGTCGCGCAGAAGCGCTTCGGCCTCCTTGTTGCGATGGGTGGCCAGGTTGTCGAGGATCACGGCAGTGACGGGTTCGAATTCGGGGATCAGCACGTCGCGGATGTAGGCGACAAAGGCGGGCCCATCCATTGCGCCTTTGATGACCCAGGGCGCGATCAAGGTCTGGGTTCCCCATGACCCAAACGGCGCAGATGCCGTTAGTCTCTTCCCGCGCAGGGATCGCCCCCGGAGGCGTGTCAGGTTCGCTTTGACCGACTGTGTTGCATAAACCATTCGCTGGTCGCAGCTCCCCCTTTCCCCGCCGGTTCAGATGACACGCTCGTAGGCCGCGCGACCGAGGTCGGTCATTCGGTTCAAGGCATTGATGGCGATCACGGTCTCGAGTTTCTGGGCCTCCATTTTGCGCCCGCGCTACAAGGCCGAAATATGGAGAGCCAGACGACCGAGCCTCTAATCGCCGTCGAAGCCCTCAACCGCATGACCGACCTCGGTCGCGCGGCCTATGAGCATGTCATTTAAAAGAGCGGGGATAGGGCCAAATACGTCCAGAGTTTGATCTACGCAACACGCTCCTTTCGAACGGTGCGCCTGACAGTAGCGGAGCCTATGCGGCCTGCTCGCCGTCAGCGAGGTGGGAACGCCACTTGCTTTGCAATTTCTTCGCTTTTGCCAGTTGATCAGGCTCCCGCTTGGCGAGCAATTCTTCCACTTCCGGATCGGAGAGTACGAGATCAAGCATGCGGAGGAAACCGGGCATCTCGGATACGACATTAATACGTTTCAACAGTGATGTAATGTCAGATCGGTTCTTTCGATCATCACTTTCGAAGGATGAACCCCCACCGTAATGAGACATTCGGTCAGGCAACTCGAGATTTCGAGGCTCGATATGCAGGGTGCTGAGGAACTTACTACGGTAGTCAGACGATTGCAGCCATTCGTCATAGCTGAGAACGACAGCACCCTTGAACATGCCGATGTCACCTGATTCGGCCAATAGTAGGTGTTTCCAAGCCTCAATTGATCGGAAAATGGTGGCATATGTTCCAACCGAGTGATGCTCGCCAAGGCCGAATTTCTTGGGGTGCTGGTAGACCGATGCAATCCAGTTCAGGAAGCTTCGGCGAATAATGATATCAGTATAGACTGGGCGGTAGGGATCATAGTCGGGCGTGATCCGCTCAGCGAATTTAAGAACTTGGCGAAGTGGTTGATCTTCGTAGAAAATCGTGACGACGTCGGCTCGCTTTTTGTCCTCCTCGAACCGTTCCATGTCCGTGGGACTCATGGCAATCTGTCTCAATTCCTGGCCATTTACGGTAATGGCCTTCGCCGCGTTCAAACGCCCGCCGATACCAACCGTATTGAAGTGGATATGGTTCGTGTCCGGCAGATTTGACATGATCCAGTCGATAACCGCGTGGTTACCACTACGCCTGACGCCAAAGAACCGCATGATCCTACCTGGAGTCGGGCCGTCGAGGGTCTGGTTACGCAGCTGATTTAAGAAGACACGTGCCATTGATCATCCTGTCTCACAACGATGGTCCGGGGTAAGTGACACTTTACCCCGGGGATCAGATAACGGTCTTTTACTTAGTGAGCCGTATACAGCGGCTTACCGTTTTTGGAATGACGATGGACCAGATGTGCAATCTTGCTTTTCTTGCTGACGAGACGCGCTTTGTGGCCGAACGTGGCGGTGGCCACGTCAAAGAACTGAGGCATAATCTCAGAAATTTCCACGCGCGCTTCATCGCTGAGCATGACTGCCGCTTGCGGACCATTGAACAGAGTTTCTGCCGGCGCGCCGTTAGCCCAGATCACCTCGTGCTTGTCCATGAGGATGTGGAAATACTCGGTCTTCCCGGCGTCGATCTGATCGACCCCGTCCAAATCCAGCAGTTTGATTGCCGGAACGAGAACTTCCTCGGAACCAAACATCCGTCCGACGATGTCTGACCGCAGAAGGACCCTGTGTTGCGGCGACACGCACAGATCTGTTTCGGGTGTGTTCGGACCGAGTGCGCCCGCTTTGATTCGGACGGGCCGCAACTGCGGTTTTTGTTCCAGCATGCGCTCCGACAAGACGGTCGATCCCACCCAACGAACAGGTTGCATCTCGCCGGTGACGGTCTCGACGCACGTTCCGGAGGTCAGGTCCTCGATCAGGACGTCGCCATTTTCTGTCCGGATCAGAGTGCCTTTGGTGAAGCACACCACAAGCGGCTCATCGAAAGAGTTCGAATAGAAGCCAGTATAATCAAACGTATCCAGTGTGCCAAGCTGGATAGACTCGATGACAGCGAGTTCGAGGATGTTCGGATCCCGCATGAGATCGTCAAAGAAATCGAGCGCGACGGTGCCGTCGGAATACTCGCGGACCGCGACGTACAAATTCAGAACGGTTCCATTCGTCAGTGTGACTGTAGATGAGCTAAAACCGCTCACATTGACCAGAGTCGCTCCGCCCGATCCCGTCAAGGTAGCAGAGGACGCGACAGAACTTTCCGCCGAACCCTCGTCGATCAAGCCGTTATTGTTCAGGTCAGCCGTCGTACCCGTTGTCGTCTCGGCGACGTAAGTGCCGCCAGTGCTCAATCCATCCACGTTGAATATATCACCGGAAGTGAGGCTGCCCGCAGTTGCGTTTGTCAGCAACATGTACTCGTCGACCCCGGTATCCGCGAGATCGAATCCGGTCGGATAGAAACCGTTATAATCGTAGGCGTCGAAGGTCCCGAGGGTGACGCCGACCAACTCGACATCGTTTGTCTCGAGGTAGCCGTACATGACGCTCAAATCACCGTCGAGCAGGTCCAGATAGGTGTCCCCGTTGCTCAGCGTCCGAGTGCACATGTAAACGGTGTAGGAGGACCCGTCATCGAAATGGAGCGTGGAATTGAAAAAACCTTCGGCGTGGGTTACGTATGCACCGCTGCTGCCGGTTGATCCCGGCTGGGTTCCGGCAAGGATAAACACCGTATTCTGGGACGCCGCCGCCAGATTACTGGCATCTTCCATAACGTTGTTGCTATCAAAGTCGTTGTATTCCGCAGACGTCGTGTAGGCTTCGAAGTCGCCGGTAAAGGTCGTGTCAACGAGCGTAGGGTCAACTGCGAATGTAGTGCCGCCGAGAGAAGACCACGTCCCCGCCAGACTCAGGTCTGTAAACAAAACAAAGGGATCGTTGTAGAATGTCATAGCTGCCTCATACTTTCTGTCTTGACCCGGACGGCAAGGATCGCAGTGACGCCCGACAAATTACCGATAACGACGGTCCCAGAGGGCGCCTCTACAACATACGCCAACGACCTCCTAGCCCGCTTGAGTTGTTAACACGAGGTTTCAACGCATCCAAGACCCTCCAAAGTGGTCTATACTTTTTTACCGTTATCGCGATCCGGATTTGCCGTTATCGCGACCCAGAGATTGAGGGGCCACAACCCACTCGCCTGAATGGTTTACATATTTCGGCGTTCGGGGTGGGACTTCGATAGCGCGTATTGCCGCCTCAACACTATCCGCAGCGGGATGTTCCGAAACGTTACCGTATTGTTAACGTGACTATTTCTGTAAGCTCAGACTTGCAGTAAGGATACTTTTCCGTGAGGTCGTTCGGGTGGGTTCGTGATGGCGTCACCGGGCTGGTGATCCAGCTGTCTGAATGCGGGCGGTTTTTCGCCGTTTCTCAATTTTGGCGACTGGAAAGGTCCTGAAATCAGTGCAAATTCGCGCGCGATGAATTTGACGCAGAGAGGCATGATTCGGGTCTCGAAGCGGTCTGGAGCGGCAAAAAACGTCCGGCGATTTAGCCCACTTCGGGTTGGCGCAGCTCTGGTACCAGTATGTCTTACCCCGAATCCGAAGGACGGCATTGTCCGGATTCCATATGAAGCGCACCAATCAGACCGATTTATAGGGAGTGACGATTTTTTCCCGACCGAACCGCAAGTATCCATGCGTCTGCGATTCATGAGAAATCTGTCAGCTGACTAGGGTCGCAACATCAGACGAAAAGCGACGGTGTCGGTCGGGATCAGGTCCTGTCATACAGTCACATCGCGCACCTGGCCTCCCTTGAAACTCACCATGTGGCATCTCCAATGGTACCATTCCCTTCACTGGCACTGGGTTGGAGAGATCCGGCGCATGCCTTTGAAGCGGCAGACACATGCTTCGCCACGTTGTACGGTGGTTTGGGGATCACAACGACGGACAGGGAGCGGGTCAGGCTTTGCGCGGTCGCGGATGATGCAGCCTTTGCCCTCGATCAGCACACTGTTGCTTTTGCAGCCGCAAGACGTCTGGGTTTTCTGGACCATGCCGCTGTACCGACAGACACACGCCTCGCCGCGTTTCACGGATGTCGCCGGATGGCAGGCCAGAGGCGGTGCGGGCATTGGGGGCAGTGGAACGCATGCCTCGGCTTTTTGCAGAGTATCGAGACTTGGCACACCCAGAGCGGTGAGGAGAGAGCCATCGATCTGCCCGGTGGGCTCCTGCCCGAGACGCTCTTGGAGTTCCCGCACACCTTCCTCGGTGCGGGGGCCTGCTTTGCCGTCGGTGGGGCCGACATCGATCCCCATCAGTCCCATGGCCTGCTGCACCACGAGCGTTTGCAGGGTCGGATCATCCCCCAAACCGGTCATCACACGGTTGCAATACTGACCGCCTTCGCGGAGCCCGGGCAGGGTCACATTGACCGCCACCCGATCAGAGCGTCCGGCGGGCAGCGACAGGGTACCGTTGAGGCAGGTCAGCGCACCTTCGGAGACGCCGGGGCAGGTCCATCCCTCTCCCTCAACGAGCCGGGCTGCGGTCGGGGCAGGGCCCTCGATGACGCGATCGGTCAGGACCATGGGGCCGGTGAAATCGGCGGTGCCGGTATTCCGGATCTCAAGGCCGAAGGGACAGTCATAGCTCTGGGCCTCGCGGTTCACGGAACAGTCCTCAAGAGAGGCCTTGTCCAGTTCGAACCGGATCACGTCCGGTGCGGGCGGAGCTGCGCGCGTGATCTCCACGATGGCACAGGCCTCCATGGGTGCTTCGATCCCGGTTCCGTCGGGGCCTTCGCTCATCGCGGTGACGCAGTTCTCTACGGTGGTTTCTGCGGCGAGATCCTGGAGCATAATTTGGAGATCGACAGATACCTCTCCCGTATCACCAAGAGACGCTCCCGAGACCATGCAGGTCGTCTGGCCAGTGCCGCGGTCAAGCTGGCACCGTCCGCCATCCGGCGTGGACCCCTGAACAGAGATCGGTCTCGCACCGTTCAGCGTGTCGGTCAGACGAATGTCGTGGCCCTCGGGCAGGTTCTCCCCCCGAACGATCAGCGTGCAGTTGATCGGCACGTTTCGCGCGTCGCCAGTGAGATCCAGGCGATCGGGAGTGCAGGTCTTTTCGACCTCCAGTCGCGCTTCGTCTGGTTCACATTGCAGGTCGGGGCGGATCAGGACCTCGGGATTGCCCTCGATACCGGGGGCAAAACTGATCTCGGGGGGAGCGCTGGTCCAGCTCTCGCCACCGTCGGTCGAGTATTCGACCGAGGGCTCCTGCCACGCACATCCTTCGGGGGCATCGGGCAGCACCGCCGGGGCGATCTGACAGGCGAAGGGCTCATCTCCACCCGGCTGAATAGTCACACTCTGGCGTTCTCCGGGGTTGAGAGAGATCTGCGGGTTTTCGGCAGATGCGCCGCCCGAGCATCCGGCCATGCCACCACCTATGGGCGGGAGTCCGAGGACAAAGTCATCCACCTTGTCGAGTACGATTTCGAAGTCGATATCCCACCAAAAGAACCGTCGGCAGAGGTAGCGGTTCGTGACCGTCACGACGTTCTGGCCGGGCTTCAGGGTGATCAGGCCGCCCGGTGGTGTGATCGTGGTCTCCCATTTACACCGCCGCGCCGCGTTGGTCAGCTTTGCCTCGGTCACTTCGCAGTCGGCACCCACGGGGAGACCCGAGAGAGATGCACTGCCTCCGGCCGGATTCGGGATACTCAGACTTTGCAGGGAGGGAGGATTGTTGCAGATGATCGGGAAGCCATAGACGGTGTTGGCCGGAGGGGTCCTGTACTCCCAGAGTGGGTTGGGATTGCCCCCCGGATTCACGATTTTCTTCACCACCAGCTCGGCGGGCGCCTGTGTCGAACAGAGATAGGTGTTGTGCACCGTGATCTGGTTATTGCCGCCGGCCATCGTCAGGGAATTTGACGGTGTGTAGGATACCGGGGCCCAGTAACAACCAGGGGCGGGCGCCGGAGGCTGGCGCTCGGTGAAGGTGCAGGTCTGACCCTGGAAGGCAAGCCAGCTGTCCGAAGTGCTGAGGCTGTCGAGGGTAAAGGTGCGTGTCACATTCGGGGTGTTGGTGCCGCCGCCCGTACAGGACATGTCCACCACATACTGGTTGCCGGCGGGTGGCGGAGTGACCGCGTAACCGGCTGGCGCAACGAAGCCCGGCGCGTTGTTGATCCCCTTGGAAATGCTCCCCTCAGCGTCCATCTCGCAATGGGCGTTGTTGCGGAAGAGAACGCGCGTCGGCGGGTTTCCATTGACCAACCCGTCATCTGAACTTTGCACCTGAGCGGTGGGAGTAATTTGCCAGGTCGCCCCACCATCGAGAGAAACCTCGACCGTCACGCCGCAATAGCGCGGCAAGCCGGCGACGTTGACGGTCTCGGTGACGGCACAGGTCGGCATCGTGCCGGAGGTCCCTGAGAGCCCGATCAGGGCGCTGCTCTGCCCGTTGCTGAAGTCCTGAGGCCAGGTCATGGTCACACTGGACGGAGACGGGGTCGCCCCATTGGTGCAGCCGGTCACGTCAAAGGTGATCTGAGTGCCCGGTTGCCAAGCAGGGCTCGGGACGATCTGCTTGACGATCTCGAATTGCGCACCGGTCGTGCAGGTGTAGACATTGTCGAAATCGAACGAAACGCCATTTCCGGGATTGTTCGGGCTGCGCACGGGCGTCAGGCTGCTGACCGGGAACGTGGTCCCCGTGCCGATAGAGCTGGTCCACTGACACCCTGCGGGCGCTTGGGGAGAGGTCGTCTCGGTCACGGTACAGCTCATGTTGGCCTCCACATTCTGGAGAGTCCCGGAGCCACCCGTCAGACCGACAGGGAAGGTGAGGGTGTGGTCCGGATCCGGCGGGATGCCATCTTCGCATTCCAGGGTGATCTGGATGGAGGTGTTCGGAACGGGATTCGCCAGCACCTGTCCCGGCGGCAGGGTGACGTTCTGCGGGTTGCTGGCCGTGATTACAGACTTGTTGATCGTCACGTCCCGATACTCACAGGTCGCCCGATTGGTCACGGTCACGTCCCAGTCATTCTGAGATGCATCGCTGGTGAAGCTGGCCGGGGCGTAGGCTGGCGCGTCCCAGCTGCAATGACCGGGTAACCAGCTGGGGTCCGGGGGAGTTTCGGAGACCGTGCAATTGGACCCGACCCAGACGACATCGCTGCCAGTCAGTTGTTGGGCGGTGAGGTCAATCGTCTTGGTGTAGGGTGATTTCGCCGGATAGCCGGGACCCGCAGGACGGTCGCAATTCAGCGTCACATCGAATGTCGCGGCGGGATCAAGTGTGATGTTCGGCGGAAGGTCCAATACCTTGGTCACGGTCACGCGGTTGCGCACGTCGACGCAGAATTGGTCTTGCCAGTTGCCCCGGATGTACCACAGCCTGGGATCGAAGGGCTGGCCGCCGAACAACAGATCCGCCCGGACGGTGTTACAGAAGCGGTCGGGTGAAAAACCTGGGTTTGGCGTTGCGGTGTATTTGAACGCAAGCCGCCCTTGCGCCGCGAGTGTGTTGATACTGGCCGTGCTGGGGAAGGCGGAGCTGTCGCAATCCGTTGTGCCGGCACAGGGGTCCGGAGCTTGCAGGGTCAGGGTCGGCATCGGCGAAGTGGAGAGCACGTCTGTCAGACGAATCTCCGCTCCGAAAGTAGGGCCGAAATTTACAGCACCATCCGCGCCACTGTTCGAGGAGTTCAGGACTTCGACCGTGTACGAGATGTCGGAGGTGCCGACAAAGGGACCCTGCGGACCGGTCTGGCTGGGAGTAGCGGCCTTGGTCACCTCGAGCTTCACGCAGCGCGGCAACTCGGTCAACTGATGGTCCCAGACCCTCCCTCTCGGGCCGGTGGGAAAGGCCAGATTAGGATTGTGATACGTGGCCTAATCCATGAAGGTCGTGTTCTCGATGAACGGCATATCCTGCACGGAGCTGAAGCAGTAGGGGTCGTTGACGTCGGGTTCTTCAACGATCAGCTCGACGCCGCATCTGAGCATAGACCCCGGTGCAAAGACCACCGGGCCAGGATGGTCTATCAACCGCAGGCCCTGATTGGGCTGGGACGTGTATGTCACGCTGCCCGTCAGATACACTCCGCCAGGGGAGGAGGTCGTGGAATAGCCCGTCACGCCGCCATTATCCATGCAGTCATATCTGTAGCGGACGTCCATGGAATTGGCGTAATTGGGCACCGTGATGCGCAAGGCGTCGATCACGGTTCCTATCGTCAGAGTGCGCGCTCCCATATTTCTGTAAGTCACCTCATAGACCGTCCGTGCGCCAAACTCGATCGCCGGAGGCGTCAGAATATCCTTGATGACTTCGATATCGCAGGGCGGCACAGGTTCCATCTCGACCTGAACGGCAGTGGCCGCGAACGCTCCCACACGCGTGTTGGTGGTGAAGTCGATATAGTCAAACGTCGTGTAGACACCGTTCTGGATGAACTTGTCGGGGAAGCTCGAAGAAACATCGCAGATCGGAACGTTGGGCGTAATGTCGAGAGCGAATTCTGCGCTTTGTCCTGCCGGCAATTCCGGGATGGATGCGGTCAGAACCACTTCGTTGTCGGAATAGCTGGTCATGTGACCCGTCCCGGAAAACCAGGAGTTCAGCACGCAATTGCCGGAACCACAGGACACGATTGACACGTTCGACACCGTGAAATCGAAATTCGGGGTGAAGGCCAGATTCTGGAAGATGTCAGTGAGGTTCAGGTCATACACGCTATCGGTCGGATCGATATTTTCGACCTTGATCAGAAAGCGGATCGGTTGATTCCAGGCGTAGGTCGGCTGACTGTTGACCACAGTCTTCGTGAGCTTGAGGTCGGGCGGCGGTGTGCCGCTGCCGGTGCCTCCACCGCCGGTCGGTTGAGCGCAGGCGTTCGGATCAAAACTGATCCCCGTTGTCGCGTTCAGTGCCACGTCCAGAGTCGTGTTGTTGCTGTTATCCGTGTCGTTTAGGGCTGTGGTGCCGTCGGCCAGCGCGAGGAAGGCCCGGTTATAGGCCCCGACCGGGTCGCTGAGGACACAGGTCGTGTTTGGCAAAAGACCAATTTCAACGTCGAACCGGATGACAACCTTATCGCCAGGTTGGAGGAAAATCGTCGGGTTGGTTCCGGGAAACTCGAATTCCACCAGACCACCTGTGCCACCTGGGCTGTTCAGTGCATTGCCCGGCGCGATGTTCGGGGTACAGACATTGGACTGGGCCGTGCTGGTCGCATTGGAACCAGGAATGAAGTCACAGCTAAAGCCGCCAGTCTGGAAGACAGCTGACAGGGGCACCGAACCAAGATTGAGGCCCATCTCGTCGAAAACGCTGAAATACGGGCCAAGCACCACAGCAGGCGATGTGTCGTTGGGATTGCGGGTCAGGGTGATCTCGAATGTCGCGGTGGCGGGACCGCTCGAAATATCGATATCGGGCGTCGTGATGACTGTCTTCTCGAGGATGAAGTCCGCATCGAGATTCGGATTCGCGGGCAGGGGAGTGCTCAGCCTCTCGCTGGTATCGCTCGGCTCCGGGTTGCCGGTGTGATGGACGTTGTTCAGAGCGTTTGTGCCGAACCCGGTAAACACGCCGCTGAGCCTGCACGAATAGATCTGCCCTCCCGTGACGTTCAGATCCAAAAGCATCGGCGGCCCGGCGCTTTGGATGTTGGGCGTGAAGGTCGTGGCCCAGTTATCCGAGGTGCACACAACAGGATTTGGCGAAATTGGCGTGAAATTGGTGAAGTCTTCGGTGATTGGAAATGCCGGGTCATTTCCGCTGAACAGGGAGGCGTCAACGAGGAATTCGTAGGAATAGACGACACCGAACTGTGCCTGCCCGGGCAGGGGCTGGCAGGCGGTGGGGGTCGCTTCGTACTGACAGAGCTGTTTGGACCCCACATTCGGTGGGAGGCTCTGCGCCGAAGCCGGCGCTCCGAGACCCAAGGCAGTAGCGTAGAGCAGGAGGCTCAGAACCGCCAGCCGGGTGCGCAGGCCAAATCCGCGGAGGAGCGCACGCAGGCTGATGACAATGACCGGTATGAGAACTTTTACAAAGGTCGCCAGCATGATCCTGTCCAATCCGTGATGTGCCCCGAAAGGCGGAATGAGTCCGGTTCATGAAATCTGGACCCAACTCGTCCCGCTTCCCCCAAAAGGGTGAAAAGCGATCACGCGGCGCAGAAATCGGCGCCTCAAGGCCTTGCCAATCGGGTGAATGTGCTTTGACATACACGCATGTCTGCCGCGTCGTCCTACCTGAAATTACTGGCGAAACCCGTCCCCGCCGTGGCTGGAACGGTGGCCCGCGAGGTGATTATTCCGCCGCCTGATCCCCGCCTGGATGACACGGAAAGCGCGAGATTGCAGGACAAGTTGGCCTCTAAACTCGCTACGGCCGAGGTCAGCGAAGCAGAGCGCGAGGGTCTGACGGATGCAGCCGGGCGGGCGTTGGGGAAGCTGGTGAGTGACGGGGGCCATGCCGCGCTCAGTCCGCCCGATATCATGGCGCTCGAAGCTCTTGTGGTCATCGACGGGATCCGTCCGGTGGTGGATTTCAGGGATGGTGCCCTCATGGCCGAGCCGGATCGCCTGGGCGAGTGGGCTGAGGTCACGCTCCGTGATGCAGCGCGGATCGAGGAGGTCGCGCAATCTGTCGGCCGGATCAATCTCGGAGACCGGCAGATGGGGACCGGCTTCGTTGTGGGTCCGCACACGATCATGACGAACCGCCACGTGCTCGAAGGGCTGGCAGAGGGGCAGGATGGGGCTTGGCGGTTTCGGGGCGAGGCGACCATCGCGTTTGGTGATCATGGGGCCGAGCGCGGCTTTCGGCTCTCAGAGCAGGACATCTCCACCTGCGGGTTGGGTCGGGATTATGTGTTGATGGATGTCGCCGCGGCGCTGGACGGGGGGGAACTGCCCGGGGCGCTGCGGCTGGAGGACAGCCGGAGCTTTGTGCTGCCGAACCGCCCTGTCTATATCGTGGGCTATCCCGGAAAACCCCTGCCGGGAACCGAGCGCTTTTCCCTGCTGCAACGGCTCTTCAACTGTGAATACGGGCGCAAGCGCTATTGTCCGGGCGAGGTGTCCTCCGGGTTGGGGGAGGTGGCCGAGACCTCTGACAAGGCCGTGTTTGGCCATGACTGCACCACGCTCGGCGGCAATTCCGGCTCGCCCGTGGTCGATCTTGGGGAGAGCAGCGCTACGGTTGTGGGCGTGCATTTCGCCGGGATCCGACGCGTGAGCAACTTTGCCTATTCCCTCGCCGCCCTTCGCGATGATCTCGAAGACCGGGCGCTGAACTATGTCTGAGGCGGGGGGCTGAGCGATGGGGGCGAGACGCGCGCTCTTGATCCATAACAGCCGGTTCGTGGATCCGTCTCTGCACCCGTTGCCCGCAGCTGACGCAGATGTTGAGCGTCTGCGCGATTTGCTGATTGCGCCCCATGTCGGGTTTGCGCCCGAGGACGTGACCCTCCTGTCGAACCCGTCGCTCACAGACTTCCGCACGGCTGTGTCGCGGTTTTTCCGCGAGGCGCAGGGCGATGATTATCTGTTCTTCTATTATGCTGGCCACGGAATTCGCAGCGAAACCGGCGATCTCTACCTCGCGCTGCGCAACACACGGATCGAGGATTTCGAAGCGATGTCGCTGGAGGCGTCCTTTATCCGGCGCTGTTTGCTCCAGTGCCTCTCGGACCAGAAAATCGTCGTGCTCGACTGTTGCAATGCCGGGGCGTTCCGGCAAAGTGGCCACATGGTCGCGCGGGACGCGAGCTATGATCCCGGGTTGCTGGTGGCCAATTTCGACCCCAAGGGATCTGGCACCTATGTGCTCGGGGCGTCCCAGTCCGGGGCTAGTGCCTATGAGACCGTTGGCGCAGATGGCCAGCCGTTTTCGCTGTTCACCGATGCATTCATCCGGGGGGTGGAGTCCGGCGAGGCGGCGCCGGGCCAGCCGGTCATCACTCTGATCGACATCAGCACCTATGTATATGCCAAACGGAACGCACAGGGTCAGGCGACACGGCCCTATATCGATGTCACGAATGCGGTCGGGCAGCTTGAATTTGCCCGCAACCCGGCTTTTGCCGGAGTTGCCTCGGCGGCGCCAGTTATGCCCACCGAGCCGGTGCCGCTGAGCGCCCGATCCGTCTCGGCGCCCGGATCGCGGCGCAGGGGTTTGCATCTGGTCGTGGCCGGACTGGTCGTAGCTGTGTTCGGCGCGGGTGCGGCTTTGATCGCGGATCGAACCCTGCGGGAGCCTGCGCCCGACACAATCGTGCAGCCGAAACCGGTTTCTCCGGAACCCGCACCGACATCGGAAGCTCCCCCGGTTCAGGCCATTGTCTCTGTTCCTATCGCCTTGGATCCGCCATCAGAGACCGCGTCAGCGGGTTCGTTTGACGTGGTCGAGGCTACCGTGGCGTCCCTGACCGCCCCGACAGCGCTGAACTCACCATCTGAGACGACGGTCCCGGTCCTCGTAGTGCCCACGGGTCCGGGACACGCAACGCTCTGTGCCGGAGCGCCGTCTATTGATCTCGACTTGGCGGATCCAGAGCTGTGGCAAAGCGGTGATACAGGACCGTCATTGACGCGTGTGACCAGTGTTCCGGAGCGCTGGGACATCTCGCAGAGCTGGTGGTCGGTGGCCTCCAATGGACGTCCGGAGGGGCTGGACAACCTCGACCTCAAGATCCCGTTCTGTTCCTGCGACACGGTTGATGCGCGGGCGGGGATCGACTGGTTTCGAGCGGATAACGGCTTTGTCCTCAGCCTCGACAATGATCGCACGGCGGTTAACTACGGCTCTGGTGTCGAGGCCGATCTCCATTCGGCACGGAGTTCGCCCTATTCTGTAAGGCTTCTGGCGCGTAAATCGGGCGACCGTGCGCTGAGCCTGAACATTGACCGCAAGCGCAACGATGCCCCGCTGGGCTTTGCGATTATCGGACGGTTGACCGCGCCATCCTCCTATGCGGGGCGGTGCCGAAACTGACCATCGGGCTCCCAACCTTCCAGATCCACCGCAAAGCTCCGCAAGAGACCGATCACCTCGTCATAATCGAGCGCGTCCATCGCAGTCCTGAAATCCGCATGGGTGGTGTCATCGCGGGAGCGCTCGACGATGTAATCGGTAACCATGGCCTCCTGCCCGGCGCGGGACGCCTCCTGAAACCGGGGATGGCTCAGAGTCGCACGAAATCCGCCCTCAAACCCGGCGAATTCGATGCTGTCCCGGGCATCTTCTCCGCACAAAGCCCAGTAAAGCGCGCGGCAGTAGTCGAGATAGAGCTCGGGATGTTGCGAGATGTGATCGGGTTTCACCCCGCAGATGAAGTCAAGCCCATGTCCCAGAGGATAGCCATAAGCGTGTCGCTCGCCGTCATCGTCGCGATAGGTGTGGGCAAAGGCGTCCCCCAGCGCGTGGGCGGTGATCCCCAGCTGCCAGTCCGGTGCCCCCTCGCGCATGTAGCTGCGCAATCGCGCCCGGAGAAAGGCTTGCCTGCGGGACACTTCCGCGCCTCCGCCTCCATGAAACCCGTGCAGGATCTGTGAAATGACCCGCGCGTCCCGGTGTCGCCCGCCGATCCAGGCCCAGAGCGGTGTGCCGGCGGAGTAGGTCAGTTTGAAATAATCCGGCAGCTGGCAGTATATAGCGATCTGGCGACCTTGGCGCCTGTCAATGCGGGCCAGCTCGGTCAGGATCAGCGTACTGTTGATATGGCCTGTTTCGTACCATTCCAAATCTGCGGCACCGATCTGCCGTGGGTCGTGCTCGGCGCTCATGGGCGTGCATATTCGCCAATGATCTGGTCGATCTGCGCCTCAAACAGCGGGTAGGTGGACCCTCCGGTCTGCAACCGCGCCTTGGCGCGCGTCGCAAATTGCTTGGCCCCGTCTTCGGTGACGAACGGGTTATTCGTCGTATGGATCATGCTGATGACCGGCGGTAGGTTGCTGCCAAGCCCGACCTCGGCCCAGTCGCGCGTATAGGCGCGGGCTTCACGATAGGCGGGCTCCAGCAGATTTGCCATCACATCGCGCACGTTCAACGTCGCGGCCTCCAGACCTTCGGGGCTCTCTAAGGCTTCCAGATCCACGTCAGGATAGATGATGTGACGGCGGATTCGCTTATCAGGATCGGCGAAACTCATCAGGCGAAGATTCACAAGATTGGCTATGAAGTCGAAAGTTTGTGGAGCGGTCTTCATCGTCAACATCAGATCTCGAAAGAGACCCCGGTACATGCTGTCGCCATCGCCATCAGAGGCCGGCGGAATACCGTCCAGCGTGACCAGCCGTCGCGACAGCTCAGGATATTGCAGGGCGAAGGCAAATGCATGGGCGAAGCCAGAGCCATGAGCCAGCAGGTAACAGCGGCCGATCCGGAGTTGATTGATGAACTCGGCGTAGTCCTCGACCGTGTCGTGCAGGGGGTCGGCACGGTCCTTGCGCCGCATGTCAGAGCCGCCGAACCCAGCCCTGGACGGTGCGATGACGCGGAGTCCGGCCGCGCGCAATGCCGGATCGATGGAGCGTGGCAGATGTCGTCCGTGGACGGAGCAGTGAAAGAACAACACCGGCGTGCCACCGACCTTTCCCCGTACCGAGTATTGCACCAGCCGTCCATCAGACAGCGTGAGGCTGTTTTCTGCTTTCGGCGTGCTCCGCTTGCGCTCGGCCACACTGTCGAGACTGCGCTGAATTTTATTCAGCTCGGCCGCGACGCGAGTCTGACCGGAGACGCCCATCTTGTTCGAGAGCGACTTGATCTGGGAACGCACCGTCTCGACCGATTTGCCCAAGGCCACTGCGATCTCCGCCACCTTGCCGCCCCGGCCCATCGCGCGCAGAACCTGGATTTCGCTGTCGGAAATCTTCAGATTATCCTTTAGCAGTCGCTCAATGGCAGGCGTAATCCCATAGCTGTCCTGCCATATACGGACCGCCATCTCGCCATCGGGACGCTCAATGCGTTGTAGCAGGCGCAAGCTGCTATCCTCATCTTCCGCCCAGACCGGGATCAGCAGGAAATCCTCGGTCTCGTTGAGCCACCCCATTAGCCGGGTCTGACCCTCGGCATCAGGCTGTCCCCCAAGATGCGGTTCAAGCTGTCCGACCAACGACGGTCCTCCAGACGACGCGCCGATCGCGATCTCAACGCAGGCCATCTCCGGAGCGTTCTCCTGCTGCAGAGCGTCCATCTGGGCGCGGACAGCAGACAAGGCGATCTGCGAGTGGCGCTCAAGCTCGGGGATAGAGATCACCGTGTCCGCGTCGCAGCGCAGCCAGTCCCCGATGAGTTTGATCAGTTTCTCGATATGCTCCTGCTCGGTCACGCATTCATAGAGGAAGAGGAGCTTTTGAGCCGGAGCCGTGGTCATATGTGGGACCCGTGGTTGCGACGTATGATGTCGTCAAAGAGCCGGCGGGCCGCGAGGGCCGCCGTCGCCGTGGTCAGGTGGACTTCATCTGCCCATGCGTCGGGTCGCGCGCCGCTGACTCCCCGAAAATCAACCCGGGAGAAGGTTCCGGGGTAGCGGTACGTCAGCGTCACCATCGCGTTGTCCAGCAGGTCGATGATCTGACTGCAAACGGCCCGATGACGGTCGGGTGGGATGCCCGCACGATCCAGCGCCCGCCCCATGAAACGACCTTGCCGCACATCGGGAAAGGGGTAGTCGTAACTGTGGGCATAGACGCGGATCTCCGGGTCAATCCGGACCAGATGCTGAATGATCCGCTCAAAGCCGTCGATCAGCTCTGCGATCTTTCGGTTGACCCGGTCGAGGTGAAGATAATCTGTTGCCGATTGCGCATGATCGACGGGGCGCAGGATGTCGGGGAATTCTTCACCGATCATCTCGTTGCCACCCGCAGACAGTGCCACGTTTCTGGCCTTGGTTTCCTCGACCGCCCAGGCGAGCTCGTCGAGCTGCTCCCCCCGACAAATGTCGCGCATCTCGTCGCCGGGGCAGGCCAGGGAATAGACCGGCGTCAGCCGCCCCAGGCTTTCACTCACATCCACCGGCTCGATGATCGGAAACGCGAACCAGCTGTCCCCTTGCGTAATCACCGGAAGGCCCGATTCATGCCCCGGCCCCTCGGAAAAGCGGCGATTGCGCCGGGAATTGTCGATGGCAGAGACCGTGCGAAAGAGCATTCCGCGCAGACCGGTCGCGCCTTCGGGCTGCCACACCGTACTGTCAGACCGGGGCGCCGGCGGCACTCTTTCTGTGATTTCACATCGAAAGGGGCTTGGCCACGACATGTCGTAATTGCGTGTAAAATAGGCCCGTGCCTCCTCGGCCTGATCGGAAGACATCAGCTGATCAAGCGTTTCCAGTTTGTCTGGCCTCATGTCCCGGCACCCATCAATCCCTAACTTGGGCTTGTTTTTCTAAACCTTAGGTCAGAGCGTAGCAGTATGGAATGTCATTTTACACACATCAGTGGCGGCTTTCACCCAAACGGGTGAAGCGCCCGGGGCGTCACGTCTCTTATGGTGAAAGTGTCTGCAACATCTGGCTGGGATTATGCCGGCCGGATGCTCTGTCTGGGAGAACATATAAAATGAAGATCAAATTTTTGGTTCTGCTAACATATCTTTTCTCAACGATCGGCCTTACTTCCCAGGCAGAGGCGCAGGCGGGTTGGATGCTGCCCGGCGGGGATGTGGTGGCGACACCGCAAAACTCGACCGGGTGGCTTCTGCCTACATCTCCGGCCCGTGCGTGGCTGCCGGATGGCAGCGAAGTGGTGCGACCCTCTGACCGTGCCTTGCAACCCCTCTTTCGACCCGGCGCCGTTGTGGTGACCGGGTTTTCTGGTACGCGGATGCGGGCGCCCAAGATCGATCCGGATCAGCCCGAGCGGGATCGCGAAGATCCCAGATACCGGTTCATCGATCTCGACGGCATTTCCGCCGGGCTCCTCGATCCGACCCAAACCCCGACCGCGTATGACGGTTCCGAACTGCGCCGCCGGCCCTATGACCGGCTTTTGGCGCGGGATGTGGGGCAGGTCTTTGGTGCGGCGCTGGATCTGGACGAGACACCGGGCTTGTATCTCAGCGCGGGTTCGTCATTTGGGTTGCCGATCATTGGCGACGATGCAGACGACGACGGCGTGCCGGACAGGTTGTTCCGCGGTGCCGAAGGGGCCGAGTGGATGCCGGGTCTCTGGGGGGCGGATCTGGAGGCCGGACCGGGGACCGTCTGGCGCGTGGATGGTGGCACGGGCCAAGTCCGTGTGTTTGCCAATATCCGCCACGATGAGCTTGATAATTCCGGCGCCGCCCTTGGTGGGATTGCCCATGATGCCACGCACGACCAGATCTTCGTCTCGGATCTGGATTTTGGCACGATTCACCGGATCAATGCTGCGGGCATCGAGCAGGAGGTCTACGATCACGGGCTGACGGCGCTGCCGTTGGTGGGGCGGACAGCGGTGGCTGATGATGAGGTGCAGGCCGAGCGGGAGAGTCCGCTCTTTGATCCGGGCAATCCCGATAGCTGGGGCGTGACCCAGACGGCCCGCCGGGTGCGCGGGCTCGAAGTGCGTGGGGGCCGTCTTTGGTATTCCGTTGCCTCGGGCGCAACAGAGGCACCGGAAATCTGGTCCATCGGGATCGACAAGGAAACAGGGGAACTGGGGACGCCGCGGTTCGAGGTTGCGGTGACCAAGACCGAGCCTGAGAGCAAAGTATTCGACGTGGATTTCGGGCCTGATGGGCAGATGCTCGTCTCCACGCGCCCGCCGGTGTTTGCCGAGTTCGAGATGGAAAACTTCGTCCCCGACCAGATGTCGGATGTTCTGCGTTACACGGCGGAATACCCCGAGGACACAACGACCCCGGAACTCTGGGAGCCGGTCGCGGCCCCCTACCAGATTGGCTTTGCCCGCGAGGGTCGCAACGCGCTGGGGGGGCTGGCTCTCGGGCCGGAGCTGGATGAAGAGGGCCAGCTGGTGCCGCGGACCTGCCGTGAAACGCTTTGGGCGTCGGGTGAATTGCTGCGCAACCAGCCGAGCTTGCGCCGCGAGCTGGAGCCCGGTGGCGCCCTGCCGGTCGATGGCGTGCAATTCCAGCCCTATCCCTTTGACGCCCTCAAGAATACGCCCCCATGGACCGCTCTGTTCTACGATTATGATGGGTCCTATCCCGAAGAGCTGCGCCTCGGGCGGGTTGGGGATGTTGAAGTCGTTGGCTGTAACGGCGACGGAGAGATCTTTGGCGGCGACGATATCTCCGACTGGGAGTCGAGCTGTGTCGGTCCCGATTGTGTCTGCGATACCTCCGGAAAATGCTATTGTGCCGGGCCGAATTGCACCCAGTGTCAGGGCGCAGGCTGCGATAAAATATGTGTCGGCGACGATTGCGATCCAAATCCTGTTTGTACGCCGGACGACCCGGACTGCGATAAGGACACCTATCTTGAGGTCACCAAAAGCTGCGTCGCGGTCGAAGACAATTACAACGGCGACGATGATGCGCTCTGCACGGTGAATGTCCAGTACCGTGGCCCGGCACCCACCGCGTCGAATCCGCTGGTACTCGATGATGGCCTGACCTCTCCGACCAGCGGCTGGGAGATCACCGGGACGGTCGCGCCCCTAAATAATTGGGATTGCAATGCACCAGTCTCTGCTCCGGCCAACATGACCTGCAAGATCTGGGACGCCCGTGAACCGAGCGCCAACTGGTCGAATTTTACGTCGAGCTACCAGTATTACGTGACCGCTGGGGATGAGTTCGTGAACTGCGTGTCCGGCGCGGCTGGCGGCTCATCTGACCGGGCGTGCTTCCATTTCGGCTCCAAAGCAGATCTGGAAATCGTCAAGACCGCCGAAACCGAGTTCTGCGAGGCGGGCAAGCCGTGCTATTTTAACATCACCGTGCGCAATATTGGCACAGGTCCGTATATTGGCGCTCTGAACATCAATGACAGCATGGTGGTGGACTATGGCTCCAAGTCGCCGGGCAAATTCACCGCGATCACCGCGGATATCTGCGGCAACATCAATAACCTGACGTCTCAGGCAGGGTGCTCGGAGAATGCCACGATCTTGCCGGGAGGCCAGCGGAGCTACCGCGTCACCTGGTTCCCCGCACCGGGGCAGGGCTACGATGCGAACGGGACTCCGGCCGAGAATTGCGTCAACCTGCGCGATGCGCTGCCGCCGGGTGGACAGGGCCAGAAACGCGCCTGCGCGCCTGTGAAGATCAAGGAAACCGATCTCGAAATCTCTAAGGTCATTGATGGGGAGTGTCTCGCCGGACAGGAGTGTACGTTCGAGATTACGATCACCGCCGGAGCGGACCCGATCGCCGGGCGCTATGCTTTCACTGAATTGTTCTCCGGTGGCCCGGTCACCTCGATCAGCGCGACCAACCCGGTTCTGCCCGGCCAGTGCCTCCCCGATCTGTCATCGCCCTGTGTGCTCGATGTGAACATTCCGGCAAACACGAGCGAGACGGTGACTGTCACCGCGCAGATGGGTGATGGAGTGACCGAAGGCAAGAACTGCGTCTACCTGCTGCGCGTCGCTGACGACGAAGTTCTGGGCCCGGTGGATCTGAGCGATCCGAATAATCCGCTGAACAAATATGGGATGCTGCCTGCTGACGAAATCACGAAATCCTGCATCAGTTGGGAGGCCGCGCCTGAAATCGAACTGGCAAAACGCTGTCAGTGGGTGCCCAATGATATTCTGGGGCAGCCGGTGAGCTTCAAGTGTGCCATCGAGGTCAGCCACAGCGGGCCGCAGCTGACATCCCCGATCACGATCACCGATTTCATTCAGAATGCGACGTCAGGGACGATTGGCAGCCTGACGAGCGATAACGCGACCTGTACGACGTCGCCCGCGACCGGCTGCACCATTACCCCGGCAGACTTCGCTGCGGCGGGGGACATGGTTCGGATCGACGTGCTGATGAGCTTCCCACCGACGGAACCCAACCTAGCGGAAGTGAAAAACTGCGTTAATCCCGGCGATCAGCCTGATGCGGATAAGGCTCTCTGTGTGCCGATCAGCTATCCGGTCGATCCTGAGCTGGAGATCGAGAAAGACTGTGGCGAAGCTGTTGCGCAGGACGATGGCACCTATTTCGCGGCGTGCAACATCATCGTGCGTGGCAGCGACATGCCGCTGATTGGAACGGTTGAGATTCGCGATTTCGCAACCAATCTCGGTGTCGGCAGCTCGGTGTCGCTGACCCCCCGCCCCAGCCCGCCTGTGACCTGCGATGCGCCGACGCCCGGTGCCGCGCCGGACGTGCTGTGCCGGATGTCCTCTGATGCGCTGGCGCTTGCGGGCGGCGAAGTCACGATCCCCGTGGACATGACCTTCAGCGGAACGGGTGATGGGGCCGATTGGGAAAACTGCGCGAGCAGCGGTCTTTATCAACCGATCGTGCCGTCGGGTGGCCTCGCTCTGGTCGAGAAGGGACCGGAGGATTGCGACCGCATCACCATTGTTGGCACGCCAGAGCTGCCCGAGGTCACGAAGTCATGTGATCCGGCCACCCCGACGTCCACGGGTTGGGATCTGCAATGCTCCATCACTGTGGAGGAGCAAGGGCTTGACCCCAACGGAAACACGACTGTGACGGATCTGCTGAAGGCTCAGACCTCAAACCCGCAGGCCAGCTTCAGCGGTCCCAGCGGCAGCCCGGTGAATTGCACACCGCTCCCGACCCTCGCGGGTCTGGGTATGGAGTGCACCGTCGAGAACAGAGTCATCGACCCTCAGCTTGGTTACACTATCCCGATTTCGGTGACGATCCCCGGCGCGGGTGAAGATCTGGGGGACTGGAAGAACTGCGCGATCGTCGATGGCAAATCCGAGACCGAGTATTGCGAAGATCTCACCATGGCCGACGATCCGGTTCCCGACCCCACAACGATCTCCGTCAGGAAAATTTGCCAGACGCCTGTTGATACCGGCTCCGACTGGCGTGTCGATTGTGACATCACGGTCACCGGGGCAAATCTGCCCTCTGGCGGCAAGACCGGGGTTGAGGACAGCTTCGGAGCGGGGACGTCCGCGACCGGTGTGACCCTCTCGGTTCCCCCAGGCCCGCCTTATAACTGCGCGAACTGGCCTGCGTCGTCCGGCCCCGGAGCAAATTGTCAGATCGACAACGACTTCATCACGCAGAATAATGACAGACTGCCGATCTCTGTGACAATGAATGTTCCCTACGGCACGACGGACCAGACCGTGGTGAATTGCGGTAATGCGTCGGTCGTTGCGCCAAATAATGGGCTGGGCGACATCCTCAGCTGGGATGCGGCGCCAGACTGCGAACGCGTCACTATCCCTGCGACCGTCCCGGTTGTTGACCCCGAGCTGACCATCAGGAAGACTTGTGACATCCCCCGAGAGGGTCCCGCAGGATTTGCGGTGGATTGCCTGCTCACGGTGACCGGCAGCGGCTTGCCAGCGGGCGACGAGATCCGCTTCAACGACGTCGCATCAAACCTGCTGGCAGATCCGGCTTTGACGGTCAGCAGCCCGGCGGCGGCTCCGGTGCAATGCCAGAGTCTGAATGCCAGCGGTCTCGACTGCACAATGCCGGTCTCCCATCTCGTCGCCAATGGGGGCACCGTGGTGGTCCCGGTCACGGTGACCTACAGCGATTTGGTGGATGGCACCGAATGGCAGAACTGCGCGAGCGCGCTGGCGCAGGATCCGGGCGGGCAATCCCTTGTGCCAACGGCGATCGCACCGCAGTCCTGCGAGATCATCCCGCACAGCCTGCCTGAACTGCCGGTGATTGATGTCACCAAGACCTGCGGGGCCCCGGTCCGCCAATTCGAGGAATACGTGGTTGCTTGCACGGTCACTGTGACCGGCTCAAACCTGACGCCGGGCGGCACCATTGCCCTGATGGAGCAAACCGGGATCACCAATACCGAGCCGGGCGGCAGCATATCGCCTGACACCGGGTCGGTATCCTACTGCATGGGGTCGGCGGTCTATCAGAACAACCAGTGGGTTCAGCCGTGCGATGTGCCTACGGATGCGGTGATTGCAGGGGGCGGGAGTCTCACTCTCAATTTCGATGTCGGCTACCCCGCAACCGAAGAACCGCAGCAGCGACAGAATTGCGTGACGACGACGCTTGACACGATGACCGCAGGTGATTGCGCGGATATCGATCTGCCGCCGCGCGAAGATCCGGGCGAGCCAGAGTTGGGCATCAAGAAGATGTGCGCCGAACCGGTTGAGACCGAAACCGGCTGGGAAGTCAGCTGCACGCTCACTGTTCAGGGACAAGCGCTGCCCGCGGGCGAGACGATCACCCTGACCGAGCTCAGCGATATCGTGCCGGGTGCCGGAACGCTTGCGATGTCTGTCCTGCCCGACGGTGTGATCTGTGCTCCGGCTGCGGATGTGGACGGTCTGCTGTCTGCGACCTGCACGTTCGCGACCGATACGCTGACCGCTGCGGGTGGTGCACTGGACCTGACCAGCACGCTGACCTTCCCGCCGAATGCGGATCCTAAGGAGCACGAGAACTGCGTGTCTGCGGCTCGGGGGCAACCCGCACTCGGGGCGTGGGGCGGTCCGGCAGATGAGGTCAAAAGCTGCGTCGATTTCACGGTGCCTGCCTCGGAGAACATCATCGTGACACCGGTCAGCAGTGGCCTGGCCTTGGAAAAGGCTTCTACAGGTGCTTGCGAGGTCAATAAATCTGCGCAGACCTACCGTTGCGGATTTGAGATTTCCGTGACCAACACCGACGACGCGCCCTATACTGGCCCACTGGTCCTTGATGATCAGTTCGGGTCTCCGGAACCGCGTGATGCCAAGGTGACCGGTGGCGATCTGGAATGCACCCCGGCGGGCGGTGGTGGCGTGAGTTGCCTGACCGGCAATGTGGCGCTGGCCCCCGGCCAGTCCACTTCGGTCGCCATGGATCTGACGATCCCGGGTCTGCGGCAAGGTGGGAGCTTTGAGAACTGCGTGGCTCAGGGCTTTGGCGACAGCAGTTTCCAGCAGGTGACCATCGTCCAGTCTGCCATGCAGCTGATGGGGATTGACGGCGGGCCCGTGGACGGGTTGCCGGGCAAGCAAACCGCCGCCGGTGTCAGCGAGTTGCAGGAGCGTCTTGGCCTTGTTCCGACGGGCGAGGTCTCACCGGAATTGCTCGAAAAGCTGGGGCTGCAATCATCGAGCGCCGCAGAACCAGTCTGCGTCAGCGTGGATCTGCCCCCAATGCCGCGACCCCCGCTGGTGTGTGATGCCGCGACTGCGGTCCTCAAGAATGGCGCCTGTGCCTGCCGCTTCAGAAACATGTACGAACGGAACAAGACCAGCTGCGGCTGCGTGAAGGGCTACGACTTCAAGGCGGGTCAGGGCTGCGTCAAGCGCAAGTCCGGTGGCGGGACAACGAGTGGGGGCCTGCGCTGCGAAAAGGGTACAACCGTCAAGCGTGGCTCCAGTTGCGTCTGCCGCTACAAGGGCATGGTTCAGATCAGCAAGACCAGCTGTGGCTGCACGAAGGGCTACTCCTTCCAGTCCGGCCGCGGCTGCGTCAAAGTCGTCCGGGAGCAACCCAAATGTCCGGCGGGCACGGCGAACATTGGAGGCGTCTGCGTGAAGTTCAACATCAACATCGATCGGAAGAAGAAAGAATGCGTCGACCGGAATGAAGATGGCTCGTGCGCGGCGTGGCGCTAGTCTGAGAGGACGCCATGCAAGTTGGACGACGGCCTCCGAGACAATGCGGTGAGTGATTGATGCCGGCGGCCCTCTGGACGAGGGGTCCGCCGGTCATGGCTCCGAATACGCCGTGTCAGCTTTCGCTTCGTGGATCATTTCGCGCGGTCATTGCCCGGGATGTGTCATCCCAGTGGCCGGTCGTCAAAGCAGCTGATCACATCCGCAAAATACCGACGTCAGAGCCGATGGGACGGGCCTCGGCGTCAAGTCTCCAAATTCTGAGAACGCCCCGGCTAGCTCTGAGCTCCCATCGCGGCCAATGTGTGTTGCAAACCGTTCAGAACATGCGCTTCCAGAACGGCTGCAGCTGTTGCGGTATCCCGGGCCAATGCGGCTTCAAACATCTTGCGATGTTCTTCTGCCGCATCTTCGCCACGATAGGTCAGGACAAGCATCTGATACCTGAGATATTTCTCGTAGAGCCGCGCATGGAGCGCCAGGAGGTTACTGGATTTACAGGCCCGGATCAGCGTCTCGTGAAATTCCCAGTCATAGCGCTTCCACTGCACTTTCTCGCTCTCGTCGCCGGAGAGCATCTTCTGCTCCATCAGACGCAGTTTGTGATAGGCTGCGACCAGATCGCCTTCCCATTCCGTGTCCCCGTTCTGGATCGAGAGGGTCAGGGCGTGGGTCTCAAGTAACACCCTCAGTTCAGCGATCTCCGTCAGATCCTCGGGCGAGACCGGCGCGACGAGAAAGCCGCGCTGTTCCGGGGCTTCGACAAACCCGGCGCTGACCAGCCGACTCAGGGCCTCGCGCAAAGTCGACGGGCTGGTGTCATAGCGCTCTTTCAGATCGGTCAGCTTCAGTTTTCGACCGGGCGTCAGGGCGCCGGAGATAATATCTTGCTTGATTCGCTGATAGGTGCTCGCCCCAATCGTTCTGGCCGGCTCATCCATGAAAACGTCCGCTGTTTCGGGTTTCTGCATATGATTAGCATAGGGCGGCCCCATCCTCAATCGAACGGTTTATGGGCGATTCCAGAAAATATCGGATATTATTGCCATTACCGATGATCCTTGGTATTAAGCCAGCAACAGAGGCCATCCCTGCGCAAGCTTGTTGCCGGGGCCGAGGGGCGAGGAGAAATCGTGTCGCAATCCTTGAAATTAGCGATCGCGGGGGTGGGCCTGATCGGCAAACGCCATGCTGCCGCGATGGAGCATATGCGCGATGTCAGCCTGTCGGCTGTGGTCGATCCCTCGGAAGCCGGACGAGCCTTTGCTGTGCGGCGAGGGCTGCCCTGTTTTGACACACTCGAAGCGTTGTTCACAGCCGAAACGGTGGACGGCGTCATCATTGCAACGCCCACGTTGCTGCATGCGGAGATGGGTTCGGCCTGTGTGACGGCAGGAATTCCGGCGCTGATCGAGAAGCCTCTGACCACCCGCGCCGAGGATGCGCTGGCGCTGGTCCGGGCCTCTGAGGCGCGCGGCGTGCCGCTGCTGGTCGGTCACCATCGCCGGCACAATCCCTTGATCCAAAAGGCGCGCGAAGTCATCGATGCCGGACGGATCGGTGATGTGCGCGCCATCCATGCGACCTGCTGGTTTCACAAGCCTGACGACTACTTCGACGCGGCACCCTGGCGCAAAAAATTCGGGGCGGGTCCGATTTCGGTCAATCTGGTCCATGACGTGGACCTGATCCGCTATCTCTGTGGCGATGTGGTCAGCGTGCAGGGGCAGGCGGCTCCGTCACGCCGGGGTTATGAGAATGAGGACGTGGCGGCGGCGGTGCTTCGGTTCGAGAGTGGCGCTATCGGGACGATCACCGTCTCCGACAGCATCGCGTCGCCCTGGAGTTGGGAGCTGACTTCGGGCGAGAACCCCATTTACCCGGCGACGCAAGAGAGTTGCTATATGATCGGCGGGAGCACCGGAGCCATTTCGGTGCCCGACCTGCGGGTCTGGTCGCACACGGGAGAGCGCCCGGACTGGTGGAGCGATATCGCGGCGACCTCGCTGGTTCGAGAGAACTCCGACCCTCTGATCAATCAGATCCGCCACTTTGCAGAGGTGATCCGCGGGGAGGCTCAGCCACTGGTCAGCGGACGCGAGGGCCTGCGCACTATGCAAGTGCTCGAAGCTCTGCAAACCGCTTGTCTGACCGGCACGGGGGTGACCATCACCGCGCTCGACCTGCCGGAAAGGGAAAAAACCTTGCAGTTTACCGGATAGAATATCCGATATTTTGCAAAACATATTGCAAAAAGTGAAATGGCTGGTCTAATCTTCAGTCAAAAGCGACGAATGGATCATACAGGGAGGATACCATGATCTCGAAATTTACCCGCCGCGCGACGCTCTCGCTCATGATGGCTGCAGGCACGCTGGCGCTGGGTGCTGGCAGTGCATTTGCGGAGGACAAGATCCAGCTGCGTCTGGCCACGTCCGGCTCCGATACCGACCAGCGGTCCGTCGCCATGGCGGAGGTCTTCGCCCCCATGGTTGCCGAATTTGCAGATTACGAGCCCAGCTATAACGGTACTATCTTTGCCCAGGGCACCGAGCTTGACGCGATCAGCCGGGGCAATCTGGAGATGTCGATCACCTCGGCGCAGGAGCTGGCACAGTTTTTCCCCGAGTTTTCGATCTTCGCGACGGGTTACGTACATCAGGATGCGGCCCATCAGGTTGCCGTCTTCAATGACGAGCTGATGGAGCCGTTCAAGCAGAAGACTGAGGACGAACTCGGGGTGAAGCTGCTCTCGGTCATGTATCTGGGCCGTCGCCAGCTCAACCTGCGCGCCCCCAAGGACGAACTGACCGTCATGACTCCTGAGGACATGGCCGGGGTGAACCTGCGGATGCCGGGCACCGATGCGTGGCAGTTCCTCGGCAAGGCGCTGGGCGCGTCTCCGACCCCGATGGCCTTCGCTGAGGTCTATACGGGCCTGTCCACCGGCTCCATCGACGGTCAGGATAACCCGCTGCCCACCACCGTGGATATGAAATTCTATGAGGTGACCAAGCAGATCGTGCTGACCTCCCATCTGGTTGACCTCAACTACATCGCGATCTCCAAGGCGACCTGGGACGGCATGACCCCGGAGCAGCAAGAGACGGTTCAGAAAGCCGCCGATGCCGCCGCAGAAGCCGGTCGCCAGAAGCAGTTGCAGCTCGAAGAT
The DNA here is from genome assembly GCF_007004065.1 of Palleronia caenipelagi. Taxonomy (GTDB): domain Bacteria; phylum Pseudomonadota; class Alphaproteobacteria; order Rhodobacterales; family Rhodobacteraceae; genus Palleronia; species Palleronia caenipelagi. The sequence continues at coordinate 12,093 of NZ_VFSV01000030.1, read as the reverse complement.
GAGCTGGGCGCGTTCCTCAAGGAACAGGGTCTCGAAATCTACGAACCCGACGTGGCTGCGTTCCGTGAGACGGTTCAGAACGCCTATAAGGGCAGCGAGTTTGCGGCGAGCTGGCCCGAGGGTGTCCTCGAAAAAATCAACGCTCTGGGCAACTAATCCCATCTCCCTCCCGGCCGGTCATCGGCCGGGAGCACTTTTTCCAGACATCGCGGGAGGAGCCGATGAGAGCGTTTCTGAGCGGGCTGTCCCGCGTGGCCGAAATCATTGCCGGAAGCATGCTGGCGGCCATTTTCGTGATCTTCATGTATCAGATCATCCTGCGGTATTTCTTTGAACCCGCTGGATGGACGCTGGAGCTGATCGGCATTCTCTGGGTCTGGGTGATCTTTTTTTCCTGCGCCTTCGTTGTCCGAGACCGCGATCAGGTGAAATTCGACATCCTCTACCTCGCCTGCCCGCGTCCGGTGCGCCGGGTGATGACGCTGATCTCTGCGGCGGCGGTGGTCGGGTTGATGCTCTACGCGTTCCTGCCCACCTGGGATTACATTGACTGGATGAAGATCCGCAAAACCACCACGGTGCGCAACCCGTTCACGGACCAGAAGATCCCGCTGCGCGACGTGTTCTCGATCTACGCGGTGTTCATGCTGGCGCTGATCGTCCGCTACACGTGGATGTTCATCGACACCTGGCGCAACGGTCCCCCGAAAACCGAAATCGAGCTCGTCGTGGATGAGTTGCACGCGCAGGAGTCTGCAAAATGAGCTTCGAGCTGCTGTCCTGCCTGATCACGCTGTTCTTCCTCGCCGGGATCGGGACGCCGATCGGCTATGCGATCGGCCTCGCCTCGATCGTCTATCTCGGTCTCGCGGGAATGGATATTTCGCTCGCCGCCGAGAAGATCCTGCAAGGCTTCTACAAGAGCACCATCCTGCTCGCCGTGCCGCTCTTCATCGTCGCCGCCAACATCATGAACGCGGGCTCGATCACCGACCGGCTGCTGAATTTCTGTGTCGCCGCCGTGGGCCGCTTCAAGGGCGGGCTGGGGCATGTGAATGTGGTCTCGTCCCTGATCTTCTCCGGCATGTCCGGATCGGCCGTCGCGGATGCGGCCGGCATCGGCAAAATCATCATCGAAATGATGACCAAGGGCGGGCGTTATCCGCGCGGGTATGCCGCCGCGATCACCGCGGCGTCGGCCACCATCGGCCCAATCATTCCGCCCTCGATCCCCATGGTGCTCTATGCGCTGGTCTCAAAGGCCTCTATCGGCGCGCTGTTCCTCGCGGGGATCGTGCCGGGCCTTCTGATGGGGGTCGTGCTCATGGCGATGAATAGCTACATGGCCGCCCGCCGGGGCTTTGCCATCGAAGAGCCGGTGCCGCTGAAGGAGCTGCCCCGCAAGACCGCCAACGCGTTCCCGGCGTTGCTGATGCCGGTGATCCTGCTTTACGGGATCTACGGGGGTGTCACGACCCCGACCGAAGCTGCCGCCGTCGCCGCGTTCTACGCATTGTTGCTGGCGGTGCTGTTCTACCGTGCCCTGTCCCTGCGCGGCCTCTTTCGGGTCTTTGTGGACAGCGCGCGCTCTTCCGCAGCGGTCGGTGTGGTGATCGGCGGGGCGTTCATCCTGAACTTCATCGTCATCTCCGAGCAGATCCCACAAGCGATCTCCGCCGTGCTCGAAGGCTCTGACATTGGCCCCATCGCCTTCCTTCTGATGGTCAATGCGCTGATTCTGCTCCTCGGCTGTATCCTTGACGCGACCACGATCATCCTCGTCATCGTGCCGCTCTTCATCCCGAGCTGTCAGGCGCTTGGCATCAATCTCGTGCATTTCGGCGTACTGGTGGTGGTGAACTCCATGATCGGCCTGATAACACCGCCCTACGGCATCCTGCTTTTCGTCATCAACGCGGTGACGGGCATCCCGCTCAAGGAGATCATCCATGAGGTCTGGGCCTTCCTCGCGGTGTTGGTCGTGGCGCTGCTTGTCATGATGTTCTCGCCGGATCTGGTGCTCTGGCTGCCGCGCCTTCTGGGGTATCAGGGCTGATGTCGCTGACCATCTCCACCACCTCGATCCCCGGCGATCTGGCGACGAAGCTGCGCGCCATCTCCGGGGCGGGGTTCACCGGGGTTGAACTGCACGAGCCGGATTTTACCGCCTGGCACGGCACGGCGAAGGAGCTGCGGGCGCTGGTGGAGGAGCTCGGGCTGACGATCCATTTGCTCAAGCCGTTCCACGACTTAGAGGGGCTATCGGGTCAGGCGCGGGACCGCGCCTTTGCCCGGCTGGAGCGAAAATTCGATCTGATGGAGGCTCTGGGGATCGGGCTTTTGCTGATCGGTGCGTCGTCGGAGCCGGTCAGTTCCGCCGATGACACGGTCATCGCCGCCGATCTGGCGGAGGCGGCGGAAAGGGCGGCTCAGCGGGGGCTGCGGCTGGCCTATCTGGCGCTGCCATGGGCGGCCCATGTGACCCACGACACGCACGCTCTGGCGCTGGTCGAGCGGGTTGGCTCCGAGGCTCTGGGACTGGCGCTGAACAGCTATTTCTCTCTCGCCGACGGCACCAAGCCCGCCCATTACCGCGAAATTCCGGGGGACCGGCTGTTCCATGTCCAGCTCTCGGACGCGCCGGGCACGGGGCCGGAGATCCGCGCGCTCAAGCACCATTTCGGGTTGATGCCGGGGCAGGGCGTGCTGAACCTTGCCGCCTTCGTCCGGGTGCTTGCCCGCAGCGGCTATCGCGGCCCGTGGTCGGTGGCGCGTGTGAACGAGACCAGCCCCTTGCCCGGTTCAAGCCACATGGCGCGGGACGGCTACCGGGCGCTGGTCAACCTGCTCGACACCGTCGCGCGGAGTGAGCCGGAGCTGCCCCTGCCAATCCCGGATCTGCCCGACCGCGTAGAGGCGGCGGGGTTCGAGTTCATCGAGTTCGCCGCAGATGAGACAAGCGCGGCGGAGCTCACCGGGCTTTTGTCTGCCATGGGGTTCCGCATGGAGCGGCGGCATGTCTCGAAATCGGTTGAGCTGTGGCGGCAGGGTGCGATCAACATTCTGGTGAACACTGAGACCACCGGCTTTGCCCGCGATGCCTTTGAGCGCCACGGCCCCACCGTCTGCGACATGGCGCTGCGGGTGGGGGATGCGGATCAGACGGTGGCCCGCGCCACGGCTCTGGGCGCGCCGCGCTTCTCCCAGCCAGTGGCTACGGGCGAGCTTGATATCCCCGCTATCCGTGGCGTCGGCGGCAATGTGGTCCATTTCATCGACGAAAAGACCTCGCTCCTGAAGGTCTGGGATATCGACTTTCAGCCGGTGCCAAAAACCACTGCCACCCGACCGGCCGGGCTGCGGCGCATTGATCATGTGGCGCAGACCATGCGCCACGAGGATATGCAGAGCTGGCTGCTCTATTATCTGTCAACCTTCGACATGGCGAAGCTGCCCGGCGTGGATGTGGCCGATCCCTCTGGCGTGCTGCACTCGCAGGCCATTGAGACCCCCGAGGGCGAGGTGCGGCTGGTCTTGAACGGGGCTGAGGGCCGCCGCAGTTTCGCGGCGTCTTTCCTGTCCGGGGCCGAGGCCGGGGTGCAGCATATCGCCCTTTCGACCGACGATATCTTCGAAACCTCCGAGCGTCTGGCGGAGCGGCAGTTCCCCAGGCTGGAGATCTCGCCCAATTACTACGCCGATCTGGCCGCCCGCTATGCTCTCGACGGTGCGCTTGTGGCGCGGCTCGCAGCGGAGCAGATCCTCTATGCACGGCGCGGCGGGGCGGAGTTTTTCCAGATCTTCAGTCGCGCAATCTTCGGCGGGTTCTTCTTTGAAATTGTGGAGCGGCGCGGCGGCTACCGCGGCTATGGGGCGCGAAACGCCTCCGTCCGATTGGCCGCCCAGATACGCCACGCCCCGGAGACCTCTGACAAGGAAAGCGCATGAGCGATATCCCGACCGACGCCGAAGCCGTCTCCGGCTGGTGGCGCACCTCGATCATCGACATGGCGCCGGGCAAGATCGCCTTTCGCGGCCGTCCTGTCGAAGAGCTGATCGGCAATGTGAGCTTTGCTCAGATGATCTGGCTGATGACGCGGGGCGAACTGCCCGACGCGGGTCAGGCGGCTCTGCTGGAGGCCGCGCTGGTGGCGGGTGTCGATCACGGGCCTCAGGCGCCGTCCATCGCGGCGGCGCGGATGGCGGCGACCTGTGGGGTGGGCCTGAACAACGCGATGGCGACCGCCGTGAATATGCTGGGTGACGTGCACGGCGGGGCGGGCGAGCAATGCGCGGAGCTCTATTACGGGATCGCCGCTCTGATGGATGCGGGAGCGGATCTCCCCCAAGCGGTGCCGAGTGGCCTCGATAACTGGCGGTCGCGCCACGGCAAGATAGTCTCCGGCTTTGGTCACCGCTTTCATAAACCCGTGGACCCGCGCGCCCCGCGTCTCATGGCGCTCGTGCGAGAGGCGGCGGAGGCGGGCGTGGTTTCGGGGCGCTTTGCCGAAATCGGCGAGACCGTGCAGGCGGAGCTGGCGCGGCAGCGGGGCGGGCGCCCCATCGCGATGAATATCGACGGCGCCACAGCGGTGATTTTTTGCGAGCTGGGCTTTGAGGCGCCCCTGTCGCGCGGGCTGTTCTGTCTCAGCCGTTCGGTGGGTGTGCTCGCACATGCCTGGGAGCAAACCCAACAGGGGGGCCGGAACAAGGGCCCCATGCCGCCGAAATTCCTGCCACGTTATGAGGGTGAGTGACCTTTCCCCGAGACCGCGCTGCATGACCCCGCCCCTGAGGCGGGGTTTTTTGTGGAATTTGGCTCTCTGAGCTTCAGCAAACTTATCCGTTGATGTTTTCTATAATATCGGATATTTTTTAACACGTCGGATGAAGGTCCGACTCGCCTGCATTCGGAGCCGCCCATGTCAGATCCCACCGAGACGCCCCCCGGAGAGCCGTTGTTCTCGCTGGCGCATCTCACATTGATTGGCGCGACCCCGGCGGAGCTGGTCTATATCGCCGCCCGGGCGGGGTATGACGCGGTCAGCCCGCGGCTCATTCAGATGAATGTGGACGGGGAGTTCACGCCGTCGCCGCTGGACGATGCACAAGTGCAGGCCACCCGCACCGCGCTGGCGACCACTGGGCTGAAAGTGCTCGACATAGAGCTGGCTAGGATCACCGAGGATGTGGACCCGCGCAGTTTTGAGCCCGCGCTGGCGCTCGGCTCCGAAATCGGAGCGCGGCGGATGATCATGTCCGCCTGGACCCCCACCCGCGACGACCGTAATTTTCTGATCGACGTCTACGGCGAGACCTGTGACATCGCGGCCAGATACGGGCTGACGGTCGATCTGGAATTCCCGTCGTTCTCTCGTCTGCGCACCCTGGACGAAACGCTGGACATCGTCCGTGCCGCCGACCGCCCCAATGGCGGGATCCTCGTCGATACACTCTATCTGCATCTCAGCCGCGTCGATCTGGGCGAGCTTCTGCATGTCCCCGCCGATCTGATCCATTTCCTGCATATCTCCGACTGCCTGCCCGGCATTGCCGATACCCGCGCCGGGATGATCCAGCTCGCCCGCGACGCAAGGCTGTATCCGGGCGAAGGGTGGATAGACTTTACCGGCATCATCGAACGCCTGCCCCCCGTGGATTACTGCATCGAGCTGCCGAACCAGAGCCGGGTGGCGGAGCTGGGCTATGAAGAACACGCCCGCCGTTGCCTGCAACATGCCAAACGCACTTTCGGCGACGCGCGCTCCCAGCGCCGCCTGCCGACACCCGCTGAATTTCCGAAAAATGAGGACCATCATGGGCAAAGAGCTCACTGACGAAGACCGCGCGCTGGCCGCTGACATGCTGACGCGCGCCCGCGCGGCCATGGCCGGAATCGAAGACTGGTCACAGGACCGGCTGGACCGGTTGAGCCAAGCCATCGCCTGGTATGCGGGCAACGAAGAGACCTTTGGCCGGTTGGCGCGTCAGGGGGTGGATGAAAGCGGCATCGGCGACCGTGAGGGTCGCGTGGGTAAGCGGTTCAAGATCCAGATGGTCCTGCGCGACGTGCTGCGCACCCCCTCGACCGGGATCGTCGAGGTGGATGAGGCGCGCGGTCTGATGAAATACGCGAAACCCGCCGGGGTCATCGCCTCGCTCATCCCCATGACCAATCCGGCGATGACACCTCCGGTCACCGGCGTTTCGGCGGCCAATGCGCGCAATGCGGTGATCTTTTCGCCCCATCCACGCACCGCACAGACCACTTGGGAGATGACGGAGGTCATGCGCACCGCCTGTCGCGCCGCAGGGGCGCCCGAAGATCTGTTCCAATGCGTGCGCAAGCCGTCGATCCCGCTGACCCAGCACCTGATGGAGATCTGCGACCTGACCCTTGCCACAGGGGGCAAGCCCATGGTCAAGGCCGCCTATTCCTCCGGAAAACCCGCCTATGGGGTCGGCGCGGGCAACAGCTCGATTGTCATTGATGAGACGGCGGATATCGACATCGCCGCCCGGAACACGCGGGTTTCCAAGACCTCCGATTTCGGGTCGGGGTGCTCGGCGGATGGCAATATCATTATCCAGCGCTCCATCTACGATCAGATGGTCAAGGCGCTCGAGGCCGAGGGCGGCTATCTGTGCTCGGCGGAGGAAAAAGCTCTGCTGGAGACGGCCATGTGGGACGCGAAAGGCAACCGCACCTTCCCCACCATCGCCTGTCGTCCACAGCAGACCGCCGAGGTGGCCGGGTTTTCCATCCCCGAGGATCGCAAATTCCTGATGGTGGAAAATCAGGACCAGATCGGGCCGGAGCACAAGTTCTCCAAGGAGAAGCTCACCACGCTCATGGCGCTGTATCACTTCGAGACCTTTGACGACGCGCTGGAGACGGTGAGCCGGATCTACGCGGTGGGCGGCAAGGGCCATTCCTGCGGGATCTACAGCCATAATGATGAGAATATCGACCGTCTGGCCCGACTCGCGCCGGTCAGCCGGATGATGGTCCGCCAGCCCCAGTCCAAAGCCAATGCGGGTGCCTGGACCAATGGGATGCCGATGACCTCCAGCCTCGGCTGCGGGATCTGGGGGGGCAATATCACCAATGAAAACGTCACCATGAAACACATGATGAACTACACTTGGGTCAGCCGACCCATCCCCGAAGACCGACCCTCAGAAGCGGAGTTATTCGGGGAATTCTACGGGAAGGAGATCGCGTGATGGACGGCAGCACAGTCACCGGCAAGACCGTTGCCGAACATCTGGTGGACTATCTGGAGAGGCGCGGTGTCGAACATGTGTTCGGTCTCTGCGGCCATACCAATATCGCCGTTCTCGCGGCGCTGGCCGAGAGCCCCATCGACTTCGTCACCGTACGCCATGAGCAGATCGCCAGCCACGCGGCGGATGGCTATGCGCGGGTGATGGGCAAGGCTTCCGTCGTCCTGTCGCACCTCTCTCCGGGGCTGACCAACTGCGCCACCGGCGTCGCCAACGCTGCGCTGGACTGCATCCCGATGGTGGTGATCGCGGGCGATATTCCGACCCACTACTACGGCAAGCATCCCCATCAGGAGGTGAACCTGCACGCCGATGCGGCCCAGTGGGAGATCTACCGCCCCTTCGTGAAACGGGCGTGGCGCGTGGATCGGGCGGAACTGATGGCGGAGATCCTCGAAAAGGCATTTCAGCTCGCCGAGAGTGGCCAGCCCGGCCCGGTGTTGGTGAACGTGCCAATGGATATCTTTTCTCAGGTGATCCCTTCCGACAGTTTCGACCGCCTCCGGGGCAACACGCGCGCGTTGAAAAAGCCGTCTCTCGATGATGAGACCGCCCGCGAGATCGTCTCCGCGCTGGCCGGGGCGGAGCGTCCTGTGGTCTATGTGGGCGGTGGCATTCTGCTGGCGCAGGCCAGCGAGGCTCTGCGGGAATTCGTGGAGCATATGGGCCTGCCCGTCGCTCATTCCCTGATGGGGAAGGGTGCGCTCAGGGACGATCATCCGCTGGTCATGGGCATGACCGGGTTCTGGGGGACGTCGCTGGTCAATCAGGCGTGCCTGAATGCTGATTGGGTCTTTGCCGTCGGCACCCGGTTCAAGGAGGCCGATTGCTCCAGCTGGTATCCCGGCTACACCTTCAATATCGGGGCAGAGGGCCACGATACGAAGGTCATCCATATCGACATCGAGCCACAGGAAATTGGCCGCAATTACCCCACCGAGATCGGGGCCGTGGCCGATGCCAAGGCCGCGCTGCGGGTCCTGACCCGTGTGGCGCGGGAGATGTATCCCGATGGGTTCGACCGGTCAGAGAAGGTCACCGAGATCGCCGAATTCCGCACAGCCTTTAAGGCCCGTAACGAGGAGATGGCGACCTCCGACGCTTTCCCGATGATGCCCGAACGCATCCTCGCCGACACGCGCAAGGCCCTGCCCGATGACGCGATCATCACCACCGATGTGGGCTGGAACAAAAACGGCGTCGGGCAGCAATTCGACATCCTGACGCCGGGCTCGATCCTGACGCCGGGCGGGTTTGCGACCATGGGTTTCGGCCCTCCCGCAGCTATCGGTGCGAAAATGGCCGCACCGGATCGGGTGGTGCTGAGCCTCGTCGGGGATGGCGGCTTTGGCCAGAACCCGTCGATGCTGGCCACTGCGGTGGAGCGGGGGCTGGGCATCATCTGGCTGGTGATGAACAACAACGCCTTCGGCACCATCGCTGGTCTGCAAAAGGCCCATTACGGCCTGACCTACGGAACGACCTTCCCTGGCACGGCCGCCGCGCCCACCAACGGTCCCGGCTATGCGGAGATTGCGCAGGCTTATGGCGCAGAGGGGGTTCGGGTGAGTTCGGCCGACGAACTCTTGCCCGCGCTCCAGGCGGCCATCGCCAGCGGCAAGCCCACTGTCATCGATGTGGCGATGATCAATAATCCAACTCCGACAACCGGGCATTGGAACATCTTGGACATCTACTCTCCGGATCGGGACGTCAGCCACGTGGCGACCTGAAATGCATCGGTTGGCGGTATGTGGCAGATAATGTGAAAAGCTCTCGCTTGATCGGAACATAATTCGCTGATCCGCGTCTGCGGTGCCGGGTTTCCATGGTTTGGCAGTCTTGCGCGTCGGGACGATCGCTGCGGCGCCACGCGCGGCGATGGCGTCGTGGCACTTGCGGGTGTCGAAGGCGCCATCGGCGGTGACGCGACCGATCTCTTGTTCGGGTGGGATCCGGTCGAGCAGTTCGGGCAGCATGGGGGCGTTACCTGTGTCGCTGGTGGTGAACTCGGCAGCCCGGATTTCCAGTGTTTTCCAGATCCCGATATGTATCCTGCGCCATACACGGCGTCTGGTGCCATCGTGTTTGCGCGCGTTCCATTCACCTTCGCCCCCGACCTTGAGGCCTGTGCTGTCGATCAGCAGGTGCAGTGGTCCGTCTGATCCTCGATACGGGATGTGGACCTGCAAGGTCTTCTGCCGACGTGAGAGCGTGCTGAAATCGGGCAAGACCCAGTCCAACCCACTTAGCCGCAGCAGGCTTTCGACGAACCCGGTCGTCTGCCTGAGCGCCATGCCGAACAGGAGTTTCAGGGTCAGGCAGGTCTGGATCGCGGCATCACTGTCGTCGGGCTGGCGACCACGCTTGCCGGTGGGCGTAGCTTCCCAGTTCATGGCGGGATCGATCCAGATCGTCAGCGAGCGTCGGCGCTTCAGCGCTGCGTTATAGGCAGGCCAATTCCTGGTCCTGTAGATAGGGGGATGGGTCTGCTCATGCAGATCAGCTACCACACTGGATTCACGAGATGAATCACTCATGGAATTTGTGCAACAGAGCCGATACGGCACTAAAAGCACATTCAAAATTGATATTATTGATCGGCTTGAGTCCGGGGCCTATGGCTTCGGCCTTGTTGGCGGCACAAGCAAAGAATGCCGCGATTGCAAATGTAGGGAAAGCGCACTTCTTGATATTTAATTCGCCGAAATTGAAGCACAGATCAAACAAACCATCATCTCAGATGACGAGATGTTCCAGACCGCCGAAATCCTGCGCTCTGTTTCAGCGACAGGCCCGGTTACAGTCGCAATGCTGATCGCGGAAATGCCTGAACCTGGACAGATTACAGGCGAACAAGCCGCCGCACTGACTGGACTTGCCCCCATCGCACATGACAGCGGCGCATTGCGCGGGAAACGCGCCATCGCAGGTGGGAGACGTTCTCTTCGTCATGTGATGTTCCAGGCCGCTCTGGTAGCCAGTCACCACAATCCAATCCTGAAAACATTCGCACAACGCCTTCAAACTGCAGGGAAGCCACACAAAGTCATTGTCACGGCCGTCGCGCGAAAGCTCGTCACAATCGCAAACGCGCTGTGCAAATCTCGCCAGAAATGGGCTTCTCAGCCAGATCGAGAAATACAGTTGCTAGGCTTATCCGGGTTTTGGCCGATTGGTCTTCCCCCACTGAAGTGGTCCTCCGCTATGTTCAGGAAAACGGAGGAAACAGATGGCAAACAAGCGACCAAAGCCGGAAGAGATTGTCACGAAGTTACGGCAGGTTGAGGTTCTGACGGGGCAAGGGATGCCGCGTCTGGATGCGATCCGCCAGATCGGCGTGACTGAACAGACGTTCTGCCGCTAGAAGAAAAAGTACGGTGGAATGGGCGCGGACCAATTGAAGGACCTGAAGCGTCTTCAGAAAGAAAATGAGCGCCTGCGCAAGGCCGTTTCTGATCTTACGCTGGACAAGCTCATTCTGGCGGAGGCCGCAAAGGGAAACTTCTGAGCCCCGCTCGTCGCCGTGCTTGCATTGATCGTGTTCGTGCAGAACTGAACGTTTCGGAACGTCGCGCGTGTCGCGTTCTGAGACAACACCGATCGACACCGCGTAAGGTGCCTGCTGGTCGTCCAGACGAAGAGCGCTTGGTGGCGGATATGATCGAGCTAACCCGGCAATATGGACGGTATGGCTATCGTCGGATTGCAGCACTGCTCAGAGATGCTGGCTGGCATGTGAACGACAAGCGCGTCGAAAGGCTGTGGCGACGAGAGGGGCTGAAAGTCCCAATGAAGCAACCAAAGAAGGGACGGCTCTGGCTGAATGATGGATCGTGTGTCCGATTGCGACCTGAGCATCCAAACCATGTTTGGTCATATGACTTCGTGCATTGCCGCACGGACGATGGGAAGGCGTACCGTACGCTCAACATCATTAGATTTTCAAAGGTCAGATCGGCCACGCAGTCTTTCAGAGCCATGGCCTCGGATGGCAACTCCGTCAACCCTAGCGATGACGCCTGACGCGCGGTGCCCCGGAAAGACGACGGTTGCCGGCCTGAAGAAACGCTCTCGAACAGCTATAATACAGGCTGTCAGAGGGCATCGTAAAGTTAACACCTTCGGATCAGAATGAACCAAATTATTGGGTGCTCAGGCCACTGCCAGTCCAGCGATCGCCGGCCATTCTTTCATGGTGGCTGCGCTGAGGTAGCGGAACTCAGGGGATGTCATCTCGTGGCGCGGGAGGTGGAACAGGTTGGCGATCGGATCGTGAATTGAAGCGAAGCGCTGTAGGTGAGCGGGCGACTTGAAGTCTTTCATGATCCGCTCCCTTCCTCGAATGGGCTGGTGTGAATTTTCAGCGCGATTGTTAATCCTCTTGTGTGAACGGTGCTCGACCCTCGGCGCGAGCTCCTTTTTCGCCGCCGGATAAGAACCCAGCTTGTTCGTGATCATCGCGCGTGAGGTGCCGTAGTGATCTTCGTGCCTGTCACCGGACAGCGGGGTACTTTACCCCTGTCCATGAGAGGAGCACGCCATGGGACAGCATCGACGGAAATACACGGATGAGTTCAAAGGTTAGATGCGCTGTGCGCCACTGGTTCAAACACCGCATCGAACGCGGTTGACCGGCTTCATGAGCCAGGCGCGACGCAGGGCAGCGTTGCGAGAGAGCTGGGGATCACCGGCACGCAGCTGAAAACCTGGCGGCTGGAGATCGAGGCCTTCGGCTCGATGGAAGCGAAACACCGCCAGAAGGCCGATGCCGCCGAGCTGGAGCGGCTGCGCAAGGAGAACAAG
>NZ_VFSV01000003.1 GCF_007004065.1 Palleronia caenipelagi | reverse complement strand
TCTTCACCCTGGCTGTTCTTGCCCGGACCGGCGTGGTCGCGGCCCACGATGATATGGGTGCAGCCGTGGTTTTTGCGGATGATCCCGTGCCAGACGGCTTCACGCGGGCCGGCCATGCGCATGGCGAGGTTCAAGAGCGACATGGTGGTGGTCGATTGCGGGTACTTGTCCAGCACCGCCTCGTAGCAGCGCACGCGGGTGAAGTGGTCCACGTCGCCCGGCTTCGTCATGCCGACCACAGGGTGGATCAGCAGGTTGGCCTGCGCTTCCTTGGCGGCGCGGAAGGTCAGTTCCTGGTGCGCGCGGTGCAGCGGGTTGCGGGTCTGGAAGGCCACGACCTTGCGCCAGCCGAGCTTGCGGAAATAGGCGCGCAGCTCGTTGGGGGTGTCGCGACGGGCGCGGAAGTCATAATGCACCGGCTGCTGGATGCCGGTCACCGGGCCACCCAGATACCAGTCGCCCGCGGTGTTGTGCAGGTAGTTCACGGCCGGGTGGGCCGAATCGTCGGCGCCAAAGACCTTCTCGGCCTCGCGCGCCTTGTTCGGCTTCCACTTGTCGGTGATGGTCATGGTGGCGAGGATCACGCCTTCCTGATCGCGCAGAGCGATGTCCTGCCCGATTTCGACGGAAGCGGCGAAGTCTTCCTTCACGTCCAGAGTGATCGGGATCGGCCAGAGGGTACCGTCCGCCGTGCGCATGTTTTCGACGACGCCGTCATAATCGGCCTCGGAGAGAAAGCCCTTCAGCGGGTTGAAACCGCCATTCATCAACAGCTCCAGATCGCAGATCTGCCGCGGGTTCAGGTCATGGGACACCAGATCGGCGGCCTCAACCTTCAGCTTCTGCGCGCTGTCATACGACACGTAAAGTTCGGGAATGGGGGCAAGATTGCTTTGCATCAGTTTGGTCCTGTGTTTCAGGGGGACCATCTCGCTGCTGGTCCCGGTCAGTTCGGCATGAAGCGCGTCATACTCGGCGAATTTTCGGGCGAGGAAGCGGTCGGCCAGCCGGGTTTTCTCGGCTGCCCCCCGCAAGGTCAGGCTATAGGCATAGCGCTGACGGCGGTCGGGACCGGCCCGGTCGGAAATCTCGATGAGACCCGCCGCGCTGACCGCCCGCAGATAAGTGTTGAGCCGCCCGAGCGAAATGCCCAGCGCCTCCGCCGTAGCCCTCTGCGAGGCCTCCGGTGCCCTGTCGAGCTGGCGCAGGAGCAGGAAGAGCTGGTCTTCTTCCGGCAAGTTGGCGGTGGGCGAGGACATATCGCGGCGACTCATTGTATGTTCAACGCTGAACACATGTCATGCAGTCGCCGCGGAGGGAAGAGGTTGGTGTAAATTGTTGGCAAAAACCCGCCGAGACGGTGGCGGGCTGCTCCTGGGGGTACAGGCCAGCCCGTTGTTTTTGGATGCGTTTAACCGATGGCGGCCACGTCGCCCGCAGGCGCGGTCACCTCGTTCTCTGCCTCAGCGAGGAAGCGTTCTGCTTCGAGCGCGGCCATGCAACCCATGCCGGCGGAGGTCACGGCCTGACGATATTTATGGTCGGTGAGGTCACCGGCGGCAAAAACACCGGGGATCGAGGTGGCCGTGGAGTCCGGCTTCGTCACCACGTAACCGCCCATATGGGTCTCCAGTTGATCGGCGACCAGCTCTGAGGCCGGGGCGTGACCGATGGCGATGAAGACGCCCTTGACGGGAACCTCGGTGATCGCGCCGGTTTCCACGTGACGCACGCGAACCCCTTCGACGCCTTTGGGCATGTCGGTGCCATAGACTTCGTCGAGCTGATGATCCCACATCACCTCGACCTTCGGGTGCTCCAGTAGGCGTTTTTGCAGAATCTTCTCGGCGCGGAGTTCGTTGCGGCGGTGGATCAGCGTGACCTTCGAGGCAAAGTTCGTCAGGAACAGCGCCTCCTCGACCGCCGTATTTCCGCCGCCGATTACCGCAACCTCCTGACCGCGATAGAAGAACCCGTCACAGGTCGCGCAGGCGGACACGCCGAAGCCTTTGAAGGCCTCCTCGGTTGGCAGACCCAACCAGCGGGCCTGTGCGCCGGTGGCGAGGATCACCGCATCGGCTTCGAACACAGTGCCGCTATCCGCAGTCGCAACAAAAGGGCGCTTCGACAGGTCGAGGGACGAGATGTGATCGGAGACGATCTCGGCACCCATCTCGCGGGCGTGGGCCTCCATGCGGACCATCAGGTCGGGACCCATGATCGAAGTCTCGCCGGGCCAGTTCTCCACGTCGGTGGTGATCGTGAGCTGGCCGCCGGGCTGGATGCCCTGCACCACGACCGGATCCAGCATGGCCCGCGCCGCATAGACCGCAGCAGTGTAGCCCGCCGGACCGGAGCCAATGATAAGAATTTTCACTTTTCGAGCGTCGGCCATCTGTTCCTCCGAATTGCTTGAGGGCATATAGGCGTTTCTCCGGGACCCCGAAAGTGCGGCAATGAAGTTGCGCCCTCTTGCAACTTTATTGCGTATGCTGTTCAGGGGGCGTAAACAAAGTTCAAAATGCGAGAGGGCAGGATGCCGGGACAGAAACTCGACGCGATCGATCGCAAAATTCTTGCTGAATTGCAGCGCGATGGCCGGATGACGAACGTGGAGCTGGCCAAGCGTGTCGGCATCTCCGCGCCGCCCTGCCTGCGCCGTGTGCGCACCCTCGAAGAGGCGGGATACATTCGCGGCTACCACGCGCAGGTCGATGTACGGGCGCTTGGGTTCGAAGTGCAGGTCTTTGCCATGGTCGGGCTGCACAGCCAGGCACAAGCGGATCTGCTTGAGTTTCAGGAGCGTTGCGACAACTGGCCGCTGGTCCGGGAATGCCACATGCTGAACGGCGAGGTGGATTTCATCCTGAAATGCGTCGCTCCGGACCTGTCATCGTTCCAGAACTTTCTGACCTCGGACCTGCTGGGCGCGCCGAATGTGGAGAGCGTGAAGACCTCGCTGGTGATCCGGACCAGCAAGGAAGTCCCGGGCATCCCCTTCGAAGTGATGGAAGACCGTCTGTCTAAGACGCCCTGATCAAAGCCGGATTACCGAAATCAGGCGACCATAATCCGCTTCCTTGCGGTGGGTGGCGCGACGATAGGAAAAGAATCGTGCGGGGTCGGCGTAGGTGCAGTGACGGATCCACTCCGCCTCGGCGACACCTGCCTCCCGCAGCCGGTAGAGGCCCAGCCCGGGCAGGTCGAACAGCATCCGGTCCCCCTGACCCGCGGTAAAGAACTGCGTGTAATCGGGATGCTCGTCGCGGAAAGAGTCGAACAGCTCGGGCCCGACTTCATAATTCGCCTGACTGATACACGGCCCGATGACAGCGTGGACCCGTTCTGTCTGCGCGCCAAGCTGCTCCATGGCGTCGAGTGTCGCTTCGATCACCCCGTCCAGCGTCCCGCGCCATCCCCCGTGGGCGGCACCGATCACTCCGGCGTCAGGGTCGGAAAACAGAATTGGCATGCAATCGGCGGTCAGAATTCCCAGAGCGAGGCCCGGTGTGGCGGTGGCCATGGCGTCGGCCTCCACGCTCTCCGTATCGGAAGGCTCCCGGACTACGATGGCGCGGGGGGAATGGACCTGATTGACTGTCAGCAGATGATCACTGCCGACGCCCATATCCTCGGCCACACGGATGCGGTTGATCTCGACAATCTCGCCCTGATCCGAGGATCTTTTGCCGCAATTCAATCCGGCGAAAACACCGGAGGAGGCCCCGCCAACGCGGGTATAGAACCCGTGTGCAGCGGGGATGAGATCGGATGTGAGGCGGGCAACAGTCACTGTGCAGGCTCCAGTCCCGGTGGGGTCGCGCGCCCGTCATGCAACGCGATGATGCGAAACAGCGTGCCCATCTCGTCGGGATGGGTCAACCTCCGCAATCCGGCAATGTGATTTTCTAGAGCGGCCCCCGTCATCCGACTCGCGAGGCTTCGGGCCCGCTCAACGATACCAAGCCGTTCCAGCCAGACCCCTTGTGGCACAAGCGCGCTGGCCGTGGCAGGCGCGGCGTTGCGGGCCAGTGCTCCGAAATCCACATGGGCGGTCAGGTCAGCCTCGCCGGGCTGGGCCAGAGGTGACTCCTTCTGCTGGGCTCGTACGGCTTGGAACGTGTCGCCAAGAGAGATTTCCGAGCCGTAATCGATGATCAGCGCAACGCCGCCCTCCGTGGAAATCCGCTCCCCGAGCGTGCAGGCGATGGCCTCTGATGCGGCGCAGGTTTCGACCAGATCGCCGTTATGTGTGTCCTCAAGCCTGTGATTCAGTGCTGCAAGGGGCGTGGCATCGGTCAGGGCAAAGACCAGCATGTCGTCCTGCACCGTCACGACACGCTCGCGCCACCCGTCGCCATCGCGCAGGAACTGGCGAATCGGCAGACAGTCAAAGAATTCGTTGGCCACGAGAAAGAGTGGCATCGGGGGCATCTCGTCCACAGCGTCCACCCATGTGACCTCATAGGCGGCGAGGATGTCCCGCTGGCGGGCACGCAGAGTGTGGGAGGCTTCCACCAGATGGATTTGCGCTGCGTCATGAAAGCCGGGGACGCCTTTGGTAGCACGCAGAAGATCCGCCATCAGCGTCCCACGCCCGGGGCCGAGCTCCGCCAGCACGAAGGGACTGGGGGCGCCTCGATCGAGCCAGCTCTGGGCCAGCGCAAGGCCGATGAGCTCCCCGAACATCTGGCTGATCTCTGGCGCGGTGACAAAATCTCCGTTTGCGCCCAGCGGATCGCGAGTGGTGTAGTAGCCCAGCCTCGGGTGCAGCAGACATGTGGTCATGTATTCGGCCACGGTCAGCGGGCCGGTCTGGGCGATCTGCCGTCTCAAAGCCTCTGCCAGCTCGGTCATTGACGCCGCGCCGTGACGATCAGCACCAGCCCGAGCAGCAACATTGGCAGCGACAGCAGCTGCCCCATGGAGAGACCGAGCAGCACATTGCCCGCCGGATTGTCCGGTGTGACGAATTGTGCGTCAGCCTGACGGACCGTCTCGACCAGCATCCGCGACAGGGCATAACCCGCGAGGAATATGCCAGCGACGAACCCCGGCCGCTTCAGCTTGCCCAGCGCAAATCCGAGGACCCAGATGATAATGCCGAGGAGCAGCCCCTCCAGTGCGGCCTCGTAGAGCTGCGACGGGTGGCGAGCGCAGGGGCCGGTGATGCCGGGACAGTCTTGTGCTGTCGCCCCGGGAAAGACCACGCCCCAGGGCAGGGTGGTCGGTGCGCCCCAAAGCTCTGCATTGATGAAGTTGGCGATTCGGCCAAGGAACAGCCCGACAGGAGTACCCAGAGCGAGTGCGTCAAAGAGGCTCCGCCACGGGACGCCGCGCCGCATGGAAAACCACAGCGCTGCTGCACCAACGCCGAGCAGCCCCCCGTGGAAGGACATGCCCCCCTGCCAGACATAGAGGATCTCGAGCGGGTGGGAGAGGTAGTAGTCCGGCTGGTAAAACAGCACATAGCCGAGCCGTCCGCCGAGAATCACCCCAACTACGATGGCGGTGATCAGGTCTTCGACGCTCTTGGGACTCATCGGCGCAGTGTCATCGGGCCAGAGCTTGGGATGGCGCATGGCGGCGGCGATGATCGCCCAGCCCACAAGGATGCCCACGATGTAGGCCATCGCGTACCATTTGGGGGCGAGCACAAAGTCGCCGATTCGGAGGGTGAAGATCTCCGGTGAGATGTCGGGGAAAGGGATGGACCTGATCATGGAGCGAAAAACCCCGGCCTGCGCGGTAATGTCAACCTTGAGAATACGCGCCCGCGCCGCCATATCGGGCACAAAGCAAAGGAGTTCCCATGCAGACCCGTAACAAGATCTTCGACGATATTTCGCAGATGATGACCAATGCCATGGGCGTCGCTCAGGGTGCGAAGGATGAAGCCGAGACCGCGATGAAGAGCCTGATGGACCGCTGGCTGGCGGATCGGGACTTTGTTACCCGCGAAGAGTTCGATGCGGTGCGTGCCATGGCGCAAAAAGCCCGTGAAGAAAACGAAGCCCTGAAGGCTCGGCTCGATGCGATGGCAGCACGGGACTGATTCGCGATTTCAACGATGGACCGGGTCGATCTGACAGATCGGCCTGAAACCGCAGTTAGCGTGACGCCTCGACGTGATCACCGAACTGGATCAAGCGCTTCTTCAGACGCTTCTGCAGGCGCCCGCGCCCGAGTTTCAGAGACTGAACAAGAAGACGTGAGGTAAAGGTCGTCGGGCGCAAATCGATTGCCGCGAACATACGGGTTTTGCTGTCGCCGATTGGCAGAAGTTCCGTATTGGCAATTGTAACAAGCCCGTCGATCTTGGTCCGCATGGCAATCTGCTGATCAAGGTCAAACGTCACCACTGACGCCTCGGCACGCCGCGTCCGACCCCGATAGGTAAACTTTGCGGTCCAGGTCGCGCCAGCTGGCCCATGGGACCGATCATCAGTCCGGGAAACTTCCGCACCGGATTCCATGAGCAGTCGTTCGAGACGATCAAAATCGCTCAGCGCCGCAAACACCTCACCGGGAGGTGCAGCGATGTCGTGGCGGGTTGAAATCTTCATCTACTTACCATGGTTACCTGCGAGAGCGGTTTGTCCTCAATCGAGTGTATCTGCAACCCAGTTCTTTAGGATATGTTCTGCGACAGCGCCTTTCCGCGGAGGCAAGACCTCATGCAGACCTGCAAAGCACGACAGCATCTCTTCTTTGCTTATCCACCGGGCATCCTCGATCTCCTGAGGATCGCAGGAAATTTCCGAGCTGGTTGCTTCGGCATGGCAGGCGAGCATGAGTGACGCTGGAAATGGCCACGGCTGACTGGCCAGATAGGTGACAGTACCGACCCGAACACCTGCCTCTTCCCAGGTTTCACGACGCACGGCGGCTTCGACTGTTTCTCCCGGCTCGATGAAGCCTGCCAGAAGAGAGTACATCCGGTCTGGCCAACCGGGCGAGCGGCCGAGAAGAACCGAGTTACCGCGAGTCACCAGCATGATCACGACGGGGTCGGTGCGGGGGAAGTGGTGGCGGCCGCAGGCCTCGCAGTCCCGCTGCCAGCCTCCCTGAGTGGGATCTGTGGGAGCGCCGCAATTGGCGCAAAACCTGTGGATCCGATGCCACTCCAGCAAAGCGCGCCCGGTGGCAGCCAACTCAGCGGCACGGGCGCTCAGCCGCGTCATTGCGCTCCGCAGTTCCTGAAATGAGCCGTCCGGCACGAAGGGGTGGATTTGCTCTGACGGGTCCGCAAAGCTGTTCAGAGTTTCGGGCAGTTCATCGGGCGTCCAGGCCGAGAGATCGGTGGCGAATGTCGGCACAGCGCCGTCGCGGCCGAGATAAACGGTCAGACCTCCATCGCTGAGCGCCGGGTGATCCAATGGCAGACGCATCAGACGAAGCCCACCGCTCTCGTCGTCGGGGGTCAGGAACGGCTTGCCGCGCCAGAACAGCGCCGTGCGGCTTTCATTGAGCGCGCGAAGGCTGTCCTGAATGTCGCTGGCGCGTTCAGATGCTGCCCGGTCGAGTCCAGAGCCGCCAAAGGTAACAAATTCAGCGTTTTGCATGCGGCACAGGTGGGGTGTTCCACGCAAAAAGGGAAGATGCTGGGCCGACTTTTCATGAAAAATCGCGGGACTGTTGGAAATATTGCTCAGCTGGTTGCATGATCCGGGGCAGAGGGTTATCTGACCCGCGAGAAGTTGGCGCGGGCAAGCGCCTCGCGAACCCGGTCAGGTCCGGAAGGAAGCAGCCGTAGTGAGCCCCGTTTGGGTCGCTGTCAGCTTCTCACCTCATCCCCGACAGATCTAGAATGTGCGCGGCGGGCTCGGCTTGTAGCGCGGCAGGTTCCATCCAAAGGCGAGGGATCCCGCGCGCAACAGGAATGTGGTGAGGGCCGCCAGTGCCAAACAGATCGGCAGTGCGAGGCCAAACTGCAACGCGATCAGCGCGGTCAGGCTCCCCGCGAGGGCGGTCGTTACATAGAGTTCGCCCGACCGCAGAATCAGGGGCACCTCGTTGGCCACCACGTCGCGCATCAGTCCGCCAAACGTCCCCGTAGCGACGCCCATGACGAGCACGATAGGCCAGCGCAGCTCGGCCTCAATGGCGACACCGACGCCCGCCGCGACGGCTGAGCCAAGGGCGGCAGCGTCGAGCCAGAACAGTGTTTTCAACCGGCTCTCCAGCAGGTGAGCGGTGAAATAGACGATCAGCGCCGCAATTCCAGCAGACCCCAGATAGCTGGGTGCTTCGAGCCAGAAGACCGGGCGGTCGAGTAAGAGGTCGCGCAAGGTTCCGCCTCCCACGGCCGTCAACGTCGCGAGGAAGACGAACCCCACTACGTCGAGCTGGGCGCGGCTGGCGACTAGGGCGCCGGTGAGCGCAAAGACAAACACTGCCGCGTGGTCGAGCAGAGTCAGAATCGTCATAGCGTGGCCTTCTTCTTGAACGGAGCCATCCCTTCGCGCGCGAGTTCGTCGGCGCGCTCGTTTTCCGGGTGGCCCGCATGGCCCTTCACCCAGGCCCAGTCAACCTCGTGCTGCTCCTGTGCTTCGTCGAGCCGCTGCCAGAGATCGGCGTTTTTCACCGGCTTCTTCGCGGAAGTCTTCCAGCCGTTGCGCTTCCACCCGTGAATCCAACTGGTCACGCCGTTTTTGACATACTGGCTGTCTGTGACCACAGTGATGCGGCTGGGCCGGGTGAGGCTCTCCAGCGCCGAGATCGCCGCCAGCAGCTCCATCCGGTTGTTCGTGGTCTGCGCCTCACCACCATTCAGCTCGCGCCTCTTCACTTCAGAATCCCCATCGCGGGCGATGAGAAGCGTTCCCCAACCGCCGGGACCCGGATTGCCGGAGCAGGCGCCGTCGGTATAGGCGAAAAGCTCGGCCATCAGATCACGATGAGCAGGAGCGAGAGCACCACGAGGGTGCTGAGGAGCAGCCGCAGAGGCATCCACCAATCCGGCGCCAACCCCTGCCGCGCGAACATCCAATCGAGGCCGAGGATGCCAATAAAGCCCAGAATCAGATACATGGCTGCCGAGGTCGGGCCACCGCCGACGAAGAAGAACGCCCAGAGTGCCGGGATCACCGAGAGCGCATAGCCCGTTGCGGCCACATGTCCTTCGGCTCGGGTCGCGAATCCCCAGAGCACCCCCGACATGAAGCTGAGAATAACCGTGCCGTAGGATAGCTGGACGTAGGGGCCGACAAAGCGCGGGCCAACATTGGCTAGCGCCCACGCGTTCAAGGATGGCAGCAGCAATGTCGCCGCGCCCCACAGAAAGGGCAGGACACCGGCGAGCCCGAGCAGCAAAGCGGAGCGGGGGATACGGGACATAGAAAACCTCTTTATGAAAACTTGAATGCCGGGGTCAGGCGGGTTGGCGCAGGACGCGAGGGACCTTGAACTCGACATTTTCCTCAGCGGTCACGACCTGCTCGACCGCCACATTGTAACGCTCCCCAAAGGCGCTCACGACCTCGTCGATCAACACTTCGGGCGCAGAGGCCCCGGCGGTTATGCCCACGGACCGGATGCCGTCCAGTGCCCGCCAATCGATATCGTCCGCCCGCTGCACCAGCTGGGCATAGGCGCATCCCGCATTGCGCCCAACCTCGACCAGACGTTTGGAATTCGAGGAATTGGGGGCGCCGACCACAAGCAAGGCGTCGATCTTCGGCGAGATCTCTTTGACGGCTGCCTGACGGTTGGTGGTGGCGTAGCAGATGTCTTCCTTATGGGGGCCGACAATGGCTGGAAAGCGGGTTTGCAGCGCCGACACGATCCCTGCCGTGTCGTCCACCGACAAGGTGGTTTGGGTAATATAGGCCAGCCGCTCGGGGTCGCGGACCTCCAGCGTCGCCACGTCGTCGGCGGTTTCGACCAGCAGCACTTCGCCCTCGGGGAGTTGGCCCATTGTCCCGAGCGTCTCCGGGTGGCCCGCATGGCCGATCATCACCATCTGAAGGCCGTTGGCGCTGTGGCGCTCTGCCTCGATATGGACCTTCGAGACCAGCGGGCAGGTGGCGTCCACGTAGAGCATTTCGCGGGCCTGCGCCGCAGCGGGCACGGATTTCGGTACGCCATGGGCGGAGAAAATCACCGGGCGGTCGGCAGGGACCTCGTCCAGCTCTTCGACAAACACGGCTCCGCGGTCGCGCAAGCCGTCCACCACGTATCTGTTATGGACAATTTCATGGCGAACGTAGACCGGCGCGCCCCATTTCTCGAGCGCCATTTCGACGATCTTAATGGCACGATCGACGCCAGCGCAGAAGCCGCGCGGGGCAGCGAGATAGAGGGTGAGATCTGGTTTCGACATGGCTTTGGCCTCCTGCCGCTGATCTAGGGGGCGTGGGCTATGGGGTCCAGCCCCGTTTCCGTGCTCAGGACAGCCCGGCGGTCGCCAGCGCGAGAAATACATAGCGTCCGGTCTTGGCCAGTGTCACCAGAGCGAGGAACAATGGAAAGGGCGTCCGAAGCAACCCGGCCACGACGGTGATGGCGTCTCCAAAAGGCGCCCAGCTGAGCAGCAGGCTCCAGACGCCCCATTTAGCGTACCAGTCATGGGCCTTTTGCATCTGTGCGGATGTGACGGGAAACCACCGGCGATCTTTCAGCCGCTCAAACAATGCGCCGAGTACGTAATTGACCACCGAGCCGAGCACATTGCCGACCGATGCCGCCAGTAGCACGAAGCTCAGAGGGACTTCGCCGCGCAATTGCAGGCCGACGAAGACGATTTCAGATTGAAACGGAAGAAGCGTCGCGGCGCCAAAGGCTGCAACGAACATTCCCAGAAGCGACCAGATCGCTTCCATAAGCTATTGTTGGCCTCACGAGCCGGTGGCACGGACCTGAGTTTGCTCTTCCCGCGGCGGACGGCCAATCACTTCGCGCAGCTCGTCGAGTTCGATGAAGTTATCCGCCTGACGTCGCAGTTCATCGGCAATCATCGGCGGCTGGGACCGGATCGTGGACACGACTGACACCCGGACCCCGGCCCGCTGCAATGCCTCAACCAGCGGGCGGAAATCGCCGTCACCGGAAAAGAGAACGGCGTGGTCGATCCTAGGAGCCAGTTCCATGGCATCGACCGTCAGTTCGATATCCATGTTACCCTTCACCTTTCGCCGTCCCTGGCTGTCGGTGTATTCCTTGGCCGGCTTAGTCACCATCGTAAAGCCGTTATAGTGTAGCCAGTCCACCAACGGTCGGATCGGCGAGTACTCTTCGTTTTCGAGGAGCGCCGTGTAGTAAAATGCTCTCAGCAGCTTACCCCTGCGCATGAATTCCTGACGCAGAAGTTTGTAATCGATGTCAAACCCAAGAGACTTGGCGGCGGCATATAGGTTGGAGCCATCGATAAACAGCGCCAGTCTTTCGTCTCTGTAAAACATCACAACATTCCCTTATGCCGCCGTAAGCAATGCATCCGCAGCCGCCAGCTCGAAATTCCACGAGTGTTGTACCGGTCCATAGCAAGAAGGCAATATACCCACATGCATAGGGGAGCCCCATTTAAAGTTTTGCTCGCGTTCGGCAGCAACAAATTTGACGATCACCATAGTGCAGTCAAAATAATCGCCAATTCATTAACGAGTATCGCACAAAATCTTGGCTTTGTCCAAGCCCTTAGTAAGTTTTACAAAACACCGGCCTTCCCGGCGGGGTCGGGTCCGGATTTTGTCAATGCTGCAGCGGTTCTGCAGACAAACTACCCCTCGGCAGCCTTGCTGCATGAGTTGCATGACGTGGAGGCAGGCCTGGGTCGGGAGAGAATGCGGCGTTGGGGAGCGCGGACGTTGGATATTGACCTGATCGCCTGCGGTGATCAAATTCGACCCAGCGCTGCGGTGCATGAACGCTGGCGGACTCTGGATCTGGAGTCTCAAATGCGGGAGGCGCCGTCAGAGCTGATCTTACCTCATCCAAGGCTGCAGGACCGGGCGTTTGTGCTACTGCCACTCTGCGACATCGCTCCGGCCTGGCGTCATCCTGTGCTGGGGCAGACAGTAAAGGAGATGCTCGATTCCTTGCCGGCCAGCGCCCTTTCCGGCATCGAAGTTCTCGATTTGGATCCGGAGATACAGGTGGGCCAGCTCGGTAATTAGCCGCAATTTCCCTTGTGATTAGTTGCTAATCGGCTTATTTCGAAGTCTTCGCACTGGGGGTGGTGCGGCATTTCGTATGAATTCAGGAGATCTCGATGGCTCGCGTCACTGTAGAAGATTGCGTCGACAAGGTTCCCAACCGGTTTGAACTGGTCATGCTGGCGGCTCACCGTGCGCGCGAGATTGCGTCGGGCGCGCCGATCACGGTTGACCGCGATAACGATAAAAATCCCGTCGTATCTCTGCGCGAGATTGCTGATGAAACCCAGCAGGCCGACGATCTTCGCGAGCGGATGATCGAGGGCCACCAGACCCAGGTCGAGGTGGACGAACCCGAAGAGGATGCCATGGCCCTTCTCATGGGTGCAGAGCCTGACAAGCCGGCCGAGGACGATATGTCCGAGGAAAAGCTGCTCCGGGCCCTGATGGAAGCGCAAAAGCAGAAGTAGGTCAGATGGATGATGCGGGGCTGAAGATGTCAGACGCCTGCGAAACACTGGTTTCGCAGGTCCTTTCTTACAACCCGCGCTCCAATGTTGATCTCATCCGACGGGCCTATGCCTACGCGGACGAGAAGCACAGCGGCCAGACCCGCCATTCCGGGGAGCCTTATTTCACCCACCCCGTTGCGGTGGCGATGATTCTGACAGAAAAGCGGCTCGACGATTCGACGATCATCACCGCTCTGCTCCATGATACGGTCGAAGACACGGACTCCACCTATAAGGAAGTGTCGGAGCTGTTCGGTCGGAAGATCGCGAACCTTGTGGACGGCGTCACCAAACTGACCAAGCTCCAGCTTTCTTCCACCGAGACCAAGCAGGCCGAGAATTTCCGCAAGCTCTTTATGGCCATGAGCCGGGACGTGCGGGTGATTCTTGTCAAGCTCGCTGACCGCCTCCACAACATGCGTACGATCAAGCACATGCGCACGGAAAAGCAGGTGCAGAAGGCGCGCGAGACCATGGATATCTATGCGCCGCTGGCCGGTCGCATGGGGATGCAGTGGATGCGCGAGGAACTTGAGGACCTCGCATTCGGGGTGCTGAATCCCGAAGCCCGCCGGTCGATCATCCGCCGCTTTGCCAAGATGCAGCAGGATACGGGTGACGTGGTCGACAAGATCACCGCCGATATCGAGTTGGAGTTGAGGAAGGCGGGTATCCGCGGGCAGGTTTATGGCCGGGCCAAGCGACCGTTCTCCATCTGGCGCAAGATGGAAGAAAAGCATATCGGCTTTTCCCGCCTCAGTGACATTTACGGATTCCGTGTGATCGTTGAACAAACGAAGACCTGTTATCAGGTTCTTGGCGCGATCCACCATCGCTGGACCGCCGTGCCCGGACGCTTCAAGGATTACATCAGTCAGCCTAAATCCAATGGCTATCGATCCTTGCACACGACGGTCTCAGGCCGCGACGGCAAGCAGGTCGAGGTACAGATCCGCACGCGGTCCATGCACGAGGTCGCGGAAACCGGCGTGGCCGCGCACTGGTCCTACCGCGATGGAGTGATCACCCAGAACCCCTTTGCCGTGGATCCGGTGACGTGGGTGTCGCAGCTGACCGAACAATTCGAGAGTGCCGACGACCACGACGAGTTTCTCGAAGCGGTGAAGCTCGAAATGTATCAGGACAAGGTCTTCTGCTTCACGCCCAAGGGGAAGGTGATTCCGCTGCCCAAAGGTGCGACGCCGCTCGATTTTGCCTATGCAATCCACACCCGCGTCGGAGCCCGTGCGGTGGGCGCCAAGGTGGACGGCATTCGCGTCCCGCTCTGGCACCGGCTCCGCAATGGCGAAACGGTGGACATCCAAACCGCCGAGGGCCAGCGTCCGCAGGCCGGCTGGCTCGATCTTGTGGCCACAGGGCGGGCGAAATCGGCGATCCGAAAATCGCTGAAGGCGGCGGACCGCCGTCGCTTTATCCGGCTGGGTACGGAACTGTTGCGCGTGGCCTTCGAGCACATCGATAAGAAGATGAGTGACAAGGCGTTGCTGACCGCCGCGCGGGAGCTGGAGATCGAGAGCGGGGACGAACTTCTGGCCCGGATCGGTTCTGCGGAACTGGCCACCGGCGACGTGATCGAAGCGCTTTATCCCGGCATCACCATCGAGGCGGGTGACGAGATCGATGCCGCCCGTGCAGTGGTGGGACTTGAGCCCGATCAGGCCTTTCAACGCGCGCCCTGTTGCAAGCCGCTGCCGGGCGAGCGAATCGTTGGGATCTCCTATCGTGGCGAGGGCGTGCGGGTGCATGCCATCGACTGCGAAACGCTGGCGGATCTGGAGAATTCGCCGGATCGCTGGATCGATGTGGCCTGGCATAGCGGCACCCATCCGGCGGTCCATGACGTGCCGTTTGAGCTGACGATCAGCAATGATGCCGGGGTTCTTGGCAGGGTTTGTACGATTATCGGCAGCCAGCACGCGAACATCTCAGACCTGCAATTTGTCGAGCGCCGTCCGGATTTTTACCGGCTGAAGATCGATCTGGAACTGCGCAGTGTTGAGCATCTGCATGCGGTTGTCATGGCACTCGAAGCAGAGCCGGACGTGGCAATGATTGAGCGCGTGCGAAACCTCTCAAAGCAGGACTGACGTCCGCGAGGGGCCAGACACCGATGTTCAAGCGCCGACCTCCCCGCAACAAAGCCGATTCTCTGGCGCGGGCCGTCTGGCCAAGGGGCGGATGGATCCGGGCGCTCCGCTACATGGCTTTTCGCATCCGGCGTTTACCCGATTCGGCGCACAAGATCGCCCGGGGCATTGCCTGTGGCATCTTCGCCTGTTTCACGCCGTTCTTCGGGCTGCACATATTTGTCGCAATGGCGCTGGCTTGGGCCGTCGGGGGCAACATCCTCGCTGCGCTGCTGGCGACCATGTTCGGCAACCCAATCACTTTGCCGATCATTGCAGGTATCTCCATCGAGTTCGGCAATCGGATCCTCGGTAATCCCGACGCACTCGCGCTCAGCGAAGTGTTCGAGGCATTCAGCCTTGTCTGGGGCGAGCTTTGGACGAATGCGGGTGCGCTGATCGGTCCTGACCCGATGGTCTGGTCCGACACCAATGCCTTTCTGGAGCTGGTTTTCCTGCCCTATCTCGTTGGCGGGCTGATCCCCGGACTGATTGCCGCGACCCTCGCATATCTCTTGTCGCAGCCTTTGATAAAGGCCTATCAAGCCGCACGGCGCAAGCGTCTGGCGGCTCGGCGAGCCAGACGACGCGCGCGTCGGCAGCCCAAAGAGGGGGAATCGTGAGATGACGGACAGACTGCGCCTTGGTTTGAACATCGACCACGTGGCGACCGTGCGGAACGCCCGTGGGGGTGCGACACCGGATCCGTTGCGTGCGGCGCTCATGGCGGAGCAGGCCGGGGCCGATGGCATCACCGCCCACCTGCGCGAAGACCGCCGCCATATCTCCGATGCCGATATCGAGGCGTTGATGGGGGCGCTGACCCTGCCCCTGAATTTCGAGATGGCCGCGACCGAAGAGATGCAGGCCATCGCTCTGCGCCACAAACCCCACGCGGTCTGTATCGTGCCTGAGCGGCGTGAAGAGCGGACGACCGAGGGTGGTCTGGAAGTTGCTGCAGATGACAACCGGCTGGCTGCCTTTATCGCGCCGCTGCGAGAGGCGGGCTGCCGTGTGTCGCTCTTCGTGGCCGCTGACGAAGTGCAGATCCGGGCCGCGGCGCGGATCGGGGCCCAGGTGGTGGAATTGCACACGGGTGCCTATTGCGATTTCACAGCTGAAGGACGGGCAGAGGACGCCACCGCCGAGTTGGAGCGCATCCGGAAGATGGCTGCCTTGGCGCAGGATCTTGGGCTTGAGGTCCATGCGGGCCATGGCCTGAACTATGACACTGTCCCGCCTATCGCCGAGATCCCGCAGGTAGTCGAGCTGAATATCGGGCATTTCCTGATCGGCGAGGCGATCTTTCGCGGGTTGCCCGACGCCATGGCCGAGATGCGCCGGGTGATGGACGCGGCACGCGGCTGAGCCTTATTCCCGCGCGCGCAGAACACGCGCCGGGCGCGCGGCCAGGGGCGTCCAGGCAAAGGCCAGCCCCGCTCCGAGGGTCAGGGCGATCCCCGTGGCAATAACCGCGAGCGCTGCGCCAAGGGCGGGGGTAAAGTCCGTGTCCATGACAAACCGTGACACCCCCCAGCCCGCCAGAATGCCCGCCACCAACGCTATGATCCCTGCGCCGAGCCCCAGCAGGATCCAGCGCAGGGCGAAACTGATGAGCATGGTTTGCCGAGTCGCGCCCACCGTTTTCATCACAGACGCTTCGTAGACCCGCGCCGGTGTGCCCGACGCCGCCGCACCGATCAGCACGACGCCCCCCGTGACCAGCGCCGCCGCCGCCCCGTAGGTCACCGCTGCCGCGATTCCGCGCAACAGCTCCGACACCCGGTCGATCGCATCGCCCACCCGAATCGCCGTCACGTTGGGAAAGGCGCTGGCCACTTCGCGCAAAATCCGCGCCTCCGCTTCGGGTTCGGCATAGACCGTGGAGATCCACGTATGGGGTGCGCCGCGCAGGGCGTTGGGGCTCATGGCCATGACGAAGCCGATCCCTGCGGTGGAGAAATCCACTTCGCGGAACGAGGTGATATCGGCCTCGATATCCCGGCCAAGGATATTCACGGTGAGCCGGTCGCCGAGTTTCAGGCCGAGCTCAGCGCCCTCTTCGGCGGCAAAGCTCACCTCGTTCGCGCCGTCATGGTCCGCGTTCCACCATGTGCCCGCCGTTAGCTTCGTCCCCTCGGGCGGGCGGTCGGCATAGGTCACGCCCCGATCACCACGCAACACCCAGTGAGGTCCCGCCACGCTTTCGGCATCCTCGCCGTTGATCTCGGTCAGGATGCCCCGCAGCATTGGCGCGCTTTCGACTTTTGTTACGCCCGGATCGCCTGCGAGGATTTCGCCATAGGGGTCGATCTGGTCGGGCTGGATATCGACGATGAAATAGGCGGGCGCCACCTCAGGCAGATCCCGTGTGATGGCGCTGCGCAGGTTGGCGTCGATCTGCCCCACGGCAGCCAGAACAGTCAGGCCAAGTCCCAAGGATAGTACCACCGCCCCGGCTTCGCCGCAGCGACCACCCATGGAGGCGAGCGCGAGGCGGAGGGCGGTGCGCCCGCGCAGGGCCTTGTACCGGGCCATCCGCGCGGCCACGTGGCTGATCGCGCGGGCGGTGAGCCAGAGGGCGCCAAAGGCGAGGACGAGTCCGGCGGCCGTGACCAGCGTCAGTCGCTCCATCCCCGACAGTACCGCCGCCGCGCCGACCAAGAGTGCGAGCAGAGCAACTGTGGAGGCGAGATAGACGGGGCGAGGCCAGCCGCGAGGCAGCCCGCCCGTGTCTCGGAACAGCGTCGCCGCACGGATGTCGCGGGCCAGTGCCAGCGGCCAGAGCGAAAAGAGCGCGGCGATCAGGATCCCATAGAGCGCGGCCTCAGCGAGGGGACGGGGATAGACGGAAATAGCCACTGGCACGGGCAGGCGGCTCTCGATAAGCCCGCCAAAGGCAAGGGGCAAAGCGGCGCCGATGGCGAGGCCCAGCACCACCGACATGGCAGTGACTGCGGCGATCTGTGCAGCGAAGTTGACAAAGATTACCCGCGATTCGGCCCCGAGGGTCTTCAGTGTGGCGATGGTGGCGGTCTTTGTCACCATATAGGCGCGTACCGCCGAGGCGACCCCGATCCCGCCCACGGTTAGACCGGCCAGACCAACGAGGACGAGGAAGCTCGACAGCCGTTCCACCATGCGGGCAATGCCCGGAGCTCCGTTCCGGCGGTCGCGCCAGCGATAGGCGCTGTCGGGGAGCGCTGTTTCCAGCGCCGCGCGGGCAGTGTCGAGATCCGCGCCGTCTGGCAGTCTCAGCCGGTATTCAG
Source organism: Palleronia caenipelagi (assembly GCF_007004065.1). Taxonomy (GTDB): domain Bacteria; phylum Pseudomonadota; class Alphaproteobacteria; order Rhodobacterales; family Rhodobacteraceae; genus Palleronia; species Palleronia caenipelagi. Next base: position 167,870 of record NZ_VFSV01000003.1, on the reverse strand, counting down.
TTTCATAAAGCGTCCCGGGTTGTAACAGGCCCGTGCCTTCGAGATCCTCGGTAAAGAGCAGCGTGCGCGGCCCCAGCTCGAACCCGCCGCCCGCATCGTCCGGCTCTGCAAGAATCCGAGCAGCGAGGCGGTAGTCGCGGTCGCCGACGCGAAAGAGATCGCCCAAGTCGAGGCCGAGCCGGTCTGCCAGTACCGGATCCATAGCCGCACCGGGGAGATCGCCGCCGCGCAAATCGGTGAGGGGCACGTCCGGGTCAAGGCGCAGCGAACCATAGAGAGGGTAGGCGCTGTCCACGGCCTTGACCTGAGTCAGCGCGCGCTCCGGGCCGTCGGGTCCGTTTACAACGGCCATTGAGCGAAAGGACACGATCTCGGCCACGTCGCCCAGAGTTTTGAGGGCGGCGCGTTCGTCGTCGCTGGCGAAGCGATAGGTGAACTCCACCATGGCGTCCCCACCGAGCAGGGTCGCGCCTTCGCGTCCGAGGCCGGTCTGGATGGCCTCGCGCACGGAGCCGACAGCGGCGATGGCGGCGATGCCCAGCGTCAGGCAGGCGACGAAGACCCTCAGCCCGCGCAGGCCGCCCCTGAGTCCCGCGCGCAGTTCTCTGGCAGCGATCCGGAGGGCAGGACTCACGCCGCACGCTCCGCGTCGTTGGCGATCCGGCCGTCTTGTAGCCGCACCACCCGCCCGCAACGCGCCGCCAGTTCAGGGGCGTGGGTCACGAGGATCAGCGTCGCGCCGTGCCGGGTGTTCAGGTCAAACAGCAGATCCATGATGACTTCGCCCGTGGGGCCGTCGAGATTGCCTGTGGGCTCATCGGCCAGCAGAATGTCGGGGCGTGGCGCGGCGGCGCGGGCCAGTGCAACCCGCTGCTGCTCTCCGCCTGACAGTTCCGAGGGCGCATGGTGGAGCCGGTGGCTGAGACCCACGCGCTCCAGCTCCGCTTCGGCCCGATCGAAGGCGTCCTTGTGCCCGGCCAGTTCCAAAGGGGTTGCGACGTTCTCCAGCGCCGTGAGGGTGGGGATCAGGTGAAACGACTGAAACACCACGCCCACATGATCGCGTCGAAACCGCGCCAGTGCATCCTCTCCCATGGCGGTCAGGTCGTGGTCCATCGCGGTGATTGTACCACTGCTAGCACGCTCCAGCCCGCCCATGACCATGAGAGCCGAGGATTTGCCCGAGCCGGACGGCCCGATCAAACCAACTGTCTCACCCCTCTTCACATTCAGGGAAATGTCCCGAAGTATAGTGACAGGTCCGGCGTTACCCTCGAGTGTCAGGCCAACGTGACGCAACGAGAGAATGGGGTGGTCCATGAAGTTTCCTTTCTGCTTCCGGGCATATGGGGTCCAAAGCGTATGGCTCAAGGTCGCGGCGATAATCTGCCTGACCTTTCCTGCCGCCGCCGAGGTGTCGGTGCTGGCGCTGGGGGACTCGCTGACTCAAGGCTACGGCTTGCCGCCGGATCAGGGCTTTGTCCCGCAACTGGAGGAGTGGCTCACCGCGCAGGGCGCCGAGGTCTCACTGACCAATGGCGGTGTGTCGGGAGACACAACCGCGGGCGGGCTAAGCCGCGTGGCCTGGAGTCTGACGCCAGGCACAGACGTGATGCTCGTGGCGCTGGGTGGTAACGACCTTTTGCGCGGGATCGATCCGGACGTCGCACGCGCCAATCTCGATGGCATCCTCGCGACGGCAGATGCCGAGGGCGTTGCGGTCCTGCTGATCGGCATGAGCGCGCCGGGGAATTACGGCGCGGATTATAAAGTCCGGTTTGACAGGATGTATCCCGATCTGGCGGAGAAGTGGGGAGTGCCTCTGGTGACCGATTTCCTCGGGGCCTTGCGGGACGCTGGCGCGACCGACGACAGCTTACGCGATTATGTGCAGCCGGACGGAATTCATCCCAGCGCGGTCGGGGTGGAGCTGATTGTTAACGCTGTGGGACCGGAGGTGTTGGCGCTGGTTGAGGCGACGGGAAACGTAAACCCGGACTGAGCCTCAGGAAAAGAGCGCCCCTGCGAGAGGAGCGCTCTTGATGTTTCTGTGCGCTTTGCCGGATCAGGCGAGACGCGCGTCCATGGTGATTTCTGCGCCTGCAAGCACTTTGGAAATCGGGCAGCCTTCCTTGGCAGCGTTGGCTGCGGTGGCAAAGGTTTCCGCATCCGCGCCGGGAATCGAAGCGGTGACGTCCAGATGGATCGTCGTGATGGCAAAGCCACCCTCAACCTGTTGCAGTTTTGCGGATGCCTTCGTGTCGATGCTGTCGGCTGTCAGACCGTGTTCTCCGAGAATCATCGAAAGAGCCATGGAAAAGCACGACGCATGAGCGGCGGCGATCAGCTCTTCGGGGGTGGTCTCGGCACCATCCTCGAACCGGGCTTTGAAATTATAGGGCTGATCCTTCAGAACGCCGGTTTCCGTCGAGACTGTGCCTTTGCCGGTCTGAAGATCGCCTTCCCAGTGAGCGGAGCCTTTATGTGCGGGCATGATGCCTCCTTTGCCTGACGACCGCGGGATGCGTGTCGTTTTGTGAACAGTTAGAGACAGATGCTCTGAGGTCAAACCCGTTGGGCCACATTGTTGCGACCACGTCAGACCAGCAGCTTCATGCCTTGCGTGAGACCTTCGAGGGTCATGGGCACCATGCGCTCGGGGCCAAAAATCTCGCGGATCATCTGGGTAGACTGGGTATAGCTCCAGTATTGCTGCGGCACCGGGTTGATCCAGAGATGCGCGGGCCACTGGTCTCGTGCGCGCTCCAGCCAGACATGGCCAGCCTCCGGGTTCCAGTGCTCATTTGCCCCACCGGGCATGGCAATTTCATAGGGACTCATGGCCGCATCGCCGACGAAAATACAGCGCCATTCCGGACCATAGGTGTGCAGCACATCCATGGTCGGGATCTGCTCGGTCCATCGTCGCGCATTGTCGCGCCAGACACCCTCGTAGAGGCAGTTGTGAAAATAGTAGAACTCCAGATGGCGGAATTCTGACCGCGCGGCAGAAAACAGTTCCGAGACGACCTTGACGTGGTCATCCATTGAACCGCCCACATCAAGGAACAGCAGTACCCGCGCAGCGTTGCGCCGCTCGGGCCGGGTTTTGACGTCGAGATAACCCTGATTGGCGGTGGAACGGATCGTTTCCGGCAGGTCCAGCTCTTCGACCGCCCCATCCCGGGCCCAGCGCCGCAGGCGTTTCAGGGCGACCTTGATGTTGCGGGTGCCGATCTCCCGGTCATCATCGAAATTGCGGAACTCGCGTTTGTCCCAGACTTTGACCGCGCGGCGGTGGCGGCTCTCGTGCTGGCCAATCCGCACGCCTTCGGGGTTATAACCATAGGCGCCAAAGGGTGACGTCCCGGCCGTGCCGATCCATTTATTCCCGCCCTGATGGCGACCTTGCTGCTCCTTCAGGCGTTCGCGCAGAGTCTCCATGAGCTTTTCAAAGCCGCCCAGCGCTTCGATCTCGGCACGCTCCTCCGGGGAGAGGTGCTTCTCCGCCATCTTGCGCAGCCAGTCCTCGGGCAGATCCATCGCCTCGACGACGGCCTCCACCGAAATCGCCTCGATCCCGTTGAAGCTGGCAGCAAAGGCCTGATCGAAGCGGTCAAAATGGCGTTCATCCTTGACCAGCGCGGCGCGGGCGAAATGGTAAAAGCCGTCCACATCGTAGCGCACCAGCCCGGCCTGAAGCCCGCCGAGGAAGTCGAGGAACTCCCTGAGCGAGGTCGGCACCCGGTGCTGGCGCAACTGTTCGAAGAACGGCAGGAACATCAGGCGACGAGCCGCTCAACCACGATCGTGAGCACCAGCCCGATCAGCGATCCGGCAATGGCGCAGGCGATGGCGTATTGCGCCTTGTCGGCGGGCTTGCCCCCGTGGCGGCTGGCGAGGCGAAAGCCAAAAATGGCGCCGAGAATGAGGCCGGCAATGACGATCATGGGGTTGGTTCCTTGGTCAGCTGGGCGGGATCGTGGCGATCTCTTCGGCGTGACGCCTTACAATGTCCGCATCGCCGAAGCCATAGCGGGCATAGCCGAGCGCTTCGCGGCGGATCGTCCGGGCCTCTGTGTCGCGCCCCAGCTCCCGGAGAGCTTCAGCCTTCAGAAGCAGGAGCGACGCCAGCAGAGATGCGTTTTCACCCATCCGTGCGGCGGGGGCATGCGCATCGACGAGGCGCACCGCATCCTCCGGCACTCCGGCGGAAAGTGCAAACGCGGTCATTTGGAGCGCCACATGGGCGGCATGTAGTCGGGTCAGGGGATCGGCTCCGTAGATCCGACCTGCGCGCAGAAAGGATTCCAAGGCGGCCTCGGGGTCTTCGTTCAGCACCACGCGGCCAAGGGCAAAGTGGGAAAAGGCCAGCCGGTTGTCGGCCCAGCCATTGCGCCGGGCAATGGTGATCGCGCGCCGGGCGGCCCGGACGCGCGGAGACTGGCGACCCGACAAGCTCAGGGCACGCTGGATCTGGTTGATCCAGTCAGGGTCGGTCGCTGCGCGCTGCTTGGACTGGATGGTATCCCCCACGGGGTTGAGCCGCGACAGGAGCGCAGGCAAGCGTGCGGCCACGTCATCGCGTCCCATCCCGGATCGCAATTCCGGGGCATAGGTTGCGCGCAGGACCAGCATGTCGAACCCTGTGAGAACGTTGACGAAATTGTCGTCGTTAAAGACCGAGTCGGTGAGCCGGAACAGGTCGTTCAGCGGTCCCAGCGCCTGCGCCATTTCCTCGTGCAGGCAATCGCGCTGATCCTGCGGGGCAACATCGCCGGGCAGGAATACCGTGACGCGGTCACGTCTCGGCAGGGTGGCCCAGTCGAGCCGGTTACCGCTCCGGGCGGCCTCGAACTCGGTCCAGCTCTGAACCCGCGGAACCACGAAACAGGCGGCCTGCGGGACCGCGTTTTGCAACGCACGGCTGGGGATCACCTGCACTGTGATGGAGGCGGCCTGCGCGGCAGGCACACGGGTGATGCTGATCCCTGCTTCGCGTCGGAGACGGGTCAACAAATCGGTGAGATCCCGTTCAAGGGTTGGACTAGTTGGCCCGACGACTCTTACGGAGATCGGTCCCTCGAACCGTGTGAAGGCGGGCAAGTTGCGTCCCGATTCGAGTTGAAAGAACAGATCGAGGAAATCCGCGGCCATATCCGCGTTGGCCCGCTGAGGCGGGGCGGCACGTCGTACCGGAAACCGTCGCATGGGGGGCAGAGGTTCTGCCGATGCACGGGTGTTTGGCGCCGGGCCCGGAGCAGCAGGAGGCGGGACCTCGGGTGCGGCACAGGCGGCCAGGAGGAACAGTCCAGTCAGAAATACGCGCGATACAAACATCCATTTGACCGTCCCTCATGTGCGCGTGATTGCCAAGCACAACTCAGCAGAGCGTTGCTTGTGCGTGGCGCGGAGGGCGCACATTCAGCCCCGCTTGCTCCGTGCCATAAAGGCCAGACGCTCGAAGAGATGCACGTCCTGTTCGGTTTTCAGGAGCGCACCATGCAGCTTGGGAAGCGCGTTCGCCCCGTCCCGGCGCAGGTCCTCGGCATTGAGATCTTCTGCCAGCAGGAGTTTGAGCCAGTCGATAACCTCGGAGGTGGAGGGCTTTTTTTTCAGGCCCGGTTGCTCGCGGATCTCGTAGAAGCTGGTGAGCGCGGCGGTCAGCAGGCTCTCCTTGATGCCCGGATGATGGACCTCGACGATCGCGCGCAGGGTCTCAATGTCCGGGAACGAGATATAATGGAAAAAACACCTGCGCAGAAAGGCATCGGGCAGCTCTTTTTCATTATTCGACGTGATAATCACGATGGGCCGCTGGCGGGCGCGAATGGTCTGGCCCGTCTCGTAGACATGGAATTCCATGCGGTCGAGTTCCTGCAACAGGTCGTTGGGGAATTCGATATCCGCCTTGTCGACCTCGTCGATCAGCAGAACCACGCGCTCGTCGGCCTCGAACGCCTCCCAGAGCTTGCCCTTACGGATGTAGTTGGCCACGTCATGCACGCGCTCATCACCAAGCTGGCTGTCGCGCAGGCGGCTCACCGCGTCGTATTCGTAAAGCCCCTGCTGAGCGCGGGTGGTGGATTTGACATGCCATTCAATGAGCCGCAGCCCCATCGATGCGCTAACCTGCCGTGCCAGCTCGGTTTTACCCGTGCCTGGCTCGCCTTTAACGAGAAGGGGCCGCTCCAGCGTGACCGCTGCATTCACGGCGAGCGCCAAGGCGTCTGTGGCGATATAACTGTCTGTGGATGCGAAATTCATGGGGGTATTTCCTTCTGGCCAGGGCGCCGGGACCGTAGAAAAAAAGGGGGATGGCGACAACACGGAAAAGAACTGACGTGACAACCCGCCGGCCTTTAGATAAAGCGCCCCCAAGACCCCTGAGGTTGCGTTGCGACACCGGGCAATAAGGGAGCGAGATGTGGTAAAAGTTGAAGTTTTTCTGCCGGAGGACTATCGGCCGGCCGAGGACGAGCCATTCATGAACGAGCGCCAGACGGAGTATTTCCGGCGTAAGTTGCAGGCCTGGCGGGAGGAGCTGCTGGACGAGGGCCGCAGCACCATCATGGGCCTTCAGGACAGCAGCCGCAACATTCCCGACATCGCCGACCGCGCCAGCGAAGAGACTGACCGTGCCCTTGAACTGCGCACCCGGGACCGCCAGCGTAAGCTTGTGGCGAAGATTGATCAGGCTCTGCGTCGCATCGACAATGGCGAGTATGGCTATTGCGAAGTGACGGGGGAGCCGATTTCGCTGAAGCGTCTGGACGCGCGACCGATTGCCACACTGAGTCTCGAAGCGCAGGAGCGCCACGAACGTAGCGAAAAGGTCCATCGGGACGACTGATGCGATGATCTGCACTAGTACAATCTACAAAAACGCCGGGGGCAATCCTCGGCGTTTTTTGTGACACAGGCTTGTAAGCGGGGGTGGACATGCGCAAGGTGACGGTGATCGGAGCGGGTATCGGCGGGCTCGCCGCGGCCACGGCACTGGCGCAGCGGGGCGCTGAGGTCACTGTGCTCGAGCGTGCGCCGGAGCTGACTGAGGTCGGTGCAGGGTTGCAGATCTCGCCCAACGGTTTGGCCGTGCTGGATGCGCTGGGGCTCGGTGAAGACATCCGCGCGGTGGGCGTGCGGAACCGCTCGATTCATCTGGTGGACGGTCTGCGCGACCGGACTATCGCGCGGCTGCCTCTTGGCGACCGATCCTACCTGCTCCTGCACCGCTTCGATCTGGTCGATGTTCTGGCGCGCGGGGCGAAGCGCGCAGGCGTGACGCTGCGTTTTGGGCAAGACGTCGATGCAGTGGCCGATGGCCCGGAGCCGCAAATTGATGGTGTCGCACAGGAGTTCGTGCTGGGCGCGGATGGCCTGCGCTCGATTGCCCGGCCCGTTTTGAACGGCGCAGCCAGCCCGGTGTTTTCCGGTCAGGTGGCGTGGCGGGCTGTGGTGACGGGCGACATGCCGTCTGAGGCGCGGGTGGATATGGGGCCTGGCAAGCATCTGGTGCGCTACCCGCTGCGAGACGGGCGGATCAACCTGGTGGGTGTGGTCGAGGACGCGCACTGGCGGGCCGAAGGGTGGCACCATGCGGGGGATCCGGACACCTTTCGCGCCACATTTGCCGATCTGCCCGGCGCCCGGGAGGATCTTGCTCGGGTGAGCGAAGTGGGCGTCTGGGGACTGTTTCTGCATCCTGTCGCACAGGTCTGGGCGGGACAAAATGTGGCGATCCTTGGGGACGCGGCCCATCCTACGCTGCCCTTCCTCGCGCAGGGGGCCAATCTGGCGCTGGAGGATGCGTGGAGCTTTGCGGCTGCCTTCGAGCGGGGCGATCTTCCGGCATGGCAGGCGGTGCGGCAGCCTCGCGTGCAGCGGGCCCTCGATGCCGCCCGGTCCAATGCGCGGAACTATCATCTGACCGGCCCGGCCCGGATGGTGGCGCATCTGGGACTGCGGGGGCTGTCGCGGCTCTCGCCCGATGCGCTGACCCGCCGGTTCGACTGGCTCTATGGATACGACGTGACGCGCGAGCGCTGACCCCTTCCGATGCAGGGGCGGCTCGGCTAGGGAAGATGCAACATCAGGAGGATCGGATGACCGACAGACGCAAACTTGCCGCTGGCAACTGGAAAATGAACGGGCTGGGTGCGGAGCTTAGCGAGATCGAGGCGCTGATCGCGTCGCACGGGGCGGCCAGCTCCGAGCTGTTGATCTGCCCGCCCGCGACCCTGATCGAGCGTATGGCACGGGTTGCCGAAGGCAGCGCTTTGCAGATCGGCGGACAGGACTGCCACGCGGCGGCGAGCGGGGCGCATACGGGCGATACCTCGGCGGCAATGCTGCGCGATGCGGGGGCGAGCCACGTCATCCTCGGCCATTCCGAGCGCCGCGCCGGTCATCGGGAAAGCGATGCAGCGGTTCGCGCCAAGACCGAGGCCGCGCTGGCCGAAGGTCTTGTGGCCGTGGTCTGTGTCGGCGAGACGCTCGAAGAGCGCGAAGCGGGCCGGACCCTAGAGGTCATCGCGAGCCAGCTCGACGGGTCTGTTCCGGATGCTGCGACCGCCGAGACCGTCGTGATCGCCTATGAGCCTGTCTGGGCTATCGGTACAGGCAAAGTCGCCACGACCACAGAAATCACCGAGGTCCATGACGATATTCGCGCCCGTCTGGTCGCTCGCTTCGGAGACGAGGTCGGCAACGGGATGCGCGTTCTTTACGGCGGCTCGGTCAAGCCCGGAAACGCCGCCGAGATCTTTGCGGTGGAAAACGTGGACGGCGCTCTGGTCGGCGGCGCGTCCCTGAAAGCCGCCGATTTTGGCGGGATCATCGCGGCTCTGGACGCCTCCTGAGCCGCGACCTGTGGGAGATCAGCCGCGTTCGCCGGCCACGATCTCCCGCATTCCTTCGAGGGGGACATAGCCGCGCACCAGCTCATCCCCTATGACAAAGGACGGCGTGCCCTGAATGCTCATCTTGCCCGCGAGTTGATGAGATGCCGCGATCCGCGCATCTACTTCAGGGGCGCTCATCTCCGCGGTGATGGCCTCGTGATCGAGCTCAAGCAGTTCCGAGAGCTCTGCGAGGCTGTCTTCGGTAACCTCTTCGGACATGGCCATCAGTGCGTCATGGACATCGCCATAGGCTTCGTCTCCGGCAATCCGGTGGGTCGCAATGGCGTAGCGGCTGGCCATGAGAGACTGCTCGCCGAGGATCGGGAATTCTTTGACGATAAAGCGGATATTCCCGTCGCTTTCGATCAGCTCGGCGACCTCCGGAAACGCGCGTTTGCAATAGCCGCAGCGATAGTCGAGGAATTCGACCACGGTCACGTCGCCCTCGGGATTGCCGCCGACCCAGGACATGCCGTCATTGATCAACGCGTCCATATTGTCAGCCACAAGGGCCGCGTCGCCTGCGGCTTTTTCTTCAGCCTGACGCTGCTCCAGCACGCCAATAGCCTCCATGAGAACTTCTGGGTTTTCTAGCAGATAGGTACGGATTTCCGCATGCAGCGCGGTGCGCTCGGCGTCGCTCATGGACGCGGCGTCCTGCGCAAGCGCCGGCAGGGTGGTCAGAGCGGCGAGGGAAAGGGCAGTAAAAAAGGTCTTCATGGGGATCCCTGTTGGTGGTCCATTCGGTTGCGACAACAGTCCCCCAAGGGCGACGGGCGCGCAAGGGCCATGAGCGTGCAACCGCGCCTTTCACGGGATGGTGACCGGCTTTGAGGGAGTTGACCTGCGCGCGGTGCGGGGGCAAGCCCTGCCACGGATCGAGAGGGAGTGCCCATGAAACTGTCAGAGCGCGGGGCGGTGGCGCCGTTTATCGTCATGGATGTGATGGAGCGGGCCCGTCGGGCCGAGGCGGCCGGGCGGCACATCATTCATATGGAGGTCGGCCAGCCCGGCACGCCCGCGCCACGCACCGCCCGCGAGGCGCTGGCCCGCGCCATGGAGGCGGGCCCTTTGGGTTACACGGTGGCTCTGGGTCTGCCCGAGCTACGCGCGCGCATCGCCCGGCACTACCGTGACCGCTACGGCGTCGATCTGAACCCGGAGCGCGTCGTCATCACCTCGGGCGCCTCCGCAGGCTTCATCCTCGCCTTTACCGCCTTGTTTGACGCGGGCGACCGGGTCGGGATGGGGATTCCGGGCTATCCCTCCTACAGACATATCCTCCGAGCCCTGAGCCTCGACGCTGTAGGGATCGAAACGGCGATGGCAGACGGATTTCAGCCGCTCCCCGACCAGATCGGCGGGGATCTCGACGGGCTGATCGTCGCAAGCCCGGGCAACCCCGCAGGCACCATGCTGGACCGCGCCGCGCTGGCGGCGTTGGTGTCTCGTTGCAGTGAGGCGGACGTCGCGCTGGTCTCGGACGAGATTTACCACGGGATAGAATACGAGCAGCGCGCCGTCTCAGCGCTGGAGTTGAGCGACGATGTCTTCATTATAAACTCGTTCTCCAAATATTTTTCCATGACCGGCTGGCGTGTGGGCTGGATGGTGGTCCCGGAGAGCCATATCCGGCAGGTCGAGCGGTTGGCGCAGAACCTCTTTATCTGCCCGTCCCACGCAAGCCAGGTGGCCGCTCTGGCCGCGTTTGAGGGCATGGCGGAGCTCGACGCAAATCTCGCGGTCTACGCGGCAAATCGGCAAATGATGCTCGACCGGCTGCCCGGCGCGGGCTTTCCGCGCTTTGCCGCGCCGGACGGGGCGTTCTACGTCTACGCGGATGTAACGCAGTTCGGTCATGATGCTCTGATCCTGTCGCAACGCATCCTCGACGAAGCCGGCGTGGCGGTGACTCCGGGTCTCGATTTCGACCCGGAGCGGGGTGGCGGAATGCTGCGCTTTTCCTATGCGCGGTCAACGGAGGATGTCGCGGAGGGCTTGTCGCGGCTGCGGGCGTGGAGTGAAAAAGCAGGTGTTTCGGCTTCACGCTAGGCCGCGTGCCTGCTACGCTTCGCCACAAGTGACGGCACAAGACCGTCCGCAAAGAGTGCAGAGGCAGACCCTATGATTTTTCGGACCGCGGCGCTGGGCTTGGTCCTCGCTGGCTTGACGGTGGCACCCGTGCGGGCTGCGACTGAACCGGTGATGTCGACCTTCATGGCCGAGACCAGTCTGATCGAGGATTTTGGGTCGGATCTTCATTTGCGGCTGCATGTGTCGCGCCCTGTCCCGTGGCGCGTGTTTACTCTGACCGACCCCTTGCGGCTTGTTCTGGATTTTGCCGAAGTGGATTTCAGCACGTTCGACCCGGCAACGCAGATCCGATCTGACGCCGTGACAGCGGTGCGCGTCGGACGGTTCCAGCCCGGATGGTCGCGGATGGTTCTGACCCTGGCGGAGCCGATGAAGGTTGAAACCGCTGGGCTCAGCACGACCACAGTCGACGGCGCGATGCTGAAGATCCAGTTGGCAAAGACGACAGAGGCGCGCTTTGAGGAAACTGCCGGTGCACCGCCCAATGATGTATTCCGGCTCAAAAGCCCTGAGCCGCCGGCGATCCTGCCCGAGCGCGACCGGTTGCTGGTGGCGATCGATCCTGGACATGGGGGATTCGATCCGGGGGCGCAGGCGGGCGGGATGACCGAAGCCAACCTCATGCTCATGGCGGCGCGCGACTTAAAAACGTCGCTGGAAGCAGTCGGCATCGATGTTCTCCTGACGCGGGATGAGGATACTTTCCTGCCGCTGACCACTCGGGTGGGGATAGCGCGGGCGGCGGGGGCTCACCTGTTCGTTTCGCTGCATGCTGACGCGCTGCCGACCGGCTCAGCCTCGGGCGCGGCCGTGTATACTCTGTCCGAGACCGCTTCGGATGCAGCGTCGCGCAAGCTGGCCGAGCGTTTGTCACAGGATGATCTGATCGCCGGAGTCGATCTCGGTGGCGCGGACGACGACCTGTCGGTCGCCCTCATGGATATGGTGCGCCGGGACACGCGCCCCCGCTCCGACGCGCTGGCTGCCCATATCGTCCGCAGTCTGGACCGTCGCGATGCAAACCTGCATAAGCGTCCGAGATTGCAGGCGGATTTCGCTGTCCTCAGGGCGGCGGATATCCCTTCGGTGCTGGTGGAACTGGGCTTCCTGTCGGACCCCCAGGACCGCATTCGCCTGATGGATGCCGAAGCGCGGGCGCGCACGGTCGCCGGGATCCGCGATGGTATTCTGGCCTGGGCGCGCACCGATGATGCAGCGTCACGGCTGATGAGCCCCTGAGCCCCTTTCGCAACCTTCACATTAAGTTGTCGGAAAAGCCGTCAAAATGCACGGATGGCTTTTGAATTGTAGCCGCAAAGGGAGTAAAGACAGGCGATCTGAACTGTTCGAGGCGAGGCGTCCGTGATCCGCAGCATTCTGGCTTTCTTTGGGGGCATCTTTACCACCCTGACCCTTGGCGCGATTGTCGTCGGGCTCAGCATTGGCGCCGTGTTCTGGATCTATGGCCGGGATTTACCGGATACGGAGTCGCTGGCGAATTACACACCGCCGACGATCAGCCGGATTTACTCGCGTGAAGGGCGGATCATCGACGAGTTCGCCCAGGAGCGCCGACTGTTCACCCCGTCCGAGGAAATCCCGGATCTGGTCAAGCAGGCCTTCATCTCTGCTGAGGATAAGAACTTCTACAGCCATCAGGGCTATGACCTCCGGGGCATCGCGTCGGCGGCCTATGATGCGGCGACGGGCGGGGGGGTGCGTGGCGCCTCGACGATCACGCAGCAGGTGATGAAGAACTTCCTCCTCGACGGCACACGCAGCGCCGAGCGCAAGGTTAAGGAAATCATCCTTGCCGCGCGCATGGAGGATACGCTGTCGAAGGAGCAGATCCTCGAACTTTACATGAACGAGATTTTCCTCGGGCAGAACAGCTACGGCGTGACTGCGGCCGCGCAGACCTACTTCAACAAGCCGCTGGTGGATCTCACCCCCGAAGAAGCCGCCTATCTCGCGGCCTTGCCCAAGGCTCCGTCGACCTACCATCCCGTGCGGGCCAAGGAACGCGCCGTGGAACGGCGGGATTTTGTGCTGCGCGAGATGCGGGAGAACGGGTTCCTGACCCCGGAGCAATACCAGACCGCCAAGGCCACGCCGCTGCGGACCGTGCAGGGGGGCGATATCGAGGGCTTCCGCTCGGAGATCCCGCCGCGCGACTATTTCACGGATGAGATCCGCCGCCAGCTCAGCGAGGATTTTGGCGAAGAGCGTTTCTTTACAGGTGGCTACAGCGTCCGCGCAACTGTTGACCCTGAGTTGCAAAAAGTCGCTTCGCTCGCCTTGCAACAGGCCTTGGAGCAGTACGACCGGGGCATCGGGCGCTGGCGGGGCACCGGCAAAGAGATCCCGGTCGAAGAGTTAGGCGATTGGGAAACCGCACTGGCAAATGTCACCGTCGCCCGCGATATCGAACTCGGGAACACATGGTATCCGGCGGTCGTGCTGTCTATCGGCGATCAGGCCATGGAGGTCGGCGTCGAGACACAGGGCGTGCAGTCGGTCCCGCGCGATGACATCTCGTGGATCCGGGGCGGGTTTTCGGATAATTTCACCGTGGGCGATGTCGTTCACGTGCGCCGCATGACCAATGATGCCGACGGGTCTCTGATCCGCTGGACGCTTCGGCAGGTTCCGCAGGTCGAGGGCGCCTTTATGGCGATGGACGTGAACACGGGCCGGGTTCTGGCGATGCAGGGCGGCTTCTCTTACCAGCATTCGGTATTCAACCGCGCCACACAGGCCACCCGCCAGCCGGGATCGTCCTTTAAGCCCTTCGTGTATGCTGCCGCCCTCGACAGCGGGTTTACCCCCGCGACGATCGTGGTCGACGCGCCAATCGAGATCAACACACCGCAGGGCCTCTGGCGGCCCAAGAACTACTCGAATCGCTTCTACGGGCCGACGCCCTTGCGCACCGGTATCGAGCAGTCGCGGAACCTGATGACTGTCCGTCTGGCTCAGGAAGTTGGCATGGATGTGGTTGCGGATTACGCGGAGCGCTTCGGAGTTTACGATAACATGCGCCGCTTCCTCGCCAACTCGCTCGGGTCCGAAGAGACGACCCTCTATAAGATGGTCGCGGCCTACTCGATGTTTGCAAATGGTGGTGAACGCGTGGAGCCGACGCTGGTAGACCGGGTGCAGGACCGCTACGGGCGCACTGTCTACAAGCACGACCGGCGGGAATGCCGTGACTGTCAGGTGGCTTCGCTAACACCCGGAGTCGCGCCCACCATTGTCTCGAACCGTGGGCGCGTGATGGATGCGATCACCGCCTACCAGATCACCTCAATGATGAAGGGCGTGGTGGATCGCGGTACGGCCAAGGGCAAGGTGAACCTGCCCGTTCCAGCCGCGGGCAAGACCGGCACCACGAATGACGCCAAGGATGTGTGGTTCGTGGGCTTCACGTCGAACATTGCCGCAGGGTGTTATATCGGCTTTGATCAGCCCCGCTCGCTCGGGCGAAATGCCAGCGGTGGCGGGATGTGTGCGCCGGTGTTCAACCGCTTCATGCAGCAGGCTGTACAGAAATATGGGGGCGGGCCGTTTGCTGTGCCGCCTGGCGGCAGATTCATGAAGATCGACCGCCTGACCGGTGCGCGCCTGCCCGACAACGCGAGCGGTCCGAACGTCATATCCGAGTACTTCCGTCTGGGTCAGGAACCCGTCTTCGGAGTGGCCATCGATGGTGGCTTCAAGATGGGTGCCAACCTCCCGTTGGTCGATGAGATGGCGCGTCGTCGGGGCGGTCGGCAGAAGGTGAAGAACGCCGCAGGCAAGACTGTTGTCATTCCGAAAAAGAAGGCCAGCTTCGGCACGCTCAGCTCGGGCGGTCTCTACTGAGCACAGAGGCTCTTGCCCGTGCACACGGCTGTTGATAGGTCCTCCGACTGAACCCGGAGGACCTTTTCCATGCGTGCTGAGACCCAATCCACTATCGAAGCGATCGAGAAGTCGCTGGAGCTTTTGCGCCAACGCATGGATTACGAGACAGCAGCCTATCGGATGGAAGAGTTCAATGCGCGTGTCGAGGATCCGACCCTCTGGGACGACCCGGAGAACGCGCAGAAGCTGATGCGCGAACGTCAGGCTTTGTTGGATGCGGTGGGGCGTCATGACGGGATGCAGCAGGACCTCAGCGACAATCGTGAGCTGATCGAGCTGGGCGAGATGGAAGGCGATGACGAGGTCGTGAAGGACGCCGAAGCTGCGCTGTCGGCTCTCAGGGCCAAGGCCGGGGCGGCCGAGATCGAGGCACTTCTAAACGGGGAAGCGGACGCCAATGACACCTTCCTCGAGGTGAACTCTGGCGCGGGTGGCACCGAGAGCTGCGACTGGGCGTCGATGTTGGCGCGCATGTATGTACGCTGGGCCGAGAAGAAGGGCTATAAGGTCGAGCTGCAATCCGAGAGCGCAGGTGAAGAGGCCGGAATCAAGTCGGCTTCATATAAGATCACCGGCCATAACGCCTATGGCTGGCTGAAATCGGAATCTGGCGTGCACCGTCTGGTCCGTATTTCGCCCTATGACAGCGCAGCCCGCCGCCATACGTCCTTTTCCTCAGTCTGGGTGTATCCCGTGGTCGATGACAATATCGAGATCGAGGTGAGCCCGTCCGACATCCGCATCGACACCTATCGGTCCTCAGGTGCTGGAGGACAGCACGTCAACACCACGGATTCTGCTGTACGGATCACCCATATTCCAACGGGTATTGTGGTGACGTCGTCCGAGAAATCCCAGCACCAGAACCGCGACATCGCCATGAAGGCGCTGAAATCCCGCCTGTATCAGCAGGAGTTGGACCGTCGGAACGCGGCGATCAACGAAGCTCATGAGGCCAAGGGTGAAGCGGGCTGGGGCAACCAGATCCGCTCTTACGTGCTGCAGCCCTACCAGATGGTGAAGGATCTGCGCACGGGCCACGAAACCAGTGACACCCAAGGTGTTCTGAATGGCGATCTTGATGCCTTTATGGCAGCCACGCTGGCTATGGACGTGGCGGGCAAGTCCCGCGCCGACGCCAACGCCGAGGAGTGAAGTCGAGCGGCGACTATCATTGTCGGCCCGCGTCAAATTCTTATCGGATCCGGGACTTGTTGCCTGATATGAAACGAAAAAAGGCGCCGCGTGTTATCGTGGCGCCTTTTGAACTGCTGGGGGGGATGAAGATCAGCCCTTCGTCTCTTCGGCGGGCTGAGAGACGTTCGGGCGGGCCTGTGCACCGGTCGTGTTCAGCGGATCATCCCGGCGAGATACTGAGCCCTCAAAATGCGCGCCGGATTCGATCGCGATCGTCTTGTGAATGATGTCACCCTCGACTCGGGCGGTGGAGGTCAAACGCACCTTCAGACCACGGACCCGGCCGATCACACGACCGTTCACAACCACATCATCGGCGAGAACTTCACCCTTGACCACAGCACCTTCGCCGATGGTCAGCAGATGTGCCCGGATGTCGCCTTCGACATTCCCCTCGATCTGGATGTCGCCCGTTGTTTTCAGGTTTCCCTTGATCACCAGATCCGATGACAAAACGGACGCCGGGGGCTTTGCCTTTGGTGCAGGTGCTGGCTCCGCAGCGGGGCGCTGAACGTTCACGCTTTTTTCTCCTGCGGGCTTTTTCGTGTCTTCGGCGCCCTGCTTGGGCGCCGGTTCGTTGATCTTGGACTTAGAAAACATTTCGCGCTGCCTTGATGAACGTCATCGGATTGACCGCCCGACCATTCACGCGCACTTCGTAGTGGAGGTGCGTGCCGGTGGAGCGACCCGTGTTGCCCATATCACCAATGCGATCCCCGCGCGAGACCCTTTGACCGACCTTTACGCGAATGCGTGACAAGTGGGCGTAGCGCGTCTCGATGCCGAACTCATGCTGGATTTTCACGATGTTGCCGTAGCCGGACTGGCGGCCGGCGAAGGTAATCACTCCATCCGCGGTAGAGTAGATCGGCGTGCCATGGGCCCCGGCGAAGTCAGTGCCGTTATGCATGCGACCCCAGCGCGGACCGAAGCCCGACGTAAACCGGAAGCTGTCCTTGACCGGAAGGGCGAAGGGAGCACGCTCGGCTGCGATCCGATACAGGTTCATGCGGTCGAGCTTTTCGAGGATCCCGTTTGCGCGTACACCCTCATCGGTCGGACCAACACCCTTGGTGCTGAAGTTAATCGGCGTTAGCGGGCCGCCCTGGCCAGAATAGCCCCGACGGACGGCGCTGAGCAGATTTTCGGTGTTCAGGCCAGCGTTACGAAACATCTTGTCGAGCGGGCTGACGGAGATCGACAGCGCTTCTTCAAGCTGACTGAAGATCCTGTCGTTGCGGTCCTCTGCCAGACGCGCCTCCAGGATCATCTCTTCGGCAAATTGTTCAGCCTCAATGGCGTCGCTTTCGCGCAGATCGCGTTCTTCGGCAGTTGCGCCGAGAGCGGACGAAAGCATCGCGATTGTGGTCCGGTAGTCAGAGAGGCGCGCAGCATCCAGATCCACCGCTTCGCCGCCATCAAGCTTCGCGACCATCTTATCGATTTCAGAGCGCACCTCATCGCGCTCGACGATGGCCTGCTTCAGCTTGGACTGGGCGATTTCCATGCCGAGCTCAAGTTCTTCACGACTGCTCTCAGACGTCAGGAGCTCAGACTGCATATCACTGACTTGCGCGAGTGCTGCCTCGAACCGATCGCGCGCGGCACGCGCTTCGGCAAGTGCAGCGTCACGCTGGCCGCTCATCTCGTTGAGGCGTTCCTCATACAGTCGCTGCTCTCGGGCCGCCTGATCGCGGACGTTGCCAGAGCCAATGGAGTCCATCAAGACGACGGCCGATGCGACGATCGTCCATCCTACGAATAGCGCAGTCCCTGAAACGGCCAGCAACTGCGAGACCGGTGAGAGGCGAACGAACCGTGTCTCTGAGTCAGAGCGAAGGAACATCCTGCGTTCGGGGAAAGCGCGCTCGATAGCGGCGCTCAACACATTGCGTCGTGCGTTATTCACTGCGTTTGCTCCATCTGTGCGACCGGTTTTCAGGGCTTTTTTCAGCCCTCGTGGCCTGCTGCTTTATCGTGCTTATCGGCCAGATTTGTTGCAGGCAAGCTGCACCACGGCCTTAAGCATATTGCCCGATGGAACTGCCTCGTTTTGGGCGGGATCTTGCCCATTTGGGGGCGCATATCGGTGAAATACCGCCTAATTCTTTTGGGTATGTTCAGAAAGCGGCCAATAAAAGTCAGGCGGCAGCCCCGCTTCGGCGCGCTTTTCTTCGTTGAACGGAGGTTTTGTGCCACCGGGAAAATATTTCCGGACCAGTTTATGAAAAGTTGGTTTCGGATCAATGTTTTGCCGACCGCAAAGAAAATGAAACCATTTTGAGCCATAGGCCACGTGAGACACTTCTTCGGCGTAGATGGTCTCCAGCGCGGCAACGGCACTATCCGCGCCTGCTTTCTCAAACAGAGCGATCATTCCGGGGGTTACGTCCAGCCCGCGTGCCTCCAGAACCATCGGGACGACCGCGAGCCGTCCCATGAGATCATCCGCGGTGTCCTCAGCCGCCCGCCACATGCCCGCGTGGGCCGGTAGCGCACCGTAGTGCGCGCCCAGCTTCTCGAGCTCGTCAGACACCAGATTGAAATGCTTCGATTCATCGTCAGCGGCCCGCACCCAATCATCATAGAAACCGGCGGGCATGTCATGTTGAGCGAATCTTGCGATCACGTCCCAGTGGAGATCGACCGCGTTCAGCTCGATATGGGCGACCGCGTGGAGGATTGCGATTCGGCCTGCCTCGGTGCCCGGCTTACGCTTTGGAACATCGCGAGGATCAACCAGCTGGGGCTCCGCCGGGCGGGCTGGCCGGTCCGGGGGCGAGGCATGCCCGACCGCGGGCAGGGACCCGTCGGCGCGCGCAGCGAACCATGAGGCCGCGTGTTGCCGGGAGAGCGTGGTCTTGTCGCGCGCATCGGCGGTCGTCAGGACCTCGGTTGCCATTTCTGCCAGTGGTTTCAGAGTCATGTGTCGCCTTCTGTCTCGATGTAGACGATGCTGCCGCAATGCTTGCAGTGGCTCGCATCATTGTCATGCAGCCGCAAGCCGCATTCTTCGCAGGGGGCTTCGATCTTGTTGGGGCGATAGAGGGCCTGTACGAGGTTCAGGAAGAACCCCACACCGAACACCATGATGACGATGTTGATCACCCGCCCGAATTGATCTGACAACGTGATGTCGCCGTAGCCGGTGGTGGTGAGGGTGGCGATGGTGAAATAGAGCGCGTCGAGGTAGCTCATTCCGATCGAGCCGTGGTCACGCTCCCACACCCAGACCACTGATGTTACAACGAAGATAAAGATGATCAGGTTTGCAGCGGCGACGGAGACCTGCGAATTCAACCGGAACTCGCCCGCCAGCCGGTCCAGCTCCCACACCATCTGGAAACTGCGCACGATCCGCAAGACCCTGAGGATGCGGAGAAATCCGAGGTTGGTCCCGGTGATCAGCGGAGCAAACATCGAGGCGATCACGACAATGTCGGCGAGGGCCATCCAAGAAAACAGGAACCGCTTTTTGTTCCGCGCGACCCAGAGGCGGACGACAAAATCGGCCAGGATCACCGCACCGATGGCGACGTCGATGGCAATCAGCCGTTCATCGAGGCGCTTGGTTGCGGTAAACAGGAAGTACGCCACCGTGGCCAGATCGAAGATCAGTGTGGCAAATTGAAATATCCGGGATCGTCGGCTGGACCCCAGATAGAGTTGGCGTATTTCGGACTTCATCCGGCGGCTTGTACCGCTTCGAGGACCGCCTCCACGTGTCCGGGTACGCGGACCTTGCGCCATTCGCGCTGCACGGTTCCGTCGGCACCGATCAGAAAGGTCGAGCGCTCGATCCCCATGGAGGTGCGGCCATACATCGTTTTCTCCACCCAGGTGCCGTAGCGCTCGCAGACATCGCCTTCGGCGTCGGACAGAAGCGCCACGCCCAGCCCGTGCTTGTCGCGGAATTTCTCTTGTTTGGCGACCGGATCCTTGGAGATCCCGAGCAGCGTTACACCTGCCTTGGCGAACTCCTGAGCCGCTTCGGTAAAGCCGATGGCTTCCTTAGTGCAGCCCGGGGTGTCGGCACGCGGGTAGAAGAACAGCACCACTGGCCCGTCAATCGTCGAGAGCGTCACGGTTTCGCCACCATCGCGGGGCAGGGTAAAGTCGGGGGCAGTCTGGCCGGTGAGGTCCATATGAAGGCTCCTTGGCGAAGGGTTTCGCGGGTAAATTGGGGTATTTGCGGCAGATGGCAACTCCTCCGGGGTCTTTGCGTGCCGCAGATCGGAAGCTAAGGGGGGCGTGGGAGAGGCGACGCGCAGGGGAATGGTGCTCAGATGAGCCACGCCGAAAGGACATCACCGGGACGACATGTGTGGCGGGGCACGAAATGGGTGCTGCGCCTTTTGGTGCTGTTTGTCCTGCTGGCCGCGCTCGGCGTCGGGGTGATGATGCTCACTGGCGCTCGACTGGCCCTGCCGGACGCTCTCGTGACCCGCATCGCCAGCAATATCGACAGGCGTGTCGACGATCTGGACATCGCCCTCGGACGAATCGTTCTGACCATTGACCGGAACGCCCGCCCACGCCTGTTCTTCGAAGATATCGTCGTGCGGACCCCTGATCGCGCGCCTGTGCTGGAACTGGGGGCTGCTGGTGTTGTGCTGGACCCGGTGGCGCTGCTGTCGGGGAGGGTTGCCCCCAAGGTGTTAAGGGTGGACGATCCGCAACTGACACTGCGCCGCGATCGGGATGGACGGTTTGCGCTCCGTTTCGGCGGCGGGGGCGGACCTATCGATTTTGACACGCCCGGCGCCCTGATCGACGCGATCGAAGACCGGTTCGGGCTTGCGCCGCTCGATCAGGTCGAGCGGGTGGAGATGAACCGTGCGCTGGTGGTTCTCGATGACGCCCGCAGCGCGCGGGTCTGGCAGCTGGTGGACGGGTCGGCGGTGCTCACACGGGTCGGCGGTGGTTTGTCACTCTCCCTGGACGCGGAGATTTTCGACGGCACCGATAATTTCGGGTCGTTCGAAGGCCGTCTCGATTCGGCGGGGGACAGCTCGTCTGCGTCTCTGAGCGCCCGGGCCGAGCGGGTCAGGGCCGCCGATATCGCGCTGCAATCCCCCGCTTTGTCGGCGTTGCAGATGATCGACGCGCCGGTGTCGGCCTTTCTGCGTGGACGGCTTGGGTCTGACGGGCGGGTCGATCGCCTGGATGCTGAGCTGACCGTGGCCGCCGGGGCGTTTGCGCCGGTCACTGGCGGGTTGCGACTGCCCTTTGACGCCATGCATCTGGATTTGTCCTACGACCCGTCCCGGCAGCTTGTCGAACTGACCGAACTCTCGGTAGCTGCGCCGAAGGCGGCGGGCCGGTTGCAGGGCACGGGGCAATTGCTCGATGTGAGCACGTCGGGAATTCCGGGCGCCATCGTCATGCAGATCGAGGCCAGTGATCTGCGCCTCTCGGATGAGGTGCTGTTCAGCGACACGGTCGAGATTGCCAAAGGCCGTGCGGATTTGCGGCTGCGGCTCAATCCGTTCTCGCTGGAGGTCGGCGAGTGGAGCATTCCCGACCCTGATGGCGGTGTGGTCCCGGTGGTCTCGGGCCGGGGCCTTGTCGCGGTCGAGGAGGCGGGGTGGCGCGCCGGTTTTGACCTCCACGCGGCGCGGCTGTCTAAGGACTTGCTGCTGACCTTCTGGCCGCAGGTTGTGGGAAAGGGGCCGCGACGCTGGGTGGAAAACCGGCTCTTGGGCGGCGAAGCCTATGACGCGTCACTGGCGATCCGAAAGAGCCCGGAGGATCAAAGACCATTTACGGAGGTAAGTTTCGGATTTCGCGAGGCCAGCACACAGGCAGTGGATTTCCTGCCGCCGGTGACGGACGCTTCGGGCTATGTAACGCTTCATGATAATCGGTTCGTCGTGCGGGTGGATACCGGCGTCATGGAGCAGGAGGGGCAAGCGCCGCTGAATCTCTCAGGGAGCACCTTTACCATCCTCGACACTGCCAAACGACCCTCCGATGCTGTGCTGGAGCTGGCGGGGGCGGGGGACCTGGCCTCGCTGCTAACCCTGCTCGACCGGCCACCCCTACGACTTATGGAACGGATCAAGCGGACGCCCGATCTGCTCACCGGCAGCTTCGACGGGGGGCTGACGCTGAAATTCCCGGTGCAGCGTGGCAATACATTTGAGGACATGGAATTGGCGGTCCAGGGCACCGTCCGCGACATGCGGTCGGATCGGATCGTGCCCGGGCGGGTGCTGACTGCCACGGGCATGCGCGTCGAGGTCGATAAGCAGTCCATTTCTGCGACCGGGCAGGCGGCGCTGGATGGGATCCCCTTTGACGGGCGCTGGCAGCAGCGCTTTGGTGCCGGCGGGGCAGGCCGGGTCGATGGCGTCGTGCAACTCACGCCAGCCGCGCTTGCCGAACTGGGCGTAACGCTCCCCGACGGGCTCGTTTCAGGACAGGGCCGGGCACAGGTCGGCATCGATCTGGGGCAGGGCCAGCCCCCGCGTCTGGCGTTGTCGTCCGATCTGAAAGGCGTCGGTCTGAGCATCGGCGCACTGGGCTGGTCGAAGCCCGCCGCCACGCCGGGCCGGTTCGAACTGGCCGCCGTGCTGAGCCGGGTGCCCGAGATCCAACGCATGGCCCTCGACGTGCCGGGACTGGACGCGGAGGGGCGAGTAACGCTGGGCTCAAATGGTGGCTTTGAGGCCCTGACGCTCGACCGGGTCGCTCTGGGTGGCTGGTTCAATGGAGCGGTGCGGATCGCTTCGCGGGGAAAGGGCGTACCTCCGGCAATCACGGTGACGGATGGCTCGGTCGATATGCGTCGGGCTAATCTCGGCGGGTCCGGGGAAGCAGGCGAAAGCGGCGCAGCGCGGGGGCCGATCAGTCTGTCCCTCGACCGGCTCGTGCTCACGGATACGGTGTCCCTAAGGCAGACCCGGGTCGATTTGGCTGCGGGGCGCGCGCTCAAGGGGGCTTTCTCCGGGCGGGTGAATGGAGGCGTGCAAGTACAGGGCCAGCTCGACGGCGAAGCACGCGGCACGGCGGTGCGGCTCAGCACCAACGATGCCGGTGCGCTTTTGCGAGATGCCGGGCTGGTGCGGCAGGTTCAGGGAGGACAACTGAGCCTTGTTCTGCGTCCGACAGGACAGGCGGGCACATGGGATGGGGCTCTGACAGTGAAGAACCCCGTTTTGCGTGACGCCCCCGCGATCGCGGAACTTTTGTCAGCGATCTCTGTGGTGGGGCTGCTTGAGCAGCTCAATGCCAATGGAATCCCATTTGAGGATGTGAGCGCCGAATTTCGAATCGCGCCAGACCGGGTGACGTTGTACCGGTCTTCCGCAGTCGGTGCTTCTCTGGGTTTGTCGGTGGACGGGCTCTATTATCCGCAGAGCCAGCAAATGGATCTGCAAGGCGTCGTCTCGCCCATCTATCTGTTGAACCGGATCGGATCGATCTTTACCCGGCGGGGTGAGGGGCTGTTTGGGGTGAATTTCACCCTGTCCGGTCCGGTGTCAAAGCCCCGGGTGGGTGCCAACCCGCTCTCGATCCTCACTCCCGGCATGTTCCGGGAGATTTTTCGCCGCCCGCCGCCTCAGCGGTAATAGAAGCCCGCCGCCGTTGCGGTCATGACAGGAGCCCCGCCTTGCGTCTTTCGGATTTCGATTTTGACCTGCCGGATGATCTGATTGCGACGCGCCCCGCACGGCCCCGATCCTCGGCTCGGATGCTGGTGTCGGAGGGGGGGCGCCTCACGGATGCGTCGGTCATCGATCTGCCCCGGTGGCTGCAGCCGGGGGACCGCCTGGTGCTCAACGACACGAAGGTTATTCCTGCCCGGCTGTCTGGCCTCCGCCACCGCGAAGGTGGCAGCGGTGCCCGGATCGAGGCGACGCTGCTGGAACCGCGGGCGGATGGCACTTGGCAGGCATTGATCAAGCCGCTGAAGCGGGTGCGCGACGGTGAAGAGATCGTTTTCTCTCACCAGCTTTCGGCCCGGCTGGAAGGGCGCGGTGACGGAGCGGCATTTCTGCGGTTCAATCTGGTGGGCGATGATTTCGATGCGGCGCTGGCGGAGGCCGGGGCCATGCCCTTGCCGCCCTATATCGCGGCCAAGCGACCGGCCGATACGCAAGACAAGGAAGACTATCAGACCGTCTGGGCGCGCGCGCCCGGTGCAGTGGCGGCCCCGACGGCCTCGTTGCATTTCGACGACGCGCTGTTAGCGGCGCTGGCTCAGCGGGGTGTCGCGTTCACTCATGTGACGCTGCATGTGGGGGCGGGAACGTTCCTGCCGGTGAAGGTGGACGACATCTCCGAGCACAAGATGCACGCCGAATGGGGAGAGGTCACCGAGGCCGCTGCTGCCGAGATCATGGCTACCCGCGCGGCAGGGGGACGGATTATCCCCGTAGGCACCACCGCGCTGCGCCTGATCGAGAGCGCGGCGACCAGTCCTGGCGCGATCAAGGCCTGGCGGGGAGATACAGATATCTTCATCACCCCCGGGTTTCGATTTCAGCTGGCTGATGGGCTGATGACCAATTTTCACCTCCCAAAATCCACGCTGATGATGCTCGTCTCGGCCCTGATGGGGGTCGAGGAGATCCGGGCGCTCTACGCCCATGCCATCGAAAGCCGATATCGCTTTTTCAGCTATGGCGACGCGTCGCTGCTATTGCCGGCAGGATCCCGCTGAGTGCATCCGAGCTATGCGTCTTGCGCAATGTAAAATGCTATCGGCTTGGAGGGCTTGCTGCTACTGCGCGGGCGCGACATGACGGGTGTCGCGTTTTGACCTGCGGTGGACGTGGTTGTCCGGTACGACCCGGGGATCATTGGGAGATAAGAGATGTTCGCGGTTCTGGCCAGCGCGTGGGCGCTTTTCCTCGGGATCGGCCTGCTGATGGTCGGCAACGGGATGCAAGGCACATTGCTTGGTGTCCGTGGTGAACTCGAAGGCTTCGGGACCTTTGAGCTGTCGATCATTATGTCCGCCTATTTCGTCGGTTTCCTCGGTGGCTCGCGGCTCGCGCCCGAAATGATCCGTCGGGTGGGCCATGTGCGGGTCTTTGCGGCGCTGGCGTCCTTTATCTCAGCGATCCTGATCCTGTTTCCCTCAATCACTGAGCCGTGGGCCTGGACGCTGCTCCGCCTTGGGATCGGATTCTGCTTCTCAGGCGTGTACGTGACCGCCGAAAGCTGGCTCAACAATGCCACCACCAGCGACAATCGAGGTCAGGCGCTGTCGCTCTACATGATCGTCCAAATGGGCGGTATCGTCGCAGCCCAGGCGCTTCTGGTCCTCGGCGACCCGTCAGGGTTCATCCTGTTCGTTATCCCGTCAGTGCTGGTGTCTCTGTCTTTTGGCCCGATTCTCCTGTCGATTAGTCCGACTCCGCCTTTCGAGACGACAAAGCCCATGGGGCTAAAGGATCTCTACAAAGCTTCGCCGCTGGGTTGCATGGGGATGTTCATTACCGGCGGAATGTTCGCTGCGCAGTTCGGGATGGCCTCGGTCTATGCAACGCAAGCTGGTCTGGGCGTCGCTGAGGTGGGGACGTTTATCGGTGCGATCTTCACCGGCGGGCTGCTTTTACAGTACCCGATTGGTTGGCTCTCCGATAAGTTTGATCGCCGCCTGCTGATCGTCTTTTGTGCTCTCTTTGGAGGCGTGGTGAGCGCTGCTGCGGTGATCCTACCGCCAACCCTGTCAAATCTTATGGCGATCGGATTTTTGACAGGCGGCATGATCAACCCGCTCTATTCGTTGCTTATTTCTTATGTGGCGGACTACCTCGAATATGAAGATATGGCGGCCGCGTCGGGTGGTCTGGTGTTTTTGAACGGCCTCGGTGCCATCGCCGGTCCGGTGATCATCGGTGCGATCATGTCGGCTATGGGGCCGGCGGGGTTCTGGGTCTTCGTCGGGGCTTTGCAGTTCCTGCTCGCCGCTTATGCCCTGTACCGCATGACCCGTCGGGCGGCGCCGAGTTCCGACGATTACGGGGCCTACGTGGCTGTGACACCGAACCTGTCCACCGTGGGTCTGACCGCCGGTCAGGAATGGGCGGCTGAGCAACAAGATGCCGATGAGGGGTGAAACAATGTTTCGGTTCGGAGAGCCAGCATTGAGAAATATTAAACAAGCTGCAAATATGATTGATCTGACAGGGGTAGGGAGGAGCGTTATGACGACGCCTTCTGACGTAGTGAGTTTCTGGCTGAATGAGGTCGGAGAGCAAGGCTGGTACAAAAGTGACCCGGCCATGGATGACGAGATCCGGTCCCGCTTTGGGGCAGTGGTCGAGGCGGGTGCTGCGGGTGAGCTGACGCACTGGACCACCGATCCGGAGGGCGTTCTGGCCTATCTGATCGTCACAGACCAGTTTCCGCGGAACATCTATCGGGGATCTTCGCTGAGTTTTTCCAGCGATACGCTGGCGCTGAAGGCGGCGAAATGCGCTTTGTCCAAGGAATGGGATCTGCGGATTTCCGGCCCTGAGCGGCAGTTTTTCTACCTCCCGCTGATGCATTCAGAAAATCTCTGTGATCAGGATCGGTGTGTTCGCCTGATGTTGACGCGGATGCCCGGGGCCGAGAGCAACATCCTCCATGCCCGGGCGCATCGCGAGGTGATCCGGACCTTTGGCCGCTTCCCGTACCGCAACGAGGCGTTGGATCGGGTGAGTCGTCCTGCTGAGCTCGATTACATGCAGTCGGGCGGCTACGGTCGGACGCTGGAAACGCTGCGGGTCGCAGCCTGATCTCTGCTTCGGCGCGTGTTCTGCGCGCCGCGACAATCGGACCGGGGCAAAATACAGTTTGCCCCGTCTGTTTCTCCATAGCCGGTGTTTCCGTCCCTCGCGGAATACGGTACGTGTCTGGCCGCGATGCGAGTCATACAGCGGGCTTTCGGGTGGCCAAGATCCGGTGAACCCCGTTGCATTTTCATGATTTGTTCACATATGCTGTGACGTCGCGCGCGTGTCCGTTGCGTTTCGAACCATTGCATGGGGATGGTCATGGCCGAGTTGAAAAAGATCGAGGTTCGCGGGGCGCGCGAGCACAATCTCAAGAATATCGACGTGGATATTCCCCGCGATCAGCTGGTGGTCATCACGGGTCTGTCTGGCTCTGGCAAGTCGTCGCTGGCCTTTGACACGATCTATGCAGAAGGCCAGCGGCGCTACGTCGAATCGCTGTCCGCTTACGCGCGGCAGTTCCTCGACATGATGGAAAAGCCTGACCTCGATCACATTTCAGGTCTTTCGCCTGCCATCTCCATCGAGCAGAAGACGACGTCGAAAAACCCCCGCTCGACCGTGGGCACCGTGACGGAGATCTACGACTATCTGCGCCTGCTCTTTGCACGCGCCGGAACCCCCTACAGCCCCGCCACCGGTCTGCCCATCGAAGCGCAGCAGGTGCAGGACATGGTGGACAGGGTGATGGCGCTGGAAGAGGGCACACGCGGCTATCTGCTGGCGCCCATCGTCCGGGATCGAAAGGGCGAGTATCGCAAGGAATTTCTCGAACTGCGCAAGCAGGGCTTTCAGCGGGTGAAGGTCGATGGTGAGTTCTATGAATTGGACGAACCGCCCACCCTCGACAAGAAATACCGTCACGATATCGATGTGGTCGTCGACCGGATTGTGGTCCGCGAAGGGCTGGCGACCCGGCTGGCTGACAGCTTCCGCACCGCGCTGGATCTTGCGGACGGCATCGCCATTCTCGAAACGGCGCCGCGAGAGGGCGACCCCGAGCGGATCACATTCTCCGAGAATTTTGCATGTCCTGTCAGTGGCTTTACCATTCCCGAGATCGAGCCGCGTCTGTTTTCGTTCAACGCGCCTTTCGGTGCCTGTCCGTCCTGTGACGGTCTCGGGGTTGAGCTGTTCTTTGACCCGGCCCTCGTGGTTCCGGATCAGAATCTGAAAATCAGCGACGGGGCCATTGCGGCGTGGCGCAAGGGGAAATCGCCCTATTTCACCCAGACCATTCAGGCCATGGCGCGGCATTATGGCTTCTCGACGGCGACGAAGTGGAAGGATTTGCCTGCCAATGTGCAGGACGTTTTCCTCTACGGCTCCGGTGAGGACGAGATTAAGTTCCGCTATGACGAAGGCGGGCGTGTCTACGAGATCACCCGTGCATTCGAAGGCGTGATCCCGAACATGGAGCGCCGCTACCGTGAGACCGATTCGAGCTGGGTGCGCGAGGAGTTCGAGCGGTACCAGAATAATCGCTCCTGCGGCACCTGCGGGGGCTACCGTCTGCGTCCTGAGGCATTGGCGGTCAAGATCGCCGGGCTGCATGTTGGCGAGGTGGTCGAGAAATCCATCCGCCGTGCCGCCGAGTGGTGCGATACCGTGCCGGAAAGCCTGTCGAACCAGAAAAACGAGATCGCCCGCGCCATTCTCAAAGAGATCCGCGAACGGCTGGGATTCCTCAACAATGTGGGCCTCGATTACCTGACTCTGTCGCGCAATGCCGGAACCTTGTCCGGTGGTGAGAGCCAGCGGATCCGTCTGGCAAGCCAGATCGGCTCTGGCCTGACAGGGGTGCTCTATGTGCTCGACGAACCCTCGATCGGCCTGCATCAGCGCGACAATGACCGGCTCCTGACTACGCTAAAAAACCTGAGGGATCAGGGGAATACAGTGATTGTGGTCGAGCATGATGAGGAAGCGATCCGCGAGGCCGATTACGTGCTTGATATCGGTCCCGGGGCGGGTGTCCATGGCGGGCAGGTGATTGCCGCCGGCACCCCTGCCGAGGTCATGGCGACCGAAGGCTCAGTGACTGGCGACTACCTTGCTGGACGCCGTGAGATCGCGGTTCCTCCGGAGCGGCGCAAAGGGAAGAAGAAAGCCGTCCGCGTGGTAAAAGCCCACGGGAACAACCTTCAGGATGTGACGGTCGATTTCCCTCTTGGGAAATTCGTCTGCGTGACGGGCGTGTCGGGCAGTGGCAAATCGACCCTGACCATCGAGACGCTGTTCAAGACCGCGTCCATGCGCTTGAACGGGGCTCGGCAGACGCCCGCGCCCTGCGAGACGATCAAGGGGCTGGAGCATCTCGATAAAGTCATCGACATCGACCAACGGCCTATCGGACGCACGCCGCGCTCGAACCCCGCCACTTATACCGGAGCCTTTACCCCGATCCGGGACTGGTTCGCGGGGCTGCCGGAATCGAAGGCGCGGGGCTATAAACCGGGACGCTTCAGCTTTAACGTCAAAGGCGGTCGCTGCGAGGCCTGTCAGGGCGACGGGGTCATCAAGATCGAGATGCACTTCCTCCCCGATGTCTATGTGACCTGCGAGACTTGCCACGGTGCGCGCTACAATCGCGAGACGCTGGAGATCAAGTTCAAGGGCAAGAGCATCGCCGATGTGCTCGATATGACCGTCGAGGACGCACAGGTGTTTTTCCAGGCGGTGCCCTCGATCCGTGAAAAGATGGACGCGCTGGTTCGGGTGGGTCTCGGCTACATCAAGGTCGGCCAGCAGGCGACGACCCTGTCAGGCGGCGAGGCCCAGCGGGTGAAGCTCTCGAAGGAACTGGCCAAACGCTCCACGGGCCGGACGCTCTATATCCTCGACGAGCCGACCACCGGCCTGCATTTTGAGGATGTGCGCAAGCTGTTGGAAGTGCTGCACGAATTGGTGGATCAGGGTAATTCCGTGGTCGTGATTGAGCACAATCTTGACGTCATCAAGACGGCGGACTGGCTGATCGATGTGGGCCCCGAGGGCGGCAGCGGCGGTGGACGGATCCTCGCTACCGGCACGCCTGAAGCTATCGCCGACGTAACCGAGAGCCATACCGGGCATTACCTGCGCCCCCTGTTGGGACTGGAGAAGGTCGCGGCCGAATAGCACCCGTTATTCGGTCAGAATGGCCATCATCTCATTCATCAGCACGGGCATTTTGCTCTGCATGAGCTGCATGATCTGCGGTTGCTGAAGCGCGATCAGGCGGGGCAGTTTCGTCATCACCGAGCGCCCGACATCCGTCTGATAGAAATCGCGCAAAGCGGTGATTTCCTCCAGAGTGAAAATGTCTGCCATGATCTCATCCTGCGCCCGCAAGATCTCGGTTAGGGCGGGCAGCATTTCCCGCTGATAGAGCGCGTTCACTTCGGCGCGTTGGGCGTCAGAGAATTCAATATCTGACTGGGACTCGATCTGGTCCAGCACGGGCTCGTACATCTGCGCGACGAAAGCGTCCATGTCCATGTCGGCCATGGTGGCTGCGACGTAGTCGCGCGCGATCTCCAGGCGTTCCTCGCGGGTGTCGGCGAAGCTTGTTGTGGCCCAGAGGCAGGCGGCGACCAGAATGAGTTTTCTCAAGACAATGCTCCTCAGGCGTCGAGTTCGATCCAGACCGGCACGTGATCCGACGGCTTTTCCCGGCCTCGCTGATCCTTTTCGATCCAGCAGTCTCGCAGGAGATCCGCCGCTTGGGGTGTGAGCAGGTGGTGATCGATCCGTATACCGTTATTTCGGTTCCATGCCCCCGCCTGATAGTCCCAGAATGAGTAATGTCCGCCGCCGTGCTGTCGTGCGCGGAAGGCTTCGGTCAGACCGAGAGCCAGCATCCGGCGAAACGCGGCGCGGCTTTCGGGCAGGGCGAGGGCATCGCCGGTCCAGTCCGACGGCGTGGCGGCGTCTTCGTCCTGAGGGATGATGTTGTAATCGCCGCAGAAAATCACCGGTTCTTCGGTGGCGAGATGGACGCGCATTTGTGCTTCAAGCCGTGCCATCCATGCCAGTTTATAGTCATATTTCGGCCCAGGCGCCGGGTTGCCATTGGGCAGATACAGCCCGCAGACCCGAACAGGGCGGCTGCCGATCACGGTCGCTTCGATATAGCGCGCCTGCTCGTCGCTCTCATCGCCGGGGAGACCCCGGCTGATGTCTTCGAGCGGCAGCTTTGACAGGATCGCGACCCCGTTAAAGCCCTTTTGTCCGTGGGTTTCGACCTGATACCCGAGATCTTCGATCTCGGTGCGGGGGAAGCCGTCGTCGACGGACTTGATTTCTTGCAGGCAGGCTACATCCGGCGCGCTCTCCGTCAGCCAGTCCAGCAAGACCGGCAGTCGAGCTTTGACGCCGTTGATGTTGAAGCTCGCGATCCGCATGGTTCGTCCCCGCCCGGTTGTCGTTGTGGTCGGGTATACAGGCCCGGCGGCGGCTGTCCATCACCCTTCCTCTCGCTGTGCTCGGTAGCTGCGAAGGTCGGTAATGGCGGCGCTGGGGCGCCGGGTCGCGCAGGGCATATCCATGGCGCAGTCGATCCAGGTCCGTTCCACATAGAGGAACGGGAGCGTGTAGATCGTTGCACTGTCTTGCGGTTTCTGGGCCTTGTCCATGCCGTCTCTCCTTGGATCACCTGTCCTCACAGTACCACGCAGGGTTGTGGTAAACGTGATGGCTTTCGGGTGGGTGGCGGGAGAATCCGGCTAGGGCCTATCCTTAGAGGATAGGGATCAGAACCGTGGCGCCATCCCGATGGGCAGGGGGCCGAGGAACACGCGCCCCTCGCGCAGGTCGAGCGGGACGGTCAGGGCCCGCTTGCCGCCGCCCATGAGGGCCATCAGCGACAAGGCCTGCCTTACGGCGTCGGCACGCTCGGCAGGGATCAAACCGGCATCGATGATCAGATCAATGGCCGAGGGCCAGTTGGCGAGGCTTACTTCGACGGGACCGGTTGGAATACCGCGCGCGTCCACACTCAGGTTTCCGGTGGCAGACATCCCGATTCCGGCCCAGTCCACTTTCAGCTCCGTCAGGTCGATGCTGCGGATTGCCACCGGGGCGACCTCGATGGCGTTGCGGTCAAGCGGACCCGTCAGTCCGACGGTTGCATCGAGGCGAAGACCGTCCACAATCCTTGCCGCGTCGGGCAGGTCGGGGGCGATCTCGGCCGAGATCGCCAGATCGTCCACTGAGATGCCGATATTCTGAACCTCCGGCCCGGCACCCTCCGGCACGCGCGTCGCAGCCAGCAGACGCGCCATGGAGAGGGATTTGCCCTCGCGGGTCAACGTCACGTTCTCGGCGACAAGTTGCGCGTGATCGAGGGGCAGGGTCTTTTTCAGGCGAAACTGCGCAGAGGCCTTCGCCCCCGGCGCGGTCACCTCATAGAGACCCGAAGGCGTTGTGACCGTATGGGTGTCGGGCAGCGCCACGATCACCTCGTTCGGGCGATAGCTCAACGCGAAGATTTGCAGGAACGGCCCGGCCCATCCAAAGCGGCCATCCGCCGTCGCGATTTGCGGGTCGTCGATCATCGTGTCGAACCGGTTTGGAAACCCAGTGACACGGAGCTGCTCGGTTTCGATCTGCATGCCTTGGGCGCGGGCGGCCTCGATGCCGCTGCGCAGGCCCTTATCGAGGGCGCGGGCGCCAATGAACCAGTAACCCGACCATGCCAGGGCGGCGATGACGACGATGGCGATCAGAACGCGCATTGGGTTCTTCCTTATCCGTTTTGTCGCAGATATATCGCGGAGCATGAAACAACCAGAGAAGACGCAGGCGATGTGGGTTTTTGGCTACGGCTCGCTGGTCTGGAACCCCGAATTCGAGGTGGCCGAGCGGATTGTGGCCCGGCTCGATGGGTACGCGCGCAGTTTCTGCATGGCCTCCATCCATCACCGTGGCACGCCCGAGGCACCGGGTCTGGTGTTGGCGCTGGACCGCAAGGACGGTGCTTCCTGCACCGGCCTCGCCCTGCGTGTGGCCGAAGGGCAGGAGGCCGAGACGCTGGCCAAGCTGCGCGAGCGCGAGCTTGTCTCCTCGGCCTATCTGGAATGCCACGTGCCGCTGAATCTCGCTGACGGGCGCAATATCGAGGCGGTAGCCTACGTGATCGATCAGGATCACGTGCAGTATCTGGGCGAGCTGGATCTCGAAGATCAGGCTCACATCATTGCCACGGCACAGGGGCAGCGCGGGCCGAACCACGAATACCTTTACAACACCAGCGCACATCTGGGTGAGCTGGGAATCGCGGACCCGGACCTCGACTGGCTTGCATCACGTGTGCGCGAACTTGGGCACAAGGGTCCGAGCGGCTTGGCGGATCGCAAATGGCCCGATAGGCTCCAAAAAAGAGTTTTCACAGGATCCGGCTGATGCAACCTTCCGCGACACGCCAACCGCGTTCCACCTTTACCCAGCCCATCCGGCAGCTTGTCACCATGGTGCTGGTGCTGGGACTGGTGATCGCCGGGGCCGTCGCGCTGTTGCCGCAGGTGATGCCGATTTTCGACGCCAACCCGGCGCTGAACGGATTCATTGCGCTGGTCTTTGTCATCGGCGTGGTGGGGTGCTTCTGGCAGGTGTTCCAGCTCATGCGCTCGGTTGCCTGGGTTGAGCGGTTCGTCCAGCGCGAAGACGGCGACGAACCAGGGGCCGCGCCGCTTCTGCTGGCGCCATTGGCGACGCTGATGCGCTCACGCGGGCGCGAGACGCAGATCAATGCCACGTCGTCGCGCTCGATCCTCGATTCTGTGGCGACGCGGATGGATGAAGCGCGGGATATCACCCGCTACATCGTTAACCTGTTGGTGTTCCTCGGGCTTCTCGGGACGTTCTACGGGCTGGCAACCACTGTTCCGGCCATCGTGGATACGATCCGCGCCCTTGATCCCGGTGAGGGTGAGGACGGCATTGCGATCTTCGGCCGCCTGATGGGCGGGTTGGAGCGGCAACTCGGTGGTATGGGCGTTGCCTTTGGCTCCTCCCTGCTAGGTCTCGCCGGGTCGCTGGTCGTCGGATTGCTGGAGCTCTTTGCCGCCCATGGACAGAACCGGTTTTACCGCGAGCTGGAGGAATGGCTGTCAGGCATCACCCGTCTGGGACTGGCGGGGCTGGACGGCGATGGACCCGGGGGCGACGGGGCGGCTCAGATCGCGGCACTGGAGCATATGGTGCAGCAGGTGGATCGTCTTCAGACCATGTTCTCCCGGGGTGAAGAGGCCCGGCAGCGGCTGGAGCTGCGCATCGAGGCGCTTGCCACAGCGTTGGAGCAAGGCGGCAGTGGCGGCGTGGATCTGAGCCCCGGTCTGGCACAGATCGCCGACGGGCAGGAGCGGATGATCGCGCTCATGCAGGGCGGTGACAGCGGCGGGACGGACAGCCACATGCGGTTGCGCTCGATCGATATCCAGCTCTTGCGCCTCTCCGAAGAGATCGCGGCGGGGCGTGAGGAGAGCCTTCAGGAGCTGCGTCACGAGATCCGCCAGCTGGCCCGTACCATCGCCTCTGGCTCCACAGGCAGCCGCTGATGCCGCTCTCGCGCCGCCCGTCTTCGCGCCCTTCGGCCAATATCTGGCCGGGCTTCGTGGATGCGGTGACGTCACTTCTGATGGTCATGACCTTCGTGCTGACTATCTTTATCGTGGTGCAGTTTGTTCTCCGCGAAGAGATCACTGGTCAGAAATCCCGTCTCGACGAGCTCGCCTCCGAGGTCTCGGATCTGTCGGCGGCCCTTGGCCTGTCCAGCCAGCGCGCCGAAGGGCTGGAGTCCGAACGCGATGCGCTCAGCGCCGAACGCGACCGGCAAGATGCTTTGATCGCTGCGTTGCAGGAGGCCGAGGCTGAGGCAACGTCCCGCATTGCGAGCTTTGAGGAACAGGTCGCCAGTCTCCTGACCGCGCGGGATCGTGATAGTGCCCGGATTGCGGATCTTGAGGCGGAGACGGCTGAGTTGAGCGACGCGGGCGAGGCTGCGCGGCTCGCCTTGGCGCAGGCGAGACAGGAGATCGATGCGCAGGACGAGGCCGCTCGCCTCGCCGCCGCCCGCCGGGAGGCTCTGGAGGCGCTGGTCGCTGATCTGCGCAGCGAGACCGCTGAGACCGAGGCGCGCGCCACGGAACTGGAGGCCCGGCTCACCGAGGAAGAGGCCGCGCGGCTGGCGGATGCCGCCGCTGCGGATGCGCTGCGCAAGCGGCTCGAAGGATCGGGCGCAGAACTGACCGCCTTGTCCCTGACCCTTGAGGAGGAGCGGCGCAAGGCCGAAGAGACACTGACCCTGCTTGCCGCCGCCGAGGCGGCAGAGGCAGACTTGCGGGCGCGTCTTGACCGGTTGGCGCGGGATCTGCGGACCACCGAGGCGGAGCGGGATGCGCAGGGCGCGACCGAGGCCGAGCTGCGCGCCCGTCTCGCCAAGGCGCTGGCCGCTCAGGCCGACGCGGAGACGTCCCTGACCGAGGCTGAACAGCGCGCGATTTTGCTGGCACAAGCGCAGACCCAATTATCCGAAGTGTCCGAAGTCTCTGCTAGTCAGCAGCGCGAGATTGCCGCGCTGAATGTGCAGGTCGCGCGATTGCGCCAGCAAATCGGGACGCTGCAATCGCTGCTGGATCTGGCCGAAGACAAGGATGTCGAGGCTCAGACCCAGATCGAGAGCCTGTCGCAAAAGCTCAATACCGCGCTCGCCCGGCAGGCCATCGAGCAAAAGCGCCGTGCCGAGCTGGAGGCCGCCGAGCGGGAGCGCCTGGAGAATTATCGTTCCGAGTTTTTTGGCCGACTACGGGAGGTTCTGGCAGACCGAGAGGGCGTGCGCATTGTGGGTGATCGCTTTGTCTTTGACAGCAACGTGCTTTTTCCGTCGGGCTCTGCGGTTCTGTCTGGCGACGGAAGAGAGAGTGTGGCGCAAGTCGCGCAGCTCCTGAAGGACATTGCTGATGAAATTCCTGAGGCCATTGACTGGGTGATCCGGGTCGATGGTCATACGGATAACGTCCCGCTGAGCGGGGATGGGCGGTTCGCGGATAACTGGGAGCTGAGCCAGGAGCGCGCCTTGTCGGTGGTGCGCTACATGGCCGAGGATCTTGGGTTTGACGCGACCCGGCTGGTGCCCGCAGGATTTGGCGAATTCCGCCCGGTGGATCCGGCGGATACGGACGAGGCGCGCGCCCGCAACCGCCGAATCGAGATGAAGCTGACCGAGCGTTAGTGCAGCTTGAGGCGCGGCTTGGCGACCTTGCCGAAGAACTGTCCGACGATAGTCAGCCCACCGCGCCACCAGCCCAGCACCGACAGAAGGTGCATCCGGTAGAGCGACATATAGGCCATCCGGGCAAAGCGGCCGCGGATGGCCATCTTGCCGCCCACGAGGTTGCCCATCAGGGATCCCAGCGTCTCGAAACGGCTCAGCGAGATCAGCGAGCCCTTGTCATCATAGACGAAGGGTTCGAGCCTTTGCCCTTTCTCCAACCGGTCGAACTGGTGGACCATGTGCTCGGCCATTTGATGCGCGGTCTGGGCGCGCGGCGGCACGGGGCGTTCCGCGCCGGGCAGCATGCAGAAACAGCAATCGCCCATCGCAAAGATCCTGGGGTCGTTCTTGGTCTGGAGGGTCGGCTCAACCACGATGGTCCCGGAGCGTGACAGCTCCAGATCGGTCATCTCGGACAGGCCGTGATGCCCCCGGACGCCCGCGGCCCAGAGCACCATGGCTGCAGGCAGCTCGGTGCCGTCCTTCAGTTTCACGCTGTTTTCCGTGACTTCGCTGACCATGGCCTCGAGCCGGACATCGACCCCGAGATCGACCAGTTCGTCGCGCACATTCTCCGAGATTTCCTCGGAGAGGGCGGGGACGAGGCGGGGACCCGCTTCGAGCAGGGTCAGGGTCATCGCGTCCTGATCAAACCGTTCCAGTCCGTAGGACCGCAGGGCACGTACCGAATTCACCAGTTCCGCCGACAGTTCCACCCCGGTGGCGCCGCCGCCGATGATGCAGATCGGCAGGTTGGCGTCTTTGCCTTCCAAATCATGCAGGGCGTCAACGCGCAGGCACTGGCCCAGGAGCTTGTTCCGGAAGCGGTCGGCCTCGGCGCGGCTGTCCAGAAACATGGCATGTTCGCGGACGCCGGGCGTGCCGAAATCGTTGGAGACACCGCCCATGGCGAGAACCAGATAGTCGTAGCGAATCTCGTGATTGTCGAGGATCAGCTCGCCATCATCGTCGAACACCTGCGCTGTGCGGACCATCTGACGCTCGCGGTCGATCTTCTCCAAGGCTGCCGGGAAAAACCGGTAATTCCAACGCGCCGCATGGCCACCATAGCCGATCTCATCCGCGTTGGCGTCAAGCGCACCGGCAGCAACCTCATGCAGGAGCGGCTTCCAGACATGGGTGCGGTTGGGTTCGATCAGGATGATGTCGTGCTTTTCGCGGCCATATTTAGCGCCGAGCTTACGCACCAGCGCAAGCCCCGCCGCACCACCGCCGACCACGACAATCTGGGTTTTCAGGGGTTTGTTCGTCATCTTCTCTTACCTCTCGGCGAGCCGTGGGAGAGCGACTCGCGTTCGGGGCAGGAGCTAGGCCTGATGCGCGCCCTCGGCAAGCCCGCGGACGAATTCCAGCACCTCTGTCACCGGTTTGCCCGTCGCATTTTCCGCAACGATGGCCGAGCCGACCACGCAGCCATCGGCGACTGAGGCGATGTCACGGGCGGTCTCCGGGGTGCGGATACCAAAGCCCACGACTACCGGCAGTCCGCCCGCGTCGCGGATCCGGGCCACTTCGGGCGCGACATTCGACGCTTCGGCAGCGGCGGCGCCGGTGATGCCGGTGATGGAGACGTAATAGACGAACCCTGACGAGTTCTTCAGTACCTGCGGCAGGCGCTTTTCATCGGTGGTGGGCGTGGCCAGCCGGATGAAATCGATGCCCGCGTCGCGGGCTGGCAGGCAGAGCTCGGGGTCTTCCTCCGGCGGCAGATCGACGATGATCAGCCCGTCCACGCCCGCTTCGGAGGCCTCGGCCAGAAACCGATCCACGCCGCGGGAATAGATCGGGTTATAGTAGCCCATCAGCACGATTGGCGTCTCATTGTCGTCCTTGCGGAAGGCGCGCACCATATCGAGGGTCTTGGCCAGTGTCTGGCCGCCTTCGAGCGCCCGCTGACCGGCGAGCTGGATTGTTTCGCCATCCGCCATGGGATCGGTGAAAGGCACGCCCAGCTCGACAATATCCACGCCAGCCCCCGGCAGGCCCTTCATCAGTTCCAGCGACCGCGCGTAATCCGGATCGCCGCCCATGATATAGGCGACGAACGCCTTGCGGTTCTCAGCCTTCAGCTTGGCAAAGCGCTCCGTGATCCGTCCCATGTCGGGCCCCCCTGTCGTCGTGTCAGCGGTCACCTTCTGGCTGAGCCGGGGGGATTGTGCAACGGCCAGACGCACCTATATCGGCGTTATGAACTACGTACTCGCACTCTTTTTGCCGCCGCTGTCGATCCTGCTCCTGGGCCGGGTCTTTCTATCCATCATCGTGTTCCTGATCTGGGTGCCCGCGATTATCTTCTCGGGCGGCCTGACCCATCCGATGTTCATAGTGCTGGCCTGGATCCTGATCTATCAGAACCACGCCGATAAGCGCGAACGCTCCTGACCCCGCTCTCTCTTGTAACCTTTCCGGCGCGCGCTTAGACCGCGCCGGAGAAAACTTTGCGCGAAAGGTCGGGTCATGGGCTTTAAGATGGGTATCGTGGGTCTTCCCAATGTGGGGAAATCGACCCTCTTCAATGCGCTGACGCGGACCGCCGCCGCGCAGGCCGCGAATTTCCCGTTCTGCACCATCGAGCCCAATGTGGGTGAGGTGGCCGTTCCCGACCCGCGTCTCGACAAACTCGCCGCGATCGCCAAGTCCAAGCAGATCATCCCTACTCGCATGACGTTCGTGGACATCGCCGGTCTGGTCAAAGGCGCATCGAAGGGCGAGGGCCTCGGTAACCAGTTTCTTGCCAATATTCGCGAATGCGATGCCATTGCCCATGTGCTGCGGTGCTTTGAGGATGATGACGTCACCCATGTGGACGGGCGCGTGGATCCCATCGAGGATGCCCAGACCATCGAGACCGAGCTGATGCTCGCCGATCTCGAATCCATCGAGCGCCGACTGCAAAATCTCGTCCGCAAGGTGCGCGGCGGTGACAAGGAAGCGCTGGAGCAGGAGCGGCTCCTGAAGGCAGCGCAGGAGGTGCTGGAGGACGGTCGCCCCGCCCGCACGGTCGAGGTGGCCGACGAAGACATGAAGGCCTGGCGGATGCTGCAACTGCTGACCGCCAAGAAGATCCTTTATGTGTGCAATGTGGGCGAGGGCGATGCCGCCACCGGCAATGCCCAGTCCGAGCGTGTGCGCGAGATGGCGGCAGCCGAGGGCGCCGGGGTCGTGGTGATCTCCGCCCAGATCGAAGAAGAGATCGCGCAGCTCGATGAGGATGAGGCCAAGGAATTCCTTACCGAGCTCGGTCTCGAAGAGGCCGGGCTCGACCGCTTGATCCGCGCGGGCCACGAGCTGCTTGGGCTGCAGACCTATTTCACGGTTGGCCCGAAAGAAACCCGCGCGTGGACGATCAAGCGCGGCATGCTGGCGCCTCAGGCTGCCGGTGTCATCCATGGCGATTTCGAGCGTGGGTTCATCCGTGCAGAGACCACCGCCTATGAGGACTACGTGGCGCTTGGTGGCGAGGCCGGGGCCAAGGAAGCGGGCAAGATGCGCGTTGAGGGCAAGACCTACGAGGTTAAGGATGGCGACGTGATGCACTTCCTGTTTAACGCCTGATCCCTAGCTGATTTCCTGTTGGTACTGCGCCGCGATTGTCAGGTCGCGGCGCATTTCGTTTGTGGCCTCCATCCTCCCGGACGCATCCGCCAGACGCAGCAGGTAGGACGGGTGCCAGGTG
Organism: Palleronia caenipelagi; assembly: GCF_007004065.1. Classification (GTDB taxonomy): domain Bacteria; phylum Pseudomonadota; class Alphaproteobacteria; order Rhodobacterales; family Rhodobacteraceae; genus Palleronia; species Palleronia caenipelagi. Next base: position 128,087 of record NZ_VFSV01000003.1, on the reverse strand, counting down.
ATCAGCACGGGCGTTCCCTCCGGCGTCTGTTCGATCTGCCCCTGGCGAGCTTTCAGGCCGGCTCCGCAGCCGGTGAGGGACTGCGCCGCCGTCGAGCCCATGGCGACGATCAACCCGGGACGGACCTGCGCGATCTCCGCGTCGAGCCACCATTTGCAGGCCTGCACCTCCGATATGTTGGGGCGCTGGTGAATCCGTCGCTTGCCGCGTGGCGTGAATTTGAAGTGCTTCACCGCGTTGGTGACATAGGCGCTGCTGCGCTCCAGCCCGGCTTCGCCTGCGATCTGGTCGAAGAGCTGACCCGCAGGCCCGACAAACGGGCGCCCCGCGAGATCCTCCTGATCACCCGGCTGCTCGCCGACGATCATCACGCGCGCGTCACTCGGCCCTTCACCCGGCACGGCTTGTGTCGCGTTGCAGAACAGAGGACAGCGGGTGCAGGCATTCAGCGCGTCGGGGTCGGCGCGCTCCGGCAGGCGCTCAGCGATCCGCGCGGCGCGTGCGGGTGCGAGGCTCGGCGCGGCGGCCTGCATCTCGCGGGCGCGGGCCTCGGCGGTGGCGATCAGTTCGGGGATGGCGGCGGCCTCGGGCAGGTTCTTCCAGTATTTTTTTGGCATCTCCGATTGCATCGCCTTGGTCTTGAGACGGGCGGGATTAAAGATGTTGCGGAAATAGGTGGACCAGAGGGCTTCAGTCGCGTCCTCGGGCAGGGGCGGCTTTGACTGGCCGGCGTCGAACCGGACCGCGCCATCGCAGAAAATCGCTGTTCGGTCGGGCGTCATGATGACCCAGTCCATGTCCCCGAACCGACGCATGAAGAACCCTGAGAGCGGCTCGACAATGTGGTGGTCGGGCTCGAACCATGCGGCAAAGCGGCGGCGGGTGCCAATCGGGTCGATCTCGCGGAATCGGACGAAAGCCTTCATCTTGTGACTGTCGCGTCTGACGGCCTTTTCCATATTGCGCAGCCGGGCCAGATCCTGATCAGCGCGGTCGGCCATCAGACCCCGCTCGGTGCGCAGCCGCCACAGCAGGGCATAAAGCCGCGCGAAACGCTCCGGGTCTCGGTGCCAGCACACAGAATCCGCCAGTGCGACGAAGCTTTGCGGCACGGCGATCTCGCCGCGTGCAGCAGGGGGAGGGGTGTGCGCGAAAAGGTCGGTGCCGGTCCCGGCATAATCCCAGAAGACCTCCGCCGGGGGGATGCCCGCGACGAGCAACCCGCGCGCCGCATCGCGCCACGCCTGTCTGGTACCGATCTCCGGGATCTCGACGCGGTGCATCAGAACAGGCTGAGCTGCTCGGGCGGTGGCGCGAACCGCGCGCGCAGATCCGCGCTGTCGGTGAGCGCGCCGGGGGTCCAGCCGCCGCAGGTGATGAAGGCGCGGGCCTTCTTCAGCGACGCGCCCATCCGCGTGAGATCGTCATAGCGCAGGGTACGGTGCCGCCGCGTGGTCAGGATCCGCTGCACGGTCTTGGTGCCAAATCCCGGCACGCGGAGGAGCATTTCCCGCTCTGCCACATTCACGTCGAGGGGGAAATGATGGCGGTTTTGCAGGGCCCATGCGAGCTTGGGGTCGATCTGCAGGTCCAGATTGCCTCCGGGTGCGGCGGAGGTAATCTCGTCGAGGCCAAATCCGTAGAACCGCAAGAGCCAATCGGCCTGATAAAGCCTGTGCTCGCGTTCCAGCGGTGGGCGGATCAGGGGCAGTTTGGCCGTCGCGTCGGGGATCGGTGAAAAGGCGGAATAATAGACGCGCTTTAACTTATAGGACGAATAGAGCCGTGTGGACTGGCCCAGGATTGTTGCATCATTGGCCCCGTCTGCACCAACGATCATCTGGGTGGATTGCCCGGCAGGCGCGAATTTCGGCGGGCGCTTGCCGGTGTGGCTTCGATCCTTCCCCGCCTCCTTGCGGAGGCGCACATCAGCCATCGCCTTGCGGATCGTGCCCGGATTTTTCTCCGGCGCGTAGGATTTCACGCTGGCATCGGTGGGCAGTTCCACATTGATCGACAGGCGGTCGGCGTAGAGCCCGGCCTGTTCGATCAGCAAGGGATCGGCATCGGGGATCGTCTTCAGATGGATGTAGCCGCGAAACCGATGGTCCTGCCGCAGCCGCCGCGCGATCTCGACCATCTCGCTCATGGTGTCGTCGGGCGAGCGGATGATGCCGGAGGACAAAAACAACCCCTCTATATAGTTGCGCCGGTAGAATTCCAGCGTAAGAGTCACGACTTCGTCTATGGAAAATCGGGCGCGCTTGACGTTTGACGACACGCGATTCACGCAATAGGCACAGTCATAGATACAGAAATTGGTCAGCAGGATCTTCAGCAAGCTGATGCAACGCCCGTCCGGCGTGTAGGCGTGGCAGATCCCCGAGCCTTCGGTCGAGCCCAGCCCGTCGCCTTTTCGCGAGTGGCGCCGAGAGGTGCCGGACGATGCGCAGGAGGTATCGTATTTCGCAGCGTCGGAGAGGATCGCAAGCTTGTCTGTGAGGGTGAGTCGGGCCATGGAGTTCATCATATGTTCTTTGCGACCCTATGCAAGAGACTGCTGCGCGGCAGAACACCGCAACACGGCTGAATGTGGTCGGTCTGCTCCGCCGCGTGGCATTCGGGCCGCGCGTCCGGCGATTTCAGGTGCGGGACGGTTTACCAGACGCCTAGACCCGGATAGTCGAGAAGGGAGAGAACAATCGTCAGGATCCCCGACCATGCGCAGATCGGCCAGACCAGTCTTTACCGCCTTGATGGGATTGACCGCCCTCGTGGCAGTGCCGGCGAGTGCGGAGACGTTGCGCTTTCCGAACCTGAACTTCTACGGGATGACGGGCGCAATCGATACCCCGACCGCGCTCTCGCAGCCAGATGCCGAGGTCGGCGTCACATTTTCGCGCTTTGCGGATCTTGCTCGGACCACTCTGAGTTTTCAGGTTCTGCCCCGCGTGCAAGCGGCGTTTCGCTACAGTGGCTTCCTGCCCATGGACCCCGAAGGCGGAAATAACGAGTTCGATTTCTGGGATCGCAGCTTCGATATCACCGTGCAGCTGCTTGATGAGCAGAAATACCTCCCGGCGGTCAAGATCGGCGTGCAGGACTTCATCGGGACCGGTATCCAGAGCTCTGAATACGTGGTCGCAACCAAGCGGTTCTGGGGTGATACGGTCACGGTGTCTGCGGGTCTCGGCTGGGGTCGGCTGGGGCGCTATGACGATATCGGCACGCCTTTCGGTGATCGTCCGGACCGGGATTACGGGCTGGGCGGCAAGCTGGAGCTGGATGGATTGTTCCGGGGGCCGGTGGCTCCGTTTGGCTCGATCATCTGGCGCCCCAATGACAAGCTGAGTGTTTTCGCCGAATACTCGTCCGATACTTACGGGCTGGAGACCGGTTTCGAGAGCGACAGCAGAAACCGCATGTTCGATCGCGACACCCCGATGAATTACGGGATTTCGTACCGCTTCAACAATGCTGTTGAGCTGGGAGCTTACTCTCTCTTTGGTTCCGAAGTTGGCGTGCGGCTGAGCTTTAACGGTAATCCGTCGCGGCCGCCCGTCGTTGGGCAGACCGGCCCCGGCCCCGGTGTTGTGGCGCAGCGCCCTTCGCGCGCGTCGGCGCCGCAACAGTGGTCAACCGGCTGGCGGGCCATTCCCGAAGTGGAACAGGGCCTGATGAACCAGCTGAACAGACAGCTGGAAGATGACGGGGTCGAAGTCGTCGCAATGCGGGTGGTGTCGGGATCCGACATCGAAGTCACTGTGCGCAACTCACGTTATCCTGCTCCTGCTCAGGCGATCGGACGCGTTTCGCGGGCCATGACGCGGGTGTTGCCGAGCTCCATCGAGACCTTCCGCGTCGTGATGGAGCGCGAAGGTCTGCGCTCCTCCCAGACAATCCTGCGTCGCAGCGATCTGGAGCGGCTGGTCAATTCACCCGATGCGGCAGAGCAACTGCTGGCCCGGACACAGATCACCGAGGCCGGACCGGCCCCTGTCGGAACTGTGGTAAACGCGTTCAGTTTCCCGAAATTCAGCTGGTCTCTGAGCCCTTACTTGCGGCGTGTGTTCTTTGACCCGACCGAACCCGTGCGCCTCGAATTCGGGGTCGAGCTGGGGGCGGAATATGAACCTGTTGATGGCCTGGTCTTTAGCGGAACGGTTGCCCAGCGGCTCCTTGGAGACACCTCGACCAACGTAGACTATCGCTCAAACCTGCCGGCGGTACGGACTGACGCCAGTCGCTATGCAGACGAGTCGAACTTTGGCATCGAGAACCTTCAGGGTGCATACTACTTCAACATCACCGAAAATGTGTACGGTCGGGTGACTGCCGGCTACCTCGAACGGATGTTCGGTGGTGTGTCCGCCGAAGCCCTGTGGAAGCCCGTCGGCAGCAAGCTCGGTCTCGGCGTCGAGCTGAGCTACGCCAAAAAGCGGGATTACGACCGTGGGTTTGGCTTCCGGGACTATGATGTCGTGACCGGTCATCTGGCGGCCTACTACGAGTTGCCCATGGGCTTTGACCTTCAGGTTCTGGCCGGGCGCTATCTGGCAGAGGACTGGGGGGCTACGGTGGCCTTGCAACGGACCTTTGCCAATGGCTGGGAAATCGGTGCCTACGCGACCAAAACGGATGTGAGCGACGAGGATTTCGGCGAAGGCTCCTTTGATAAAGGCATTTCGGTGAAAATCCCGGTGACCTGGTTCTCGGGTAAGCCGAGCCGGTCGAGCTTTAATGGGGACCTGCGGTCGCTGGAGCGTGACGGGGGCGCGATACTTCGTGTGAGCGGCCGCCTCTACAACCGCGTCCGCGGGCGTCAGGAAACGGAAATCGTCGAGCAGTGGGGGTCGGTATGGCGCTAAAACAGTCTTTCGCAGCGCTCGCGCTTCTTGCGGTCACCGCCTGCGGCAACAACCCAGACCAGCAGACAGGTATTTATTACTACGCGAAGGATGCTGTCCAACTCGCGGCCAGTGCGCTGTCGGAGCCTGAGAAGTCCCGAGTGACGGCATCGCCCGCTGCGATCCGCAACGCGCCGGTGAACATCCTGATCGTTGAAAACCTTGAGACTGGGAACGAGGCGGGCTTTACCATCGCGGCGGTCAACAGGGACACAATCACGTGGCAGTCAGATGACGGCGTACAGGTTGTGACGCGGCGCGGATATCTCATCGGCACGGCGGGCTATGGGTTCGATCTGGACGGATCCACCATCAGTTCACTCGATGTGGGCGGTAAGGTCGTGCGGACCCACTATCGGTTGCGCGGTAATGCACAGGTCGAGCCAGAGCGGTTCGAGTGCCTGCAGCGCAGTGTCGGCTCCGAAGTCATCACTATCGCAGGGCGCCAGTTCGACACGCGCCGGGTGAGGGAGATCTGCAGGTCTCCCGAGCGTACAGATATCGAGAATATCTACTGGATCGACCGGCAAGGGATCATCCGTCAGTCCCGGCAATGGGCAGGCCCGGTCCTCGGATCGCTGCTGATAAAGGATGTGCATTCGGGCCTGCGCTGAGAAGTCTGTTCACCATGCGGAGGGTCAGAGCGCGTCTGTCCCTCCGGCAAATCCAGCCATCTGATCCTCGGCCCAATGGGCAATGTCATACTTGCGGATCGTCGCGCGCATGGACTGCATCCGCGCTTCCTGTTCAGCTTTCGGCATTTCCAGTGCCTGAAGGATAGCGCGATCCATGCTCTTGTGGCTGAACGGATTGGCGAGCACCGCGGAACCCATCTCAACCGCCGCCCCGGCGAATTCCGATAAGACCAGGGCGCCACGATTGTCTGCGCGACAGGCCACGAACTCCTTGGCTACCAGATTCATCCCGTCGGCCAGAGGTGTGATCCAGGCGACATCTGCGGCGCGGTAATAGGCCACCAGTTCATCAAATGGGATCGCTCTGCTCATCAACGTGACCGGCGTCCAGTCAAAGCTGCCGAACCGTCCGTTGATCCGTCCGGTCGTTGCTTCGATCTCGTTTTGAATGCCCTCATAGACGGTCATGTTGCGATTTGCGCTGACCGAGACGTGAAGGAGCCGCACTTTGCTATGCAGATCAGGGCGCTCCTCCAGCACCCGTTCAAACGACAGGAGCTGGTCGGTGCCTCCCTTGGTGTAATCCGTGCGTCCCACTGACAGAATCATCGAGCCTTCGCCCAGTTCCGCACGGATGGCTGCGGCCTGCGTCAGCGTTTCTTCGGTCGTAGCCCGGCTTTCGATATAATCCACATCCACGCCGACGGGGGAGGATTGCACGCGCACCAGCTGATCGCCGTGTCTGAGGTGTTGTGCGACCTTGCGCTCTGTCAGCCCCACATTGTCACGGATGAAGTCGGGGTTCACCGGCACGCGAGGACCGGTCTCCACATCGAACAAGCTCTCGGCGGTGGCGACGAAATTAGCTGCGTAGCGCGGAATGTGAAAGCCCACCACGTCGCAGGACAGGAGGCTCTCGATGATTTCCTTGCGCCACGGAAGGACGTTGAACATATCCGCCGACGGAAAAGGCGTGTGGTGGAAGAAGCTGATCCGCAGGTCGGGGCGCAGTTTGAGCAGATAGCCGGGCACAAGCCACAGGTTGTAGTCGTGGACCCAAACCACTGCGCCCTCCGCCGCCTCGGCGGCGGCGGCTTCTGCAAAGGCCCAGTTCACCTCACGGAAGGTCGGCCAGTCCACCGGATCGTAGTCGTATTTCTCCTTGAAGGAGTGAAGGATTGGCCAGAATGCCTCCTTAGAGGTCACGTGGTAAAATGACTTCACCTGATGCTCGGTCAGCGGCAGGCGCGAAACGGAATATTGGCCGTAGGCGTCTTCGATCTCGACCACGGATTCAAAGCCGGGATTGGAGGGATCCTTGGCGAGTTTCCATGCGACCCAAGCGCCTTTGTCGACGCGTCCAAAAAAGCTCTTCAGGGTCGGGACGATGCCGTTGGGGCTTTTGTTTTCCCGAAAGACGATCCGGCCGTCCTCCTCGACTTCCTCATAGGGTTGCCGATGGTAAACGATCACGAGATCGGAATTCATGCTGGTCTCCTTACTGGTTAAATGCTGTGTTCAGCCCGTGTCGGTCTCTGCCGCAAAGCGCTCCGCCAGATCGTCGGGCAACGGGTGCAGCCCAAGCCGGGCAATCGCCTCAAAGATACCGCCCGCGCCTCTCGCCTCCGCTACGTGCACATGGGGCAGATCGGCGACGTGATCCACCAGCCGTTGCTCGGAGCCACCCACCGCTACCGCGGGCAGACCGCAGCTCAGCAGGCTCAGGTCGTTCATCGTATCCCCGGCGCAGAGCACATGCGCCGGCGGTATGCCCAGATGGTTGACCAGCCGCTTTACCGACGGCCCCTTGGACACTCCTTTTGGCAAAACATCGAAGTACTTGCCGTCCGAAGCGATCCAGTCGAGGCCCATCTCTTCGACCCGCTCAATGGCGATCCGGTCGAAAGACGTGACATCCATATCATAGCTGACCCGGTAACGAAACGCAGTCTCCTGCTCCTTCAGGCCAGGCAGTTCGGCCAGCGCGGCGCGGACCCTGTCGCCCGCAGTGTTCCAGGCTTCAGCGATTTCAGCTTCGAGGGCTTCAATCGGGTTCTGGGTCTGGCCGGTGATCTGTGCAATGGTGGTGCCGACATCGCCGACTACATATTCAGGCCACGGGATGCCTCCCTCGCACAGCTCGGCAATGAACTCGGGGTCGCGTCCGGTTGCAAAGATCAGCCCCACGCTGTCCCGGTTTTCCTCCACCCAGTCATAGAGCCGCTGGCGGTCGTCCTCGGTGCCCCCCAGAAAAGTTCCGTCGAGATCCGTGGCTAGTACCAGTCGAGTGCCGGTGATCCCCCGCGTCATCGGACCGGGTGTGAAGCGTTCGCTCATGTCTTGCCTCCGGTGGGGTGGTTGAATTTCAGGGACATGGCTTTGGGCTCGGCTTCGAGCGGTTGTGACCAGAGGTCCTGGAAGGTCTGCGTGATGTCCGCGCCCTTGTGCAGCACATCATGAACCGCTTCGCAGATCGGGAGCCGGACGCGCAATTTGCGGGCCAGATCATGGACCGAAATCGCGTTCACCTCGCCTTCTACCACGACATCCTCGCCACCGAAACACTCCGGACGGGGGATGCCCTGTCCAAGCTGGGTGCCGAGGCTCATATTGCGCGACGTGGTAGAAGAGCAGGTCAGCGTCAGATCCCCCGCGCCCGAGAGGCCTGTCACGGTCTCGCGCCGCCCTCCAAGCGTCTCGGCCAGCGTCTTCATCTCATCCATGCCCCGGGTGATGAGGGCGGCGCGGGTGTTTTCTGCGAAGCCCGCCCCGGTCATGATGCCGCAGGCGATGGCGATGACGTTTTTCACGGCGCCACCGATTTCCACACCCACGAGATCGTCGGAAATATACGGCCGGAAACTGGCCGATCCCATGGAGACGGACAGCCGGGCGGCGGGGCTTTTCTCCGGCTCCAGCCGGTCGCGATAGCTGAAGTCAAAGGCGATCGTGGCCGCGGTTGGATGGCCCAGCACTGTTTCCCGTGCGAAGGTCGGCCCCGACAAAGCTCCGATCGGGTGCCCCGGCAGCTCTTCGCCCGCGACCTCGGCCAGCAGGAGCCCGGTTCCGGTCTCGATCCCTTTGGCGCAGAGCGCAACGGGAATGCCTTGGGGGAGATGTGGACGCATATCCGCCGCGATGTCGCGCAGGGTTACAGAGGGGGTGACGATCAACACCGCTTCGGCGCCGCTCAACGCTTCTGCCATGTCGGTGGTGGCCTTCATCCCCTCGGGCAGAGGGGTGTCGGGCAAGTATCGCTCGTTGCGGGACGAGCCGTTGATCTCGTCCACCACCTCCGCATCGCGGCCCCAGATCGTCACCTCCCGGCCTGCGCGGCGGGCCACCGCAGCAAGCGCCGTTCCCCAGGCGCCTGCTCCTATCACTGTGATATGCCCGTAGGGCAGGGCGCTGTCGTCCAGTGTGGTCTGTGTCATTCGGGTTTTCCGCTTTGGGAGGTCAGAGAATCGTCCGCTCAAGGAACCAATACGCGCCCACCAGCGCGATCAGGATCGAGGCGGGATTGGCGATGCGGGACTTGTACCACGGCTTGTTGCGGAACCAGACCCCCACCAAAAGGAAGGCAGCGGCAATCACGCTGAGCTGTCCCAGCTCGACGCCCACATTGAAGCCGATGAGTTTCGGTACGAAATTCGCCGTCCCGAGGCCATATTCCGCCAGCACCCCCGCAAAGCCCAGACCGTGCAGCAGGCCAAAGGCCAGCACCACCATAGGGCGCCAGCGGGACATCTGAGAGCTGAGCACATTCTCGACGCCCACATAGACGATGGATGCGGCAATAAGAGGCTCGACGATACTGGCCGGAATGCTGACCACGCCGAGCGCGGCCAGTGCGAGCGTCAGCGTGTGGGCAAGCGTGAACGCCGTTACTTGCCACAGAAGCGGGCGCATCTGCGTGGAGAGGAAGAACAGGCCCAGCACGAACAGGATATGATCGAGGCCGAGCGGGACGATGTGCTCATAGCCTACCGGGATATAGTCAAAAAACGCAGCCCACGGGCTTTGCGCAACGACGCCAGCGCGCGGGATCGGATCGGTCTCGCCACCGGACGGCAAGTAGACCGAGTAGCCTTCATCGCCCACACCCGCCTGCCGGATGGCGGCGGCCCCGAGACGCGGTGCCCAGACCACTGTGACGGGCGCATCTCCCTCGGGCAAAGCAACGCTGGCACGGAACGTCGAGACGCGCGGCAACTCCGGGTCGCCCACCTCTGGCACCTCCACGGTCTCCAGAGCCAGAGGCAGGGCGGCCCCGGCGACCATGACCTTCAGGCTCTCGCCCATCTGAGGCCAGTGATCCCGGAACGACTGCGCGAGTGCCTCAGGGTCTTCACGCCGCAGCGCATCATTGGCTTCGGAGCGGTCGGCTTCGTTGGTGTCAAACAGCCCTTCGAGGTCGATCCCAGCAATGAACGGCTCAAGGGTCGCCTCGACGTCGATCAGCGCAGTGTCGCCCGTCAGCTCAAGCGTCAGCACCGAAGGCTGCACCTCATGGGCAGCGACTGGTGCAGCGAGCAGCGCCAGCCAGACCAGGGCACATGTCAGCACGCTTGACAGATGGGTCCATAGCCCCACTCTCTGAGACACGACTTTCCTGCCCTCAGCCCACCGGTCTCCCATCCATGAAGCTCCTTTTCTCCGCATTTCTCGTCTCATGTAGCGCATTTGCCGGCGCTGCCACAGCCCATGAGTTCTGGATTGAACCTCAGGATTTCACCCTCGCTCCCGGCGAAGACCTCGTCGCCGCCATCAAGGTAGGCCAAGAATTTCGGGGTACGTCCTACGCCTACATTCCTGCCAATTTCCGCCGGTTCGACCTCGTGACGAACGGTGGCGATACCCCAAACCCCGTTGAGATGCAGCTTGGCGATCGTCCGGCCCTCGAGGTCCCCATAGCCAAGCCCGGCCTTGCCACTATTCTGCACGTGACTAAGGACTACAAGCTCACCTGGGACAGTTGGGACAAGTTCGACAGCTTTCTGCGCCATAAAGCCGCTGACTGGGTGATCGAGGCTCATGCAGAGCGGGGGTTCGCACAGGTGGAGGGCGTGACCGAGGGGTATACGCGCTATGGTAAATCGCTTGTCTCTGTTGGCGACGGTGCGGGCGAGGACCGGGTGTGGGGGCTGGAGGTCGAGATCGTGGCGCTGGAAAACCCCTATACTGGCGACATGTCGGACGGGCTCGATGTTCAGGTGTTCTACGACGGGGAGCCGCGCGACGGGGAGCAGGTCGAGATTTTCGAGCGTGATCAACTGGGTGACGTCAGCATTCAGACGGTGACGACTGATCAGGAGGGGAGGGCGACCGTTCCGGTGACGCCGGGCCACGCCTATCTGCTCGACTCGGTGGTCCTGCGCGAACCCGACGCGGAGATGCGAGCCGCGATGGATGTCCAGTGGGAGAGTCTTTGGGCGAGCCTGACCTTTGCGATTCCCGAGTGACCTGCCGGCGGTCGCGCAACCTTCGGTCAATGTCGCATCTGTCCGGTGATACGCCGCGCTCCGGGGGTTTGCGTGGGTGGCACCCGCTACCCTATGCCCGACACCTGATCTGACCGTGGAGAGACTGATGACTGACGCGCCCGCCGATGAGACCCAGAACTGGTATTCCGACGAGTCTGCGACCTTCGGGGACAGGTTGACGGATGCGCGCCGCGCGGTCGGGATGAGTCAGGAAGAGCTGTGCCGCCGCCTCGGGATCAAGCTGACCACGCTGGAGAAGTGGGAAAACGATATCTCAGAACCGCGCGCCAACCGCTTGTCGATGCTCTCTGGTGTGCTTAATGTCTCTCTGCCTTGGCTGATCACCGGCGACGGAGAGGGGATTTCCCCGCCCGTGGACACGGCCGATATGGATCGCGCCGCCGTCCTCGCCGATCTGCGCCAAATGCGGGCCCAGCTGATCCGTGCCGCCGACCGGATGGGCCGTCTCGAAAAGCGGCTGCGGGAGATGGAACGCCAGTGACGACCGAAGACCGGGAGCAGATGCTCCGCAAGCTGGGGCTGCGCTCCATTCGTAGAGGAATCAAAGAGATGGACATCATCCTTGGCGGCTATGCCGAAGCCCGGCTGGCCGAAATGGATGATGAGGGGCTGGCTCTCTACGAGCGGTTCATGTTTGAGAACGATCAGGATCTGTACCGCTGGGTCAGCGGTCAAGACGCCGCCCCCACAGAGTACAGCGCGCTGGTCGCAGATATCAGTGCGTTTGCTGTCGCTCATGCCGCCCAGGCGCGTGAGGCGCGCGGGTAGCGGTCCGAGTAGCGTTTCCTTAAGCTTTTAGTGGCACCGTCAGGTCATTCGAATATCGGGTGGACTTGACATGACCTTTCAGAAGCACATCGCCACGGCCGAAGTGACGGCCTTTGCGCAGGAATACCTGTCAGCCCTGTCCTTGATCGAGCATTTGCACCGTCTGTTGCTCGATCTGCTCAAGGATGAATTTGAGCGCTCAGGGATCGATGATATCAACGCCGTTCAAGCCCTGTTGCTGTTCAACGTTGGCAATCAGGAGGTGACCGCTGGCGAACTGCGCAGCCGTGGTTTCTATCAGGGCTCTAACGTCTCCTACAACCTGAAGAAGCTGGTCGAACAGGGCTACATGCACCACAAGCGATGTGACATGGACGGCCGGGCGGTCCGCGTGAGCGTCACCGACAAGGGACGGGATATTGCCCGCCGGGTCGGGAACCTGTTCGAGCGCCATGGCAGGGGTTTGCAGGATGGCAGCTATCTTGATTTTGACACGATTTCGATGGTCAACCTCGGGCTCCGCCGGGTCGAAAAATATTGGGCGGACCAGATCCGCTACATCTACTGATCCGTTCTGCCGGCGTCGCCAATCACCAGAACCTGCAATTCGCGGAGAAGTTTGCGTTTGATCGCGTTGCTGTAGTTTTCAAAGCCGATGGCGGTCTCGACGAACGAATGTGGGCCGCGAATGACCTCGGCCTCGAAGTATCTTCTGAGTTCATGAGCTGCGACAGGCGACCGGTCAGCTTGGGACGCGCCTTCGGCAGCAACCACCAGTCCGTTTATGGTTAGCTCGGAATCTGACAAGCGTATGTCGCGGGGCCGTGGTCCGGTATTCGATATCCCGTCGCCGGAGAGATCGAGAACGCGCCGCCAGCAGTCGCGTTCCGCCAACAGAGTCGCGCCTGTGGTCATCGCTGCTCCGAGTGCGGTTGTCGTGTCAGCGGCAGGGCGCCGGGCCTGCGACAGGCGCGTGGCGATCCCTGCCAGCGCATCTGGCGCCGTGACTTCGGTCCATGGGACGGTGATCCGCGTCGATTGCTGCCCCGACCATTCATAAACCGCCACATCGACATGGCTGCTCCTGATGGCGAAGAATGCCGATTGAACCTCATCCGACATCAGTGCTGCCGCCAGCCCGTCGAGCTGAAGCCGATACTCCCGCGCATCCACCGAACCGGAGATGTCGAGCCCCAGCGCCAGTGCTTGCCGACACTCAGCATCTGCAGCCGTACCCAGGGCCAATATTGCGAGGCAAATCCACTTCATCGTAGGGTCCCGAGGATGCTGACGCCAAGCTCGCGGACCAATTTGCGGGTCATGGCGTGCTCAATATCTTCAAAACGTTCTGCTACTTCGGCAAACGCGCCGGGGCCGTGGAGGATCTTCTGAGTGTAATACACCTCAACGTCCTTGTTCTCTTCGAGAATGGGTAATCCATTGACGGTTATGTTGGAAAAGTCGAAGTGGCGATAGGCGAGATCGGGTTCGAAGCCTTCGTTGTTCCTTCCGTCCCCAGACAAATCGAGGGTTTGAAAAAGGCAGTCTGGCGCCGCATCAAATCTCGTGCGCGCGTAACCCAGCGCATATCCGACCGCTGTTGGAAAGTCGGCGTAACTGCGACGGGACGCTGAGACATCGTCGCCCAACAGGCCAAGGTCGGCCGGAGTGCGGATCAGGCGCCAGTCGGCAACCAGGTCCTGCTGCCAGCGCCCCGACCACTCAAAAACCGATATCGCAACCGGCTGGTTGGGCAGAGCCAGCGCGGCCTCCTGCACGTCAGGATGCCTCAGGGCGGCCGCCAGGCCCTGCCGCTGCAATCTGTCTTCGTGTGCATCAACCGAAGACGAAATATCCATGCCGATCAGCAGCGCCAACCGGCACGTCTCTGCCGCGCCGCCCGTGGCCCAAAGGCCGAGAGCGAGGCTTACCAGTGCCCGGTATTTTCCATGGAGGCCCACGGCTCCTGAGGCTCCTTTGCGTCGCCCTTTTGCAACAGTTCTACTGAGATATTATCGGGTGAACGGACAAAGGCCATGTGCCCGTCGCGGGGTGGTCGGTTGATCGTGATGCCCGCGTCCATAAGCTTTTGACACAGAACGTAAATATCATCGACCCGGTAGGCCAGGTGACCGAAATGGCGACTGTCCGAGGGCAGGCCGTCGTCACCGTCCCAATTATAGGTCAGTTCCACATCGGCGTGCCCGTCATCCTGATCCGGGGGGCACAGAAAGACGAGGGTGAAGCGGCCCTGCTCGTTTTCTGTCCGGCGCCGTTCCTTGAGCCCCAAGAGCTCGTAGAACGCGATGGATTTCTCCAGATCTTTCACGCGGACCATAGTGTGCAGGTATTCGATGGACATAAAAATCTCCCAGTGGTGTTCAGTAGAGATCGCGCGCCGGGAGAGGCGCGTCAATGATGGAGTCTCGGGCGATTGCCGCTTACAGTCGCGCCGACTCAAGACTGACGGAGCCGAGACATGTCATTGACCCCCGACCAGCAGGCCGAGATCGACGCCGCCCGCGCGCACTCCAACACCACCCGTCGCGCGACGGTGGCAGGCCTTGAGGCCCGGCTCTATGAGGCGGTGCCCTGTCTAGATCACGGCTTCGTTCGCGTGGTGGATTACATGGGCGACGACGCGGCGATCACTCAGGCCGCGCGGGTCTCCTACGGGCGCGGAACGAAGGCCGTGTCCAATGATGAGGGGCTCATCCGCTATTTGATGCGCCACTGGCATTCGACCCCGTTCGAGATGTGCGAGATCAAGCTGCATGTGAAGCTGCCGGTCTTTGTGGCGCGTCAGTGGATCCGGCATCGCACGGCCAATGTGAACGAGTATTCGGCGCGGTATTCTGTGCTCGACCGGGAGTTCTATATTCCTGCGCCGGAGCAACTCGCCGCGCAGTCGACTCAGAACAATCAGGGTCGGGGCGAGATCCTGGAGGGAGAAGAAGCGCAGCGCGTGCTGGACGTGCTGCGACAGGATGCCACGACTGCCTATGACCATTACGAGGACATGCTGAGTCAGGACGGGCAAAAGGGTCTGGCGCGGGAACTCGCGCGGATGAACTTGCCCGCCAATATCTATACCCAGTGGTACTGGAAGACTGACCTGCACAATCTGTTCCACTTCCTGCGCCTGCGCGCAGATTCGCACGCGCAGTACGAGATCCGCGTCTATGCCGAAGCCATGTGTGACATTGTGCGTGACTGGGTGCCGCTGGCATATGGAGCCTTTGAGGAGTATCGCCTGGGCGGGGTGCAGCTCTCCAGAACTGGCATGGATGTCGTCCGCCGTATGCTGGCGGGTGAGGCGGTGACGCAGGAGACCAGCGGTCTCAGTGCGCGGGAATGGCGGGAGTTACAGGAGGTGCTCGACGCAAAAAATCGCTGACATGCTTTGTGATTTGCAACTTATTCGTGTTTGCGATAACACGCGCTAATAAAATTAGCGAGGGCAGTGAGAGGCCCGGTTAAGGGGAACAGTGATGCTGTCGAGTGAAGCGGCGGAAAAGATACCTTCAGTCGAGAGAATTGCCGAACTGGACCATGTTGGTCGGTGGAGCATGAACCTCAACACGTTGATGCTGCATCTGGACAGTGTCGCGCTTCGGCTGTTTGGCGCGCCCAGCGATGAACATCGGGTGCATTTCGAGCATCACCTGAACCGGGTTCACCCTGATGATATCTCGGCCCTGCGACTGATCTTGCAAGAGACCATCGAGACGCACAGGGATTTTGACTTCGATTACCGCATTGTCCGCCCCGGAAGTGGACGCGTGGTCTGGCTCAATTCCCGAGGCTCGGTTGAAATAGGAGCGGATGGCCATCCAATTGCCTATGGCACGAGCTATGATGTGACGCGCCGCAAGGCGAATGAGGAAAATTCCGAGCTGGTCGCCGGGGAAATGTCCCACCGGGTTAAAAATCTACTTACGGTTGTTCAGTCCCTGTTTCGTATGTCCTGTGCAAGTGCTGCCGACAAAGATGCGCTCCGCGATAATTTTCTCGCGAGACTCGACGCCCTGAAGGCGCTGAATGATCTGCTTCAACGCCCCTCAAACCCGCCCTCGACAGGCGAGCTCGCGCTGCAAGTGCTGGCCCCGGTGATGGATGATGAGCGGATGCATCTGGAACTGGATGGCTTTGCGCTGAATGACGGGGCTGCGCAAACGCTGTCCTTATGTCTCAATGAGTTGATGACGAACGCGATCAAATATGGCGCTCTGTCGATGGATGGTGGCGAGGTGAGGCTTCATCTGGGGTTGGACCTCGAGCGCGACGAGAACGATCTGTTGCTGGAATGGCATGAAGTTTGTCCCCAAGCGATCGTTCAGCCTGAGAAGACGAACGGCTTTGGTTTCGTTGTGCTGCAGAACATGACTCGGACGACGTTTAGCGGGAAGCCAGAGTTCTCATGGCGCGAGGATGGGCTGACCTTTCGGTGCACATGGCCGGCTGAGCAGATGGGCTAAGCGCCCGATGCATAAATAAAAAAGCCCGGCGATCTGCCGGGCTTTTCGTTTGGATCGTCTGAGCCTCAGAGGGTCTCGATGTCCCCGGCCGATTCGCGACCATCACGGCCAGCAATCAGCTCGTAGCTCACCTTTTGATTGTCTGCGAGGCCGGTGAGGCCCGCACGCTCAACCGCAGAGATGTGCACGAACACATCTTTTCCGCCCGTGTCGGGGGCGATGAATCCATAACCTTTGGTCGTGTTGAACCACTTAACAGTTCCGGTAGGCATTACCGTAGTCTCCGTATAGAAAGCCGCGCGATGCGGCGTAGGTGCAGCCAAGTTCTTCTAGATGGGGCTGCTCCGAGGAGCGGTCGCCGTGTATAGAAAGATTGACACTTTTACACTGTGTGAAGCCGGGGTTAAAATCAAGTGATCGTTTTGTGACACAAGGACCGCGCCACATGAGGCTCTACGGAATCAAGACCTGTGATACCTGCCGCAAGGCGCTGAAAGATTTGCAAAATGCTGGTGTCAACATCAGCCTTCATGACGTGAGAGCAGAGCCGCTACCCGCCGGGAAAATAGACCTTTTTTCGCAGGAGTTCGGTGACGCGCTGGTGAATCGGCGGTCGACGACATGGCGTCAGCTTACAGAAAATGAACGGCTCATGCCGGTCAGGGAGCTTATCTCCGCTCACCCGACCGTGATGAAACGGCCGGTTATCGAGGCAGATGACGGTGCGTTACATCTGGGGTGGAGCGCCGCCACGAAGGCCGCGCTCCTGCCCTGAGTTCAGCGCAGATCCGGCGGGGTGCTTTCTGTCACGAGCATCGCGACCACCTCGTCAAGGCTCTGCACCTTCTGGTGCTTGTCGCCGAGACGACGCACAGACACGGTCCGTTCCTCGACTTCGCGGGCACCGACCGCGAGGATCAGGGGGACTTTTGCCAGAGAGTGTTCGCGCACTTTATAGTTGATCTTCTCATTCCGCAGATCGGTCTCGGCCCGGATCCCGGCCTTGCGCAGTGTCTCGGCGACCTCCAGCGCGTAATCGTCAGCGTCCGAGATGATCGTGGTCACCACAACCTGACGCGGGGCGAGCCAGAGGGGCAGGCGTCCGGCGCTGTCCTCGATCAGGATGCCGAGGAACCGCTCGAACGACCCGAGGATCGCGCGGTGCAGCATCACCGGGCGGTGCTTCGCGCTGTCGGCGCCCACATAGGTGGCATCGAGGCGCTCGGGCAGGACGAAATCGACCTGAAGGGTGCCGCATTGCCAGTCACGGCCGATGGCGTCGGTCAGCACGAATTCCAGCTTCGGCCCGTAAAACGCGCCTTCGCCAGGGTTCAGCTCAAAGTCGTAGCCCGCGGCCTCGGTTGCGAGGCGCAGCGCCGATTCGGCCTTGTCCCAGGTCTCATCCGTACCCGCGCGCATCTCAGGGCGGTCGGAAAATTTCACCCGAAAGCTCTCGAATCCCAGATCGCGATAGACCGCTGCGAGCATCTCGATGAATTTCTTCGTCTCAGCCTCGATCTCGGTCTCTTCGCAGAAGATATGCGCGTCATCCTGGGTGAACCCGCGCACCCGCATGATGCCGTGCAGCGCGCCGGAGGGCTCGTACCGATTACACGCGCCAAATTCCGCCATCCTGATCGGCAGGTCGCGATAGGATTTCAGGCCCTGATTATAGACCTGCACGTGGCAAGGACAGTTCATGGGCTTGAGCGCATTTACCGCCTTTTCGCGGGCATGGTCTTCGTCCACTTCGACGATGAACATGTGCTCCTGATACTTTTCCCAGTGGCCGGAGGCTTCCCAGAGCTTGCGGTCCACGACCTGCGGGGTGTTCACCTCCACATAGCCATGGGCACGCTGCTGGCGGCGCATATAATCCTGAAGCGCGGTGTAGATGGTCCAGCCATTCGGGTGCCAGAAGATCTGCCCGGGTGCCTCTTCCTGCATGTGGAACAGGTCCATCTCACGGCCCAGACGCCGGTGGTCGCGCTTGGCGGCCTCTTCCAGCATGGTCAGATGGGCGTTCAGTTCCTTCTTGTTCTTGAACGCGACGCCATAGATCCGCTGGAGCATGGCCCGGTCGCTGTCGCCGCGCCAGTAGGCACCCGCGACGGACATAAGCTTGAACGCGTCCGGCTGGACCTGACCCGTGTGCTGGAGATGCGGCCCGCGGCAGAGATCCTGCCATTCGCCGTGCCAGTACATGCGCAGAGGCTCGTCGCCGGGGATCGCGTCGATAAGTTCGACCTTATAGGGTTCCCCATTGGCCTCGTAATGGGCGATGGCGCGGTCGCGCTCCCAGACCTCGGTGCGGACGGGGTCGCGGGCGGCGATGATCTCTTTCATCTTCGCCTCGATCTGTCCCAGATCCTCGGGGGTGAAGGGCTCTTGCCGGTCGAAATCATAGTACCAGCCATCCTTGATCACCGGGCCGATGGTGACCTTCACGTCGGGCCAGATTTCCTGCACGGCGCGGGCCATGATGTGGGCGAGATCGTGGCGGATAAGCTCATAGGCCTGCGCGTCATCATCCATGGTGTGGATGGCAATCTGAGCATCGCGCTCTATCGGCCATTGCAAGTCCCAGTGGGCGCCATCGACCGTGGCCGAGATCGCCTTTTTAGACAGGGACTTGGAGATAGATTCTGCGACCTCGGCAGGGGTCACGCCGGCATCAAAGCTGCGCGCATTGCCGTCGGGAAGGGTCAGGGAAATCTGGGCCATGGGCCATCTCCTCGTCTGTTTGGCGCCTACGAAACGCCCGGTTGCAAGATATGGAGATGCATTGGCGTGCGCGCGCGGAGGTGTCAACCGCGCATTGGCGTCCGGCCCGCCTGTGCTATCTGCTGGGCGGGGGAGGCGTCGAAATGGCGGTAACGCAAACAGATAAAGCGATATTCGGGCGGCTGACGCGGGGCAGCACGGGGCCGGGCGGGCTGAGCCCGGCAGCCGCCAGGGTCGAGCCTGCGTCATTCACACGGCACGTGACGTCCCTGACGATGACAAAGGTCGCAGACGGGTTGCTGGACCCCAAGCTGGTCCTGTCCTGGCTGCTGACTCATTTGGGGGCCGGTGCAGGATTTGTCGGGTTGCTGGTTCCGATTCGCGAGAGCCTCGCGCTCTTGCCGCAACTCTTCACCGCGCCTCTGATCCACGGGATGTCCGAGCGCAAATGGGCCTGGGCGCTGGGATCCATCGTTCAGGGGCTGGCTTGCCTCGTCATCGTTCTGGCGGCGCTGACCACGTCCGGAGCCACGGCAGGTGTGCTGATCTGCGGGGCGCTGGCGGTGCTGGCCACCGCGCGCTCGGTTTGTTCGGTCAGCTATAAGGACGTGCTGGGCAAGACCGTCGGCCAGTCGCGGCGCGGTGCCGTGACCGGCAGCGCCGCCTCGGTCGCCTCTGTGGGCGTCATCGTCTTTGCGTTAATGCTGACGGTGGCAGGAGAGGGACGTGCGGCGTTGGTCATCGGCGCGATTGCGCTGGCCGGGGTCCTGTGGATCGGCGCGGGGGCGATCTTTCTCACCATCGCCGAAGACCCGGAACCCGGCACCGCCGCGAAAACACCGTGGCAGCAATTGCGCCTCCTGACCGAAGACCGGCAGCTTCGGCTCTTTATCTGGACGCGGGGCCTCCTGACAGCGACCGCGCTGGCGCCGCCCTACCTGCTGGTGCTCACCCCCGCTGGTGGTGCGTTTTCGCATCTCGGGTCGCTGGTGCTGGCATCGGCCGCCGCTTCCTTCCTCAGCTCATACGTCTGGGGGCGGATGTCGGACCGCTCGTCGCGTCGGGTTCTCATTCTGTCGGGGGTTTCCGGTGCGCTCGCTCTGGCGGTCGCCCTGATCCTCCACGCGCTTGGTCTCACGCAGAGCTGGTGGGCGCTGCCGTTTGTGCTGTTCGCGCTGATGATTGCCTATCACGGGGTGCGACAAGGGCGCTCGACCTATCTGGTGGATATGGCTCCCGGGGATCAGCGTGCAGCATACACGGCGGTGTCGAATACGGTGATCGGCGTTGTGCTTATGGCCTCAGGCCTGTTCGGTGCCTTGGCGGCGTTGTTCGGACCGGCGGTGACCATCGCCGCGTTCACGCTCATGTCAGGTGCCGCGGCGTTCGTCGCCACGCGGCTTGACGAGGTCGAGTAGGCGCGAATAACTCGCCTTATGGCAGATTTCATCGAGACGAGCGCCGGACGGCGCATCGCGTATCACCGCAGCGAAGGGCAAGGCCCGTGGGTTGTGTTTCTGGGCGGCTTCAAGTCCGATATGACAGGCACCAAGGCCGTCCATCTGGAGGGCTGGGCGAGATCGCGCGGACAGGCTTTCCTGCGCTTCGACTATTCGGGGCATGGACAAAGCTCGGAGCGGTTCGAGGACGGCTGCATCGGCGATTGGGCCGAGGACGCGGTTGAGGCGATCAAGGCGCTGACCGAAGGGCCAGTGGTGCTGGTGGGGTCCTCCATGGGCGGCTGGATTTCGCTTCTCGCGCTGCGTCAGATTGACCGTGTGGTGGGGCTCGTGGGCATCGCAGCGGCGCCGGATTTCACCGAGGACAGCATCTGGCCGCGATTATCGGACGCCCAGCGTGCGACGGTCGAGCAGGAAGGCCAGATTGCCGTGCCGTCCGACTATGGTGAACCGATCATCATCACCCGGCACCTTATTGAAGATGGCCGCGAGAACCTCGTTCTGCGCAGCCCCGTGCGCGAGGTCGGGCCGGTGCGGCTCCTGCAAGGCACGGCGGATGCGGACGTATCGCGTGAAACGGCGCTGAAGCTCCTTGACCATCTGACCGGCGATGTGCGCCTGACGCTGGTCAAAGATGCCGATCACAGCTTCTCCTCGCCCGAGTGCCTCTCGATTATCGAGACCACCATCGAAGAGGTTCTGTCATGCGCTTGATCCGCCGGGTTTTGCTGCTTCTGATCGTTCTTGGTGCGGTCGCGTGGTTCGTACTTCCGCGCCCAACCATGGGACCAATTCCGGATCCAAATGGGATCGAACTGGCCTCGGATCTCGACAGCTACCTGGCGCAGGAAGAGCGGCGATATGATGACATGATCGGTGGCGTCTCCAAACGGATCCTCTGGGCCGAGGGGACGGGGAAAAAGACCGACTGGGCGGTCATCTATCTCCATGGCTTTTCGGCCACGTCTGAGGAGATCCGCCCGGTGCCAGACCGTGTCGCGCAAAATCTGAGAGCGAACCTCTATTATGCGCGGCTGCGGGGGCATGGCCGCGACGGCGACGCCATGGCAGAGGCAACGGCGGATGATTGGGGGCGCGACGTGGCTGAAGCTCTGGCTGTCGGACGGCGGATTGGCGAGAGGGTGGCGGTGATTTCCACCTCGACCGGCGGCACGCTGGCGGCCATCGCGGCGACCGAAGCCCCCAGCGCCGAGTTTCTCGACGCGCTGGTTATGGTCTCGCCCAATTTCAAACCGCAGAATCCTGTCGCTGCGCTCCTCACCTGGCCACTGTCCCATCTTTGGCTCTCGCTCATTGCGGGGGAAGAGCGCTCTTTCGAGCCGGTCAACGCGGCCCAAGGCCGTTACTGGACCGAGCGCTACCCGACCGTGGCAGCGATCCCGATGCAGGCGAGCGTCGATCGTCTGGCTAGGGCTGATCTGTCGAAGGCAAACATTCCCGCACTGGTCATCTACTCCTCGGCCGATGAAGTCGTGCGGTCCGATGTGATGCGCGACCGGATGACCGATTGGGGCGGAGAGATCGATTATATGCGGATCGCGCCGGGCAAGAACATCGATCCTTACAACCACGTTCTGGCCGGGGATATTCTTAGCCCGGATGAATCCTATCGGGTCGGTGAGCGCATCTCCGACTGGCTGAAGGGGCTGTAACGCCCCTTCGTTCGGCCTCCATCAGACTGGAATGGTGATCATGCCGCCAGACGGTTTTCTCGGCGTCTCGTTGTGGTTGCGCTTACCTTCACGGACGTGGCTTGAGCGATCCTTGTGGGCGCGACCCGCCGCATCATCCATGAAGTCGAGAACCAGAGGCCGGATGTTGTTCCGCCACGCTTTGCCAGCAAAGATACCGTAGTGACCGGCGCCTGGCTCCAGATGCACGCGCTTGTGCTTTTCCGGGAGATTTGACAGCAAGTCGATGGCGGCAACACATTGGCCAGGCGCGGAAATATCGTCCTTTTCGCCTTCGACAATCATCGTGCCGACGCTGGTCACCTTGGACATGTCTACGGGCTTGCCGTCGATGCTGAAGACGTTGCGGGCGATTTCACGGTTCTTGAAGATCCGCTCGACCGTCGAGAGGTAGAATTCCGCCGTCATGTCCATTACGGCCAGATATTCATCATAAAAGCGGTTGTGCTTATCGTGATCGCCGCCTTCACCCTTGGCCACGCGCAGGATCTGATCGGCAAACGCCTTGGCGTGCATTTCGGCGTTCATGGAGATGAAGGACGAGAGTTGCAGCAGCCCCGGATAAACCACCCGGCCTGCGCCCGCATATTTGAAGCCGACCCGCTGGATCACAAGTTTCTCCAGCTGGCCCATGGTCACGCGGCGACCGAAATCGGTGACCTCCGTGGGTTCGGCGTCGGGGTCCACCGGGCCGCCGATGAGAGTCATGGATTTCGGCTGCGACTCGGGCTCATACTGGGCGAGCCAGGAGACAGCCGCCAGCGTCAGAGGCACCGGCTGACACACCGCCAACACGTTGGTTTCAGGCCCAAGTTCGCGCATGAAATCGATGAGGTATCGCGCGTAATCCTCGATATCGAATTTGCCGGCGGAGACAGGAATGTCTCGGGCGTTATGCCAGTCGGTTATCCAGACCTCGCAGTCCGTTAGAAGCGACGCGACGGTGGTCCGCAGCAGCGTCGCATAATGGCCGGACATGGGGGCAACGATCAGAACCCGGCGTTCTTTCTCGGGACGCCCCAGCACCTTGAAACGGATCAGGTCGCCAAAGTCGCGTTCGACCACCTTTTCGATCTGGACCACGTGGTCACGCCCATCCTCGGCGACGACCGTGTTAATGTTCCAGTCCGGCTTGGCGACCATGCGACCATAAGCGCGCTCTGCCACCTCACCCCACGCAGAAATCATTTGAAATGCTGGATTTGCGACCAGCCCGTGAACCGGATAGGCGCCAAACGCCTTGGCCGACGCGCCGAGCCATTGATTGGTCACACGGAACGTTTCCATGAAATCATAGGCGAACATATTGTGCATGGGGGCCCTTTCCTCATGCCCCGGTTTTTTTTCCGGTGACATTCCGTTACGTTAAACCCAAAGAAAGAAGGTCGTTTCGCCTTCTTGCAGTTGCAGCATCACGCTGCCTTGCAGCATAAAATACACTCTGGAGATAACCATGGCAATAAAAGAAAACAAAAAAGCCTCTGATGTGGCAGGATGTTCCGAGGCCATGGTTCAGAATCTCTCAAAGCTTGAGTCGCTTTCGGCCCGACTCGCCGCAGTATTCGCCGCCAAGCGCGCCGTGCCGCAGGCGCTGCAAGGTCCGAGTCACGATCTCTATGTCAAGGCCGGGACCGCCTATCTGAGCGAGGCGATGACCAATCCCGGCAAGATTTTGCAGTCGCAGATCGATTTCTGGAGCAAGACGCTCACCCATTACGTGGAGGCACAGCAGAAGCTGTTGCAGGGGGATCTCGGCGCTGCGGCGGGCGCTGGCGTGGAGAATTGGGCGAACCATCCGCTGTTCGGGTTTCTGAAGGAGCAATATGTCCTTAATGCTGAACTCGTTCGCGAGGCGGTCGAGGGCATCGAAGGGCTTGATCCGAAGGACAAGAAGCGGCTGCAATTTTTCAGCCAGCAAATCGTTGATATGATGAGCCCGACCAATTTCCTTGGCACGAACCCGGAAGCGCTCGCCCGCGCGGTGGAAACGGACGGGCAAAGCCTTGTAGACGGGTTGGAAAATCTCGTCCGCGATCTGGAGCGGAACAAGGGCGAGCTGGTGGTGACCCTTGCGGATCCCGAGGCGTTCAAGGTCGGCAGCAACATCGCGACCACCCCCGGCAAGGTGGTGTATCGCAACCATCTCTTCGAGCTGATCCAGTACACGCCGATGACCGAGACGGTTCACACGACGCCGCTGGTGATCTTCCCGCCCTGGATCAACAAGTTCTACATCATGGACCTGAAGGAGAAGAACAGCCTGATCCGCTGGATCGTGGAGCAGGGCTTTACGTTGTTTGTCGTCAGCTGGAAGAACCCGGATGCGTCCTATGCCGGGATCGGCATGGATGACTATGTGCAAGACGGCTATCTGGAAGCGATCGCGCAGGTCAAAGAGATCACCGGCGAAAAGCAGGTCAACGCGGTGGGCTATTGTATCGCCGGGACGACCTTGTCTCTGGCGCTGGGTTTGCTGGAGAAGCGCGGCGATAAATCCATCAAATCCGCCACATTTTTCACGACTTTGACCGATTTTTCGGATCGCGGGGAGGTTGGCGTCTTCCTGGAAGATGATTTCGTCGACGGGATCGAGGCGGAAATTCAGCGTAAGGGGCTGCTTGAGAGCTTCTACATGAGCCGTACCTTCTCCTATCTGCGGGCCAATGACCTGATCTACAAGCCGGCCGTGCGGAGCTACATGATGGGCGAGACGCCGCCGGCCTTCGATCTGCTGTTCTGGAACGGCGACAGCACGAACCTGCCGGGAAAGATGGCCGTCGAATATCTCCGGGGACTGTGTCAGGAGGACAAGCTGCCGAATGAGGGCTTCACGATCTGCGGTGAGACGGTGACACTGAAGGATGTAAAGGTGCCGCTGATGGCGATTGCCTGCGAGACCGACCATATCGCGGCGTGGAAGTCGTCCTATCGGGGTGTGCAGCAGATGGGGTCGCGCTCAAAGACCTTCGTCCTCTCCGAATCGGGGCATATCGCCGGGATCATCAATCCACCGAGCAAAAAGAAATACGGCCATTACACGAATACCTCGTGGAAAGGCTCGCCTGAGGAATGGCAGGCCGAGGCTGATTTCCACGAAGGCAGTTGGTGGGGCCGTTGGGGCGACTGGCTGGCGAAGCGGTCTGGTAAACAGGTGTCCGCGCGTGAACCCGGCGCGAATCGCGAAATCCTTGGCGATGCTCCCGGGGCTTATGTGATCGAAAAGCCCGCTGTTTAGGTGCAATCAGGGCGGCGTTGCGCCGCCCTATTGTCTTCTTTAGGTTGAATTTTTCGCTCGGATGACGCCATGTGCGGTTTTCTGGCAATTTCTTTCCGACCCAGCGTCCCTGAAAATTATGCCGCAGTGCAGCAGAAATAAGTTGAAATGCTGCGACGCAGCAGCCATATAGGTGGTGTCGAAGGGGCACGCAGCACTCTGCGACCCAGTCAACACAGAATTTCAAGGAGTGCCATCATGGCCACGAAAACCAACACCGCCACCGACTACACCCAGATGTTCCAGGACATGCTGTCGAACCTTCCCATGGACATGGGCGGCATGCAGGACAGCCTGAAATCCTACGCTGCTTTCGGCGAGAAGATGTCGAAGGTGATGCTGGAAGCCGCCGAGAAGTCCACCGACATATCCGCCAAGTACACCAAAGACACCCTTGCCAAGCTGTCCGATGTGGCTGCCGTGCGTGAGGACATGTCCGAGTACTCCAAAGTGATCTCCGACTTCGCCACCGCCCAGTCCGAAGCCACCGCCGAGACCCTCGCCGCCTACGCCGAAGTGGCGAAGAAGGTGCAGATGGAAACCGTCGAGCTGATGCTGGCCGCCGGCAAGGACGTGTCCGAGGACCTGACCGCCGCTGCGAAGAAGGCCGCCAACGACGCGACCGCCGCCACCAAGCGTGCTGCGTCTGCGAAGTAATTCGTCGAATACCTACGTCGCTCACTCCTCCCTGGCGGCGTAAACACTGGGTGGGCCTTGGCCCACCCTTTCTTTTTCTGCACTGCGCGCATAGGCTGACCTCAGGCTGGTCATCTGGTGGAGGGTCGCATGGCTGAAGAAGAGAAACCGTTGCTGATCAAGCGCTACGCGAGCCGACGTCTCTACAACACGGAGACGAGCGATTATGTGACGCTCGAAGATATCTCGGGCTTTATTCGTGAGGGTCGCGAGGTGAAAATCGTCGATCTGAAATCCGGCGACGATCTGACCCGGCAATACCTCTTACAGATTGTCGCGGAACACGAATCTAAGGGCGAGAGCGTCCTGCCGGTGGGGGTTCTGACGGATCTCGTCAGATCCTACACGACGAAGGCCCAATCCTACATGCCGCAATTCCTGCAAATGAGTTTCGACATGTGGCGTGACAGTCAGGGCAAGATGATGGGCGCGGCTCTGAACCCGCTGAACCCGATGACGGCCATGCCCGGCTACGAGGCTTTGCGTGCGCAGCAAGAGGCGTTCCTGAAGGCTATGTGGGGTGGAGGCAAGACAGGCGCGCCTGCTGCCAAATCGGCCGCTCCGGAGGAGGCTGGCGCTGATCTCGACGACATCCGCAAGCAATTGGCCGAGATGCAGGCCAAACTGAACAAGATGGGCGGCTGAGGCGCTAGCGTTTCCGTTTGGGCAGAGACAGCATCCCGGCCGCCCAATCCAGCGCCTCATCTGCGTGGGACTGGCGCGTCGGAGGGATATGCTCTGGCTCGTTCAGCGTCGCCGTATGGAAATGTGTCTCTCCGGGCAGATCGGTGGTCTGATAGGCCAGCGGCGTGCCGCATGTCGTGCAGAAATAGCGTGTGACCCCCGTGGAGGAGGCATAACGCCCCGGCACCTGTCCGCGCCAGCGCCAGGCCGTATCGGGAAGAGCAAAGCTCGCGACCAGAGGTGCGCCGGTGGCGCGGCGGCAGCTCTCACAGTGACAGATATCCGAGTCGAAAACCCGCTCCAGATCGATATGGAAATGCGTTGCGCCGCAGAGGCAATGCCCATAGGTCGCCATCCCTCGCCTCCTCAGTCGCCCTCGAACGCGCAGAGCGCCTCGACCCGCAGCCCCATATCTTCGAGCCGCTTTCGGCCGCCCAGATCGGGCAGATCGATGATGAACGCGCAGCCAACGATCTCGGCCCCGAGCCGGCGGCAGAGCTTGACCCCGGCCTCTGCCGTGCCGCCGGTCGCCAGCAGGTCATCGACGATCAGTACCCGATCGCCCGGCTTCAGCGCGTCGGTATGAATCTCCATCACCGCCTCGCCATATTCGAGCTGATATTCCTCGTGGAGCGTCTCGCCGGGCAGCTTGCCCTTCTTGCGGATCGGGATGAAGCCCACGTTCAGCTGGTGCGCAATCGCCCCGCCCATGATGAATCCCCGGCTTTCCAGCGCCGCCACATGGTCAAAGCGCTGATCGGCGAAGGGATGCAGAAGCTGGTCGATGCACATGCGAAAGCCGCGCGGGTCGGCAAATAGCGTGGTCACATCTCGGAACATGATCCCCGGCTTTGGAAAGTCGGGGATGGTGCGGATGCAGTCGCGGACGGTTTTCTGGGCGTTGGGCACGGTCATCTCCGGTGTCATCTTTGCGGGCTGTCCTATCATGGATCTCGCGGGGGAACAGGGGATCAGAGGACCCGTCCCGCCACCGCGTCGAGTTTCGCCTCCAACGCTTGGTCGCGTTTGTCCGGGGCCGTCATGATGGCGAATTCCAGCGCCCGGTCGCAGCCATTGGGGCAATCCGGGTGCGCACCTGCCAGCGCGCGGGCCGTAGCGGCGACGAGGCGGCGGGCCTTTTCGGCGTTGCCTTTCAGCGTGGCGATGATTTCAGAGATATCGACGGAGCCGTGGTCGGGGTGCCAGCTGTCGTAATCGGTGATCATCGCGACCGAGGCGTAGCAGATCTCGGCTTCGCGCGCGAGCTTGGCTTCGGGCATGTTGGTCATGCCGATCACATCCGCCCCCCAGACCTCGCGATACATCTTCGACTCGGCGAGGCTGGAGAATTGAGGGCCCTCCATGGCCAGATAGGTGCCACCATCATGCACGGTGATCCCGAGCCCTGCGGAGGCCGAACCCACCGCCTGCCGCAGCCGGTCGCAGATCGGGTGGGCGACGGAGACATGGGCGACGCAGCCCGTGCCAAAAAACGACTTTTCGCGGGCGAAGGTGCGGTCGATGAACTGGTCGACCAGAACGAAATCCCCCGGCGCCATCTCCTCGCGGAAGGAACCGCAGGCGGAGACCGACAGGATGTCGGTGACGCCCAGCCGCTTCAGCGCGTCGATATTGGCGCGATAGGGGACCGTGGTGGGGCTGTGGACATGGCCGCGTCCGTGGCGGGGCAGGAATGCCATTTCGCAATCGCCCAGCCGCCCGGTGAGGACCTCATCCGAAGGATTGCCCCAGGGGCTGTCGACTTTTTGCCAGCGTGCGTCCTCCAGCCCATCGATCTCGTAGATGCCCGATCCGCCGATGATTCCCAGTCGCATGTGCCGCTCCGCCCTGCCGTAATGATCCGCACCAAAGGACCAGAACTTGGCGCCAAAGGAAAGGCTCGCGGGCGGGCAAACGCGCCATTTGCGCAACGCTCATGGCAGATATGCGCCGGGGCGGGTGGCACTTTGAGCGCTATCATGACACATGGGCGCGCAATCAAGACATTCGCGCGTCGCCCGACATGCGTCTCCCATCGCGGGACGCAGGACCGATCAGGCGTTGCGACCGAGGAGGAAACCGATGGCAAAAGCTCTGATGGCCATGCTTGGCGACACCATCCGGGGGCGCGGGATGACCAACGCCACCACCCCCCAACAAATGAAGACCGAACTCCTGTCGGGCCTCACCGTGGCGCTGGCACTGGTGCCCGAAGCAGTGGCCTTCGCCTTCGTTGCCGGGGTGGAGCCACTCGTTGGGCTTTACGCGGCCTTCATTGTCGGCCTGATCACCGCCGTCTTCGGCGGTCGTCCGGGGATGATCTCGGGCGCGACCGGGGCGCTGGCCGTGGTCATGGTCAGCCTCGTGGCCGAGCATGGGGTCGAGTATCTCTTTGCCACGGTGGTGCTGATGGGGATCATCCAGATCGCCGTCGGGATCCTGCGCTGGGGCAAGTTCATCCGCCTCGTGCCGCACCCTGTTATGCTGGGCTTTGTGAACGGTCTGGCGATCGTGATTTTCCTCGCTCAGCTCGGCCAGTTCAAGGTGCCGGGCACCGTCGAGGTCTCCGGTCACGGGGCAGGGGGTGGCGAATGGCTGCCCGCGCCTGAGCTGACGCTGATGCTGGTCCTCGTGGCGCTGACAATGGCGGTGATCTGGGGGCTGCCGAAGCTAACCCGCGCCATTCCGGCACCGCTGGCTGGCATCATGGTGACCGCCGCGCTGGTGATGATACTTGGCCTGAATACACCGGTTGTGGGCGATCTTGCCTCCATCGAAGGCGGCCTGCCGCAGTTCCACATTCCCATGGTTCCGCTGAACTGGGAGACCTTTCAGATCATCCTGCCCTATGCGGTCATCCTGTCGGCCATCGGCCTGATCGAAAGCCTCCTGACCCTGAACCTCGTCGGCGAAATCACCGGCGAGAGTGGTGGGGCCAGCCGCGAATGTGTGGCGCAGGGCATGGCCAACACCGTGACCGGGTTCTTCGGCGGCATGGGCGGCTGTGCGATGATCGGCCAGTCGATGATCAACGTGAAATCCGGTGGTCGCACGCGCTTGTCCGGGATCTCGGCGGCGCTGTTCCTGCTCCTGTTCATCGTCGTCGCAGCTCCGATCATCGAGTTGGTCCCGCTGGCTGCGCTGGTCGGCGTCATGTTCATGGTGGTGATCGGCACATTCGCCTGGAACTCGCTGAAGATCCTCTTCCGCGTGCCCCTCGTGGATGCGGCTGTAATCGTCATCGTGACCGGCGTGACCGTGGCCTACGACCTCGCGACTGCCGTTGTCGTCGGCGTCATCGTCTCGGCGCTGGAATATGCCTGGCAGAACGCCAAGCGCATCCACGCCCGCACCGAGATCAAGGAGGATGGCACCAAGGTCTATGCTGTCGAAGGGCCGCTCTTCTTCGGCTCCGCTGACGGGTTCGTCGAGCTTTTTGACCCTGCCAGCGATCCCGAGCGCGTGGTGGTGGATTTCGCGGGCAGCCGCGTCGCTGACCAGTCTGCCCTGACCGCTATCGAGAGCGTGGCCGCCAAGTACGAGGCAGCGGGCAAGGTGCTGGAGCTGCGCCATCTGAGCCGCGACTGCCACCGCCTCCTGAGCCGTGCGGGCCAGTTGGTCACCGATGCCGAGGACGATCCGGAATACGGTCTTGCCGTGGATTACGGTGTGCGCACCGGGATTCTCGCGGGCGGTCACTGACGCCTCAAGAGAAGGGCGGGATCCCATTGGAATTCCGCCCATTTTCAATCTAAAATTGTTTTAATTGACTCCATGTCGTCCTTGGGTGACCATTCCGTCATTCAAAAAAGGAGTTTGGACATGACGAAGATCGCGATTTCGACCTTTTGTGCCGGCCTGATGTTCGCCGGCGCTGCTCTGGCCGAGGATCCCAGAGTTGAGGTGCCCACCGGGAACAGCAATGCGGGCGGTCAGCCTGCGGCTCACGATTCCAGCGGCGCCGACTGGGGCGCTGCTGTGAGCGGGCTGGCAAAGGACGGCGGCATGGGTGACCACGCCAGCGGCGGCAAAGCCGGTGGCCCCGATGACTCGGATGACGTTGAAGAATAAGATCTGAACGTCCCGCGCGTGCCGGGGGTTACTCTCCCGGCCGCTTCATTTGAAACAGCTCTGTGACCGTCGAATAATCCTGATAGCCCAGCCGCGAGACGGGCGTATAGCTCAGCACATCGAAACGACCGTTCTTAATATATCGGTCGTCCATGTGGACCCCGGTCACCGTTCCGATCACGAGAAAATTGTTCTCGCCTTCCAGCGTCACAATCTGCGTCATGCGGCACTCCAAGGCCGCTGGTGCCTCGGCCACGCGAGAGCATGCGATGGTCTCACAAGGTGCGCGGGTGACGCCGGTCATGGTGAATTCGTCCATATCGCGGGGCCAGGGCCCGGAGCTCTGGTTCATCGGCTCGACCAGCGCCTGACTGACCACATTGGCGCAGAACACGCCGGTGTCGCGAATATTAGCCACGCTGTCTTTGGTGCCGTCGCGATCGGGTTTGGCCCCGGTCGAGGCAAAGATTACCTGCGGCGGGGTGTAGGCCACGGCGTTGAAAAATGAGTAGGGGGCAAGGTTCTCGGACCCGTCCGCTCCGCGCGTCGAGATCCACCCGATAGGTCGTGGGGAAACGATGGCGTTGAACGGAGTGTGCGGCAGGCCGTGGCCGTCTTCGGGTCGGTAGAACATGGCATCCCCTCGGTTCCATTGGAGTAATCGCTGATACCAAAGCCCACCGTTCCGCGCCAGCCTGCACGGGAACTGGTCTTTCGGTTTAGTTTTCGGCTAGAGGAGGCACGACACTCGTCCTCAGGAGGATCCACCCTAAGTGCTGCGGAAGAAGACAGCGGACCCATGTTCTCGATAGAGCGCCCGGAGGATTGGTGGGAGGTCGAGGCGCTCTATGATCTCTGCTTTGCGCCGGGGCGGGAAGCGCTGTCGTCCTACCGGCTGCGCGACGGGGTGGCGCCGGTGAGGGACCTGTGTCTGGTCGCCCGTGATGATACTGCGGCCGTCGGTGGCGCCATTCGGTACTGGCCAGTGCGGGTTGGGAAGGCGGGGGTGCTGCTCCTCGGTCCCGTGGCTGTGCATCCGACGCGGCAGGGGGAGGGGCTCGGCGCGCTGCTCATTCAGGAGAGCCTTGAGCGTGCTGCGGATCTTGGCCACGCGAGGATCATGCTGGTGGGAGATGCGCCATATTACAGGCGCTTCGGGTTTCGCCGCCTCGATGGGGTTGTGATGCCGCCGCCCACCAATCCTGAACGGGTTCTTGGTCTGGCGCTGAGGAAAAATGCCTGGGCCGGCGTGAAAGGGCAGGTGCAGCGCGCATCTGATCTTGCGCAGTAGGCTAGGTCGCCCCATGTTTCTGGCTATGAGCAAAGACGTTACACCGATTGAGGCCTTGCCTCCCCATATCGCCGACGAACTTGACCAGCTGGCCAAGCGGTTTCGGCAGGCCGACGGGGTCGGTATGCAGGTGCTCAGTCTTCTGGGCGGACAAGCCGAAGACCTGCTGGGCCGACTGCCGATGCCCGTGCGTCAGGCTCTGGACCGCAGCACGCGGATGGGACTCGAAGTTGCCTATGATGCGGCCTTTGCCAGTCGCGGTCGGTTGGCTGATCGCTCCGACTGGCTGAACACCGCCGCGGCGACTCTGATGGGCGCGGCAGGAGGGGCTGGGGGATTGCCCACGGCGGTCGCGGAATTGCCGGTTACGATTACCGTTCTGTTGCGGGCCATTCAGGGCATCGCAGCGGATCTCGGGTTTGACGTGGAGAACCCAGTGGTTCGGGCACAGTGTATGCAGATCTTCGCGGCGGCTGGTCCTCTTGCGCGCGATGATGGCACCGATCTGGCGTTCCTCTCAACGCGGGTGACGCTTACGGGTGCAGCTCTGCATGGGATCATCGCGCGGATCGCGCCGAAATTCGCCGCCGTGCTTGGACAGAAGCTTGCCGCGCAGACAGTCCCGATTATCGGCGCTGCGGCGGGAGCGGCGACGAATTACGCGTTCACAAGCTATTATCAGGAAATGGCGCGCGTTTATTTCGGCCTGCGCGCTCTGGCACGAGATAGCGATCTGGATGTGGAAACCCTGCTGCGAGAGTTCCAGTTACGCGTCCGGCCGGCCATTCTGGTCGAGTGAACCTTCGGAATCGCGTGAGGTCTGCAAAGGTGCTTGCCGATAGATTTCCCGCATCAAAATCAGGGCGATCTCTTCGCGTGTGACAGGAGGCCGGAGATCCCGGGTGATTGGCGCCTGGTCCTGAAATGCAGTTTGGGTGGTCATACTGTGCTCCTCGTCGGTTGAAAGCATGTGCTCCCATGCATCCGGTTTAGGGCAAGGATCTTGCGATAATCTGAATAAAGCGCGTTTATGATCAGCGGTCGAGCGGTCCGATATACTGTGTCAGGGCCGTCCGCATATTGCTCTCACCTGCGGCCCGCGCAGCATCCAACTGTGCACGGACGTCGTCGAGATTCGCTTGACGGAGCAGGTGCTTGACCGGCCCAATTGAGGTCGGGCGCATGGAGAGTTTGCGAACGCCACAGGCAGCGATAGCCAGTGCTTCAAGCGGTCGCCCGGCATCCTCTCCGCAAAAGCTCAGCGGTGTCCCTGCATCCTGGGCGCGTTTGCTGATCTGGCAGACGAATTCGAGGAAGGCGGTGCTCAGCGTATCGTATCGCCGGCGGACCCTCTCATTCTCACGGTCGGCGGCAAAGAAGAACTGCTTCAGATCGTTGCCGCCAATGGAGAGGAAATCCGCCTCTTTGAAGAACCGGTCGGGCGCAAAAGCGATAGAAGGGGTTTCGATCATCGCGCCGACCTGCACCCGCTCCGGCAGCGAATGCCCGAGGCGATGCTCATTGGCGAGCTCGGCATTCAGGATATCGCGGGCTTGATCGAATTCCTCGATCTGCGCGACGAAGGGGAACATGACCCAAAGAGGGCGACCTGCTGCCGCTCGGATGAGTGCCTGAAGCTGCATCCGCATCACGCCGCGCTTGTCCAGACCCACGCGGATTGCCCGCCAGCCGAGCGCCGGATTGGGCTCTTCTGGGCGTTTCATATAGGGCAGGACCTTGTCAGAGCCGATATCGAGCGTGCGGAAGAGGACCGGTTTACCATGAGCCGCATCCATGATCCGGCTGTAAACCCGTGCGAGATCCCCGCGTTTCGGGACGGAGCGGCTGGCAAGAAACTGCAACTCGGTTCGGAACAGCCCCACGCCTTCGGCGCCGGAACTGTCGATAGAGGGGAGATCGGCGATCAGCCCCGCATTCATGTGCAACTCGATGATCTGGCCACATGTCGTTTCTGCGGGCAGGTCGCGGAGGCCGACGAAGCGCTCCTGCGCTTTGGCCTTCATCGCGAGGCTGTCATGGAAGGCCGTCCGCACCGCATCGCCGGGCCGCAGGTGCACGCTGCCTTGTTCGCCATCGACCATGATGTGATCGCCGTTCAGGGCCTCGGTGACGATGCCCTTGGCACGAATGACCAGAGGAATCGCCAGCGCGCGCGCCACGATCGCGGCGTGGCTGCCGACAGAGCCTTGCTCCAGCACGATGCCCTTCAGCCGACGCCCGTACTCCATCAATTCGCCCGGACCGATATTGCGCGCCACGAGCACCGGGTTCACCGGGATTTCCGCGCCCGTGTCGGAGCCCTGTCCGGTCAGGATGCGCAACAGCCGCCGCGCAAGATCATCCAGATCCTGCATCCGCTCGCGGATATAGGGGTCCGGGGTCGATTCCAGCCGAGCGCGGGCTGTGGAGTGTTCCTTGTCCACGGCGGCCTCGGCGGAAAGGCCCAGTTCAATGGACTCACACATGCGTTTGACCCAGCTGCGAGAGCGGGCGAACATGCGGTAGGTCTCCAGAACCTCGCGGTCCTCTTTGCCGACCTGGGTCTTCGCCAGCATCGAATCCACATTGATGCGGAGCTGATCGACGGCCGCCTCCAGCCGGGCGCGTTCCTTTTCGGGGTCGTCATTCACCAGATTGGTAACCACCACACGGGGTTCGTGCAGCAACACATGGCCGTCCGCCAACCCTTCCTGAACAGACGTGCCCCGGATCAGGACCTGCTGGGTGTGGCGCTGGGCCATGGCCGCGCCTTCGCCCAAAAAGGCACCGAGTTCTGTCATCTCGGAAATGAGCATGGCCACGACCTGAATGCCGTAGACCTCGTCTTCGGAATAGCTGCGCGCCTCGCGGGACTGGACCACCAGCACCCCGAGCTTGTCCCCCTGCCGCTGCAAGGGGACGCCGAGGAAGGACGAAAACACCTCCTCGCCCGTCTCGGCCATGTAGCGGAATCCCTTTTGCGAGGGCGCGTCGGCGGCGTTGATGATGTCCCCGGTCAAGGCCACCCGGCCTACGAGCCCTTCGCCCAGCTTCAGGCGCGTCTGGTGCACAGCCTCGGCATTTAGGCCGTGGGTGGCGCAAAGCTCCAGCGTGTCATCATCCCGAAACAGGTAAATCGAGCAGACCTCAGTCTCCATGGACTCGGCAATGAGTCCGGTGACCATATCCAGCCGCGCCTGCCCGTCGCTCTTTTCGGCGAAGGTCTCATGCAGGCGCTTCAGGAGTTTTCTGCTCTCGCTTTCGCCACGATACGGCATATGCGCCCTTCTTTTTAGGCCTTTGTTCCCTTGGGAGCACCCTAACGGGCAATCACAGGCCTTTGCAAAGGGATAAAAGGACGCCCAAAAGGCTAGGCGTCGCCGGCTTTTTCCAGCTCGAACGCATCATGGAGGGTCTGCACCGCCAGTTCGAGATACTTGCGGTCCACCAGAACAGAGACCTTGATCTCTGAGGTGGTGATGACCTTGATGTTGATGTTGTCACCCATCAGGGCCTCGAACATCTTTGCCGCGACACCGGTATGGGAGCGCATGCCGATGCCCACCACGGAGATCTTGCAGACATCGCTGTCCACGACCAGATCGCCATAGGACAGCTCACCGCGATCGGTGGCATCCTTGATCGCCTTTTCGGCGCGGGCCACCTGATCCACAGGGCAGGAGAAGGTCATGTCCGTCTTGCCGCCCTCGGAGATGTTCTGGACGATCATGTCTACATTCACCCCTGCCTGTGCCAGCGGGACAAAAATGGCCGCTGCCACGCCGGGACGGTCATCCACGTTCACAAGGGTCATCTTCGCTTCGTCGCGGGAATAGGCGACGCCGTTCACAACATGGGATTCCATGATCTCATCCTCTGCACAGACCAGCGTGCCCGCCGTTTCACTGTATTCTTCAAAAGAGCTCAGGACACGCAGTTTGACGCCATAGCGCATGGCGAGTTCCACCGAGCGCGTCTGCAAAACCTTGGCACCCAGCGAGGCCAGCTCCAGCATTTCCTCAAAGGCGATCCGGTCAAGCTTGCGGGCCTTCGACGTGATGCGCGGGTCGGTGGTGTAGACGCCGTCCACATCCGTATAGATGTCGCAACGCACGGCATCGAAGGCTGCCGCAAAGGCCACTGCCGTGGTGTCCGAACCGCCCCGGCCCAGCGTGGTGATCCGACCCTCGGGGCTGATCCCCTGAAAGCCTGCGACCACCGCGACCTGCATGCCTTCGGCAAACTTCGCGTCGAGATTGTCGGTCGGGATCTCCTCGATCCGGGCCGAGCCATGGGCGCCGTTGGTTTTCAGCGGTACCTGCCAACCCTGCCAGGAGCGGGCCGGGATATCCATCTCCTGCAATGTCAGCGCCATGAGCCCGGCGGTCACATTCTCGCCCGAAGACACGACCGCGTCATATTCGCGCGCATCATAGAGCGGTGAGGTCTCATCGACCCAGCCCACCAGCTCGTTCGTTTTGCCGGACATGGCCGACACGATAACGATGACCTCATGGCCGTTGGCGACTTCGCGCGCCACACGCTTGGCCGCCCGCTTGATGCGGTCCAGATTGGCCACCGAGGTGCCGCCAAATTTCATCACGAGACGCGACATGATCGTCCCCTTGTTGATCCGAGCGCGTCTTAGGCAGGCCCGTCGGCAGGTGCAAGAGCGTCCGGCCGGTCAGAGTGCAAAGCTGCGGGACCGGGGATCCCATGTCACATCCAGCCGCCCTGCCAGGTAGGTGCAGGCTGCGTTCAGCCGCCGGTCGTTGAGGCTGCGCGACCACGACCTGAGCGGCAGGGCGGCCTGATCGAGAAACCCGTCGACCATCACCATCCGCCCCTTGGGATCGAGAACGATATTCCGCGGGTTCAGATCGGCGACCACTACGTGAAATTCGGACAGTGCGGCCACGAAACGGTTCAGCGGCGCGATCATCTCGGGCAGTTGCCCGCGCTTGACCCGGGATTTCAGCGTCGGCGCGAGCGTCCCATCGGGGCCCCGTACGGCCTGCCAGAGCGCACCGATGCCCTGTTGCGTGGCCAGATAGCCGTGGAACAGGGGCAGCGGCAGCTCCGCCGCCCGGTCGCCTGCCCGAAGATACCGGGTCTCCTGCATCGCTACCTCACGCGCCATCATCCGGTAGCGGCTCTGTGGTATCAGCCGACGTCGCAGACGTTTCAGCGGCTTCTGGTCCCGCTCTTCCGCCGTGTAGTCCTGAATTTTCAGCAGAACTCCATCGCCCATTCCCGGCACCAGATAAACCCGCCGCCGGGTCCCGGCGGTGACTGGGGTCAGGTCGTCAAGGTTAAGGAGCGTCGTCATAGGGCCGTCACCGTTGCTACCGGATCCGCTTACGGTGGACAGTTGAAAGTTTCCAGAAGAACGTCGGTCTTTAAGGGCGGTCGGAGCGGCTGACACAGCCGACCTGACCGCTGTATCTGGCTCCCTTGCCCAGCGGCTGGGCAAGGGAGGGGGTGTTATTTCGACATGCTCGCTTTGCGCTGCATGTCGATATCGGCCTCGACGGCTTCGACCGTCGCCGTCAGAGCATTGTAGACTTGCTCGCCGCCTTCCACATTGGCCTTGAACCACTCATAGACCGGCTGCGCGGCGTCAGCGAACTGGTCCATTTCATCGGGCGTCGGCACGTAGATATCGCCCCCGGCAGCGGCGAATTCTTCATAGGCGGCGATGGACTTGCGCTTGGGGCTGGCAAAGGTCGCCTGCTGAAGCTGGTAGAATCCGTCCACCACCACCGTTTGCAGATCCTCTGGCATGCCGTTGAACGCTTCGCCGTTCATGAACCACAGGGCGCCCATGTAGGCGTGGCCGTCGAGAGTGAGATATTTCAGACCGGCATCGGGAAATTTCATCCCCATGATGTCGGTGATGCCGTTTTTGGAGCCCTCGACCACGCCGGTTTGCAGCGATGTGAACAGCTCGGGCCACGGGATCGGGGTGGGGGCGGCGCCGAGGGCCTTGACCAGCTCCTGCGGCAGGTCGGCGACCACGGTGCGGATCTTTAGTCCGTCGAGATCGGCGGGGCTCTGGACGCGTTTCTGCGTATTGGCGAAGTTGCGCCAGCCGCCAGTATTGCCGATGGTCATCAGCTTGACCGCGCCGCCGGAGACGTCATCGACCATCTGCTGCATGGTGCTCACGAACTCGGTACCATTGGCGAGCGCCGCCTCGGCCACCCGGTCGCTGGTCATCACGTAGGGCAGGTCAAGGACCTGAACGAACGGGAAAATCCCCGATACACCGCCAGAAGTCGAGATGTAGACATCGATATTGCCGTCTGCCACGCCCTGCAAACACTCGGCCCCGTTCGAGCAGAGCTGCGTGCCCATGAAGATCTCGACGCCAATCTGGCCATTTGAGGCTTGCTCGACATAGCTCTTGAAGACCACGAGCCCGTCATAATCTTCGTCATTCTCGTTCGAGTTGGCCGTGGCGCGGATGGTGTAATCCTGTGCCAGCGCCGTGGTCGTCATCAGCGCCAGCGCGAGGCCCGCGCGGGTCAGGGTTTTCAGCATATTATCCTCCCAGTGGTTGTTCGGTTCTTGGTAAATTTCCACCTAGCCTATGCAAGTTCGCCGCTCAGGCAAAGCCCGTGATGCGAGGGATGAACATGGAAACGGCGGGGATGTAGGTGATCAGCCCGATGACAAAGACCTCGACCGCGAGGAAGGGCAGAATCGCCTTCGAAATGGTCTCGACCCGTTCGCCAGACACGGAGCTGGCCACGAACAGCACCAGGCCCATGGGCGGTGTGGCGAGGCCGACGGTGAGGTTGACGCTCATGATGATGGCGAAATGGATCGGGTCTACGCCGAGGCTGGTAAAGATCGGCCCGAGGATTGGTCCGAGAATAATGATGGCGGGTCCCGCGTCGAGGAACATGCCCACCGCGAAGAGCAACAGGTTGATCAAAAACAGCAGCGTCAGCGGGTTCTCCGACAGGCCAAGGATGAACTCCGCCATGATTTCGGGCGCGTGGGAGAGGGACACAACGGTCTTGAAGGCCATGGCTGCGCCGACGAGCAGCAGCACGACTGCCGAAGTCATGGCGGCGCGGCTCAGGACGTCGGGCAGGTCCCGGAATTTCAGGGTGCGCAGGACGAACAGGCCGATGATCAGCGCATAAGCCACGGCGATGGCGGCGGCTTCGGTGGGGGTGAAGATCCCCAGCAGGATGCCGCCCATGATAATGACCGGGGTCATCAAGGGGAAGAACGCCTTGAGGCTGGCCTGTCCGCGCTCTTTCCACGTGCTCTTGCGGGTGGCCACGGGGAAGTCGTAGCGATCTGCCATGACCTTGGTCACCAGCATCAGCCCCACGCCCACGAGAACACCCGGTACGATCCCGGCGAGGAACAGGGCCGCGACGGATTCCCCCATAACGTAGGCATAGATAATCATGA
Organism: Palleronia caenipelagi; assembly: GCF_007004065.1. Taxonomy (GTDB): domain Bacteria; phylum Pseudomonadota; class Alphaproteobacteria; order Rhodobacterales; family Rhodobacteraceae; genus Palleronia; species Palleronia caenipelagi. Next base: position 88,452 of record NZ_VFSV01000003.1, on the reverse strand, counting down.
TGCCCGAGGGGGGGATGATCGGGCCGATGACGCTGGAGGCCGCGGTTATCGCGGCGGCAAACCGGCGGGTGTAGCCTTGTTTCTCCATCGCCGGGATCAGCATGGAGCCCAGCGCGGAGGTGTCCGCCACCGCCGAGCCGGACAGCCCGGCAAATAGCATTGAGGACAACACGTTCACATGAGCCAGCCCGCCCCGCAGATGGCCCATCAGGGCTTGGGAAAATTCCACCAGCCGCTCGGTGATACCGCCGCGATTCATCAGCTCGCCCGCGAGCATGAAAAACGGGATCGCCATCAGAGGAAAGCTGTCCATCCCGTTATACAGGTTGCGGTAGAGGAGCGTCAGTTCCCGCTCCTGTCCACTGAGCCAGAGCAGAATGCCGGGCGCAGCCAGCAGGCAGAAAAACACCGGCAGTCCAAGCATGAGGAAGGTGAGGAAGACGGGGAGAAACCAGATCAGCATGGACTCACTCCGTCAGCAGGGTTGTGTCGGCGGGGGCGAGGGGCTTGAGATCCTGCGCGCCGAAGAGGATCAGAAGATCCCGCAGGATCAACTCGATATTGACGATGAACAGAAGGACGAAGCCCACAAAGATCGAACTCATCATCCACGAGCGCGGCACCCGGTACCATCCCTCTGGCGTGGGCAGCCAGAGCGAGGCGGTGGCGAAACGTCCGCCAAAGCCCGTTACTTCGGCCAGGCCGATCCACATTCCCACCCAGAGCACCACACCCGCGATAGTCAGCAGCACCAGCGCAAGGAGCGCCGCCGGGATGCGGGGGAGGGCCATGGGAAGCGTGTCAATGGCGACGAAGCCGCCCCGCCGGTAGGCGATGGGGGCCATCAGGCCGGTCAGCCACAACATGCAGAACCGCGCCGCTTCATCCGGCCAGGGCAGCGCGCTGTTCAGGACGTAGCGAAAGAACACCTGGATCAGGATTGCGAGCACCATCAGGGCGATGGCGACGACCGAAATCCAGCGACCCACAGGATGCACGAGGTCGTTAAAGCGCTCGAACGGCCAGAGCAGTGCTCTCAGTATCGCCATGGTCCCCCTCTCAAGCCTGCTCAGTGCTCTGAAAACGCGCCATATTTGCCTCCCGCGAAGACCAGCGGAGGGCCTTCCTGATGTTCCGCGTCGAGGATGCGGCCCAGCACGATGGAATGATCGCCTGCGTCATGCACCGCATAAGTCTCGCAGAGAAACCGCGCGAGGCAACCCTCGATCAGCGGGGTGCCTTCGGGACCTTCGTGCCAATGGAGTTGGTCGAACGGATTGCCGTCTCGCACAAAGAGCGAAGAGGTGTCCTTTTGCGCGGCGGCCATCACGTGGACGGCAAAGCGTGTGCACTCCGTGAACGGCCGATAGCGGCGTGAGGATTTCGCAGGCATCCACATGAGGAGCGGCGGGTCGAGGGAGACCGACGAAAACGAGTTCGCCGTGATCCCCAGCGGCCCCTCAGGGGTGCACGTGGTGATCACAGTTACGCCAGTGGCGTAGCGCCCGAAGGCTGCGCGCAACTCCTCGGGAGTGAACGGGACCATGTCGCTCATGGCACCTCATGTCCCAGCGCGTGGGTGTAGAGCTGATACCACGCCTCACGGTCCATGGGCACCTTCAGCGCGTCCGAGAGGCTGGCAATGCGGTCGAGGTTGTTGGTGCCCATCACCGGTACGATCCCGGCCGGATGCGCCAGCAGCCACGCCACAGCGACGGCGGCGCGGTCCACACGTGCCTCGCTTGCCATAGCATCCATGGCCTCGGTCAGCGGCCCCGATCCGGTCATCAGGCTGCCGCCGCCCAAAGGCGACCACGCCATGGGGCGGATGCGGCGTTCCTGAAGGTACGCCAGATCGCCATTGGTAAACGGCGCGATGCAATCGAGGCTCATCTCGATCTGGTTGGTGACCAGCGGCGTCTTCATCGCCGATTGCAGGAGCGTCCAGTCATGGAGCTTGAAATTCGACACGCCCACGCTGCGGATCTTTCCCTGCGCGACCAGCTCGTCAAGTATCTTGCCGGTCTCCTCGGGGTCCATGAACGGGTCGGGTCGGTGGACCAGTAACAGGTCGATCCGATCAATCCCCATAAGCCGCAGCGAGGTGTCCACCGAGCGCGCGATGTGGGCGCGGGAGGTGTTGTAGTGCTTGACCGCCGTATTCGCATGACGCCCGGCAGGTGCGACAATGTCGCATTTCGTGACGATCTCGATCCGGCGTTTCTGCTCAGGCTTCAGGGCGCGGCCCAGCACCTCCTCGGCCATATAGCCGCCATAGATATCAGCCTGATCGAGGGTGGTGATGCCCTGATCGAGACAGGCGTCGATCTTGGCACGCACTGTTTCGGGGGCGGTATCCACGCCCTCATCGGCGAGGCGCCACATGCCGTAGACGATGCGGCTGATCTCAAGGTCGGGCGAAAGGCGGACGCGGTCCATTACTTGCGGTCTCCGTTACCAAGCGGGGTGGCCGGGACGCCTTCGGGCACCCGACCGTAAACATGGGGAAGCGAACAGGTTTGCAGCTCCGGCAGGACACGCTGACCGAAATGGCGGCATTCGTCCAGATGCGGATAGCCCGACAGGATGAAAGCGCGCAGGCCCATCTTGCGGTAGGCCTCCAACTCGCTGAGGATCTGGTCGGTCGATCCCACCAGCGCCGCGCCACAGCCCGACCGGGCGCGGCCGATGCCGGTCCACAGGTGGGGCTCCACGTAGCCGAACTGATCTGCCAGTTCCCTGGCGCGGGCCTGATGGGACACCCCAAGCGAGGCCGAATCATGGGCGCGCTCGCGAATGAGCCGCCCGTATTCGTCATCCAGCGCGGCGGTCAGATGCTCGGCGTAGTCGCGCGCCTCGGCCTCCGTGTCTCGCACGATCACATGGACGCGCAGCCCGTAGTCGAGCGTCCGGCCATAGCGCTCGGCCACGGCGTGGACGGCCTTCATGCGCTCGGCGAGTTGCTCCTTGGGTTCGGGCCACATCAGATAGACGTCGCAATGTTCCCCGCACAGCTCCAGCGCCGCCGGGGAATACCCACCGAAATACAGGAGCGGCCCGCCGGTCTGGTAGGGCTTAGCTGGTGCGGTCGTCAGACCCTGAAAATTATAGATCTCGCCTTCGAAATTGATCTCGTCCCGCGTCCAGGCCTGTTTCAGGATCTGCACGACCTCACGCGAGCGTTGGTAGCGATAGGCGCTGTCGGCGGTCTCCCCGGGGAAATCGGAGGAGATGACGTTCAGGGTCAGCCTTCCATGCAGCATGTGATCGAGGGTCGCGACGGTCCGGGCCAGCATAATCGGCTGCATCTCGCCACAGCGAATCGCAGCCAGGAAGTTCATCCGCTCGGTCAGGGGGGCCATCCCGGCGACAAAACTCAGCGTATCCTGACCGACCTGATAGGAGGACGGGCACAGGATGTTGCGAAACCCCTGTGCCTCGGCCTCACGGGCGATGGTCGAACAGTGGCCAAAGCTCGACCGCAGATCCCCGTCGGGCACGCCGAGCTGGCGGTAGTCGTCGGAACACAGCGCGGCGAACCATGAAACCTCGGCAGCGTCGAGATCGGCGGATGTGACGGGAACAACGGTCATTGCGGGTCTCATGTTAGGGCTACAGGCTTGCGTAACAAGACGGTACGTGTAAATCAATCCTATATCAATTGACCCGGGGTCATCGGTGAGCGAACCTGTCTATCGCCAGATCAGCGACGATTTGCTGCGCCAGATTGGCACGGGGCAGCTGCTCGAGGGCGACCGCCTGCCGACCGAGCGGGAGCTGGCCAAGCTTTATGATGTGGCGGTGGGAACAGTGCGCAGAGGGCTCGAAGAGTTGCAGGCGCAGGGGCTTCTGGAGCGGCGTCAGGGCTCCGGTAATTACGTCTGCTCGGTGCGCGAGGCCGGGGGGCTCTATGGGTTTTTCCGTCTGGAAAAGCCCGGTGGCGGGGGGCTGCCGGGAGCGGAGGTGCTGTCTGTTGACGATGTGACCGCGCCGGACGGAGCGGCGTTTGCGCGCGCCCATCGCATTAGGCGACGGCGCCGTCTCGATGGCGAGGCCGTGGCGGTCGAAGAGATCTTCGTCGATGCCGCGTTGACGCCGGGTCTGGATTGCAAGGCTCTCGGGGCCTCGCTTTATCAAACCTATCTTGCTGGCTGGGGGCTCAGGATTGTCCGGATCGAGGATCGCTGCGCCGCGGGCGCCTTGCCGGCCTGGGGGGCGACGGCGCTGGAGCTGACCTCGGGACAGCCCATGGGTCAGGTTCTGCGCCGGGCCTGGGATCACGAGGGCCGGGAGGTCGAATATTCGGTGACATGGTTTGACCCCGAGCGGGCCCATCACGTCACACGCACGCGCTGAGGGAGGGCCGGAGATGGTCAAGCGTCTGACTTACGGGATGATCGGCTGCGGCATGATGGGGCAGGAGCACCTGCGCAACATCGCGCTGTTGGAGGGCGTGGAGGTCACGCGCTATCTGGAGCCGGATCCGGGGATGGCAGGGGCCACTGCGCGGTTGATCCCGAGGGCGATCCGGGCGGCGACCATCGGGGACATGCTGGGCCATGGGGATCTCGATGCGGTGATCATCGCCTCGCCCAATTATTTGCACGTGCCGCAGATCATGGAGATCGCGAACCACCGTTCCCTGCCTCTGCTGGTCGAAAAGCCGCTCTACACCACGCCCGAGCAGGCGGAGGCGTTGCAGGCCATAGGCTACCCTCAGCCGATCTGGGTTGCGATGGAATATCGCTACATGCCCGCTATCGCGGCCTTTCTGGAGCACGCCGACGCCGTCACCGGCGGTCCGGTGCAACTCGCGATTCGCGAGCACCGCTTTCCGTTTCTGGAAAAGGTCGGGGACTGGAATCGTTTCAACGCGTTTTCCGGCGGCACGTTCGTCGAAAAATGCTGCCATTTTTTCGACCTCATGCGCCTGATCCTTAAGTCCGAGCCGGTGCGGGTCATGGCCAGTGCCGGTCAGGCGGTGAACCATCGGGACGAGGATTACGCAGGCCGCGCGCCGGATATCCTTGATTCGGGCTTTGTGATCGTCGAGTTCGAAAATGGCTCCCGGGCCATGCTTGAACTCTGCATGTTCGCCGAAGGGTCCGGTTATCAGGAGGAGCTCTCCCTCGTCGGTCCGGCGGGGAAAATCGAGGCGCTGGTCCCCGGTCCGGTCCGCCACGCGCCTACGGGGCAGGTCCCCGTGGGCAAGGTCATCGTCAGCCCGCGTCAGGGCAGCGCACCGGTGACGACGGAATTTCCTGTCGATCCCAACCTTCTGGAGGCAGGCGATCATAACGGCGCCACGTTCTTTCAGCACCAGCGCTTTGCCGCGATGCTGCGGGGGCAGGGCGCGGTCGAAGTCACACTGGGCGACGGGGCCAGGGCGGTGGCCATGGGGCTGGCGGCTCAGCGCTCGGCGGAGACTGGACAGGCCGTCCGGCTCGACGATCTGTGAGCGCTTAGTCCTTCACCTTGGCGCGGCGATCCCTTACATGGGGATGAGTGACACGCGTGAAGGGACTTCTCATGCTCAACAATATCGGTCTTCCCGGCCTTCTACTCATCGCGATCGTCGTGCTGGTCCTGTTTGGCCGCGGCAAGATTTCCTCGCTGATGGGCGAAGTCGGCAAGGGCATCACCGCATTCAAGCGCGGCGTGAGCGAAGGCGGCGAAGAGGACAAATCCTCCAAGCAGATCGAGGCCAAGGACGAGGTCGCGGCCCCCGCCGTGCACACCTCCACCGCTGACACCGACAGCACCAAGAGCTGACGCCTTAGGCCGGAGGCCGCTGGATGTTCGACATCGGAATGACCGAATTGCTGGTCATCGGCGTCACGGCACTGATCGTCGTGGGGCCGAAGGACTTGCCGGGCATGTTTCGCGCCCTGGGCCGGTTCATGGGCAAGGCGCGTGCCATGGGGCGCGAGTTCCAGCGTGCCATGGAAGACGCGGCTGACGAGTCGGGCGTGCGCGATGCGGCCAATGAGCTGAAGGGGCTTTCGAACCCCAAACGCTACGGCATCGACAAGCTGAACGAGGCTGCGGATGCGTTCGAGAAATGGGACCCGATGACCTCCCCGGCGAAACCCGGCCCGGCGACCAAAGCCATGGCCGAGGATCGCGCCGCCCGGACCGAGAGCGCCAAGGCTGCAGCCGCAGAGCGCGCCGCCGCTCGTGATGCTGATCCGGTGCCGTCTGACGGTCCCGCGAAAACCACCGGCACGGCCGCTGCCTCGCCCCTCACCTCCGGAGACACATCCGAATGAGCGCCGCCGACCGCGACGAGATCGACGATTCCGCCGCCCCGCTGATCGAACATCTGGCCGAACTACGCACCCGACTGATCCGCGCCGTCTTGGCCTTTCTGGCGGGGATGGTGGTCTGCTTCACCGTCGCGACGCCGATTTTCAACTTCCTGACCGCGCCGCTCTGTCAAGTGCTCTCCGAGCGCGGGCAGGATTGCGACCTGATTTTCATCTCGCCGCAAGAAGGATTCTTCGTTGCGATCAAGGTCTCCCTGCTGGGCGGCCTGTTTCTGTCCTTTCCGATCATCGCGCACCAGCTCTGGCGGTTCGTGGCACCGGGGCTCTACAAATCGGAAAAGGGCGCCTTTTTGCCCTTCCTCATCGCGTCGCCCTTCATGTTCGTGGCTGGCGCGGCTTTCGCGTTCTACGTCGTCACGCCGCTGGCTTATGATTTCTTCCTTGGCTTCCAGCAGTTTGGTGCTGAAGGCGAGGCCGTGACGCCGGAAGAAAGCGCGCCGCTCTCGGTGGTGTTTCAGGGCTCGGCCCAAGAGTACCTGAACCTGACGATCAAGTTCATCGTTGCCTTCGGCCTCTGCTTTCAGTTGCCGGTGCTCCTGACCCTGATGGGCAAGGCCGGGCTGGTTTCTGCGCGGGGCCTTGGGGATATGCGGAAATTTGCCGTGGTGGGCATTCTGGTCCTCGCTGCGCTGGTGACTCCGCCGGATGTGATCACTCAAGTGATCCTCTTTGTCGTGGTCTACGGGCTCTATGAGGTGTCCATCTTCCTCGTCCGTCGGGTGGAGAAGAAGCGTGTCGAGGAGCTCCGCGCCGAAGGCATTCTGGGCGAGGACGAAGATCTCTACGACTTCGACGATCTGGGCGATGATGAGCCGGAGGACGAACCCGAAGACGAGACGAAGCGCCTGTGAGTGACCCGCTGATCCGCATCGCCGAGGCGCTGGAACGTCTCTCCCCGCCCCCCGGCGACATGCCTGATTTTGATGCGGCAGATGCGTTTCTCTGGCACACGGGACCGGGGCGGCTGGAGCCGGTTCCGCAGGTCTCACGGGTGTCGCTGGACCTGCTGGTCGGTATCGACCGGGCGCGGAATATCCTGCTGGAGAACACCCGACAGTTTGCCGCCGGCCTGCCCGCGAACAACGCGCTTCTCTGGGGCGCGCGGGGTATGGGGAAATCCAGCCTCGTCAAAGCCGTGCATGGCGCCCTTTGTGACGATCACCCGCTGAAGATTGTGGAGCTGGCGCGCGAGGATCTTCCCTCGGTGGCGGATCTGCTGACGGTCCTGCGTGCGGCGACGGGTTATCGGTTCCTGCTGTTCTGTGACGACCTGTCCTTTAGCCACGACGACCAGCACTACAAATCGCTCAAGGCGGTACTCGATGGCGGCATTGCCGGGCGTCCTGAGAATGTGCTGTTCTACGCGACCTCGAACCGGCGCCATCTGATGCCGCGGGATATGATCGAGAACGAGCGCAGCTCCGCGATCAACCCGTCGGAGGCTATCGAGGAAAAGGTGTCTCTGTCGGATCGGTTCGGCCTCTGGCTTGGCTTCCATCCCTGCGATCAGGACGAGTATCTCGCGATGATCCGCGGCTATTGTGAGGCTTATGGGGTCGAGGTCGATGATGAGACTCTGCGCGCCGAGGCGCTGGAATGGCAGGTTACGCGCGGGGCCCGTTCGGGCCGGGTCGCGTGGCAGTTCTTTACCGACCTCGCAGGACGAAAGGGTGTCCGTCTCTGAGGTCAGACCGGGAGGACGACATGCAGATTGACGGAATGGCGGCCATCGTCACGGGCGCGGCGTCGGGGCTCGGGGCCGCGACGGCGACCCGGCTTGCAGAGCTGGGCGCAAAGGTCGCGGTTTTCGACCTGAACGCGGAGGCGGCAGAGGCGCAGGCCAGTCAGATCGGCGGTTTGGGAATCGGGGTCGATGTCGCCTCCGAAGCGGGGGTCAAAGAGGCCATCGCGCGCGCGGCCGAAACTCATGGACCGGCCCGGATCCTCGTGAACTGCGCCGGGGTTGTGCCGGCGGGCAAGCTTGTCGGGCGCGATGGCAAGGGTTTGCCACTGGCGGAATTCACCCGCGGGATCGAGGTAAACCTGACTGGCACGGTGAACGTGATTACCCGCTTTGCCGAAGCCCTGACCGGCGTGGTACCGTTGGGCGAAGAGCGCGCGGTGATCGTGAACACGGCCAGCGTGGCAGCTTATGACGGGCAGATTGGGCAGGCCTCCTATGCGGCGTCAAAGGGCGCCGTTGCCGCTCTGACCCTGCCGCTGGCGCGCGAATTCGCCCGCGACGCCATCCGCGTCATGTGCATCGCACCGGGCCTGTTCCTGACTCCGATGCTCAAGGGCTTGCCGCAGGAAGTGCAGGACAGCCTCGGAGCGCAGGTGCCCTTTCCGCCGCGTCTGGGACGACCGGAGGAATACGCACAGCTCGTCGAATCGATCCTGCGCAATCCGATGCTCAATGGCGAGGTCATCCGGCTCGACGGCGCCATCCGGATGGCGCCGCGCTGAGACGCAGGGCCGCCGTGCGACCTCCGGTCGTCTTTGTGTTCCCAAATACCCAAATCCGGGCCTTTCCCCCCGACCCTGCCGCCCAATTCGGCGGGTCGGTTAGCACGGCGGTTCGGTTCCGGGTCTGGCGCCTCAGTCGAGATACTTCGAGGGATCTGCGCTCTCGAACCCTTCACGCACCTCGAAATGCACGACGGACGGGCTCTGGCGCCGGACTTTGGCGATGGTCTGGCCACGCTTTACCGTATCGCCTTTAGACACGGTGATTCCCTCGACACCTGCATAGACGGTGAGCAGGTTGCCGGCATGGCGCAGAACGAGGATCGGCACCTGATCGGTGTCGCGGGTGATCGCGGCGACGGTGCCGCTTGCGGCGGCCTTCACCGCAGCTCCAGCGGGCGCGGCAATGTCGATGCCGTCATTCTTGCCCTTGGAGTAAGCGCGCACAACATCGCCCTGTACCGGATAAATCAGTCTGGATCCGCTGGCCGACGCCGATGTGGTGTTTTGCGCCAGATTGGCAGGCTTCGGCGTGTCTTTTGGCGGTGCCTGGGTGGCGTTTTCTGCCGGAAGAGGAGCCGCCGCCGAAGGAGGCACCGGGGCGACGGTGCCCTGTCCGGGCTGTGTCGTGCGGTTGGCGACAGGCGCAGCCACCGGGATCAGCAGATACGATCCCCGGCGCACGGTCATGTTGCTGTCGAGGCTGTTCCACTCGGCCAGCGCCCTGACCGGAACATTGTATTTACGGGCGATAGAGAACGCGGTTTCGCCGGCCTGGACCTGATGGCGCACGGGCTCGCGCGCCTTCACCGGCTGGACAGGAGCACCGTTGATCGCCGCCTGCGCCCGGTCTTCGAGCGATGTCGTCGCGACCGGCTCGGCCACGCGGATCGGACCAGCGACCGGCGCGCCGGTTGCGGGCGATGGCTCGGACACGCGGCGGGGCAGGGCGATCACCTCGCCGGGGCGCAGTGCCTGGTTCTCCGGCACGCCGTTATAACTCGCCAGCTCACGGGCCGGCAGTCCCACGCGTGCCGCGATCGTTTGCACCGTATCGCCCCGTCGGGCCACGGCCACCTGATAGGTTGGGTAGGAAATCACACCGCGATTGTCGGGGCTTGGCCGCGCGGCCACCGCCTGCTCGACCGCCGGGGTGGTGTCGAAGGCGTCGCCCAGGTTATCGCGCAGGTCGATGTCAAACCCCTCGGTCGTGTCGCTACACCCGGTCACCACGAGACCGGCAAGCGCGACGGGCCAGATCGAACGGATCATCTGCTCTTCCTCTTTGCCTGTGGCGGCGCGTCTCTGCGCGCTTCGCCGGAGTTGTTATCGTCGGATCAGTCCAGTTCCACCCCTTCGAGGAGGGGCACGAAGCGGACGGTCTCCAGCTCTTCGTAATCATAGCCTGTGTCGTGTCGGGTGACCTTGACCAGCGTTTGCACATGGTCAGACTGCCCGACGGGCACGACCATGCTACCGCCAACCCGCAACTGCGCCAAGAGCGGACCCGGCGGGTCCTCGGCAGCGGCGGTCACGAGAATGCGATCAAACGGGGCCTGTTCGGGCAATCCGCGCCCGCCATCGGCGGCCAGCACGGTGACATTGGCGATGCCGAGCTGGTCGAGTACGGTCTGAGCCGAGCGGGCCAGGGGCCGGTGCCGGTCCACAGTGTAGACCCGACGACACAGGTGGCTGAGGATCGCGGCCTGATAGCCAGAGCCCGTGCCCACCTCCAGCACCTTGTCGCGCGTCTGCACGTCCAGCGCCTGCGTCATCAGTCCGACGATGGACGGCTGCGAGATGGTCTGGCCGCAGGCGATGGGCAGGGGCGTGTCCTCATAGGCGCGCGCCTCAAAGACGCCACCGACAAAGAGCTGCCGGTCAACCTTTTCCATCGCCGTCAACACACGGGGATCGCGCACGCCGCGCGAGCGCAGCGTGAACAGGAACTGCATCCGGGCTTCGGCGTCGTAGCTCATTCGAGCGTGTCTCTAAGGCGGTCCACGAGGTCATGGGCGGTCAGATCGCAGCGCATGGGCGTGACGGAGATGCGGTCTTCCATATTCGCGGCCACATCCGTTCCGGGCGCAGTGCGCTCGTTCTGAGGGCCGCCGGTGACATAGAGGAACCGCCGCCCCGAAGGCGAGATATGGGGGGCAACCGCGTGCCCGGCCTTCGTCCGCCAGCCCTGGGTCGTGACGGCGAGCCCCTGGGTTTCGACGGCGGGGCAGGGGGGGAAGTTCACGTTGTAAAACAAACGGTAATCCGCGCTGTCCCAGATTCCATGATCGAGGATCTTACGCACGGTTGCGGTGCCGTGAAGGGTAGCAGGCTCGAACGGGTCGTCGAGATCCTTGTTGCGGGGGCCGTAGAACTGGCTGAGCGCGATGGCGGGCAAGCCTTGCAGGGCCGCCTCCATGGCCGCGCCAATGGTCCCGGAATAGAGTACGTTTTCGCCCGCATTATTGCCCCGATTCACGCCGGACAGCACCAGATCAGGCCGTTCGGGCATGATGTCATGGACCCCGGCCAGCACACAATCGGCGGGAGAGCCTTCGACCGCGTAACGGCGCTCTTCCAGTTTGCTGACGAGGGTGGGGCGGGTGTAGGAGATGCAGTGCCCGACGCCTGACTGCTCAAAGGCCGGGGCGATGGTCCAGACCTCGCCCTCTGGCCCCGCGATCTCGCGCGCGATGCGGTCGAGGACTTTCAGCCCCGGTGCGGTGATGCCGTCGTCATTGGTGATGAGTAAGCGCATGAGAACCCCTTTGGCCCTCTCTAGGGGAGGGGGGATTTACGGGCAAGCGGCTCTGTCAGGTCGTGGCGAGGCGTTGCAGTTGAGACTCGCCTCAGCGCGCTCCGGCAAAGGGACGGATGGCGAGCCCGGCCCCCTCCAGCCGTTCGCGCAGGCGGCGCGCGAGGGCCACGGCGGTGGGCTCATCCCCATGGACACAGATCGTGTCGATCCGGGCGGCGATGCGATTGCCTCCGGCGGTGAGAATCGCGCCTGCGTCAAGCATATCAAGAATCCGGTCGGCGGCCTCATCGGCATCGTGGATCATCGCGCCGGGTTGACCGCGCGGGATCAGCGTGCCGTCTTCGGCGTAGCCGCGATCGGCAAAGATCTCGCCCGCATAGGCGGCGCCCAGATCCCGGGCGACCTGTTCCATGACCGTTCCGCTAAGGACGACGAGGATAATCTCCGGGTCAATGTCCAGCGCGGCCTTATAAGCCGCCCGCGACAACGCCTCATCTGTCATCGCCATGTTGGAGAGCGCGCCGTGGAGCTTGAGATGCCGGATCCGTCCACCTGCGGCCTGCGCCATCGCCTGCGCCGCGCCAAGCTGATATTGGACCATCCGCCCGACGCTCTCGGGAGGCATAGCCATCTTGCGTCGTCCAAAGCCCTGCAGGTCGGGAAAACCCGGATGCGCCCCGAGACCCACCCCGTGGGCCTGTGCCGCAGCCATGGTACGGGCCATCACATCCCAGTCTCCCGCGTGGAACCCGCATGCGATATTGGCTGAACTGACGATGCCGAGCAGGCTCTCATCATCGCCCATCCGCCAATCGCCAAAGGCTTCGCCCATATCGGCATTCAGATCGATTTCGCGCATATACCTCTCCCGCCCGCAACGTTCGGAAGCTATCCCCTGCGCAGGATTCAAATGCAATCGCTCAGGATGGCGTGGGTATCCGTCCAAACCCGATGGAGTGTCTCGGAACCGGGATCTTCGCCCTTCTGGTAGCTGCGCTCCATGCCCTGAAGCGTGGCCACCAGATCGGTTGCTCCGAAAATCGCAGCGCTGCCGGCCATGTTGTGCATATGGCGGGCCAGACTGTCCGGCTCGTCGCCAGAACGGAGTTTTGTGCCAAGTGTATCGTCCATTTCTTGACTGAACCGCTGGAACAGGTCGACGATTGAGCCGCCGACAACTGTTCGCATCTCCTCGAGGTGGTCCAGATCAACGAGCACGGCCTCGCTGTCATCGTCCTCCTCCCAGCTGTCAATTCGTTCGTTAGCGCGCTCAGTGCCGGAAAAATGCCGCGCCATCATGGCACGCACTTTTTCCCGATTCAGCGGCTTGGTGAGGACATCGTTCAGGCCGTCTTTAAGAAACTGCTCGACCTCGGAGGGCAGGACATTGGCGGTCAGGGCGATGATCGGCGTTGACATGTTCGGACCGTCCGAGCCGCGAATGCGCTGCGTCGCCATCCGTCCGTCCATTTCGGGCATCGAGATGTCCATGAAAATCAGATCGAACTGCTCTGCGGCGGCAGCTTCGACCCCTTGCTTGCCGTTGCTGGCAAAGCTGACCGTGTGACCGTCTTCCCGAAGCAGGTCCCCGATTACTTGCTGATTGATGGTGTTGTCTTCGACCACAAGAATTTGTTTGGGCTCGACGACGTTAATCTGCGCCGGAGCCTCCTTGCCGATGGGGAGCTCGGCGGGCCGGGCAATCGGGCGGACGGGCAGGCGGAGCCGAAATGTGCTGCCCTCGCCCAGGTTGCTCTCGACGCTCACCGTTCCGCCAAGGCCGGTGATGAACCGCTTGACGATCCCAAGTCCCAAACCGGTCCCGCCGGCAAACCGATCATAAAGCTCACCAGTGGTGACGAAATCGGAGAAGATCGACTCGAGCTTATCGGGGGGAATGCCAACGCCGGTATCTATGACACGGATTTCAAGCATCGACTGGTCGTCGTCCACACTAGTCTGTTCCAGTTCCAGCGTTATTGTGCCGTCGCGTGTGAACTTCACCGCGTTGCCCACCAGATTGATGAGGACGTGCTGCAGCCGTTCTCCATCAATCTCGATCCAATCGACGTCATCGCCGACCCACCTCCAATTCAGGGTCGTCCCTTGGATGCTTGCGAGCGCCTCCTGGCCGTCCATGATCTCACGGACCATTCCCGGCAGGTGCACGGGATACGCCGCGCGAACATCTGCGCCCGAGTCGTATCTGGTGATGTCCAGGACGTTGTTGACTTGCTGAAGCAGGATCTTGCCGGACACCTCCATATTGCCGATGAGTTTGCGCTCTTGCGGGCCCATCGACCGATCCTGAAGCAGGGAGAGATTGCCGAGGAGACCGTTCAGCGGCGTTCGGATCTCGTGGCTCATCAATGCCAAAAACTCTGATTTCGCACGCTCGCCCGCCAATGCCTGATCCCGGGCTTGCCGAAGAGACAGTTCAGCTTGCTGGCGGCGCGAAATATCGCGCATGAATGCAACGTAGATGCGGCCCATATCCGTGGCCACCGACTGGATCGACATCTCACATGGAAAAATATGGCCATCGGCATGCCGTCCCCGACGCCGGATGCGACCTAGTCCCACGAGCTTTGGAGGCGTTTCCATGGGCCTGCCATCTTCATGCCGCTCGGCCAGCAATGTGCCCATGGGCATCGAGACGGCCCGGTCCGCCGAAAGGCCAAACGTCTCCTCGGCCGCAGCGTTGAACTCGATGATGTGCCAGTGTTCGTCAGCCACCACCACGGCATCAAGTGATGTTCCGACGATCATGTTCATCCGCTGGCTGGTCCGCGCGAGTTGCCGCTTCTCCCGGTTCCGCAGCATGTTCATACGGGTCAGATACCCTGAGATCAGGATCAACAATCCAACCAGCGCAGCCAACACAAGCGCGAGCCGAAAGAGAACAAGTGCCACCGCATCCCGTTCGGCCTCGGCGGCCACCGCCAACCTGTCGAGACCGTTGACCGCCAGACTGCGGATGGCCGGATGCACTTCGCGCGCACGGCCAAGCAAAACATCGATATTATTGGCCAATTCGAGATCTGTGCCATCTATGACAGGGATGGTTTCAGACAGAAACAGCTCAATTTGCGTCAGCGTTTGCCTGAACTCCGTGTGCGATCTCAGCCAGGCGTAGGTCGGCGCGGTAGCGAGCGTATCGATCCGACTATACAGCACATCGAATTGCTGGCGCAGGGGCGCCATATTTTCGTCGCTCGATCCTTCGGTGTGTTCGATAGCCTCGATGAGTTCGAGATACTCAACCTCGGCCTGGGCCAGTCCCCAAAGGAGATTGTCGGACGACGCAGTGCCCAGTTTGCTCAGCTTTTCTGTCACGTCACGCGTCATTGTAATAACGCCGACCAGCAAGGCCAGGCCCAAGGTCACAACGATAATGACCTGGAGCGTCCGTCCACGTCCGGTCTGTAAGGATGGCGCGTCCGCCTGATATTCTATCCGCTGCGGCATGTTGAATTCAGGTCAGATCCATAAAATTTCATAACTGAATGACCATGTACTAAACCAAACGGTATTACCAAGTCACTTAATCGCATAGGAGTTGCTTACTTCGTGTCGGTATCTTGCGCTACTGCGATATGATCCGCAAAATTTTCTTGGACGCCCTGTCCTTTTGGGGAGGGTATGTTCTAACGTGGTGTAGAGGTTACACTAACGAAAGAGTGATTTTCCGCATTTCGTATGGGTTCTCTTTAGGGAAGCGGAAACTTTGTAGTGTAACGATGGCCAAGTATCGGTCAGCCTGACGTCTGAGACGCGCGGGTCAGCAAAGCGGGATCAAATATGATGTCTTTTAATACAGCAGGGTGTTTGAAAACATGCGTGTTCTGATCGCCGATGACCATGATCTGTTGCGCGACACGCTGGTAGCGTTTCTTGCAAATGAGGGGATCGAAACACTGACGGCCGCTTCTTTCGGGGAGGCCATGCAGATTGCCGATTCGGCTACTGGGCTCGATCTTGTTCTGCTTGATTTCAAGATGCCCGGGATGTCAGGACTGGAGGGCGTGCGCAAAGCGCTGGAAAAAGGGTTGCGTGTTGCCGTCATCTCCGGCGAGGCCAATCGCAGCACGGCAGAGCAGGCGCTGGCCTTGGGCGCAATCGGTTTCGTGCCAAAGACCATGCCTGCGAAGTCGATGATCAGCGCGATTCGGTACATGGTCACCGGCGAGAAGTTTGCGCCGGTTGAGTTCATGATCGAGTCGAGCGGCAACTCGGACCATCCGATCGTGCAGAAGCTGAGTGCCCGTGAGTTGCAGGTCCTTGAGGGCCTGACCGAAGGCAAGTCCAACAAGGAAATCGCCCGAGATCTCGATCTGAGCGAGCCGACGGTCAAGCTGCATATCAAGACCATGTATCGCAAGGTAGGCGTCGCCAACCGCACCCAGGCGGCGATGCTGGCGAAGGAAGAGGGTATCTTCTAAGATTCCCCTCCCTCGACGCGGGACTACTCGGAATGTCCCGCTTCTCCCAGCCTGACATTGGACGAGGATTCGGCGTTGGCCGAACTCAGATCCAACGCCGCGAGGATGAAATGCGCGCCGAAGCCGATCACGATGACGGCGGCGAAACCAGCAAGCATGGCCTTCATAGGGCGTACTCCGTGAAATCTCTGGGTCAGGGCCGCCCGCGTTATTCGGCGGGCGTACCGGAGGAAGCGTCGGCGGTTTTCTTCTTTTCGTACCAGATGGAATGGTGCTGCTCGGCCCAGGCTTCGTCCACCTGTCCATCTCCCATGGCGTCAAAGGCGCCTTCCATGCCCAGCGTGCCAATGTAGATGTGGCCGAGGATGATCGCCATCATGACAAAGGCGACAATGGCGTGCCACGACTGGGCAAGTTGCATCTCTTCCTGCGGCGCGAGCTCACGGGGCAGAGGATCAAGACCAAACAGACCCGGCAGTCCCAGATCATTTATGATCCCGAAGGTCTTGGCGAAGAGGGGCAGCTCAAAGGGAAAGAGCAGCGAAAGACCCGACAGGGACAGCGAGCCCCCGAGCAGGATGACCGACCAGAAGATGATCTTTTGGCCCGCGTTGAATTTCTTGGCCGGAGGGTGCTTGTCCCCGAAGAGACCACCGCCTTCGGCAACCCATTTCAGGTCTAGCCGGTCGGGAATATTGTGTGCGACCCAAAGTACGAACACCACGACGAGTGACAGCATGAAGGCCCAGGACACATTGTCGTGGATGTATTTAGTGCCCTCCAGAAGGCTGGCATTGGCGTCCTTTCCAAAGGTCGGCGCGATGAACTTGCGGCCGATGAGGGACAGGATCCCGGTGATCCCCAAGAGGATAAAGGACCCCGCCAGCACCCAGTGTGACATGCGCTCAAAGAACGCAAAGCGCAGGATCGTTGTGCCTGTCTTCCCTCCCTGGATGGGGACGCGGCCACGGAGCAGGTAGAAAAGGGCTAGCAGGATCAGCATCCCGCCGAGCGCCCAGAGGCCATAGGTCACCAGCGGGCCTTCGCGGAAGGACAGCCAGCGCATACCGCCATCCTGAATGAGCACCCGCGCCGTGTCGCCGCCCGCAGATACCGAGACAGAATCATGCCCGTAGCGCAGGGCACGCCAGATCTCACTGTCGCTCTCGCCACCGCGGGGGGCGAGCTGGCCGGGGAGGTTCTCGGTCGGCGCGTCGCCAATCTCGCTGCGGCGGAAACTGTCATCGATCTTCTGCTGGTTTTGCCGCGCAAGGATATCCTCAAGCGTCTGCGCTCCGCCGGTCGCTGCGCGCGGATCGAACCCCTCCATCTCCGGATTGGCAATTTCGGCATTCATGGCGCCTTCGACCGCGCCTTCGCCGCCATCTGCGGTCTGCGCGGCGACCCCGGTCACGGAGAGAAGCGAGACCAGCAGGATAAAGAACAACTGTTTCATAGACGTCACGACCCTCCCACAGAAAAGACGAAAGAGGGCGCAAACCCGCGCCCCCGTCCCGGATTTAGAAGGCGTCAGCCGCCTTTGCGCTCATAGGCGGTGCCCCAACCCCAGGCGCCCGAGCCAAAGCCGCGCGCCACCACACGCTCGCGGTAGATGTCGGAGACTTCGTCCCCGTCACCCGCGAGCAGCGCCTTGGTCGAGCACATCTCGGCGCAGATCGGAAGCTTGCCCTCGGCCAGACGGTTGCGTCCGTATTTCTGGAACTCAGCCTCGGAGTTGTTCTCCTCGGGGCCGCCCGCGCAGAAGGTGCATTTGTCCATCTTGCCGCGAGAGCCGAAATTGCCGGCCTGCGGATATTGCGGCGCGCCAAAGGGGCAGGCGTAGAAGCAATAGCCGCAGCCGATGCACAGGTCCTTGGAGTGGTGAACGATGCCATCCTCGGTCTGGTAGAAGCAGTCCACCGGACAGACCGCCATACAGGGCGCGTCCGAACAGTGCATGCAGGCCACCGAGATCGAGCGTTCACCCGGTTTGCCGTCCTGAATGGTCACGACCCGGCGGCGATTGATGCCCCACGGGATCTCGTGCTCGTTCTTACAGGCCGTCACGCAGGCATTGCACTCGATGCAGCGTTCGGCGTCGCAGAGAAACTTTGCTCTTGCCATCGTCTTTCCTCCTTACGCCGGCATGATCTTGCAGAGAGTCGCTTTGGTCTCCTGCATTTGCGTGACGCTGTCATAGCCATAGGTCTGTGCTGTGTTGGTGCTTTCGCCCAGCACGTAGGGGTCGGCGCCTTCGGGGTATTTGCCCCGCCGGTCCTCACCCTCGAAATGGCCGCCGAAATGGAAGGGCATGAAGGCCACGCCTTCGCCCACCCGCTCGGTCACCATGGCCATGACTTTGACCTTGCCGCCCTCGGGACCTTCGACCCAGACCTGCGCGCCATCCCGAACACCGATATTATTGGCGTCGCGCGGGTTGATCTCGACGAACATGTCCTGCTGGAGCTCTGCCAGCCACGGGTTCGAGCGCGTTTCGTCCCCGCCGCCCTCATATTCGACCAGACGGCCGGAGGTGAGGATGATTGGGTAATCCTGGCTGAAATCCTTGTCCTGGATCGATTTGTAGAGCGTCGGCAGGCGGTAGAATTTCCGGTCGTCATAGGTCGGATAATCCGCCACCAGATCGCGCCGGTCCGTGTAGAGCGGCTCACGGTGGACAGGCACCGGATCGGGGAAGGTCCAGACGACGCAGCGAGCCTTGGCGTTGCCGTAGGGGGCGCAGCCATGCTTGATAGCCACCCGCTGGATGCCGCCCGACAGGTCGGTTTTCCAGTTGGTGTTCGGCCCGGCGACGGCGTCAATCGCCTGACGTTCCTCGTCGGTCAGATCGCCGTCCCAGCCCAGATCCATGAGCATCTGCATGGTGAATTCGGGATAACCGTCCTGAATTTCCGCGCCGGGGTTCGAGACGCCTTCGGCCAGCAGGTTCTCACCCTCCCGTTCCACACCAAACCGCGCGCGGAAGGGCAGGCCGCCCTTCGCCACCGGCGTGTTGATGTCGTAGAGATTGGCGGAGCCCGTATGCTTCATCTCGGGCGTGCCCCAGCAGGGCCATGGCAGACCGTAAAATTCACCATCCGCCGGACCACCATTTGCCCGCAGGGTCGTGCGGTCGAAGGTATGCTGGTTTTCCATGTGCATCTTCAGACGCTCAGGGCTCTGGCCCGTGTAGCCGACGGTCCACATGCCGCGATTGAACTCGCGGGTGATGTCCTCGACCACCGGTGTGATGCCGTCGTCCTCAAGCTCGATGTTGCGGAACAGCCGGTCGTGGAAGCCAAATTTCTTCGCGAAATGGCCGATGATCTCGTGATCGGGCTTGCTCTCGAAGATCGGGTCCACCACTTGCTCGCGCCACTGAATCGAGCGATTGGAGGCGGTCACAGAACCCGTCGTTTCGAACTGTGTACAGGCGGGCAGAAGGTACAGGTTGTCCGTCCGGTCCTGCATCACCGCCGAAACGGTGGGATGGGGGTCGATCACGACCATCAGGTCGAGCATCTCCATGGCTTGCTTCATCTCGCGACCACGGGTCTGCGAGTTGGGCGCGTGGCCCCACAAAACCATGCCCCGCACCTTGTCCGGGTTGTCCATGTTGGCGGGATCTTCGAGGA
The DNA here is from genome assembly GCF_007004065.1 of Palleronia caenipelagi. Lineage (GTDB taxonomy): Bacteria > Pseudomonadota > Alphaproteobacteria > Rhodobacterales > Rhodobacteraceae > Palleronia > Palleronia caenipelagi. Next base: position 68,825 of record NZ_VFSV01000003.1, on the reverse strand, counting down.
CGCCGTCGATCCAGCGCGAGACGGGAATGCCGTTCTCGTTCTGGAGCGACTTCTCCTTGCCATCATCGCCGGTGATCTTGGCGAAACGACCGTCCAGCCAGTCCTTTTCCTCGCCCCAGACCCGCGCCCAGTGGGCCCAGGCGCCATCCGCGAGGCCATAATAGCCGGGCAGGGTGTGGGACAGAACGCCCAGATCGGTCGCGCCTTGCACGTTGTCATGGCCACGGAAGATGTTCGTGCCGCCGCCGGCAACACCCATATTCCCAAGAGCCAACTGCAGGATGCAATAGGCGCGGGTGTTGTTGTTGCCGGTGGTGTGCTGGGTGCCGCCCATGCACCAGATCACGGTGCCGGGGCGGTTATTGGCCAGCGTGCGGGCCACCCGCTCCAGCTGGCTGCCGGGCACGCCGGTGACGCGTTCAACCTCTTCCGGGGTCCACTTGGCAACTTCGGGGCGGATTTGGTCCATGCCCCAGACGCGGGTGCGGATGAACTCCTCATCCTCCCAGCCATTTTCAAAGATATGCCACAGGATGCCCCAAACCAGCGCCACGTCCGAGCCGGGCCGCAGGCGGACATACTCATCCGCATGGGCGGCTGTGCGGGTAAAGCGCGGGTCGCAGACGATGAGCGGCGCGTTGTTCTCTTCCTTGGCCTTCAGCAGGTGCTGGAGCGAGACGGGGTGCGCCTCGGCGGGGTTACCTCCGATGATGAAGATCGCACGGCTGTTATGGATGTCGTTGTAGCTGTTGGTCATGGCGCCGTAGCCCCATGTATTCGCCACACCGGCCACGGTCGTCGAGTGACAGATCCGCGCCTGATGGTCGACGTTGTTCGTCCCCCAATAGGCGGCGAACTTGCGGAACAGGTAGGCCTGCTCGTTGTTATGCTTGGCGGAGCCGAGCCAGTAGACGCTGTCCGGGCCGCTCTCGTCGCGGATCTTCATCATCTGGTCGCCGATCTCGTTGATCGCCTGCTCCCAGGAAATGCGTTTCCACTCGCCGCCTTCCATCTTCATCGGGTATTTCAGCCGCCGCTCACCTTTAGTGATCTCGCGGACCGCGGCACCTTTGGCGCAGTGGGCACCGAGGTTGAACGGGCTGTCCCAGCCGGGTTCCTGACCGATCCAGACGCCGTTGGAAACTTCTGCCATCACCGTGCAGCCCACAGAGCAATGGGTGCAGACCGATTTCTTCGTCTCCACATTGCCCATTGCGTGGGCTTCTGCCTTGGCTTGCGTGACCGTGCCGCCCGTTGCTGCGATAGCCGAGAGCCCGCCAATGGCCAGCCCCGAGCCGCGCAGGAAAGCCCGCCGATCCACCGAAGCCCGCCCGACATCGGCGAGGATGCTTCCCCGCTGCCGCCGCCGGCTCGTTCCGTTCGTCTTTTTCCTCAGCATCCGTCTGTTCCTCCCTGCCTGCGACCGAAATCGCGCGCCCGGTTTGTCATGGCTCCGCTTTGAACACCCCTCATCAGGGACTCAGAAGCGCGCCGCTTTGTAATAGGCGCGGGTCTGCGCCGTGTCCTGAAGACGCGCGTTGTAGTGGTCGGTCTCCGTCTCAGAGGCCTCGGCCTCGGTTCCGGCGGTTGCAGCCACAAGAGCCGCCGCAGGGGCCGCGCTGCCCGCCAATTTCAGAAAATTACGCCGGTTGGTGCTGTCTTTTTCCGTCATTCCGAGGGTCTCCCTTCGTTCCTGTCAAGGACGGCCGAGCCGTCCGGTTCCCTGCGGGTCTCACGCCCCGCCATTTTTGTCCTGCCCATCAAGGCGGAACCCCTCCGCCTCAATCGCCACAAACAGCCGCCCGAGACGACCGACTGGCGCATAGAACTGCGCGGTCTTGGCCTCTTCGAGATCGGCAAAGAAGTGACCCGCCCATGGGGCGATGTGCCGGGCAAAGAACTCTTTCTGCTCCGATAGTGTCGCAGGCGGTCCAAAGCGACCCACGATCATCGCGCCCATCGACTCCATAAGGCTGGCGATGCTGTCCTCGGGTTCGAACACCGTGTCGGCCCGCGCAAGTCCGAGCCGCGCCATGTCCTGCCGCACCAGCGCCAGCGGCTTTTCGTGCAAAAAACCAGTGAGATAGTAGCTTGCAAAAGGCAGCAGCTCGCCCCGTCCAAGCCCGATAAACAGCGCGGTGAACTCGCGTTCCACCTTCGCCGGGGTGGTTTTGCGCGCCTCGGCGGTCAGGGCTGCGATGGCCGCACCGATCTCGGTGTCATCGCCCGTCAGGCCCGCTGTCTGATCGATCAGCATCTGATCCGCCGGACGCGCGAGCAACAGCCCCAGAAAATTGTAGAGATCCGCACGGGCGCGATCCACGTCATCAATAGCGTGTTGAGGCATCGCGGTCATGCGGGCGCTCCTGTCGGATCATCGAAGTGGAACCGCATCCGCCGGGGCGGGGGCGTCGCTGCGTCAGCGTCCGGGGCCGCGAATTGGGCGACCACAACCGGCTCTGCCTGTTCCGGCGCAACCTCGGAGGGGAGATCCTCCGGTGGCGCATCCTGCGCAGTCTCGACGCGCTCGGCGCGCTCTGCCTCCAGCGCTTCGATCCGTTTGAACATGCCCCGACCGACCTCGTAGGCGGTCTGCAAGGCGGGCATCACGGTCGCGGCATCGGTGTAATCGTCCGCGTAATCCAACAAGCCATCGGGCCGGAACTGCGCCGGGTTCAACCGCCAAAGCCGCCGGATCGCGCGTTGCTTCAACCGTTGGGGCAAGGGATGCGCCAAAAAACCGCGAATCGCTTCGGCGCTATCAAGCGCTTCAGGTTCGGGCAATTCCAGCCGCGCGAGGATCTCCGCATCCGGTTCAGCGTCCAGCGCGGCCTGCGCATGCTGATCGCGCTGCGCCGACTCCTCGGCGGACACTGCGCGCTCTTCCGCGGCGACAGCGCTCTTGCGGCGCGACCAGAAATCTGTGCGGGTCGCCGTCATCCGAGCCGCGCCTTTTGCAGACCGGGTGAGGCGTAGACATCGCTGGCCTTGGCCACACGCGGGTCGCCTAACCCGTCCTGCCGTGCATCGGTCCGCAATCGGTCCCGGCGGCGTTTGACGAAGGGCTCTTCGGCGTGGTGTGTGGCGATGAAATCCCTGACCCAGGCAATCACGCTGTCCGGCATCGGGAGCTTCTCCACGATGTCATCGCCGTTATCCGCGTAATCCTGCGCTTCGTAGGGAGATGCTGTCACGAGAACCGGCTCAGGCGCGGCGTTGGGGGTACTGATGCGCAGCACACAAAACAAACTCGGCACCGTCTCACAGAGCGCCATGGCGTAGGCTTCTGTATCGGCCCCATGCAGCTCCAGTGTGAGCGTCGCCGCGTGGAAGTCGATCACATCTCCGTCCCGTCGCAGTTCGCGCCAGCTCGCGTCACCTGCGCCTGGCAAAATGCCGACAGCCTGCCAGACCTGAGTGGCCCAACGGGTCACACCGGGTTTGCGGCGGACCAGAATGCCCACCGGCATGGACCCATAGCGAGCTGGGTTGCGGTACACGTTCCTCCTCCTCCCGGGATACGCGGCGAGACCGTTGATCGATCCTCGATAAGGTATCCGTTTTGCTTTCCGCTTACATCTTGATGGGGAATTATAGCGCTTGGCAAGTCTCTGGCGAGCTATCGCGACGTTTTTGCAGCCCAGAGGTGTGCGTAGGGTGGCATCGCGCTCTGGAAGTTGTCTAATGCCCCTTTTCGCTCGTCGTCTTTAGGTCGCGCCGGTCCAAAATCGATTGAGCCTCCGGTGGGATCGCGCTTAGGCTCCGGCGAGCCGGGCTGACCGGCGCGGCAAACGGGGGGAATTATGGCGCGAATTTGGGTGACGTGCGACTGCGCAGGAACGCAGACAATCGATGCGGACCGCCTCGGCGCTGCCACGGGTGAGACTGTCCGCCCGCCGTGTTCTGCCCTTTGTACCGACCAGATCGGGATCGCCGCCAAGGCGCTGGAGCAGGGCGATGCGGTGATTTGCTGCGCGCAGGAGCGCCGTGCTTTCGAGGATCTGGCCGAGGAGATCGGCGCCCCGGCCCCGGCCACGGTGGATCTGCGCGACAGGGCCGGGTGGGGCGATGGCGCGGATGCGACGCCGAAGATGGCCGCGCTGATGGCTGAGGCGCTGCTGCCCGCGCCGGTAGAGAAGACCATCGATGTAGAGAGCGAAGGTCTGTGCCTGATCCTCGGCGCGCCGGAGGTGGCGCTTTCTGCGGCGGAGGCGCTGAAGGACCATCTGGGCGTCACAGTTCTCCTCGACGCTCCCTCCGAGATTCCCGAAAGCCGGGATTTCGACGTGGTGGCCGGGCGGCTGCACGGTGCGACAGGCGCTCTGGGGCGATTCGAGGTTCGGATCGATGCGCTGAGGCAGGTGATCCCCGGCGGTCGTGGGGCACTTGGCTGGAGCAACCCGCGCGATGGCGGGCGGTCCGAGTGCGATGTGATCCTCGATCTGACCGGGGGAACGCCGCTTTTCCCGGCCCATGAAAAGCGCGACGGCTACCTGCGCGCCGATCCCGCCCGTCCCGAGGCTGTGGCGGCCGCGGTACTGGCCGCGTCGCACATGACGGGAACGTTCGAGAAGACGCTGCATGTCAGAACCGAGCCGCTCCTCTGCGCCCATGCGCGGGCTGAACAGACGGGCTGCACGCGCTGCCTCGATCTTTGCCCGACCGGCGCGATCCTGCCTGCGGGGGATCATGTGACCATCGATCCCCATATCTGCGCAGGTTGCGGAGTGTGCTCGGCGGTCTGTCCCTCGGGTGCCGTGAGCTTCGACGCGCCACCGGTGGATCACACTATGCTCCGGGTTCAGACGCTGGCGAGGAGCTGCCTCGCCGCCGGGGGCACCGCGCCGCGTCTGCTTGTCCATGACGCCCATGGGGCCGAGATGATCCGCCTCGCAGCGCGGCACTTCAAAGGCCTGCCCGCTGACGTGATCCCGCTGGACATGGTCTCCCTCGGGGCCTTTGGTCATGCCGAAGCGGTGGCGGCGGTGGCGGCGGGGTTTGCCAGCGTGGACTGGCTGCCGGGACCTGCTGTGGATCTGGACGCCCTGACGGCTCAGGCGGAGCTGGCCGCCGCCATCGCCGGCGCGGATCGGGTGCGGGTAATCAGCACCACCGATCCCGAAGCGCTTTGCGATGACCTGCGGCATGGCGCCCCGGACCCGGTCAAGGAGCCGGTGCGCCCATTGGGCAGCCGCCGTCAGATCACCCGGCAGGGCGCGCGGGCGCTGCACCCTGAGGACACGGTTCTGCCCCTTCCCGAAGGCGCGCCCTATGGGGCTGTACTGGTGGACACCGATGCCTGCACGCTTTGCCTGTCCTGCGCGGCGCTGTGCCCGTCCGGGGCGCTGGGCGATAATCCCGACCGGCCCGAGTTGCGCTTTCAGGAGGATGCGTGTCTGCAATGTGGTCTCTGCGCGACGATCTGCCCCGAAAACGCTATCACGCTGGAGCCGCGGCTGGACCTGTCTCAGGCGGCGCTCGGCCAACGGGTGCTGCATGCCGAGGAGCCCTTTGCCTGCATCGAATGTGGTGCGGAGTTCGGGGTGCGCTCGACCATCGAGCGGATCACTGAAAAGCTCAGCAGCCACGGGGCTTTTCAGGGTGAGCGGCTCAGGATGATCCAGATGTGCGACACCTGTCGTGTCAGCGCCGAGATTCTGTCCCGCGACGATCCCGATAAGCTCGGCGAGCGGCCAAAGCCCCGCACCACCGCCGATTACCTGTCAAAACGCCGCGATCATTGAGAGACCGGGGGCGGTTCCGCTCCGCCTCCGGACAGCCTATATCGGGGCAAACGCCGTACACAGCGGTGCACAGAGGCTCAGGCAAGGAGACCCTCCCATGAGTGACGATTTCAACATGTCCATGCGCAAATTCCTCAAACAGGTGGGCGTCACCTCCCAGCAGGCCATCGAGGAGGCCATGCGAGGGGCTGAGACGGGCGGCAAACGCTATCTAGCCAAGGCGGTCATCACCATCGAAGAGCTAGATCTCCGGCATGAAGTGTCCGGCGAGATCAGCGGACAGGAGTAAACCATGAGCCGTGAAGCCGTCATTGAGGCGCTGAAATCCGTCAAGGGGCCCGATGGGTTCGATATCGTCTCGGCGGGCACCGTGCGGGCCTTGCAGGTCGAAGAGGGCAAGGTGCGCTTTGTCATGGAGATCGACCCGGCGCAGGCCGAAGCCTACGGGCCGGTGCAGGCGCAGGCCGAGGCAGCGGCAGGGGCCGTCGAGGGGATCTCGGGCGTGTCCGTGGTCCTGACCGGTCACAGCAACGCCGCGCCCCCGGATCTGAAACCCAAACGTGCGGCTGAGCCCAAGGGCCCGGAGAAAATTCCCGGCGTGGCGCGGATCATCGCGGTCGCCTCGGGCAAGGGCGGTGTGGGCAAATCCACCCTCTCGGCCAATCTGGCCTGCGCGCTGGCGCAACAGGGGCGGAAGGTGGGGCTCCTCGATGCCGATGTCTACGGGCCGTCGCAGCCCCGGATGATGGGTGTCACCGGGCGTCCCGCATCCCCCGATGGCAAGACCATCCTGCCCATGCGCAACCACGGCGTCACCATGATGTCCATCGGCCTGATGGTGAACGAGGATCAGGCGGTGATCTGGCGTGGGCCGATGCTCATGGGTGCGCTGCAGCAGATGATGATGCAAGTGCAATGGAGGGCGCTGGATGTGCTGATCGTGGACCTGCCGCCGGGGACCGGTGACGTGCAGATGACGTTGAGCCAGAAGGCGCAGGTTGACGGCGCCATCGTCGTCTCGACCCCGCAGGACGTGGCGCTGCTGGACGCGCGCAAGGGGATCGACATGTTCGATAAACTGAACGTTCCTCTCCTCGGGCTGGTGGAGAATATGAGCACCCACGTCTGCTCCAATTGCGGCCATGAAGAGCATATCTTCGGCCATGGTGGCGTAGCGGCGGAGGCAGAAAAGCTGGGCGTGCCGCTCCTCGCCGAAGTCCCCCTTGACCTGAAGATCCGGCTGGCTTCCGATGGGGGTGTGCCGGTGGTGGTCTCGGCCCCCGACAGCCGGCAGGCGAAGGCCTATCAGGACATCGCGGCGGCGCTGGTGGCGCGCGGCGCGGCGTGATCCCGCTGGGTCCCCTCGATCTGCCGCCGCTCCTCTGGAGCGAGGCGGCAGAGGCCAGCGCCCGGGGCCATGCGCTGGCCCGGGCCGCAGAGGGATGCGAAGCCGGGATGGTGACGGCGTGCTCGGATGGCGACCTGCTGGAGGCTGCGCTGGTTCTGGCCCCGGAGGTCCCGCTGGCCGAGGCGGCGGCGATGCTACCGCTCTGCGCCGTCGGCTTGCAAAATGCGCTCGGCGCGCTGGCCCCGCCTGAGGTCGCGGTGCATCTCGACTGGTCGGGTGCTGTGCGGCTGAATGGCGGGATCTGTGGAGGGTTGAACCTTACCGCCTCAACCGCGGATCCAAACGTCGAGCCCGACTGGCTCGTGGTTGGTCTGCACCTTGATCTGCGGCCGCAGACCGACGCGCCGGGTCTCACGCCGGAGCGGACGACTCTCTGGGCCGAAGGCTGCGGCGATATTGCACCCGCTGATCTCGTCTCCGCCTGGGCCCGGCATACGCTGTGGTGGATCACCCGCTGGGAAGACCCCGAGGGCGCGCGGGCGCTGCACACCGAATGGGCGGGGCTAACCCATGGGTCTGGAGACCCGCTGAGCGTTTCGGGGCAAACTGGCACCTATCTCGGTGTGGATGAGCGGTTCGGACTGCTCCTGAAACAGGGGCCGGATACCCGCCTGATCCCGTTGACCGATCTGTTGGAGGACGCACCATGAAACTCGCCCGGGCGATCCATTTCGACGAAAGCGACCAGCGGGTCTACGCGTCACCTGCGCGCACTGGGGAATGGTGCATCTCCGGCGGGTTCGAGTTCTCCAACTGGGGTGAGGCTGAACTGGTTGGCAAAGCGCGGCAGGCCTTTGCCAACGGCTGGCTGGGGCTGGAAACCGGGGGGCGGGTGACCTTTGTGGCGGTTACGGTATTGGAGCCGTCGGAATTGGAAGAGCTGACCGATCTTCTGGCCCGGCATTTCGTCACCTGGTACGGCGCGCCGTCGCCTGAAGCCGCCCGACCGGTCGCCGAAGAAGAACTGCGACAAATGCAGGCGCTCTGCGACGATCACGAGCCGAACACGCTTCTGACTGTCGCGCGCGAACTGACCGAGGCCGGGGTGCGCGAGAGCTACCGATATATCTCCCCGCGCGGGGCTGAGCTCGATATGGTGGCTGTGCATGGCAGCCTCGACGAGTGAGGCTTACTCGGCGTTGAAGGTGAAGAGCTGTTCGCCTTCGATCTCGTAGCCGTCGATGAGCACCTTCGCTCGGTCGGAGGTCAGCCAGCCCTCCAGCGCCATGGCCGCGTCCTCTTTGACATGGGGGTGGTGTTCGGGGTTCACGGGCAGGTAGGCATACTGGTTGAACAGCACCGGGTCGCCGGAAAAGAGCAACGCCAGATCGCCTTTATTGCCGAAATTCAGCCAGCTTGCGCGGTCCGACAGGATGTAGGCACCCAGCCCCGACGCGGTGTTCAGCGCCGCGCCCATGCCCGCGCCCACGGGTTTGTACCACGCGCCGAGATCACCGGCATCCATGCCGGCCTCGGCCCAGAGCGCCTGTTCCTTTTTGTGGGTGCCGCTGTCATCGCCGCGACTAATGAAAGGTGCTTTGGCCTCCGCGATCCGGGCCAGAGCTTCCGCCGCATTCTTGGCGGTTCCGATTCCTGCGGGGTCCTCGCCGGGGCCGATCAGGACAAAATCGTTATACATGATCTCCCGCCGGTGGGTGCTATAGCCCTCGGCCACAAAGGCGTCTTCGGCTGCCCGGGAATGGACGAGGATCGCGTCCACATCCCCTGCTTCGCCGAGCCTGATCGCCTGACCGGTGCCCACGACGAGGAGTTGCACCTCCAGATCCAGATCTTCGCGGATCTCGGGCAAGAGGACTTCTGCCAGACCTGAATTGTGAAAAGACGTGGTCACCGCGAGGCGCAGAGTCTCGGCGGCCAGCGCGGGCAGGGCTGTCAGGCTCACGAGCAGGGAGAACAGCAGGCGGGCGATCATTCAATGATATCTCCTCTGAGAAATGCCGCAGCCTCGGGTGTGCCGGGCGCGTCGAAAAAGGCCAGGGCCGCCGCGGTCTCGTGTACCCGTCCATGGAGCAGGAACACGACCTCGGTGGCGAGCCTGCGGGCCTGTCCCATGTCGTGTGTCGACAGGATCAGACGTGTCCCTGCGATGCTGGCCTCGGTCAGGATCGTTTCGATCTCGCGGGTGGACCGGCCATCCAGCGCGGCAGTCGGCTCGTCGAGGAACAGCACCTCCGGGCGGGTGATCAGGGCACGGGCCAGCGCCAGCTTTTGCCGTTCGCCGCCGCTCAGCACGGTGGCTTGGCGGTCGGGCATTCCGCCCAGACCCACGCGACCGGCCCAGTCCAGCGCCTCGGCCCGGGCGTTTTTGCGGGACTGACCCCGCAGGCGCAGCGGGTAGGCGATATTGTCGAGAACGGAGCGGCGCAGGACCACCGGTGTCTGAAAGACAAAGGCGATCTCATGGCGCACCTCCGCCAGAGGGCGCGCCCAGGAAATCTCGCCCCCGGCCAGCCGTTCGGTGCCATGCATGAGCCGCAGCAGGGTCGTCTTGCCAGCGCCGTTGGGCCCAATCACCACGGTGGCGCCGGGGCTGTTGAGGGTCAGATCGACAGGGCCGACCAGCCGCTTGCCCCGGCGGCGAGCCTCGGCGCCAGAGAGGCGGAGGGGCAGGATAGCACTCACCAGCGCGCCTCCCGCTCGGTCCGTGTCAGGGCGTGGATGGCGAAGTTGATCGTCACCGCCAGTGCGATCAGTACAAAGCCAAGTGCCAGCGCGAGGGCGAAATCGCCCTTGCCCGTCTCCAGCGCGATGGCGGTGGTCAGGACACGGGTCGCGTGCTCGATATTGCCGCCGACGATCATGATCGCGCCGACCTCACCGATGGCCCGGCCAAAGCCCGCCAGCATCGCGGTCAGCAGCGCGCGCCGCGCGTCCCACAGTAGCGTCGCCATTTTCTGCGTCTGGGTCACGTTCATCGAAATCAGCAGGTCGTGATACTCGCTCCACAGATCGCGCAAGGACTGGTGGGCGATACTGGCAATGAGGGGCACGATGATGATCACCTGAGCGATGATCATCGCGCCGGGCGTGAACAGCAGGCCAAGCGCACCGAGCGGTCCCGAGCGCGACAGGATCACGTAGACCACGAGCCCGACGACTACGGGCGGCAGGCTCATCATCGCGTTCAGGATTGCGATCACCGCCCGCCGCCATCGGAACCGCCGGACGGCCAGGAGGGCGGCGAGGGGCAGGGCGATGAGGCCCGCAATGACCAGTGCCGTCAGCGTCACCCGCAGGGAGCGCAGCGCGATCTCCAGTAGATCGCCATCCAGCGTGATCAGCAGCATGAGTGCCTGCCTGATGCCCTCCCACAACTCCGAAATAACGCGGCCTCCCCGATGTCTCCCCGGAGTGATCGCCTGTGGGCGCGTGGGATTCCAGTCGAAACTGCGCCGCCGTCCGGTGTTGTGCAAAGGGTACGGACAGCTTTGCGGGCGCGGCGGTTGCAATCGGGTCTCGCGCGGGCGGGGAAACCTCGCTAGAGGCGCTGTTAGCGGTAGATATAAAGTCAGAGACGGAGGTGATATGCGCGAATGGTGGCGGGATGCGGTGATCTATCAGATCTATCCGCGCTCATTTCAGGATACGACCGGCTCCGGCCTTGGGGATCTGCAAGGGATCCGGCAGCGCCTGCCCCATGTGGCGGCGCTGGGCGTGGATGGGATCTGGCTGTCGCCGATCTTCATGTCGCCGCAGAAGGACATGGGGTATGACGTGTCCGACTACCTCGACGTGGACCCGATCTTTGGCACGCTCGACGATTTCGACGCGCTGATCGCCACGGCGCACGATCTGGGGCTGAAAGTGATCACTGATCAGGTGCTTAGCCACACATCTGACCAGCACCCGTGGTTCAAGGAAAGCCGCGCCAGCCGCGACAATCCGCGCGCCGATTGGTATGTCTGGGCCGACCCGTTGCCCGATGGCTCGCCGCCGACCAACTGGCACAGCCATTTCGGCGGTCCGGCGTGGGAGTTCGACGCTGGCCGGCGGCAGTATTACCTGCACCATTTCCTGACGTCTCAGCCCGACCTCAATTATCACAACGCGGATGTGCAGGACGCGATTCTGGAGACCTGCAAGTTCTGGCTCGACCGGGGACTCGACGGCTTTCGCCTCGATACAGTGAATTACTATTTTCACGACGCCGATTTGCGCTCGAACCCGCCCGCCGAGGCGACGTCGCAGGTCATGGCGACCGATCTCTACGGGATGCAGTCGAACATCTACAATAAGAGTCGCCCCGAAAATATCGCTTTCCTTGAGCGGCTCCGTGCACTGACCGATCAATATGCCGACCGGATGATGGTGGGTGAAGTGGGTGAAGGCGGCGAACGTGCCATCGAGCTGATGGGCGAATACACGTCCGGCACGGGTCGGCTGCATATGTGTTATTCCTTTGCGCTTCTGGGCGAGGATTTCACCGCCGCCCATTTCCGCCGCTGCATCGAGGGCTTTCGCAAGGGCGCGCCGGATGGCCATCCGTATTGGTCCTTCTCCAACCACGACGTGCCGCGTCATCCCTCCCGCTGGGCCGAGCACGCCGTCAGTCATGACCACATGGCACGGCTGACAGCTTCAATGCTGATGGCCTTTCCGGGGACCATCGGCATCTATCAAGGCGAAGAGCTGGGGCAGGAAGAGACAGTCATGGAGTTCCATGAGCTGACCGATCCGCCCGCGATTCGCTTCTGGCCCGCGGTGAAGGGCCGGGACGGGTGCCGGACGCCCATGACCTGGGAACATGACGCGCCCAACGCTGGCTTTTCCACCGCGACGCCCTGGCTGCCGGTGAAGGCGCCGCAGATCGCGCGCTCGGTGGACCTGCAGGAGGCTGGGAATGACACGGTGCTGCACCACTACCGGGAGGTGATCGCCTGGCGCCGCGCCAGCGCTGCGCTGACCCGGGGGGATATGACCTTCCTCGACCTGCCCGAGCCCATCCTTGCCTTCCGCCGCGCCAGTGACGATGAGGTGCTGACCTGTGTGTTCAACCTGTCGAAAGACCCTGTGGTGCTGACGTTGGATACGGTGGCGGAAAAAACCGGCCCGGGACTGGCGCGGCTCGACGGAGCGACGCTGGAGCTGCCGGGGAATGGTTATGCTTACCTGCGCCACGACGGAGAGCTGAGCCTGACCGCAGACGCTTGACGGGCGCCGCGCGAGGCGCAAGAGAAGGGTCATGGTTCCCGAAGACAGACTTGCGCAGATCATTGACCGCTTTGAGTATCTCGAAGCGGCCATGGCCGAGGCGGGGGGCGACATGGTCGCCCTCGGTCGCGAATATGCAGAGCTGCGCCCGGTGGTGGAGATCGCCCGCCAGTGGCGCAGCCTCACCAACGAAATTGCCGATGCGCAGGGGATGCTGGACGACCCCGAAATGCGCGATCTGGCGCAGGAGGAGCTGCCCGGTCTTGAGGCGCGCCGCGAGGCGCTCGAAGCGGAGTTGCAGATCGCGCTCCTGCCTCGCGATGCCGCGGACAGCCGTCCCGCGATCCTTGAAATCCGTCCCGGCACTGGTGGCGAGGAAGCGGCGCTGTTCGCCGCAGACCTCATGCGGATGTATCAGCGCTACGCCGAAGGGCAGGGCTGGCGGTTCGAGGTGATCGAGCAGCAGGAGTCCGAGCTCGGCGGTATTCGCGAACTGGTGGTGAATGTGCGGGGCGAAGGCGTCTTTGCCCGGCTGAAATTCGAGTCCGGCGTCCATCGGGTCCAGAGGGTTCCGGCCACCGAATCAGGAGGGCGCATTCACACCTCTGCGGCCACTGTGGCGGTGCTGCCCGAGGCCGAAGAGATCGACGTGACCATCGATCCCGGCGACATCCGCATCGACACCATGCGCGCCAGCGGGGCGGGGGGACAGCATGTGAACACGACCGATTCCGCAGTACGGATCACCCACCTGCCCACCGGGATCGTTGTCACCTCATCGGAGAAATCCCAGCACCGTAACCGCGAGATCGCCATGCAGGTCTTGCGCACGCGGTTGTTCGATCTGGAGCGGAGCCGCGCCGACAGTGAGCGTGCCGGGACGCGGAAGGCGCAGGTGGGTTCCGGCGACCGCTCCGAGCGCATTCGGACCTATAATTTCCCCCAGGGTCGCCTCACCGATCATCGGATCAACCTCACGCTCTACAAGCTCGATCAGGTGATGCAGGGCGATCTGGGCGAGGTGCTGGATGCGCTGATCGCGGAGGATCAGGCCGCGAAACTGGCGGCCTTGCAGGAATGAGCCCCGAGGTTGAGGCGCTACTTGCGGAAGCTTCCGACCGGCTGGCTTCGACTGGAAACGGCTCGCGCGAGGCGCGGATCCTGCTCGCCCACGCCGCCGGGTTCGACCGCAGCGCGTTGCACCGTCTCGACGATCTGGCTCTGACCGACGGGCTGCGTTTGCTTTTTGAGGGCTATATGGTCCGGCGTCTGGCCGCAGAGCCTGTCTCCCGTATCCTCGGTTACCGCGATTTCTGGGCGCATCGGTTCCGTATAACGCCCGACGTGCTCGACCCGCGCCCTGATACCGAAACGCTGGTGGCGAGTGCGTTTGAGGTGCCATTCGGGACCGTGCTGGATCTTGGGACAGGCTCAGGCTGCATTCTCCTTAGCCTGCTGGCCGAACGCCCCGCTGCCAAAGGCATCGGGACCGACCTCTCCGACGCAGCGCTTCATGTGGCGCGAGAGAACGCGATGGAGATCGGCGTCGCTGAGCGGACCACGTTCCTGCGGTCGGACTGGTATAAGGAGGTCACAGGCCCATTCGACCTGATTGTCTCCAATCCCCCCTATATTGCCGCTGGGGAGATGGCGGCGCTCGACCGGGATGTGCGGGGTTACGACCCGGAAATGGCTTTGACCCCAGGAGGCGACGGGCTTGACGCTTACCGCGCTATCACCGCAGGCGCGGCAGCTCATCTTGTCCCGGCAGGCGCGCTGATGGTCGAGATTGGCTGGCAGCAGGGTGCGGCCGTTCGGGCGCTGTTCGAAGATGCAGGATTCGCCAACGTCAGGATAGTGCAGGATCTCAGTGGAAAAGATCGTGTGGTGCGGGGTGTTTTGCCCTGAGACGGGGTGATTTTGCACAAATCTGGCATTTTCTGGCACGAATGACGGCCATTTGCGCAGGTCGTTCCACTTGGGGATGGGATTTGACTTGCTTTCAAAAGGCTGACGTGGTTTGGGGAGCTTGTCAGTTGAGACGGGCAGTGCGCTCGCCTCTCGACAGACATTGCCGCACAGTCCCGAATGGGTGCCCAGGTTTCAGAGGCACGCGCCACGGAGCGGTCAGTCTATAAACAACTCCGGAACCAATTCCGAATGCGATCATCGAACAAGCGCTCGCGGTCTAAGAGCAACCGTAACCGTCCTTCTGGTGGAAACATCGTGAATCGTGTGTTCGATTCCTCGGGGCCGGAAGGAAAGGTTCGCGGGACACCGCAACAGATCATCGACAAATACAACCAGCTGACGCGCGACGCGCAACTGTCCGGGGACCGGGTGGCGGCGGAGAACTTCGCGCAGCACGCGGAGCATTACACGCGGATGCTGGCTGAGGCGCAGCGCGAGATCGACCAAAAGCGCGAACAAGCCGAGCAACAGCACCGCGAGCGCCAGCAGCAGGCGGTGCAGCAGCGCGGGTCTGATGCAGACGAACAGCCACGCGTTGAGCAGCCTCGGGTCGAGCCGCAGCCCGAGGAGCGTGCACCGCAGGAGCAGCCCGCCGCCGAGGTGGCCGAAGAGCAGCCCCAACCCCGCCCGCGTCGGACGCGCCGTCCCAAGCCCGTCGAGAGCGATGTCGTGGATTTCAGCGACGGTGACGGGTCAGACAGCAACCTGATCGAGACGCCCGAGAGCAAGCCCAAGCGCGCGCCTTCCCGGACTCGCAAGCCTCGCAAAGAGCCTGCGCCTGAGGCCGATGCGGCACCTGAACCCGCTGCGGAAAAAGCGGACGACACTCCCCGGGCCGCTGAATAAGCCTCGGGTTCGTCTCTGAAAAATGACAGGAGCCGGGATGCGCTGAGCTGCTCCCGGCTCTTTCATTTTCTCGTGTCAGCTGGCGTCCAGCGCCCGGGCAAGCGCACAGAATTGCTCCAGAGAGACTGTCTCGGCGCGATCCGTGGGCTTGATTCCTGCGGCCAGAAGGTGCTCCTCGATCTCCGGAGTAACACCTTTCAGCGCCGCGCGGAGCATCTTGCGCCGCTGGTTGAAGGCCGCTGCCACCACCCGTTGCAGCGTTGCCGCCCGCGCTGGGTAGCGAGGGGCGTTAAGGGCGGTCAGATGAACCACCGCTGAGCGGACTTTGGGCGGCGGGGTGAAGGCTTCTGGCGGCAGATCCATCACGATCCGCGCGTCGGAGCGCCATTGGGACAGAATGGCCAGACGGCCATAGGCTTTGGATCCCGGCTGCGCCACGATCCGTTCGGCCACCTCGCGCTGGAACATGAGCGTGAGCGATGTCCAGAAGGGTGGCCAGTCACCGGGATCTAGCCAGCGCGTCAGAAGCTCCGTTCCCACGTTATAGGGCAAATTCGCGACGATCCGGATCGGAGCGGAGAGATGCTGGGTGACATCGACTTTCAACGCGTCGTCGCCGATCACCTCCAGTCTGCCGGGATGTGCGGCCGCGATCTCGGCAAGGGCGGGCAGGCAGCGGGGGTCCTTCTCGATGGCGAGAACACGGCGGGCGCCCTCGGCCAACAGGCCACGGGTCAGGCCGCCGGGTCCAGGACCGACCTCCAGCACATCGCAGCCGGTCAGATCGCCTGCCTGCCGGGCGATCTTGGCGGTGAGGTTGAGGTCCAGCAGAAAGTTCTGCCCCAGCGCCTTGCGCGCCGACAGCCCATGCGTGGCGATCACCTCGCGCAATGGTGGCAGTCTGTCGATGGCGCTCATGGTGTGCCTCTTGCCTCAGCCATACGCAACGCCATGCGCAATGCGGCGCGGGTTGAGGTTGGATCGGCCCGCCCCGTACCCGCGATGTCAAAGGCTGTCCCGTGATCCGGCGATGTGCGGATGAAGGGCAGGCCAAGCGTCACATTCACCCCGCCAGCGAAATCGATGGTCTTGATCGGGATGAGCGCCTGATCGTGATACATGGCAATTGCTGCGTCATAGCCCTGACGGGCGGCGGCATGGAACATGGTGTCTGCGGAGAGCGGTCCGATGAGTTGCATCCCCTCGGCCCGGAGCTGGTTGAGGAGGGGGGTGATCAGCGTCTGCTCTTCGCTCCCCATCGCGCCGTCCTCGCCCGCGTGGGGGTTCAGCCCGGCTATGGCAATGCGAGGCGTAGAGATGCCGAAATCGCGGATGAGGGCGGCATGGGTGATGCGGATTGTGGCCTCAAGACCTTCCGCCGTCAGGGCCTCCGGCACCCGGAAGAGCGGGATATGAATGGTCGCCGGGACGACGCGCAGGCTGTCGCAGGCCAGCATCATGACGACCCGCTCCACCCCTGCCAGAGCGGCGAGAAACTCTGTGTGTCCGGGATAAGCGAAGTCGGCACCGTCGATGAGCGCTTTCTTATGGATGGGCAGGGTGCAGAGACCAGCGACTGTGCCGTTTTGCGCCATCTCCACCGCGCGCGCGATGGCGGACACGACGCCAGGTGCCTGCGCCGGATCGGGCTGGCCGGGACGGGCAGGGCCGGGGATTTCGTGCGGCAGTACGGGCAGGCCGTGGGCGGCGGCCATGGCGGCTTCGGATGGGTGGTTGATCAAGGCAACCGCAGTCCCGGCGGGCAGGTGCTCCGGCGCGCCGAGAAAGAAGAACGGCAGGTCTGGCCCTGCTTCGGAGGCAAGCTTTGCCGCGATCTCGGGACCGATCCCCGCAGGCTCTCCACAGGTCAGGGCAATGGGACGGGTCATTCGTAGCGGATCGTGGCATTCGCCCGCAGATCGGACAGGTAAACATCAGCGGCCGCGTTCGCCTGACGGTTCACGAGCGCGCTGCGCAGCCGTTCGGGATCCGGGGTCTCAGCGTCCTGACTGCGATAGCTGCGCTCGCAGAGCATCAGAAAGACGAGGGTCTGACCACCTGCCCGGGTGAGATTGGTCGAAACCTCGCCGGGGTCGAGCTTGGCCAGTTCAAAAGCCACATCCGAGGGTACCTGACCGATGGGGCGGGTCTCTCGCTCCAGCTGCTCGGGGTTGCTGCCTCTGGCAACTGTGTAAAGGTCGTCGCAGGTATCAACGCTCGCTCTGATCTGCGCGGCCTGTTGATAGCCCAGTTCGCTCTTCCCGCCCGGGATCAGAAAAGTGGCGTACTCCACCGACACAGGCGTCGCAGGCTGGACGACCTCGTCGACCTCACGCAGCTGGAAAAAAGCGAGGGCATTGGGCAGGCGTACCGGCTGGGTGACTTCGCCCGGCTTCAGCGCGAGGAGAACGCCGCGCAGCTGTGGCGGCAGGTTCTCGAGATCAAGCCAGTCGATCGCGCCACCCCGGTCTCGAGACGCGGTTGCAGAGTACTGACGGGCTGCGGCTCTGAACTCGGCGAAACTGGTGATGGACGAGATGTAGGGGGCCAGGGATTCCGCTCGGGCCGCGCGGTCAGGTGTGTTGGCTGGGATGATCAGCTCGTTCAACAGCACCCGCAGCTTTGGCGCCGGAGGGCTGTTCAGAGCGCGATCCGTGTCATCGGAATCCACGATGATCCGTCCCTGAAAGCGATCAGCCAAAACCTTTCGCCAGGCGAGACCGGCGCGGACAAAATCTTCGTAGGATTCGACATCGACCCCCGCGCGACCGATCTGCGCAACGAATTCCTCCCTGCCGAGATTGGCGCGCGAGGCAAATTCCGACATGCCCTCAAGCAGTTCGGCTTCGGTGATGCCCAATCCTAAACGGCGGGCCTCTGCGACTTGCAGCCTCTCGTTTATCAAAGCATCCAGCGCGGCCTCATCCGAATTATCCGGCGCGTTGAAGAGCTCGAACATGATCTGGCGCTGCTGCACTTCGAACTGGGTAATGACGGACCCGTTCACATGGGCGCGGGGGGCGAAGAGGTTCTGCGCACAGGCCAACGGGACGGTCCCGGCCAGGAGGCTGGCGGCGAGAGCGGCGATGCGGAAAAGGCGGGTCAGCATGGTGTCGGAAACTCTCGTCAGTCGGTCAGGTGGCGTCTTCCTACTCATCCCGAGCAGATCTTGCGATAGGAAACATCAGTCCGGCCAGTTCCAAAGCCAACCAAACGGACCTGCAGGCCAACGGCGGTGGACGGGGCACTGTTTTCGGTCTCGGTGAAATTGCGCTCGATGCCGAGATCGACTTCGAGGCATTCGGTGCGATAGGTCAGGCCGAACTCCGCATCCGCTGCCGTTTCTTCCTCGAGATCGTACCTCCCGTTGAACCGGCCGACCCAGTGGCGGGAGAGGCGCACCTCTCCGTCAAGAATGATCTCGTGGATGTCATCGAAGCGGTTTTCTTCGGGTTCGGCTTCGAGCCAGACATACGACCCCGTCAAATCCACCCGGTCATTGCGCCATGCGACACGGGTTTCTGCCTTATGGGGCTCGAAATCTTCGTCGAGAATGGCGCGGCTGGTCAGATCGAACCCGTCGCTGAGCTGGAACCGAACGGCTGCCAGCCAGTCAGATTTGTCGCCAGACAGGCCGCTGGTCTCAACAAAGCGATTATCGTCGTCGCTGTCCCGGAAAACCTTGCCAAAGCCGAGCGTTACTCCATAACCGTCCCGGTTCAAAGTTGTATAGCTGAGCCCGAGATTGGCACGCAGGCCGGTCTCCACCGCGTCGTCGCCGGGATATCGCGACATGGAGAAAAGGTTGCCCTCGTCGAATTCCACGATGACGCTGTCCTCGTTGGGGATATCGTCTTCGCTGGTGTCCGAATAGGCGATCTGCACCACGGGCTGCAGAAGTTGATGGGTCCCGCCGGGGTTGGTCCGCTGAAGCGGCCAGCGTAACTCCGTCGCTATGCCTGCGCTCAGACGCGTGATGTCGTCGTCGAAAGTATCATCGTCGCTGATCGTGAAATAGGAGGCACGCAGTTCTGCCTGATTGCTCCAGACGAGTCCCGGTCCGATGATGTCGCGGCTGCGCCATCTGGCCCGTCCTGACATTTGAGCCATGTCCCGACCGACGATGTTTTGGCTCGAATCGCGGCGCAGCGCGTTGGCGTCGAACCCCAGCGTCAGGTCGCCAAAGCGCAGGGGCAGGCGCTGTTCAAAGATCACGTCCACCGCTTTTGAAGGCAGTTCGTCCTCGATCGGCTGCTCCTCGTCGCGCAAGGTTTCGTAATCGGTAACATTGGCGCGGAACAGGCGGTCGCGGTTCACCTGAATGATGCGCGCCTCGGTGCGCAACCGGTCCTGACCCGAATAATCGTACTCAGAGAGATAGTCGCTGTCTGAGGTCTTTTGCAGGTCGAATTCAAGGCGAAGGTTGCGGGGCAGGACGATGGCCGATTCGCCGAAAACGTACCACCGCCGGTCGCGCACATCGAGATCGTCGTCGGAGTAAGCGCCCTCCAGGTTGAGGGCTCCGTAGCTGGTGACCCGGCGATAGCGGGTCTCAAGCGTGCGTGTTTTGTTGGAGACGTAGGGCGTGAGCGTGAGATCGGCATGGTCGCCGAGTTCGATGAAATAGGGCAGCTTTATCCCGAAACCGAGCTCACTGTTTTGCTTTAACTCGGGGATCAGGAATCCGGATTGCCTCGTGTTTTCGGGCGTGGGCAAGCGCAGTCGCGGGATGTAGGCGACCGGGATGCCATAGACGCGAAACTGGGCCTTGTCGAAGTACAGCATCTGATCGACGGAATCGTGGATCACCTTGTTGGCGCGGATCTCCCACGTGGGGATCGGATCGGACGGGCAGATCTCGCAAGAAGATGCGATCACGTTGTCGAGCTGTGTATAGCGTCCTTCGACACGGGCGAGCTGACTGGCGGCCATCTGGAGCTGACGGTCAAGGACAACCCGCGCCGAGGTCATGATGCCGTCGCGCAGGTCGGAACTGAGCTCGGCAGAGGAGGCGAGAATGGCCGACCGGGTGCCTTCGTCCACTGTGATCGGGCCGTCGATGCGCAGCGTTTCTGTCTCATGGTCATAGGTGATGCGGCGGGCGGTCAGCAGTGTCTCGCCATAAAGCACTTCCACCTGACCCTCGGCGATGATCCGGCTGCGGTTTTCCACGCGCACCGTGTCAGCGACCAGTGTTGCGGCGCCTCCGGGGGGGCTGTCCTGGGCCTGCGATAGCCCCGGAGCCAGAAATAGGGCGCAAATAAGTGTCAGCCAGCGGATCATCCGTCCTCCAGGTGTAACAGCAGTCCAAGCGGCAAAAGTATCGCCGCGGCCGGTGGCCCCCAAGTCCCGAGCAGGATCGGGATCTGCCCGGATTCCGCCAAAATCTGCGCGAAATTTTGCGAGAAGAACAGCGCAAACCCCAGCGTCAGAGAGGACAGAACCATTAGCCCGGTCCGCATACCGCGGAAATGCCCCATGGTGAAGGTGGCCCCAACCAGAACCATCGCCACGAGCAGCAGCGGCACCGAGAGTTCCTTTTGCAGGTGAACCTGATGGCGCAGGGCCGAAAAGCCAGCCTGCTGCAGGTCGTCGATAAAGCCCGGCAACGCCCAGATGCTGATCGAGTCCGGCGCGCCAAAGCTATCGAGGATCTGTTCGGCGGTCAGATCAGAAGGCACGCTGAGCCGGTCGTGACGGACCGCGCGCAGTTCGGGGTTGAACATGTCAAACCGCCATTCCTTGGCGTTGGCCAGCACCCAGTTCCCGTCCATCAACCGCGCCTCATCCGCAGCAATGCGAAAACTTGGGCCGTCCGACTGGTCAAAGCCCAGAAAGGTCACGTTACGCAGTACCCGCCCGTCGGCGCTCGCGCGCTCCGCATGGATGACGATTTGCCCGTCGGTATTGCCCTGCCGCAGCCACAAACCGTCATTGCCCACGGATAACTCGGTGCGATTGTCTCCGAGCAGTGTTTCCTTTTGCGCCTCGTAGGCGGCGTCCGTAGCGGCGATCATCGGGTTTAGAACCGCGACTGCGAAAATTCCGAAGACCAGAGTAACCAGTACCGGTGGCAGGAGCGCGCGCGAACCGGAACGCCCCGCCGCGCGCACCACCACCAGTTCGGAGGTTTTCGACAGGCTCAGGAACAGGGTCAGCGTGGCGATGATCGTCAGCAGAGGCAGGATCGCGTAGAGGGTGCTCGGCACGGAGAGGATCGTCAGTCCAAGCAACGACAGGAATGCCACACCGTCGCCCTCGAACCGGCGCACCTGATCGACGAGGTCGATGAGCACCAGAATGCCGAAGAAGATCCCGGTGACGAAAAGCAGGGTCCCGGCAAACCGCCGTGCGAGGTAGAAATCGAAAATCATGGCGCCGCTCCGTGGGCCACCCTGCGCGAAGACCCGGCCTGTAGCAGTAATCCCAGCGCCGCGGCTCCCGCGAGTACCGTGGGCAGGTAGAGCAAAGGCCAGAGCGCGGCGCGCCCATTCACCAGTCCCGAGGCCAGATTGTCGGCCAGATCATAGATGATCAGGGCCACAATGGCCGCCAAAACCTGACGCCATGCAGAGAATCGGGAGAACCCGCCCAGCATCATGATCGCGAAACCCAGGAGCGGCGCGATGAGCGTTTGGAGGCCCTGAGTGGTCCGCTCGTGAAGCTCCATGGCAATGTCTTCGCGGTCTCTGTTGCTTTCGCCGATGACCCGTGCAGGTTCGGTGAGAAGTGTGGCCGAGGGGATCTGCCCCAGTTTGCGCCGCCCCGGTCCGGTGATGTCAAAGAGCTCGGTCACGTCGAACGCAAATTCCTCGAACCGGGTGATGCCCAGCCGGTTCGTCCGGGTGTCGAGATTTTCGGCGAGTCCCTCGAACATCAACAGCTTTGGTCCGTCCTCGCGGCGCACCAGATAGGCGCTCTCGGCGGTGTACAACGTTTGCATCTCCGGGTTGCGCCGGTCCGAGAGCATCAGCGATACGATCCGCCCGTCATCCTCAATCGCCCGGATAAAGACGGTAATCAGCGGCGAGGGATGTAGAAAGCGGCCTTCTTTCAGCAGGCCTGCGGTGACGTCGCCCGCGATCTGGTCGGTCCGTGTGGCCAGCCTGTCCGTCGCCACAGGGGCGAGGAAATGCGTCAGGATCATCGTCAGAAGCGCGGCGATCGTGGAAAAGGCGAGGACCCCTCTCGCACCGCGCAACGGTGAAAACCCGGTGGCGCCGGCAACCACCAGTTCGGAGTCTTCGCGCATCCGGTTTGTGACGTAAACCGTTGCCGCGAAGGCGGAAATCGGCAACACTAACCGGATCACACCAGGCAGGGTCAGCAGAGAAAATTCGAGGAATACTGCCGCCGAGTGACCATTCTGAATCAGCGTATCAAACAGGCTCAGGGCCCGGTTGATCCAGTAGATGCCTACAAGCACCAGACTGAAAAAGCCAAACAGGCTGAGCAATTGCGACATGAAATATCTGTCGAACGTTCCCAATACCCTGCCTCTTCTGTCTCTTTTTGGGCGAGCATAGACCATGCATTCTGCCGCTGAAACTGTCTTCTGGTCAATCCACCCCCGCACGTCCTAGAACGTGACTTAAACATCAGGAGCACACCATGACCCGGATTGCCGATTTCGACATTGTTGCCTTTGACCGAGAGGCGTTTCTTGGGGCAGAGGGGGCGCTGGCCGTCGCTGCCACGGCCGATGGCACAAAGCTCTCTGTCCCGCTGCGTAACCTTGATCGCAAAACGCGCGGGATCATCACCCGTGCTCTGGCCTCAAAGGAGTGGGAGAAGCTTTCTGGCGGCGACGTGCTCACCCTCGCATTTCCCAGCGCGGTTCCCGCTGAAAAGATCGTTCTGGCGAAGCTCCCCGAGGAGCGCGTCGGGGCGGCGTTCCGCCGTATGGGCGCCAATATGCGCAAGGCCGTCGGGTCTGCGGCGTTGACAATTGCGCTGGGTGTGCTGCGGCTCGCCGACGAGGTGCTGCTCGGCGCGCTGCTGCGCGGCTACAGCTACGACGACATGAAGAGCAGCGACCCCGAAACGCCCGCGCAGGACATCGGGAAGGTGACGCTCATGCTGCCGGATCCCGAAAAGCTCGCCCAAAGCCCGGAGGCGCTACGCGCCGTGGCCGAGGGTGTGTTCTTCTGCCGCGACCTCGTCGCTGCCCCCGCCAACGTGCTGACCACTGAGACCTACGCTGCGCAATTGCTGGAGCTGAAAGATCTCGGCGTCGAGGTCCAGGTTCTTGAGGAGGACGAGCTTGAGAAACTGGGTATGGGCGCACTTTTGGCCGTGGGTCAGGGCTCGCCCAGCCCTTCCAAGGTCGTCTTAATGACATGGAATGGGGGCGGCGAAGAGGCTCCGCTGGCGCTGGTGGGCAAGGGCGTTGTCTTTGACACGGGCGGCATCTCCCTCAAGCCCGCTGCTGGCATGGAAGACATGACCATGGATATGGGCGGTTCGGCGGTCGTGGCGGGCGTGATGAAGACGCTCGCCCTGCGCAAGGCGCCCGCCCATGTGGTGGGGCTCGTGGGATTGGTGGAGAACATGCCCTCCGGCACCGCAACCCGTCCGGGCGATGTGGTGGCATCCATGAAAGGCGACACTATTGAGGTGATCAATACCGACGCCGAAGGGCGCCTCGTTCTGGCCGATGTCATGTGGTACGCGCAGGAGACCTTTGCGCCTTCGGCGATGATTGATCTGGCGACCCTGACCGGCGCGGTGATCATCGGTCTCGGACATCACAATGCGGGCATCATGTCGAACAATGACAGTCTGTCGGATGCCCTCCTGCAAAGCGCTGCTGCGGAGGGCGAGGGCGCGTGGCGTCTGCCTTTGGGCAAGGCTTATGCGAAACAGCTGAAATCCAACATTGCGGATGTGAAGAACGTCGGCGGTCGTGCGGCGGGGACGATCACAGCGGCGGAGTTCCTCCACCGCTTCGTCAAGGACGACCTGCCTTGGGCGCATATCGACATCGCCGGGGTGGCATCGGTCGCCGAGCCCACGGATTTCGCTCCCAAGGGGGCGACGGGCTGGGGCGTGGCGACGCTGGACCGGCTGATCCGAAACCGGTTTGAAGGCTGAACCCCATGGGCGCCGTCTATTTCTACCACCTGACCCGGCGCCCTTTGGAGGCGGCTTTGCCGCAGCTTCTGGCGCGGTCGTTGGAACAAGAGTGGACGGTCCTTGTCCGGGGCCGCAATCCCCGGCGGCTGGAGCAGCTTGATGAACAGCTCTGGACCTTTGCCGAGGAGAGCTTTCTGCCCCATGGTCTGTCCGATGGGGCGGAGGATCCCCGACACCCGATCCTGCTGACCGCGGGCACACTGGCGCTGGGCGGGCGGGATTGCCTCATGGCCATAGAAGGGGCCGAGGTTGATCCCGCTGAGGTCGGCACGGCCAAGCGGGTGTGCATCCTGTTTGATGGCACCGACCCGGCTGCGCTGGAGCGCGCCCGGGACCAGTGGCGGGGCCTGACGAAAGAAGGGCTCGAAGCCCAGTATTGGTCGGAGGAAAGTGGCCGCTGGGAGAAGAAAGCCGAGAGCGCTCCGGCGCCGTAACGCACTTCCAAGGTCTTGCACTCAGAGGTTGCTGATCTTTTCTTTCAGCCACTTGGCCCGGTCGAGTTGCTCGCGGACGAGGGCGAGTTTGCGTTCAAGACGCTCTCGTTTGGTATCTTTCCCGGCCTCTGCCAGTTCTTCGAGCAGGAGTTGTTCCTTGGCCTCCAGCTTTCGGATCATCTTGTCCACATGGGACGGTTTGATCTTACTGACTTTGCCCTTTTTGAGGCGCTCCGAGTATTTGTCGAGTTTCTCTATGGTGCTTTCGATGCCCATGCTATGTCCTTTTGCCCATCGGCTGTTTTTAGCAGGTTTTTATGAGTGTTTTGTGACACCGCAAAAGCGTCACGTTGCGGCATCCTCTACGGGCGCCGGGACGCCTTCGCGGGCGCGAGCGGGAAGCTCTTCCTCCTCGAGCGACAAGATTCTCTCGACTTCAGCCATTGCACCATCGGCCTCGATGTAGAACGACCGTGCTGCGGCCAGCAGATCCCGCATCGCCGCATAGGCATAGCTCGAGTCATTGAGGAAGGAAGTCGCTGCGTTGGCCCCGAGCGCCTGCGTCCGGATCAGCGCTTCGATCCGGTCGTTGGTCTCCTGCGCGTCGCTCTCCACCTGAATCCGCTCCTGATCGAGCCACAGCCCGGATCGATTTTCGGGGTCTGCCAGATCAAGCTTCCGGATTTCGATGAGAATGCGGGCAATTTCTGTTCGCAACTGATTATAGAGTTCGGTCGCAGCGCCCTGATCCCGCTCGGTGTAATAGGTGGCGTTCCGCCGCAGGTGCTTGACGGCCTTGACCGCGTGCACGATCCGCTCGGCGACGTCCCGCAAGGCGTAGATATCCTCCATCAGGTCAGCAGGGATATCCTTGGCGCCCACCCGCGTGGCAAATTCGATGATCGCCGAATAGAGCGTCTTGACCCGGGCCTCATAGCGCTCGTCAATGTCGAACTCGACAGGTGCACGGCTGGCGGCCACCGTGGCGGCCACATCTTTCGTGTCGAAGATCTCATGCCGGTGCAGATTCAGCCCGTGAACGATGAGCTCTACGGCATTGTCATAGAGGTGTTTTACCTCGCGCCGCATGGCGTGTTCGATGGTCTGCGGAAACTCGTCGACGGCCTCGGAGAGATAGCGGGGCTTGGACAGATCTTCCTCGGGCTGCCGGATGGTTCGCTCCAGAAACGCGATAAGCCGCTTGAGGAGCGGCAGCATAATCATCACGCCGAGAACGTTGAAGATCGTATGGAACACCGCCAGTTTCAGCGCATAGTCGTTATCCGCAATCCCGACCGTCGCGGAGACAGTGTCAACGGCGGCGCGGATCGGACTGATGAAGACCAGCGCAACGGCGGCAGTCACCACGTTGAAAACCAGATGGGCCAGGGCCAGTCGCTTGCCCTGGTAGTTCGCCGTCAGGGCGCCGATGATCGCCGTGATCGTGGTGCCGATATTGGCCCCGATCGCGAGCGCGAGGGCGTTTTCATAGGAGATCTGACCTGCCGCTAACGCGGTGATGATCAGCGTCATAGTGGCGTGGCTCGACTGCATGACCACGGTCGCCGCCGCGCCGATCAGGGTATAGACCACCAGCCCGATGAGGCCCGTCAGGGCAAAACGGGTGAGGTCGAACTGGTCTTTGAAGGCCTCGAAGCCTTCCTTCATGTGGTGAATGCCGAGAAAGAGAAAGCCGAGACCGGCCAGCACATAGCCACCGCCCCGCAGGTATTTATTCTTTTGGAACACCAGCACGATAGCGATGGCCAGCATGGGCAGGGCGTAAGCCGAGATCTTGACCTTCAGGCCGAAACCCGCGACCAGCCAGGCCCCTGTCGTGGTGCCGATATTTGCCCCGAAGATGATCCCGACTCCGGCGATGAGCGAGATCAGCCCGGCCGAAAGAAAGGAGATGGTGATCACGGAGACGAGCGAGCTCGACTGCATGATGGTCGTGGACACAATCCCGAACCCAAGAGACTTGGGCACTGACCCGGTCGCTTTTTCGAGGACGCGCTCGAGAACGCCGCCGGAGAAGAGCTTAAAGCCGTCCTCCAGCATCAGCATCCCGAAGAGAAAGATCGCGACTCCCGCCGCGATCTCCTGAAAGTCACTGCTGGCCCAGAACCCGAGGGTGAGGATCAACAGGATGACGGGCAACATCAGTTTTTTCATGCGCAGTATGCTCCCGGTCTCATGGCATCATGATCCCACGCAGCACGAAGTAGAACAGCGCGCCGATGAAAGCTGAGACGGGTACGGTGATGATCCAGGCCGAGATGATCTTGAACAGTGAGGCGCGGTGCACGAGCTGACGTTTCAACGCTTTTTGCAGCTCCTTGCGCTCGGCCGCGTCAATAACCGCTTCGGGGCCCATCTTTTTCAGCTCTTCCAGAATGCGCAGTTTGTCCTCGGGGGGGGCATTGCGGAACGTCATCAACATTTGCTCGACGAGAACAAAATCCTTCTCGCCCTTGTGCTGGATGAGAACGTCCTGAACTACCGATCCGAGACGGGTTTCGAGATATTCGCGCAGGAAGCCCACGCCGAACACTGCGCCGAGCGCCACGTGAGTCGAGCTGATTGGCATTCCAAGCTGACTGGCGATGATGACCGTGATAGCCGCGGCCAGAGCGATGCAGAAGGCGCGGGAGCGGTCGAGCTCGGTGATCTCGGAGCCCACCGTCCGGATGAGCTTCGGCCCAAAGAGCGCGAGGCCAACCGAAATACCCAGCGCACCGATCACCATCACCCAGAGCGGGATCGGCACCTTGCTGGCTCCGGCATCGGCGGTTCCGGTTAGTGCATCCACCACACCAGCCAGCGGTCCGACCGCGTTGGCCACATCGTTGGCGCCATGGGCAAAGCTCAGAAGCGCGGCAGAGATGATCAGCGGAACCGTAAACAGCGAATTGACCCCGGCCCGGTTATTTTCCAGCGCCGGCGCCCGCTTGTTGATCATCGGGCGGACAAGGATGACGGCTGCGAGACCCAGGACGAGGCCGACCAGCACAGCCGTAGGAAAGCTGACTTCGATGAGCTGCTTGATGCCTTTGAGCGCGATGTAGGTCGTGAAGGCCCAGGTCATGATGCCGATCATGAAAGGAACAACTTTGCGGGCGGCTTCCACCGGGTCGTCTCTGAAAAAGATGGTCTTTTTGAGAGCGTAGAGGAAGAAAGCCGCAATGATGCCGCCGGTGACGGGAGAGATCACCCAAGACAGGGCGATTTTTGCCATGGAATCCCAGTTCACGATGTCCCAGCCAGCCGCTGCGATCCCTGCGCCCATCACACCACCGACGATCGAGTGGGTGGTGGAGACTGGCGCGCCCAGCCATGTGGCGAGGTTCAGCCACAGCGCAGCGCCTATCAGCGCGCCCATCATCACCCAGATGAACACATCCGTGTCCGCAACATCTGCTGGGTCGATGATCCCCTTTTTGACGGTCGAGACCACGTCTCCCCCCGCAATGATGGCCCCGGCCGCCTCGAACACCGCCGCGATAATGATCGCTCCGGTCATCGTGAGCGCAAAGGAACCGACTGCGGGCCCGACATTGTTGGCGACGTCGTTCGCGCCAATGTTCATCGCCATATAGGCACCAATCACCGCAGCCGCGATCAACAGGTAAAGCTGATCCACGTGAGAGAATGTTGCGCCCGTGTAAACCATGACGACGACGATAAAGAGGATCGCCGATCCCAGTCTTCCCACCTCGAACCGACTGTGCTGCGTGGCACTCTCGATCTTGAGGTAGCTCTTCATCATTTTCATGCGGTTTTCCCCGTGGACATCTTAGAAAGAGACAAGCTCGCCCACTTCGATCCGCATGGGACTGCGGCGGGACGTGCTGCCATGGCGGCATCTTGACGCGAAAACGCGGGCTGCGCTTTGCGATGTGTCAACAACTGTCGATAAAAGGTCTGATTGCGACGTTTTTGCCATCGGAGCGTCTGACCCCTTGGACGGCCACGATGCGGCTATCCCTGCTGTGAATATTGGTGTCAGGCAAAAAAAAGCCGGGCACGCGGCCCGGCCAGTCCAACAGGGAGGTAAGACGCTGCAACGCAGCGCCTGAGAGGGAAATAGGACGCGGGATCCGTCCTTTCAAGAAAAACCACTTGTGTTCAGGTAAATGCGGTCATGCAAGAGGTGCATAGCTGGGTCACTCAGCAGCCGCTGTCAGGCGAGCTGTTTCAGACAGTTCGCTGAGAACGAAGTCACGGAAGGCCGCAATACGCTTGGAGTGGCGCAATTCCTCGGGGTACGCAAGATACACCGGAATCTGTTGGGATTCCACGTCCGGCAGAACCCTGACAAGGCTCGGAAAATCCACCACAAGATAGTCGGGGAGAACACCGATCCCCAGTCCGGCCAGAACGCCTTGAAGCACGCCGTAGTAATTGTTCACCGTCAGCGAGGACGTGACGCCGGCGGAGTAGAGGGTCTCAAGCAGGGATTGCCCGGAGGAAACCTGAGGTGCATTCACGGCCTGACTGATCAACCTGTGCTGGCTGAGATCATCCATATTTTCAGGGCTGCTCCGGCGCTCGATGTAATCTGGCGACGCGTAGAGCCGCATCTTTACGGTGTTCAGGCGCTTGCGGATCAGATCGGCCTGACTGGGCTCCCGCATACGGATTGCAACATCGGCCTCGCGCATCGGCAGGTCCAGAACCCGCTCGGCAAGGATCAGGTCGATCTTCAGGGATGGGTACTGTTCGTAAAGCTTTGCGAGTCGGGGCACCAGCCAGAGCGTTCCGAACCCCGTCGTGGTCGTCACCCGCAATTCGCCGAAAGCTTCGTCCTTGCTGTCCCGAATCCGGGCGGCGGCTGTGTCGAGGCGGCGCCACATGATGTCCGTTGCTTCATGGAGCAACTCGCCCTGCTCGGTAAGGATCAGACCACGCGCATGCCTGTGAAACAGAACCGTCTGAAGCGTCTCTTCGAGGGCACTGATCTGGCGGCTCACGGCAGACTGGCTCAGATGCAGCGATTCCCCCGCGGCTGTCAGAGAGCCTGCCTCAGCGACTGCGTGAAATACTCTCAGCTTATCCCAGTCCACGTCATCAGCCTCCTGCTGTATGCGGTGTGCCGTTGCGAGGCAGCAGAGATTTTTCCCCACTCCGAAACAGTTTCGGCTTAGTCTCTATCTGTGGGCGCCCATAGTTATGTCAACCTGGCCTGACGGAGTTTTCGACCTTGACCCAAAATATTCGACTGACCGATCGCTATAGCTTGTCAGAAGACACAGTTCTTTTGAACGGCTCGCAAGCCTTGGTTCGTCTGATGTTGATGCAAAAGGAGGTTGACAGGCGGGCAGGATACACCA
This sequence comes from Palleronia caenipelagi, assembly GCF_007004065.1. Lineage (GTDB taxonomy): Bacteria > Pseudomonadota > Alphaproteobacteria > Rhodobacterales > Rhodobacteraceae > Palleronia > Palleronia caenipelagi. Next base: position 38,782 of record NZ_VFSV01000003.1, on the reverse strand, counting down.
CCGCCGGATATGTGACCGGCTATCGGGGATCCCCTCTCGGTGCCGTCGACATGCATATGACAAGCGCGCTGAAATTACTGGAAGAGAATGATATTCTGTTCCAGCCGGGCCTGAATGAAGACCTTGCTGCGACGGCCGTCTGGGGCAGTCAGCAGGCGGGGCTCAGAGGCGACGGCAAATTCGATGGCGTGTTTTCGCTCTGGTATGGCAAGGGACCGGGCGTGGATCGCTCCGGCGATGTCATGCGACATGCCAATATGGCGGGCACCGCGCCTCTTGGCGGAGCACTGATGGCGATGGGAGACGACCACACCGGCGAGAGCTCCACCACCTGTCATCAGTCGGACTGGGCTGTGATCGATGCGAGTATGCCGGTTTTGTCACCCGCCGGCGTACAGGAAATTCTGGATCTCGGGCTCTATGGATTTGCCCTGTCGCGCTATGCAGGCCTTTGGGCGGGGCTGAAATTGATGAAAGACACGGTCGAGGTGACCAGTGTCGTGGACGGGCGACCGGACCGGTTCCGGTTCGTGACGCCTGACATGGTGCTGCCCGAGGGGGGGCTAAATATCCGGCTGGGAGACATGCCGATCCCGCAGGAGGCGCGGCTGATCGACTACAAGCGCCACGCGGCTGAGGCCTTCGCCCATGCCAACCGGATTGATCGGCGGGTTTGGGGCAAGTCCGGGGCAAAAATCGGCTTCGTTGCGGCGGGCAAGAACTGGCTCGATCTTGTCCACGCGCTGGCGCTTCTGGGCATCGACGAGGCCCGGGCAGAGGCCCTCGGGATCACGACCTATAAAGTCGCACAGACCTTTCCGTTGGATATGCGCAGCTTTCGCGACTGGGCCGTGGGGCTGGATCTGATTGTTGTCGTCGAGGAAAAGCGCAAACTCATCGAGGTGCAGATCAAAGAGGCGATCTTCGACGACCGGCAGGGGCGGCGTGTCTATGGCTGGTATAAAGGCGGCATCGGGGATCGCGAGCGCGAGTTGCTCTTTCCGGTGAAAATGAGCATCGACCCGGTGATGATCGCTACGCGGCTTGGTGCCATTCTGGAGGAGGAGGGGCGCGGGTCGGAAGAGCTGACATCGCGACTCAACCGCTTGCAGGAGGCGCAGCGGGCGGACAACGCCACCGAATTAGCCGCCCGGTTGCCCTATTTCTGTGCCGGTTGCCCTCACAACACGTCGACGAAGGTCCCCGATGGGTCTCGAGCCTATGCGGGCATCGGGTGTCATTACATGGCACTGTGGATGGACCGGAACACCGCTGCCGCCACTCAGATGGGGGGTGAGGGGGCCAACTGGATTGGCGAGGCGCCGTTCTCTACTACGGAGCACGTGTTTCAGAATATCGGGGACGGGACCTACAATCACTCCGGCCTGATGGCCATCCGCGCGGCCATCGCGGCGGGTACGCGGATTACCTACAAGATCCTGTATAACGACGCGGTGGCGATGACCGGGGGGCAGAGCAACGAGGGCGGGTTGTCGGCGGAGCGGATCGCCCGTGAGGTTCTGGCCGCCGGGGCCAAGAGCGTCGACGTCGTCTATGACCCAAAGGAAGAGCCCGACCGTCGAGGCTTTCCGTCTGAGGTCGGCTGGCACGACCGGAATGAACTGGAGAGCGTAATGAAGACCTGTCGCGAGAGCGATGGTGTCACCGTGATTCTCTACATTCAGACCTGTGCCGCAGAGAAGCGTCGCCGGCGCAAGCGCGGCCTCTTCCCCGATCCCGACACGCGGATCTTTATCAATCCGGAGATTTGCGAGGGCTGCGGCGACTGTGGGGTGCAGTCCAATTGTGTGGCGATCACGCCGCTCGAGACCGAGCTGGGACGGAAGCGGCAAATCGACCAGAGCGCATGTAACAAAGACTTTTCGTGTCTCAACGGGTTCTGCCCTTCTTTTGTCGAGGTGACAGGAGGCACGCCGCGCAAGGGCGCTGCGCGTGAGGTGGATCTGGGCGATCTCCCCGAGCCTGCTTTGCCCACCATCGATGGCACGTGGAATGTGGTCATCACTGGGATTGGTGGGACCGGCGTGGTGACCATCGGGGCGGTGCTTGCCATGGCGGCCCATCTCGACGGGCGCGGGGCGGGAATGATGGAGATGGCCGGTCTCGCCCAAAAGGGCGGAGCGGTTCATGTCCATTGCCGGATTGGCGAAACGCCTGAGGCGATCTCGGCGATCCGCGTGGCCACGGGCGAGGCCGATGTGGTGATCGGCGGCGATCTGGTGGTCTCCGCCGGGGCGAAGACGCTGGGTCTGTTGCGAACCGGGCGGACCGGCGCTGTTGTCAATTCGCATGTAACGGTGACGGGGGATTTCACCCGCGATCCGGGCTTTCGCATCCCCGAAGAGGATCTGGCGCTGGCGCTGGAGCGGCGTTTGCAGGATCGGCTGAGCTTGTTTGACGCGACGCGGCTCGCCAGTGTTTTGCTCGGCGATTCGATTTTCTCCAATATTGTGGTCTTTGGAGCGGCCTGGCAGGCGGGTTACGTGCCTGTGAGTCTCGCGGCGATCCGGCAGGCGATCGAGCTGAACGGTGCGGCGGTGGAGCGGAACCTCCGGGCCTTCGAGATCGGCCGATGGGCGATCCATTACCCCGGGGAGGCGCGCTCGGTAACCGCGCCTGAGGTCAACAACCAGCCCAGGACCTACGAGGAGCGTATCGCCTATCGCGAAGCGCATCTGGTGGCGTATCAGGGCAAGCGGCTGGCCCGGCGCTATCGCCGTATGTTGGATGGCATTGAGGATGCCGAGCTGCGTATGGCCGTGGCGGAAGGATATCACAAGCTTTTGGCTTATAAGGACGAATACGAGGTGGCCAGGCTGCTCCGCGCCACCCGCGTCATGGCGGAGGAGGCCTTCGATGGCGATCTGGGGATCAGCTACCATCTGTCTCCCCCGGTTTTGTCGGCAAAGGCCGAGCGCCCACCGAAAAAGCGGTTCGGTCGTGGAATGGAGCGGCTGTTCCCGCTGCTGGCGAGGGGTAAGGTGCTGCGGGGCACGCCGCTCGACCCATTTGGCTACACCTCCGAGCGGCGCATGGAGCGCCAGCTCATCCGCGAGTACGAAGTGGACATGGCCGAGGCCATACCCCGCCTGCCAGACTCGCGGGATGCCGTGCTGGCTCTGGCACGATTGCCTCTGGAGATCCGAGGTTTCGGACCGGTGAAAGCCGCCAATGCGGAGCGGGCCGCTGAGACCCGCGCGGCACTGAAGGACGCGATTGCAGCCGGCCCGGATCAGGCGCGCGCAGCAGCGGAATGAGGTCTTTCGGCGGCGCCCGGTCTGGGATATTCCCTTTGGCGAGGAAAATCAGAGACCGACGTTGCACAGACAAATCGTCCGAGACATCACCTACGCGAACGCCGCCGTGACACGCGGCGGGCGGACCGTCATTCGTGTGCTGGAAAATGCGACCGGACGACTGGGGCTGATCCGACGCGCTCAGGGGTATGAGGACGAGCTGGCGACGGGGGCGGATTTCTGGGAGGTCATGGCCGCCCGGTATGGGATCACGTTGGATATTCAGCAGGGCAGCCTTGAAGCAATCCCTCGCGACGGGCCGCTGATCTTCGTCGCCAATCATCCCTACGGTATCCTGGACGGGCTGACCATGGGGCTGATCTTGAGCCGCGCGCGCGGAGACTTCCGCATTTTGGCCAACACGGTGTTTCGTAAAGCGGAAATTCTCGACCGGATTATTCTGCCGATCAGCTTTGATCCGTCGAAAGAGGCCCAGCGACAGAATATCGAGACCCGGCAAAAGGCTCTGGATTATCTCGCGGCGGGTGGCGCTGTCGGCGTCTTTCCCGGAGGTACAGTGTCGACGGCGCCGCGTCCGTTTGGTCAGCCCATGGACCCGCAGTGGCGCGGCTTTACCGCCAAGATGATCGCGCGGTCCGGCGCAACCGTGATCCCAATCCATTTTGAAGGCGCCAATTCCCGGCTGTTCCAACTGGCGAGCCATTTGCACCAGACCTTGCGGCTGGCGCTGCTGATCAAGGAGTTCCGGGCCCGTGTCGATGCGCCGGTCCGGTTGTCCATCGGTGCGCCGATTGCGCCGGAGGAAATCCGCGCGAGGCAGAGCGACAGCCGGATCCTCATGGACTTCCTGCGTGACACGACCTACGGGCTGTCGAACAATCACCGGAATGGTGCGTTCTACGGTTACGAATTCGAACAGAGGTACAAAGACAGACATGGCGGTCGGCATTTTCGATAGTGGCCTCGGCGGCCTCACGGTTCTTTCGGCGCTGGAAAAGCGCCTGCCGGATGTGCCCTTTGTGTATTTCGCCGACAGTGCCCACGCGCCCTATGGCGTGCGCGACGCGGATGACATCTACAACCTCACCTGCACCGCGGTCGAGCGGCTCTGGGAAGAAGGGTGCGATCTGATCATCCTCGCCTGCAACACGGCCTCTGCGGCCGCGCTCCGGCGGATGCAGGACGGCTGGATCCCGCGCGACAAGCGTGTTCTGGGTGTTTTCGTCCCCCTGATCGAAGCCCTGACCGAGCGACGCTGGGGCGACAACTCGCCGCCGCGTGAGGTGGAGGTTAAGCATGTGGCGCTATTCGCGACCCCGGCCACGGTGGCTTCGCGGGCGTTCCAGCGGGAGCTGGCGTTCCGGGCCATTGGCGTAGACGTTGAGACGCAGGCTTGTGGCGGCGTTGTGGACGCCATCGAGGACGGGGACATGATCCTCGCCGAGGCGCTGGTGCGTAGCCATGTGGACGCGCTCAAGCGCAAGATGCCCGACCCGCAGGCGGCGGTGCTGGGTTGCACTCATTACCCGATCATGCAGGACATCTTTCAGGACGCTCTGGGCGCAGATGTCGAGGTGTTCTCGCAGCCCAATCTGGTGGCGGACAGTCTTGCCGATTACCTGGAGCGGCACCCGAAGATGAAGGGCCACAGCGGAGAGGCAAAATTCCTGACCACGGGCGATCCGCGACGGGTGTCCTCTGGGGCCACCCGCTTTATGCGGCGGGCTATCACCTTTGAGCAGGCCTGAACCCGCAGCCGCCACGACCGGAGACTGACCATGACCCACAAAATCGCCATTCTTGGCGCGTCGGGCTATACCGGCGCGGAACTCGTCCGCATCATCGCGACCCACCCCGATCTGGAGGTTGCGGCGCTGTCCGGCGAGCGTAAGGCGGGCCAGCCTATGGGGTCCGTGTTCCCCCATCTGCGCCATCTGGATCTGCCGGACTTGGTGAAGATCGAAGAGATAGACTTCTCCAGCATTGATCTGGCCTTTTGCGCGCTGCCCCATGCCACATCGCAGGCGGTGATTGCGGAACTACCCCGTGACCTCAAAATTGTTGATCTCTCGGCTGATTTCCGGCTGCGGGACCCGGCGGCCTATGAGAAGTGGTATGGTAAACCCCACGCCGCGCCGGACTTGCAGAAAGAGGCCGTCTACGGCCTGACCGAGTTCTATCGTGACAAGATCGCAGCTGCGCGACTGGTCGCCGGGACGGGTTGCAACGCGGCGACGGGCCAATATGCCCTGCGGCCCCTGATCGAGGCCGGGGTGATCGACCTCGACGAGATCATCATGGACCTGAAATGCGGGGTGTCCGGGGCTGGTCGGTCGCTGAAGGAAAACCTGCTGCACGCAGAGCTGTCGGAGGGCTATCACGCCTATTCCGTGGGCGGAGTGCACCGGCATCTGGGCGAGTTCGATCAGGAGTTCTCTGCCATCGCGGGGCGGCCCGTTGAGGTGCAGTTCACCCCCCACCTGATCCCTGCCAATCGCGGTATCCTTGCCACGGTCTATGTTCGGGGCGACGCTGCGTCTATTCATCGCGCGCTGGCGGATCGTTATGCGAATGAGACCTTCCTGACCGTTCTGCCCATTGGTGAGACACCTTCGACCCGCCACATAAGGGGTTCCAACCATTGCCATATCGGCGTGGTAGCTGATCGGAGGGAGGGGCGGACGATTGTTCTGGCCGCTCTCGACAATCTGACCAAGGGGTCCTCCGGTCAGGCTGTGCAGAACGCGAACCTGATGCTAGGCTTGGACGAAGATTCAGGGCTCACTTTCGCGCCCGTTTTCCCGTGAGGATGTCATGAAAGGTCTGAAGAAACAGCGTCGGATTCAGGTCATCGCCATCGCGGTGGTCGCTTTGGTGATTGCCACCGGGCTGATCGGCTATGCGATGCGCGACGGCATCAACTTTTTCCGCTCGCCAAGCCAGGTGGCCGAGGTCGCGCCTCCCCCCAATGAAGTGTTCCGCCTCGGTGGTCTGGTCGCCGAGGACAGTCTGGAGCGCGGGCAGGGTGAGACGGTGCGGTTCGAGGTCACCGATGGCGGGGCGACCATCCCGGTTGTTTATACCGGCGTGCTGCCCGATCTCTTTGGCGAGGGCGAAGGAATGATCGGTACCGGACGCTATGTTAATGGTGTCTTCGAGGCGACGGAAATCCTTGCAAAACATGACGAAAGTTACATGCCCAAGGAGGTCGTGGACGCTCTGAAGGAGCAGGGAGTCTATAAGGCTCCGACCGACGGCGTCGCCACGAATTAACCCCCCCGGGCCCATCTTTGGTGGCGTTTTCAGCCACAAAGGGGGTGGGCCGATGCAAGACGTCAGACAAATTGCCGAAGCGATCGTCGCGCGGGAAGGTGGGTTCGTGAATGATCCCGATGACCCGGGCGGCGCCACGAAATTCGGTGTGACAATCCACACGATGCGCCGGTTGGGCCTCGATCTGGACGGAGATGGCGATGTGGATGTCGCCGATGTGCGCCGGATCGACCGAAAGCTGGCGACCGATATCTTTCTGAAGCACTATTTCGAAAGGCCGAAGATTCGGCTCCTACCCGTCGCGTTGCAAGCTTCGGTCTTTGACATGTATGTTAATGCCGGCGCGCGGGCGGTGCGCATTCTCCAGGATCTGTCGAACCAGATGGGGCAGCAGGTTGCCATGGATGGGGTTATCGGTCCGCAAACCTGTGCTGCGGCTGAGGCTGCGGCGCGGGCCGCACCAAACCATCTCGCCGACGCCTACGGAATCGCCCGGCGAAACTACTACTACCGCCTCGCCGACCGCCGCCCAACGATGCGCAAATATGCGCGGACCCGGGAGGGGGGCAAAGGCGGGTGGATCCGTCGGGCCGAAGAGTTCATCTCGCCACGCTATCACCTCTCCGAGGGTGAGCATCGGCGGAGGGTCGCGTCATGGGCCTGATGGGAAAAGCAATGGAGACGCGCTTTGGCGGCGGGAATGTGGTCGCGGAGACCGTGGGGGTTTTCCGCGAAAATGCGGAACACGCGGCGGATCGCGCGGCGGATCATCAGAGCGCCGCTCTTGACCAGTTCGGGGCAGAGTTCGCAGCGCGGGAGCGCTCGGCCTTTGATGCCTTCATGGACGGGTTAAACCGCGTGCCACGCCCGGCCATGGCTCTGGGCACATTAGGATTGTTTGTTTCTGCAATGGTGGCGCCGGACTGGTTCTCGGCTCGGATGGTCGGGCTCGCACTGGTGCCGGAGCCGCTATGTTGGTTGCTGGCGGCTATCGTATCATCTTATTTTTTGGCGCCCGCCACCAGATCAAATCGCAGGAATTCCGACGCTCGTTCTTGCGGCCGGTGGTTTCAGGACCGACCCGAAGATCCCCGCCAGAACCGGGAACGGAAGGATCGGAGGACAATCCTGCGCTCAGCGACTGGAGAGCCGGACGTGGATCTTGAAACCCTCATCCGCCTGATTTCGCAGGACGGGCCTTGGGTGCTGCTGGTCTTCTATCTACTTTATCGAGAAGGCCAGTCAGACGCGGCGACCCGACAGGCGCTGGATCATAACACCAAGGTCCTGACCGAAATGACGACACTGATCCGGGCGCGGATTGCGGTGGACCATGTTCTGTGAGTGATACGGACGGGTGCCGGGATGTCTCCGGCTCCTGTCCCCGCACGAGCCCTCGGCAATATGAAGCGCGGCTGAACCCCGCACCCCATTGGCGCAGCCGACTGCGCGCGCTAGAACCGGGGCATGATCGTAGAACTCGGACATTTCGCCCTGATTCTGGCCCTGCTGATGGCAGTGGTACAGACCGTATTTCCTCTGATTGGCGCCGCAAAAGGCTGGCGGCCCTTCATGGCCGCGGCGGAACCCGCGGCTGTGTCGCAATTTGGTTGCTTGCTGATCGCGTTCGGTGCGCTGACCTGGGCTTTTGTGGCCTCGGATTTCTCCCTACAAATCGTCACAGCGAACTCGCACACCGCGAAACCGATGATCTACAAGATCAGCGGCGTCTGGGGCAACCACGAGGGGTCGATGCTGCTCTGGTGCCTGATTCTGGCGCTTTATGGGGCGCTGGCGGTTTGGTTCGGCGGTAACCTGTCGGAAACGCTAAAGGCCCGGGTGCTTGGCGTACAGGGCTCTATCGGCATCGCCTTTCTGAGCTTTTTGATTTTTACATCCAACCCGTTCACCCGTCTGGCGGTGCCTCCGATGAACGGGCAGGACTTGAACCCGCTGTTGCAAGATCCCGGGCTCGCGTTCCATCCGCCGTTTCTCTATCTCGGCTATGTGGGCCTCTCCATGGCGTTTTCCTTCGCCGTTGCCGCGCTGATCGAGGGCCGGGTCGATGCGGCATGGGGGCGCTGGGTGCGGCCCTGGACGCTGGCGGCGTGGCTGTTCCTGACGGTGGGCATCGCGCTGGGCTCGTGGTGGGCTTATTACGAACTGGGCTGGGGCGGCTTTTGGTTTTGGGATCCGGTGGAAAACGCCAGCTTCATGCCGTGGCTCATCTCGGCGGCGCTGCTGCACTCCGCCATCGTGGTGGAGAAGCGCGAATCGCTCAAAAGCTGGACGATCCTGCTGGCCATCCTTGCCTTTGGCTTCTCGCTCATCGGGGCGTTTATCGTCCGCTCGGGCGTGCTGACCTCGGTCCACGCTTTCGCCAACGATCCAGAGCGAGGCGTGTACCTTCTGGCGATCACCGCAGTCTTCATGGGCGGGGCCTTGACGATCTATGCGGCGCGGTCCTCGGCGCTGGAGGCCAAGGGCGTGTTCGCCACAGTGTCCCGCGAGAGCGCCTTAGTGGCCAACAACATCCTGCTGGTCGTCTCGGCCATGGTCGTCTTTGTGGGCACGGTCTGGCCGCTCGTGGCGGAGATGGCTTTTGGCCGGAAACTCTCGGTCGGCGCACCGTTCTTCGATGCGGCCTTTACGCCCTTCATGGTCGCGCTGGCGGCATTATTGCCCATCGGAGCGATTCTCCCGTGGAAGCGGGGACGGCTCGACCGAGCCATGGGACAGCTCTGGGGCGTGCTGGCGCTGTCGGTGGCACTGGGCGGTTTGACGTGGGTGGTGCAAACCGGCGGCTCGATGCTCGCGCCAATGGCGGCGGTGCTTTGTGCGTGGCTCGTCTTTGGCGCCGCGGCAGAGCTCTGGACCCGCGCGGGCCGGGTGCGGTCGGAGAAGCTCCGCCGCCTGTCGCGCCTGCCGCGGGCTGACTGGGGTAAGGCCGTGGCTCATGGGGGCTTCGGTATCACCATTTTCGGCGTCGGCGCTCTGACGGCCTGGCAGGTCGAGGATATCCGTGTGGCGCAGGTGGGCGAGACCTTCTCTGTCGCGGGTTATGACATCACGCTGGTCGAGGTGCATGAGGAAGAAGGGCCGAACTATCTCAGCACCGTGGCCGAGATGAAAGTCACACGGAACGGACGCACTGTCGCCGTGCTGGAGCCGGAGAAACGTCTCTATCCGGTCGCCCGGATGCCCACCACCGAGGCCGCCATCGACAATGGCGTGCTGAGGGACATTTATCTGGTGATCGGTGACCCGCAGGAGGGCGGCGGCTGGGCCGTGCGCACCTATATCAAGCCTTTTGCTAACTGGATCTGGGCCGGGGCGATCATCATGGCCATTGGCGGGGTTCTGTCCCTGACCGACCGGAGGTATCGCGTGGCCGCCGGGGCGGCGCGCCAGACCCGCAAGACGGTGCCTGCAGAATGAAGCGCTTCATCCTGATCCTGACGCTCCTTGCGGCCCCTGTCTGGGCGGTACAGCCCGATGAGATGCTGGACGATCCCGAGCTGGAGGCGCGCGCGCGGGACCTCTCCGCCGGTCTTCGCTGTCTGGTTTGTCGCAACGAGAGTATCGACGAGAGCAATGCAGATCTCGCGCGCGACCTGCGGCTGGCAGTGCGGGAGCGGCTGGTGGCCGGGGACAGCGATGACGAGGTCATCAGCTATCTGGTCGATCGCTATGGGGAATATGTTCTGCTGAAGCCGCGCACCGACGGCTCCAACCTCATTCTCTGGCTGGCGGGACCTCTGATGCTGCTCGCGGGGCTGGGGATTGGGGCGGCAACCCTGCGGCGCCGGTCCACTGCGCCTGCTCCTGAGGCGCTGAGCGCCGAAGAGGAGGCGCGGTTGCAGGATCTCCTGAAATCAGATCGGGGCGTTTAGTCTAACTGCGGCACACGTCAAGGGTGTATTTTTCGCCGACTGACGGCGCGTCGTGGCTTTTGCCGCAGAAAAATCCCTGCCATGCTCCCGGCAACAAAAGGGAGAGTCCCATGGATTACAAAGCGATTGAACTGAGCCTGACCGACGGCGTCGCGGTCATCACTCTGAACCGTCCCGAGAGCAAGAACGCGCTGAACACCCAGATGCGGTCGGAAATCACTCATGCGCTAAAGGCGATGGCCAAACAGGCGCGCTGCATCGTGCTGACCGGCGCGGGCGGGTGCTTTTGCTCGGGGCAGGATCTGACGGATGCCGAGAGCTTTGGCGCGCTGGATCTCGAAAGCACGCTCCGCGATGAATACGAGCCGATGCTACACGCGCTGGTCAATTCGCCTGTGCCGACCATCGCCGCCGTCCACGGCCCGGCGGCGGGGGCGGGGGCCAACCTCGCGCTCGGAGCCGATGTGGTCATCGCGTCCGAGAGCTCGGTGTTCCTGCAAGCCTTCACCCGCATCGGTTTGATCCCCGACGCGGGCGGCACCTACTGGCTGCCGCGCCAGATGGGCCTTGCCAAAGCCATGGGGGCCGCTCTGTTCGCCGAGCCGCTCACCGCGAAGCAGGCCAGCGACTGGGGCATGATCTGGGAAGCGGTGCCGGACGACGCGTTTGACGCCCACTGGCGTAAGCGGGCGCAAACCCTCGCCTCTGGCCCGACCACCGCCTATGCCGGGGTTAAGAGGGCTCTTCGTGAGGGTTACGAGAACAATCTGGCGCAGCAACTGGAGCTGGAGGCGGAGATTCAGGGCGAGATGGGCCGCACGCGGGATTTCCGCGAGGGCGTGCTCGCCTTCCTGCAAAAACGTCCGGCGAATTACGAGGGACGCTGAGAGTTCAGATCCGGGTCACGCTGACTGTCTGATGGCACAGCGTGATCCAGCCATAGCTGGTCAGAAACGCGATATCGGCGGCGTCCCGCCCGACCCCGATAATCGCCGTCTCGGATGGGGTGGCCATGGCGGTCGGGTCGATCAGATGCCAACCACCATCCAGCCAGACCTCCACCATGGCGTGGAAGTCCTGAGGAGTGACCCGGGGCGCGTAGCAGGAGACCATGCGTGCGGGGATCGCCTTGGCCCGCGCCAGCGCGATCAGCACATGGGCGTAGTCCCGGCACACGCCACGCCGCTGCACCAGTGTATCGAGCGCTGTGGTGCTGGGGCCGGAGGCACCGGGCGCGTAGATGAACTTCTCTCCGATCCAGTCGGACATGGCCCGGATGCAGGCGCCGCCTTCGAGATCGCCGAACTCGGCGGCTGCGAAAGACAGGAACTGGTCCGAGGGGCAATAGCGTGAGCCCATCAGGTAGCGCACGGCCTCATGGGGCAGGCGATGCACCGGATCTGCGGGCAGGGTGGAGAGATCGGAGTCGCTGCGCGTGATCTCAACCTCAGCGCAGTAGCTGAGGCTGAGCCCGTCAGCGGTCGAGACCCAGACCCGCGTGCCCAGATCATCCTCCGAGGCGATGCGTGACAGGTAGCCCACATGACCCAGATCGAGGCTTTCGCTGAGAACGGTCTGACCCTGAGTCTCGGCAGCCTCGACCTGAATCAGGATGTCCGTCACCTCTTCAACGGAGTAATTCAGATCTGCGGCGAGGCTGAGGCGCATTGGGCGGGGTCCGTTGGTTCAAATTTGCAGAACCGTTTCCATGGAGAGTCTCTGCCCGGAGATCAACCCTGCCGCGCCAAACGCGAAAGGCCACGCGCGCGGCATGGCCTTTGCAATCCTCGGTCGTTGTGGGTCAGCGGTTTTCCACGTCCACATAGTCGCGCTCGGTCTCGCCCATGTAGAGCTGACGCGGGCGGCCGATCTTCAGCTGCGGATCGGAAATCTGCTCTTTCCACTGGCTGATCCAGCCGACGGTCCGGGCCACAGCAAAGATCGGCGTGAACATGGAGGTCGGGAAGCCCATCGCTTCGAGAATGATGCCCGAGTAGAAATCCACGTTCGGGAACAGTTTCTTTTCAGCGAAATACGGGTCGGCCAGCGCGGCGGCTTCGAGCTCTTTGGCGACTTGCAGCGTCGGATTGTTCTCGATGCCGAGGAGATCCAGAACCTCATCAGCGGACTGCTTCATCACCTTGGCGCGCGGATCGAAGTTCTTGTAGACCCGGTGGCCAAAGCCCATCAGGCGGAACGGATCGTCCTTATCCTTGGCGCGGGCGATGAATTCGGGGATCCGGTCAGGGGTGCCGATTTCACGCAGCATCTCCAGACAGGCTTGGTTGGCGCCGCCATGAGCGGGACCCCAGAGACAGGCAATACCGGCGGCAATGCAGGCGAATGGGTTGGCACCCGAGGAGGAGGCCAGACGCACGGTTGAGGTCGAGGCGTTCTGCTCGTGATCGGCGTGGAGGGTAAAGATCCGGTCCATCGCGCGGCTCAGGATCGGGTTCACCACGTAATCTTCGGCGGGCACCGAGAAGCACATGCGCAGGAAGTTCGACGCGTAGTCGAGGTCATTGCGCGGATACACGAAGGGCTGGCCGATATGGTACTTGAACGCCCAGGCGGCGATGGTCGGCATCTTGGCGATCAGGCGGATCGAGGCGACCTCGCGCTGCCAGGGATCGTTGATATCGGTGGAGTCGTGGTAGAAGGCCGACATGGCGCCGACCACGCCCACCATGATCGCCATGGGATGCGCGTCCCGGCGAAAGCCCCGGAAGAAATACATCATCTGCTCGTGCAGCATGGTATGTCCGGTGACCCGCGCCTCGAAATCCTCAAGCTCGGCGGCTGAAGGCAACTCGCCGTAAAGCAGAAGGTAGCAGACTTCGAGGAAGTGCGATTTCGCAGCCAGCTGGTCGATGGGATAGCCGCGGTGCAGCAATTCGCCTTTGCCGCCATCGATATAGGTGATGGTTGAATCGCAAGAGGCCGTCGAGGTGAACCCCGGGTCATACGTGAACACGCCCGCTTGCGCATAGAGCTTACGGATGTCGATCACGTCGGGCCCAGCCGTCGGAGTGTGGATCGGAAGTTCGTATTCCTCTCCGGCAATCGACAGCTTGGCGGTCTTCTTGTCATCGGCCATATTGGATCCCTTCTCAGTGGCCGATAAAACTATCGACCGATTACAATGGCTTATCCACGTCGCTCTGGTCAGAGGTCGTGGCAACCTCTTTGATCCGGGCAAGGGTTTCCTCTCGCCCGAGAACAATCATCATATCGAAGACGCTCGGAGTGGCGGTTCTGCCCGCCAGAGCGGCCCTGAGAGGCGCGGCAATTTTGCCCAAGCCTACGCCGGCAGCCTCCGCGATCTCCGTCGCCCGCGCCTCCAGCGTTTCCCGATCCCAGCTAGCATTTTGCAGCTGCGGCGTCAATTCTGCGAGAAGCTTGCGACCGTTAACATCCAGCGCCTTCTGCGCTTTTGGCTCGATTTCAAGCGGACGTTGCGTCAGTGCGAAATGGGCAGCCGGGAGCAGGTCGGGCAGTTTCTTTGCCCGCGACTGCACGATCGGCAGGGCCGGGGCCAGCGCCGCACGGGTGTCCTCGGACAGAGCCTCTTCGCCCGCTGCCGCGCGCCAGGCGTCGATGGCCGCCAGCAGATCATCGGGCGACATCATGGCGATATGCTGACCCGAAACGTGGTCAAGTTTCTTGAAGTCGAGCCGCGCCGGGCTCTTGCCGATCCCGTCGAGATCGAACCACTCGATCGCCTGTTCGGTCGTAAAGACCTCGTCATCGCCATGGCTCCATCCGAGCCGGGCGAGATAATTGCGCATGGCCTGCGCGGGATAGCCCATGGCGGCGTATTCCTCGACGCCGAGCGCGCCGTGACGCTTGGACAGCTTTTTTCCGTCCTCACCGTGGATGAGCGGGATATGCGCCATGACGGGCTCGTCCCAGCCCATGGCACGGTAAATCAGACCTTGGCGCGCGGCATTCATCAGGTGGTCGTCGCCCCGGACAATATGGGTCACGCCCATATCGTGATCATCGACCACCACCGCGAGCATGTAGGTCGGCGTCCCGTCCGAGCGCAGCACGATCATGTCGTCGAGCTGGTCGTTTTTCACCGTTACGCGCCCTTGCACCTGGTCGTCGATCACGGTCTCTCCCTCGCGGGGGGCCTTGACCCGGATCGCATAGGGGGCGTCGGGATGGGTTGCGGGATCGGCGTCGCGCCAGGGCGAACGGAACAGGGTCGAGCGTCCGTCGGCCCGGGCGGCCTCTCGGAAAGCTTCGATTTCCTCCTGGGTAGAGAAGCACTTGTATGCGGTGCCTGCCTCAAGCATGGCGCGGGCCACCTCGGCGTGGCGGTCGGCGCCTGCGGCCTGACTGACCGCCTCGCCGTCCCAGTCGAGACCCAGCCAGCCGAGACCGTTCAGGATCGCGTCCGTCGCCTCCTGCGTCGAGCGCGCCCGGTCCGTGTCTTCGACCCGGAGCAGGAATTTGCCGCCCCGACCGCGGGCGTAGAGCCAGTTGAACAGCGCGGTGCGGGCGCCACCGATATGCAAAAACCCGGTGGGCGAGGGCGCGAAGCGGGTCACAACGGTGCCTTTGGGCGCAGGAGCGTCAACCATCTGAAAACCATCCCTGTGAGACTGTGTCAGGCGGCGTAGTCAATCGGGGACAGGAGGGCAAGGGTGAAGGCAGCGCGTTTTATCGAAGCGCCGGTTTGGCTCGCCTGCGGAATCGGTCTGTACTTCTGGCTGCCGGTGGAGCCGGTCCGCGCGATCTGGGTCTTCACCGGGATCAGCATTTTGGTTCTGCTACCCATCGCGATGAGGTGGCCTGCGGTCGCGGCCGTGGCGCCACTGGTGATCCTCGCCGGGTTCGGTATCGGCGGCATCCGCACCAATCTGGTCGCCGCTCCCATCCTCGAGGGCCGCTATTATGGCGCGGTGGAAGGACGGGTCATCGCGCTGGATCGCTCGGCCTCGTCGCGGCTTCGTATCACCTTGGACCGGGTCGTACTTGAAGACCGTCAGCCGGAAAAGACGCCGCAGCGGGTGCGTATTTCGCTCCACAGCAAAATTACGGCGCTCGACCCCGCACCGGGCCAGACGGTCATCGTGACGGCCTTTCTCTCGGCTCCGGATGGACCGGTTGAGCCCGGCGGCTTTGATTTCCGCCGAATGGCCTATTTCAAGCGGCTGGGAGCTGTCGGTTATGCGCGCGCTCCGGTCTTGCTCCTTCAAGACGCGCCGGAGCACTTCTCTCTGAGCCGATTGCGCCACCGGATGTCCCGCGCGGTTCAGAAAATTGTTCCGGGCGATGTAGGCGCGTTTGCTGCTGCAATCACCACCGGAGACAGGGCCGGATTGTCAGAGACGGCCCTTCAGGCACTACGGGCGACGAACCTTGCCCATTTGCTCGCCATATCGGGAATGCACATGGGGATGCTCACCGGCTTGGTATACGCAGCCCTTCGCGTGACGCTGGTCGCCCTTCCGGCGGTCGGATCTGCATTGCCGGTTCGGGCGGTGGCAGCCGCCGGGGGGCTCGCAGCGGGCGGTCTCTATCTGGCTCTTTCGGGAGGTAATGTCGCGACGCAGCGGGCTTTCATCATGGCTGCGGTTGTGTTTGTCGGGCTGATCGCGGGGCGGCGCGCCCTGACATTGCGCGCAGTTGCGCTGGCCGCGATGATCGTGCTCACGCTGAGGCCCGAGGCGCTTGCAGGTCCGGGCTTTCAGATGTCGTTTGCCGCGACCACTGCTCTCGTTCTGACGTTTCGAAGCACCTGCATCATGGGGCGGTTGCCTCGTGGCAAGGTGCGACGCTGGGCCTTGTCCCTGCTGTTGTCATCCGGTGTCGCGGGGGCCGCCACACTTCCCATTTCGGCGTATCATTTCAATCAGATCGCCCAGTTCGGCTTGCTCGCCAATCTGTTAGCGGTTCCGCTTCTGGGGCTCGTAGTTATGCCGGCGGCAATCACTTCGGCGCTCCTTGCTCCATTCGGGGTGGGGGAGTGGGGGGTGCATGTCATGGCCCTGGGTATTGGCCGAATCCTCGCAGTGGCCCATTGGATCGCTGCGTTCGAGGGCGCGGTGCGGCCTGTCCGTTCACCGATGCCGGTCGTGTTACCCCTGCTGAGCTTCGGCTTCTTGGGATGTGTGCTGGGACAACGTGTCGTCAAGCTTGGCGGGGTGGTCCTCTGTGCGATAGCTTTGACACTCTGGACTGTCGATGCACGACCGGATCTGGTGATCGATGGCCGGGGTGCCCTTGTCGGGATACAAACCGAGGCCGGGCGGGCTCTGTCGCGGCCACGGGGTGGTGGATTCGCGGCACGGGTTTGGCTGGAGAATGACGGCACGCCCATGGATCAAAGCGAAGCGGCCGGGTTGCCCGGATGGAGCGGCCCCCCCAAAGACCGGGAGGCGAGCATCGGGCGCTGGCGGATCAGGCACCGGACGGGTGGGGACGGCCCCACGGCAGACCTGTGCTATGTCGAAGCGGAGCAGACCGGTGTGCCGGTCTGCGTCACTCTGAATGAACGATTGCTGCAACAAACCGGCGCGGTTTCCATAGCTGACGCCGGACGGGCAGTTCTCCGAACAGCGCAGGAGGTCACTGGGCGACGACCGTGGTCAGTTGCCAAGGCCTTGAATATCTCCTTGCCGGCCCCGGATCAATAGGTACGCAAAAGCCCCACAAGCCGACCCTGCACCGTGACCTGATCGTCCCGATAGACACGATCCTCGTATGCAGGGTTGGCAGCGACCAAACGGACCATGCCGCCTTCGCGCCGGAGGGTTTTCAACGTCGCCTCTTCGCCCTCCACCAGAGCTACAACGATCTCGCCATCGTCAGCACGTTGGGTTTCGCGAATGATCACCATATCCTCGTCATGGATTCCGGCGTCGATCATTGAATCCCCGCGTACCTCCAGAGCGTAATGGTTTCCCTGCGCGGAGAGCATATGGGGCGGCACGGATATATGACGGGAAATCTGCGAAATTGCTTCGATCGGCACACCTGCGGCGATCCTGCCCATGACAGGGATCTCGTTATCCGCCACGGGCGCGCTGGATTTACCCCCATCGATCACCCGGGGAGCAAATCCGGTGCCATCCGGTCCTATGGCATCCGGCAGCTTTATTACCTCGATTGCCCGCGCCCGATGGGGCAGGCGGCGTATAAACCCGCGCTCCTCGAGCGCAGTGATCAGCCGGTGGATGCCCGACTTCGATCGAAGGCCCAGATGCTCCTTCATCTCGTCGAAGGAGGGCGGAACACCGTCATTCTTCAACCGTTGTTGGATAAACCCAAGCAAATCGAGTTGTTTACGCGTCAGCATGGCAGCTCCACCCGTTATTCAGATGCGATTTGTTCTACCGACGTTCGCCTTTTGTGTCAATCACCGCTGAGCGAAATATACTCCACAACTTCGCCTGATTGACGGTCGGGATCGTGGGGAGGACGGATCATCAGAGCGTCTGCCTGAGCGAGAAGGCCGATCCGGGCGCTGTCCTGGCTCTCGGCGGGCAGGAGGCCTTTGGGACCGAGCGTCGCGCGCATGTAGTGTTCGCGTGGACCGTTGGCGCCCAGCGATGCGGCAAGAGGTGAGGTTTTGCGTGGTGCGGGCGCTTCCCCAAGGCCCATCATCTTGCGCAGGACCGGGATTAAAAAAACCGTTCCGCAGACCATCGAAGACACGGGGTTTCCGGGCAGACCAATCATTGTGGTCCCGGCGATCCGGCCCGCCATCAGTGGCTTTCCCGGACGCATGGCGACCTTGTAGAAACTGCGGTTGAGGCCGAGCCGGGCGGCACTGGTGGCCACCACATCATGGTCGCCGACAGAGGCGCCGCCGATGGTCACGATCAGGTCGGCCCCTGCGGCCATGTCGAAGGCGGCGGAGAGAGAGGCCTCGGTGTCGCCGGCGATGGGCAGAATGCGCGCGCGCCCGCCAGCGGCTTCGATCATTGCGGCGAGGCCAAGATGATTGCAGGCGTAGATCTGGTCTGCAGCTGGACTGTCCGCCGGGTCCACCAATTCATCGCCGGTGGAGATGATGGCGACGCTTGGCTGGCGGATCACAGTGACCGTAGACTGGCCCATCGCGGCAAGCAGGGCAATGTCAGCAGGGGTTAAACGCCGTTCGGGGCCAAAGGAAAACCCCGCGTCGAAATCAGCACCTTTGCGCCGGATATAAGGGCCGGGGTCGGGGTCGTCGCCGATGGTGATCCGGTCACCCTGACGCAGCACGTCTTCCTGAATGATGATCCGTTTGGCGCCGTTGGGCGCCGGAGCACCCGTGAGAATACGCACGGCCTCACCGGGGCGCAGGTTATCCCGGTAGGCATGGCCAGCGGCGCTCTCACCCACGACGCGGTACTGCGCACCGCTCAGCGGATCCGCGTCGGCGATGGCGTACCCATCCATCGCTGAGGCATCGAACGGCGGTTGCGCGCGGGTCGCCGTACACGCGCAGGCAAGCACACGTCCGGCGGCTTGCCGGAGAGGCACCGCTTCAGCCCCGAGCGGGCGGACGAGGGCAAAGAGGTGGCTAAGTGCCTCTTCAACCGAAATCACGGGCGCGCCTCGTAGGTGCCGGATTTGCCGCCGGTTTTGGACAGGAGTCGGATGCCGCCGATCTCCATATCTTTCTGCGCAGCCTTCACCATGTCGTAGACGGTGAGGCAGGCGGTGGAGACGGCGGTGAGGGCCTCCATCTCCACGCCGGTCTGGCCGCCGGTTTTGACCGTAGCGGTCACCCGGAGCCCCGGCAGGTCGGTGTCAGGCACAATGTCGATGGCGACTTTGGTGATCGGCAGGGGATGGCAGAGGGGGATCAGGTCAGAGGTCCGCTTGGCTCCCATAATGCCCGCCAGACGCGCGACCCCGGCCACGTCGCCCTTTTTCGCCTGGCCCTCGGTGATAAGCGTCAGAACCTCGGACGACATGCGGACGAAACCTTCGGCCACGGCCTCTCGGGCAGTCACAGGCTTGTCCGAGACATCCACCATATGGGCGTCGCCGCTTGCGTCGAAATGGGTGAGGCTCACAGGGAGGTCGCCTTTGCCGTCAGAGGGTTGGCCAGCAACGCGCGGGTCGCCTCGGCCACGTCGTCCTGCCGCATCAGGCTCTCGCCGATGAGGAAGCAGCGGGTGCCATAGCTCGCCATATCCGCCAGGTCGTTTGGCGTGAAAAGCCCGCTCTCCGAGACCAGCATGCACTGCGGCTCCGCGATCCGGGCGAGGCGGCGGGTCGTGTCCAGATCGGTCTCAAACGTGTGCAGGTTGCGGTTGTTGATGCCAATGAGCTGGCTTTTCAGGCTGGCGGAGCGCTCCAGCTCCTCCTGATTATGCACCTCGATCAGGGCATCCATACCCCAATGGCGGGCCGCATCCTCAAGCTCGGCGGCCAGAGTGTCATCGACTGCCGCCATGATGATCAGGATGCAGTCGGCTCCCAGGGCCCGGCTCTCGGCCACCTGCCAGGGATCAAACAGGAAATCCTTGCGCAGGACGGGCAGGTCCACGGCATCGCGGGCGGCGACGAGGTAGTCCTCGTGACCCTGAAAAGACGGCGCATCGGTGAGCACCGACAGGCAGGTCGCGCCGCCGTCCTCATAGGCTTTGGCCAGAGCGGCGGGCTCGAAATCCTCACGGATCAGGCCTTTGGACGGGCTGGCTTTTTTCACCTCGGCAATCAGGCCATACCCTTGGCGGCTGGCCTTGCGCAACGCCTCGCCAAAGGGTCGGACCCGGGGACCCGAGCGCGCAGCACTCTCGATCTGCTCGGAACCGCGCTCCGCTTTGCGGGTGGCGATTTCCTCAAGTTTGTAGTCCTTGATGCGGTCCAGAACGGTAGCCATTAATCCTCCAGGGTCACCAGCGCGTGGCGTTTCTTACCGGCTGACAACTTAATCGGCAGCCTGTCCGGGTCCACCATCATTCCCGCATCCTCGATCGCCGCGTCATCGAGTCGCGCGCCACCCTCGGTGATCAGACGCTTCGCCTCTTTGCCGGATTTGGCGAGGCCGGAGCGCACGATCAGTTGCACGATGGAGATGCCATCGCCGATCTCCGAGGCCGGCAGGGCGAGGGTGGGCAGGTCATCCCCTACGCCGCCCTTTTCAAAGACTTCGCGCGCGGTGGCATGGGCAGCCTCGGCGGCCTCGCGGCCATGGCAGAGCGCCGTGACCTCATTGGCGAGGATGACCTTCGCCTCGTTGATCTCCGCCCCTTCGAGCGCACCGAGCCGGTCGCATTCATCGACGGGCAGCTCGGTATAGAGCTTGGCAAAGCGGCCCACATCCGCGTCGGTGGTATTGCGCCAGAACTGCCAGAACTCATAGGGAGACAGCATATCGGCATTGAGCCAGATCGCGCCGTTCTGGCTCTTGCCCATCTTGCGTCCGTCCGAGGTGGTCAGGAGCGGCGTCGTCAGCCCGTAGATCTCGCTCTCGGCCACGCGCCGCGCAAGGTCGATGCCGTTGACGATATTGCCCCACTGGTCCGAGCCGCCCATCTGCAACAGACAGCCATGGCGGCGGCTCAGCTCAAGGAAGTCATAGGCCTGCAAAATCATGTAGTTGAATTCGAGGAAGGACAGGGATTGCTCCCGGTCGATCCGCGATTTCACGCTCTCAAAGGACAGCATCCGGTTGACCGAGAAATGCCGCCCGATATCGCGCAGGAAGTCGAGATAGTTCAACCCGTCAAGCCAGTCCGAATTATCCAGCATGATGGCGTCCGACGGCGCGTCGCCATAGCTGAGATACTTGCGGAACACACCCTTCATGCTCTCGGCATTGGCGGCGATCTGCTCGGGGCCAAGCAGCGGCCGTTCATCGGAGCGGAAGGACGGGTCGCCCACCTTCGTCGTTCCACCGCCCATCAGCGTGATCGGCTTATGCCCGCATTTCTGATACCAGCGCAGGAGCATGATGTTCAGCAAATGCCCCACATGGAGCGATTTCGCCGTCGCATCATAGCCGATATAGGCGGGCACGACCCCCGACAGCAGGGCCTGATCAAGCCCTTCGATGTCTGTGCAGCCATTGATAAAGCCGCGCTCGGCGATGATCCTCAGAAATTCGGATTTCGGCTGGTACGTCATGGGGCTCCTGGTCCATGCTGGTTCTGCTGCTGCTATACCGAGCCGACCGCATAGAGGAAAGTCATGATCAGGTATGCGTTAAAGGAAGGCCCCGTCTGGGCTCTGGGGACCATGTCGGGAACGTCGCTTGATGGGGTCGATGCGGCTCTGGTGCTGACCGATGGGCAGGATATCCACGGCTTTGGCGTCGGCGCCTACCGCCCCTATGAGGAGGACGAGCGCGAGACTCTGCGCGCTGCACTGGGCCGCTGGGACGGGCTGGAGCAAGTGGCGCGGCTGGTCGAAGGCGCGCATCTGGAATGTCTTGCGCCGATTCCGGGAGCGGATGTGGTCGGGTTCCATGGCCAGACCACGGCGCACGATCCGGGCGGGCGCGGCACCTGCCAGATCGGCGACGGGGCGCGGCTGGCCCATGCGCTTGATCTGCCGGTGGTCTGGGATTTCCGCAGCGCCGATGTGGCGGCGGGCGGGCAGGGGGCGCCGCTCGCGCCGTTCTTTCACCACGCCGCGCTACGCTATGCGGGCATCGAAGAGCCCACGGCGATTCTTAACCTCGGCGGCGTCGGGAACCTCACCTGGGCCGACCCCCGGATCAAAGGGCCCGCCGAACCGGGCGCCTGCATGGCCTTCGACACCGGCCCCGCCAACGCCCCCCTGAACGATCTCATGCGCGCCCGTAGGGGTCTCGACCTCGACGCTGAGGGGGCGCTGGCCGCCGGCGGGACGCCTGACGCCGCCGTGCTGGAGCGGCTGCGACGCGATCCGTTCTTTGCCCTGCCAGCGCCGAAATCCCTCGACCGGGATGCCTTTGCGTGGCTGGCTGACGCAGTTGCGACCCTCTCCGACGCGGACGCCGCCGCGACCCTGACGGCGGTCGTGGCCGAGAGCGTGAAGCTCGGGCTCCGGCTTTGCCCGGAGATGCCGGCCCGGATCCTCGTGACCGGAGGAGGGCGGTTGAACCCGGTGATGATGGTAGGGTTGCGCAGGGTCACCAATCTGGCCGTCGAACCTGTTGAAGAGATTGGGCTCGATGGCGATATGCTGGAGGCGCAGGCATTTGGCTATCTGGCGGTGCGGGTGCTACGCGGCTTGCCGACCTCCGCACCCGCAACCACCGGAGCTCCACGTCCGATCTGCGGCGGACGGGTCTCGGAGCCCGGCGACTTTAGTGCCCGTCTCGGACAATCTGCCTGGCCCTGACATTTCCCCTCGCATCCCGTTTTCGGCTTTGCTAGTGCTGCAGGCAGCGTGCGGGTGTGGCGGAACTGGTAGACGCACCAGATTTAGGTTCTGGCGCCGCAAGGCGTGGGGGTTCAAGTCCCTTCACCCGCACCAATTTGAAATCATTGGCGTAATTGGCGTGTCGTTGG
This sequence comes from Palleronia caenipelagi, assembly GCF_007004065.1. Taxonomy (GTDB): domain Bacteria; phylum Pseudomonadota; class Alphaproteobacteria; order Rhodobacterales; family Rhodobacteraceae; genus Palleronia; species Palleronia caenipelagi. Next base: position 15,889 of record NZ_VFSV01000003.1, on the reverse strand, counting down.
CTCTTTCTGTTGCGTCAGAAGTGAGAGTTTCGCACTGGGTTTCGCACTTTCAAGTTCCGCTTCCGCTCCATTCAAGGCGGGCCTGAGCCCGCTCCGAAGCGGCTTTTTGGTCAGCTTGCGACCGGTATTTCTGTACCATTGCCAAAGACTTGTGACCTGTGACGGCCTGAATTTCGCAGTCGGAGCAACCCGCCTCTGCCAGTTCCTTCGCAGCGATATGACGAACTTGTCCAATAATGCTTCCTTCCATTCCTGAGAAAGGATCGCACCATCAAACCGTCCGATCAAACACATACAGGTCGATCCAATGGTGCATCAATGGCCAACTGTACAAAGGGCAGTTCCGGGTCCTGTACTTCGCGGGCGACCATCTACTCATACAAGTTAGCTACCATGCTGAACTCAAGAGATTAGTCCCACACCCTTATCGTGCAACAAAGCTCCCGCAAAGCGTAATGCGGGGTTTTGACACTTTGCCGGCTGTTGTGCCTGTCGCGCAGCTGGCTCTATGGACGCCACGCCAGCACGCCCGGTCGTGATGACCGCGGGGCTCCGCGCAGGGCGCTGCTGGAGCGGAGAGCATTGTTTCGAAGCCCGCAAGGAACGCTACGGATCCAAACGCATCCACCGGGATCTGCGCGCTGACGGGGAGCGGGTGTCGGAGCGGCATGTGGCCAGAATACTACGGGAAAACATCCTCTCATCCCGTCGCCAAACCTGTTGCAGCGGACGGTTCACGGCACCAACCCGAACACCATCGGGCTGACGAGTATCACCTATGTCGGCAGTGACGAGGGCTGGCGTCCGCCATGGGCCTCAGACCAATGGCGGCCGCATGGGCGGACCTGGCGGCGGTCAAGGATATGGCCACGCGCGAAACCGTCGGCTGGTCCATGGCCGATCACCTGCGGGTCGAGCTGTGCTGCGGCGGGCTCCGGATGGCCCTGAACCGGCGCAGGCCGGTCCCCGGCCTGTTCCTGTACTTGATAGAGGCGTGCAATACGCCAGCGGAGACTCCCGCAAGATCATCCATCGTGCCAAGCTGACCCAATGCATGAGCCGCAAGGGGGAGCGCCTCGATAACGCCCAGATGGAGACCTTCTTCACCTCACTGAAAAAGGAGCTGGTCCACCGCCAACGGTTCATAACGCGAGCACTGCCTAAGGCTGCAAACTTCGAATACACCGAGGCCTTCTACAACCGCCAGCGCACCACTCCGCCATCAACTAACAAACGCCGGCCCAGGCGTTCAAAGAAGTTCGATGGAAAATGGCCTCGTAGGATCAACAATCAGACTGACCGGAAACCAGGACGAAGATCAGCTCTTGCGGCGGCGCCTGCGGGGACGTTCTCCTTCGCCGCCACCCGCGCCGTAGGACACGTTCGGCAGCGACGTGATTGCGCGTAACTCGGGGAAGGTATCTACCGCGTGGGGCAGAGCGTTTGCGGCGACGAAATGTTCCTGAAACCGGGGTTCAATGGCGGTCTCGACCTTGCGGATCTGGCCGACGGTGGCTTCAATTTCGGCCCGGGCGGAACGGTTGAGAAGCGCGATCCGCGCGCCAGTTCCCGCCGCGTTCCCGGCGCTGGTCACCTGTTCGAGCGGGACATCCGGAATCATCCCGAGGATCAGAGCGTGCTTTGGACTGATATGGGCACCAAAGGCACCAGCCAGCACCACGCGACTGACCCGGTCAACGCCGCGCTCGTCCATCAGCAGCCGGGCGCCCGCATAGAGCGCGGATTTCGCGAGCTGGATCGCGCGGATATCGCCTTGGGTGACGCGGATCTGCCGTCCGTCCTTCTCATGCAGGACATAGGCATGGGTGCGCCCTTCGGCGATAACACGGTCAGAGCCGACCTGTTCGGCTGACCCGATGAGCCCCGACGCATCGACGATCCCGGCCTGCCGCATCTCAGCTACGACCTCGATGATGCCCGAGCCGCAGATGCCCGTCACATTGGCGTCAAAGCCCGGCTCATCTGACCAGCGCTCCTCTCCAATCACCCGAAATCGCGGCTCGCGGGTCACAGGGTCGATGCGCACGGCCTCGATGGCCCCGGGGGCAGCGCGTTGACCTGCTGAGATCTGCGCACCTTCAAAGGCCGGGCCGGTGGGCGAGGAGCAAGCGAGCACGCCGTTCCGATCCCCCAGCAGGATCTCCGCGTTGGTGCCTACATCCACAATCAGCGTCAGTTCATCCTGTTCGCCCGGCGCCTCGCTCAGCGCAACGGCGGCGGCGTCCGCCCCCACATGGCCCGCGATGCAGGGCAGCAGATAAGCCCGGGCCTCGGCGTTGACGCCAGTGATCTCAAGGGCCCGTACGGCGAGGCGCAATGCGTCGGAGGTCGCCAGTGCAAACGGTGCCTGACCCAACTCCAGCGGGTCTATTCCGAGAAGGAGGTGATGCATCACCGGGTTGGCCACAATTACGCATTCGACGATGGTCTGGCTTTCGATCCCGGCTTCCGACGCTAGTTCTACGGTAAGCTCGGAGATGGCCGTTCGGACGGCGGCGGTCATTTTTGCGTCGCCGCCGGGGTTCATCATGACGTAGGAGACGCGGCTCATGAGGTCTTCGCCGTAACGGATCTGGGGGTTCATCCGACCGCCCGAGGCGATGACATTCCCCGTCGTGAGATCGCAGAGATGCGCGGCGATGGTGGTCGAGCCGAGATCGATTGCGAGCCCATAGAGGCCCCCGTCATAAAGACCCGGCCACAGATCAAGGAGCCGCGCCGGAGCGTCACCGTCGTCATGGACGGCGACGGTGACGCGGAACGCACCCTTTCGCAGGATTGGCTGGAGACGGGTCATCACGCTCAGGGGTGTTTCGACAGCGCCGATCCCCCATTGCTCCGACAGCGCTTCGGTCAGCCGTTGCAGATCGCCGGAGGGTTCGTGCATGTCAGGCTCAGCCACCTCGACATGGTAAAGTCGCGTGGCGGGATCCATGTGGATGACCCGGGTGTCTGCCGCTTTCCGGACGACCTGCCGGTGAAGCTGGCTCTCCTCCGGGACATCGACCACGAGATCGCCGAGAATTTGTGCCTGACAGCCAAGCCTGCGGCCCTGTTTCAGGCCGCGCTTTTCATCGTAACGCGCCTCAGTCGCATTCCAACCGGAGATGGCGGCCTCGGAGACTGTGATCCCGTGTTTGGAATGGGTTCCGAATTGCGGCTCGATCTGGCATTTGGAGCAAATGCCGCGCCCACCGCAGACCGATTCAAGGTCGACCCCAAGCTGTCGTGCGGCCTCCAGAACCGTCGTTCCGGCCTCAACCTGCCCGCGGCGGCCCGAAGGGGTGAAAATGACGGTCCGAGTCTCAGATGTCATGATGCGATCCGCGCGTGTTTCTTCGGGGAAATATCGTAATGTGACGTCTCAGCGTCTGATCCGATCAGCAGATCATACGGATCGGATCCTGATTGCAGACGACGATGAATTGCGTGCGGGTCTTCAGCAGATGAAAGCCGCGGCGCTGGACGTCTTCCTGGAATTCGTCCACGCCGATTTCCCGCTCGACCCAGCGGATCGAGCGTCGCACGATACCACCTGTGCGTGCCGCCTTCGCTGAAAAAACCATTTTCTGCTTCAGGTCCCGAAGAAATGTGCCATCTTGCGCCATAGGCGCAGTTAGGACCGCAGAATTCTAACATCGGCTTAACCCCGACGACGGCGGCGTCCTCCGCGACCTGCGGAGGCGGCTTCGCGGGCAGCCTGCGACGCGTCGGCAAAGCTCTCTCCCGCCTCCACGGCATCGAGGACTCGGGAAAACTTGATCCATTCGCCGCCATTCGGGTCGTGGTTCATCAGGAAGTTGGCCGCACGAATCGCTTCCATTTCGACTTTGCGGACGGGGTTCATAATCGCGGAGGTCATGCCCGCGCCAATGGCCATTGGCAGAAAGGCCGCGTTGATGCCGTGGCGATTCGGAAGGCCAAAGGAGATGTTCGACGCACCGCAGGTGGTGTTCACGCCCAGTTCATCGCGCAAACGGCGGACGAGGGTAAAGACCTGCTGACCCGCGCTCGCCATGGCACCCACGGGCATCACGAGCGGATCCACGACGATGTCATGGGCGGGAATACCGAAATCGGCAGCGCGCTCGACGATTTTCTTCGCGACGGCGAAGCGCACGTCCGGATCTTCGGAAATACCCGTGTCGTCGTTTGAGATCGCAACGACGGGCACGTTGTATTTCTTGACCAGTGGCAGCACGAGCTCCAGTCGATCTTCCTCACCCGTCACAGAATTAAGGAGCGGGCGGCCTTCACAGGCCTCAAGACCCGCCTCCAGGGCTCCGGGCACAGAGCTGTCGATGCAGAGCGGCACGTCCACCAGACCCTGCACCAGCTCGATCATCGACCTCATCAGCGGCGGCTCTGTCTCATTGGGGTTGGGGTTGGAGTTGTACACAACCCCCGCGTTCACATCGAGCACCATGGCCCCGCAGGCGACCTGCTCCAGCGCGTCCTTTTCGACGGTGGAGAAATCCCCGGCCTCAAGTTCGGCGGCAAGCTTCTTGCGCCCGGTGGGATTGATGCGTTCGCCGATCACGCAGAACGGCTCGTCAAAGCCGATGGTAACAGTCTTGGTCTTCGACTCGAGAACAGTGCGGGTCATGAGAGGTCCTTATGGGCCGGGGGGAGCGTGGAATTCAGGCGTTCTGAGCAATCTCGGCGGGGTTCAGTCGGGCATTGGCCCATTCGGTCGCCGCTTTGATACCGCCGAGCGGGAAGATATGGACCTGCTCAATGGGGAAGGACGGGTCGGCGGCTTTGGCCGCTGCAAGATCGCCAACAACCTCGTCGGGGGTGAACGGCAGGACAAGTTTGGTCACGTCCTTGGCGCGCTTTTGCAACACGCGCAGGGAGGGGCCGACACCGCAGGCGATGGAGAACTTGATCAGCGTTTGCAACTTGGCCGGGCCAGCGATTCCGATATGTACGGGGAGATTGATCCCCTCGCGGCGCATGGCCTGCGTCCAGGCGACGACCGGCGCGGCCTCGAAGCAAAACTGGGTGGTCAGAGCCATGCGGGCATCGGTGCGCTCGTTGAAGGCCTGTTTCCAGCGCAGCGCGTCCGTCACCGCACGGTCCGAACCGTCCGGATCGATGTCGCGGTTGCCCTCGGGGTGACCCGCCACATGCAGGTGGGTAAAGCCCGCCTGATCAAACAGCCCGGTCTCCAGCAGTTGCATGGAGCTGTGAAAGTCGCCCTTCGGCTCTTCGACGCCACCGGCGAGAATCAGCCCCTGTTTGATCCCGGCCTCTGACTGGTAGCGGTTGATCCACTCGGCCAGAGTCGCGCGGTCTTTGATGATCCGAGCGGGGAAGTGCGGCATCACGTCGAAGCCTTCGCCCGCGATCCGTTTGGCCGTCGCAACCATGTCCTCGAGGGGTGTGCCGTCGATATGCGCGATGTACACCCGCGTTCCCTGAGGCAGGATGGCGCGGAAGTCCTCGACCTTGGCGGCGGTGCGAGGCATGACCTCAATGGAATAGCCGGTCAGAAAGCCTGATACGTCAGGCGTCGTCGGAGTTGGATTGGACTGTTTGCGGCGAAAAGACAGAATAGACATCAGAGACTCCAACAGGGGATGAGCGCGCGCCATTCAGGCCCGCCCGTCATTGGTGATGAGCGCTTTGAGGCGCTCCTGGTCGTATTCGGCGTCGATCCGGGCGACGGTTGCTGCCGCCGCCTCCGCGTCCGATCCCTCGACCTCTCCGGCAGGCACTTTGCGCCATTCGGCCAGATAGTCGTCGGTCCCGGCAGCACCCGATTTCATCGCGGCCCGGTCGATCGCCTGCTCGAACCGTTCAGGCAAAGGCGCTTTGACGCCCCGCCGCCCCTTACCCGCGATCACCTGTGCAGGAATGTCCCGCCAGTAGACGATGGTGATCTGGGTCATGAGCTCCTCCCGGTTTCGCACTGACCTAGGGTCTTCGACGTTACGGAACATGCCGATTTTCGACATTTCCCCGCTGTGCTGCGACCTGAGAGCTACTGCAAACGCCCTTTGAGGGCCACCACGGCGATCCCCAAAAGATTTCATCATCTTGATGAGGTGTGGCGCAGGCGGTGCTTGCTTTGGGTCAGGCGGATGCCTACCGTGGGGGTAACTGAATGGAGGGCGACGTGATGGCGCCCAGGCGTCCCAAAGGTGCGGGCGCGTTCCCGATGCCGGTTGAGCCGCCGCGCACCGATAAACCAGACCCGGCATCCATGTATGCCGCGCTGGATCTCGGCACGAATTCGTGTCGCATGCTGATTGCCCAACCCAAGGGCAACCAGTTTCATGTCGTGGACAGTTTCTCGAAATCTGTCCAATTGGGCCACGGGCTTGAACGCACCGGGCGTTTGAGTCGTGGCTCGATGGACAAAGCGATTCAGGCGCTGAAAATATGCCGGTCAAAAATTCGCAACCGCAACGTGGAGCGGATGCGGCTGGTCGCAACAGAAGCGTGTCGTCGGGCGTCAAACTCAAAGCAGTTTTTGGATAAGGTACACCGTGAAGCTGGCCTGCATCTGGAAATCATCACGCCGGAAGAAGAGGCCCGCCTGGCGGTGATTTCCTGCGCACCGCTGGTTTCGACGAAAACCGAGCAACTGCTCGTCGTCGATATTGGCGGTGGCTCTACGGAACTGGTCTGGATCGACCTGTCCCGTGTGCCACGCGCGGACCGCCCCCGGGCAATCATGCGGCTCCATGCGGGGTTCACCCCGGCGGATGGCTCGCCGTTTCCGGCGGCGCGGGTGGTGGACTGGATCTCGGTCCCTCTCGGCGTGGCGACCTTGCGTGACCAGTTCTACGACGTCCGCAACGACGCCGCGCGATTCGCACTCATGAGCTGGTTTTTCGAGGAAAATCTTCAGGACTTCGCCCCCTATGCCAAGGAACAGGCGCGCGAAGGCTTCCAGATCATCGGCACGTCCGGGACGATCACCACGGTGGCGGCCAGCCATCTGGGGCTGAAACGCTATGACCGGAACCGGGTGGATGGGCTGCGTATGACATCCGACCAGATCGATGCGGTGATTCGATCCTATCTGGTGATGGGGCCCGAAGGCCGGCGCACGGATCCGCGAATCGGGCGGGACCGGCAGGCGCTGATCATGTCGGGCTCGGCCATCCTCCAGGCGTTGCTCCGGGTCTGGCCTACCGACCGGCTCTCGGTCGCCGATCGGGGGCTGCGAGAGGGGCTGCTCTACGCCCAGATGTGCGCGGATGGCGTGCTGGAGGACGGCCCCTACTGAACGAATAGGGTCTTACAAAGACCGTGAGGTCAGCTCTTCGAATCCGCCAAAGATCATCCGCTTGCCGTCAAACGGCATCTCCCAGCCCGGGTCCTCCTGCATCATTCGGGCCCATCCGGCGTCCCGGACCTCTTTGCTCGGCCAGCGAACCCAACCCATCGCAACCGTTTCGCCCGGCTCGGCTTTGACGGCCATGGGCAGCGAGGTCAGCTCTCCCTCCGGGACATCGGCTCCCCAGAAATCCGCGCAGGACACCGCGCCAAGGGTCTCGATGAAATAGGTCTGGGTCTCTTTGCAGAGGTCGGCGTAGCTGCCGCGTTTTCCATCCGGGACGGCGGCGATGAAAAGATCGGTAAAGGACATGGGGTACTCCTGAAACTCTCGCTACTCGCCTCATGGTAGCAGTGATGGAGCGGCGAGGATATCCGAAACGCCCCTTTGCACGGCGGGGTGGGGAGAGTATCTGTACACGACCAGAACGGGGAGACGATCAGATGGCCAGAAAATCGAGCGGGCGCGGCCAGCGGGATCTGACCGTCAAGGTTAAGACAGCGCGTGGGCGCAAGCTCTCTTCGACGCTCTGGCTGCAACGGCAGCTGAATGACCCGTATGTCCAGCGCGCCAAGGTCGAGGGGTTCCGGGGGCGCGCAGCCTTCAAGATCCTCGAGCTTGACGATAAATACCGTTTCCTCGTCCCAGGCGCGCGCGTCGTTGATCTGGGTTGCGCGCCGGGCGGCTGGTGTCAGGTGGCTGTCCCCCGGATCAACGCCCTGGGTGAGAAAAAGGGCAAGGCCGTGGGCCGGATCATCGGGCTCGACCTGCAAGAGGTTGAACCTATCGCCGGAGCTGAGATTCACCAGCTCGACTTTATGGCCGACGGCGCCGATGCACAGGTGAAGGAATGGCTCGGCGGACGGGCTGACGTGGTAATGTCCGACATGGCAGCCGCTTCTTCGGGGCATAAGCAAACCGACCATCTGCGGATCATCGCGCTTTGCGAGGCGGCGGCGGAGCTGGCTTTTGACGTGCTCGATGAGGGCGGGACCTTCGTGGCGAAGGTGCTGCAGGGAGGTGCCGAGGGAAGCCTCCAGGCTGAGCTGAAGCGCAGGTTCAGGACGGTCGCCAACGTGAAACCCCCTGCCAGCCGGTCCGACAGTTCGGAAAAGTTCGTCGTCGCGCGGGGCTTTCGCACGGGTGATTGAGGCCGTTCAGATCGGCAGTACCAACCGCGCCTGAAGTCCCCCGAGGTCCTGCGACTCGTCCAGCACGAGGGCCCCCCCGTGCTGACGCGCCACATCAAGAGCAATGGCGAGACCCAGCCCCACGCCCGCTCCTTGATTCTGGTTCCGCGATGAATCAAGACGCGTGAAGGCGCGCATGGCGGTCACACGATCGGCCTTGGGGATCCCCGGGCCATCGTCCTCCACCACAAACGACAGACTGCCACTGGATCGAATCAAAGACAAACGCGCTCTGGTTCCGTAACGGGTGGCGTTGACCAGCAGGTTTTCGACAGCCCGACTGACGGCGAGGGGGCGGAGATCAACCGGAGGGCAGGGGTCGATGCGCCCCGCTTCGACCGCCATCCCGGACCGAACGGCTTTCTCCAGAAGCTGCTGGCAGATCTCGTCAGCCCGCACCGGCTCCGGGTCATCCAGCGCCCCGTCCCGTGCAAAATCCAAGAACGCGTCCAGCATACGCCGCATTTCCGCCACGTCCTGCCGCATCGCAGGGGCCTCCGGATCGTCGCTCATCTCCAGCCCCAGATTGAGCCGTGCCAGCGGGGTACGCAGGTCATGGCTCACACCCGACAACATCGTCGTCCGCTGCTCGATCTGGCGCTCGATCCGGTTGCGCATATCGAGAAACGCCTTTCCGGCATTGCGGACCTCAGTCGAACCGGACGGACGATAGACCACGGCCCGTCCCCGCCCAAAGGCTGTGGCGGCTTCGGCCAGACGGGCGATGGGGCGCAGCTGGTTACGTAGAAACAGAAAGGAAACCAGTGAGATGAGGAGCGCCGTCAATCCCATGATTACCAGCAGCTGATGGGGGTTCTTGGCCGAGATCCGGTCCCGGTCAATCTCCAGTCGCAGGGGGCCATGGCGAGTCGTCAGGGTCAGTTCAGCTTTGCCATCGTCCTGCACCAGATCGACCCCCTGAAGGGCGGCGATCTCGTCGCGCAGCGTCGGCCAGATCATGCGGCCCGAGATGTCATAAAACGCCCGCGTTTCGCCCGACACAGGCGCCGGATCTGGCAGCGCGGCATTCATGTCGAATGCGTCTGCCAGATCCTGTGACAGAGGGAGTGCCGTCTCAAGGCTGGGCGCTGTGTCGACCTGTTCCAACATGTGCCGGACTTCGAGCCCGACATTGTGAGTCATCTGAACGGTGACGTCTTCGAACAGCCGTTGAATGAATACGACGGACACGACCACCAGCAGGACCACTACCGGAAGAAGCAATATCAAGGCGCCCCGCCAATAGAGGGACCGTGGCATGTAGGTCTTGAGCCAAGACAATGACATGCCCATAGACTAGAGCGGCTTGGGGGCGAGGGAAAGCGATGGACGCGCTGACGGAACTGGAGTCGGGTCTGAGGGTCATTCGGGCGCCAAACCCATCGCCGATGACAGGGCCGGGGACAAACACGTATCTTCTGGGTCAACGCGAGATCACTATCATCGATCCCGGACCAGTCAGTGTCCCGCATCTGGAAGCAATCCTTGACGCAACCCGAGGCGCACGGATTGCCCGCATACTGGTCACTCACTCTCATCTCGATCATTCTGCGCTAGTGCCCCGGCTGGCAGAAGAGACCGGTGTGCCGGTCATTGCCTTTGGAGACAGCGCAGCAGGCCGCCCTTATCCGGCGTTGGCCGGTTTGGGTGGCGGGGAGGGCAGGGACGAGCAATTTGTCCCGGATTACCTTCTGTCCGATGAAGAGACCCTTCAGGTCGAAGGTGAAGGTCTGACGGCGCTCTGGACCCCCGGCCACTTCGGCAATCATCTGGCCTTTCTGTGGAACGGCGTCGGCTTTTCTGGTGATCTGGTTATGGGCTGGACCACGACGCTGATCTCACCTCCCGACGGCGACGTCGCGCAATTCCGGAGCTCGTGTCGGAGATTGGCGAAATGGCAACCTGAGCGGCTTTATTCCGGGCACGGTGATCCGATTGAGGATCCCGCGGCCCGGATCGAGTGGCTGCTGGACCACCGGGACGAGCGGGAGGCGCAGATTCTTGCGGCGCTCGACGAGGAACCTGGATCGGCTCACGATCTGTCCGGGCGAATCTACACGGACATCCCGCCTCACATGCTCCCCATCGCGGCGCGAAACGTACTGGCCCACCTTCTGGATTTACAACGCCGTGGCCTGATCATCGCGTTCGATACCCTGACGGCGAGTACAAAGGTGCGCCTCAGATCGATTTTTCCGCCAAACCCCTCTTGAAGCCTCAAACCCACCTTGTTATAGGCCGAGCATACCGTGTTCCGGCGTAGCTCAGCGGTAGAGCAGTTGACTGTTAATCAATTGGTCGTAGGTTCGATCCCTACCGCCGGAGCCAAATATTGATTTAAAATCAGCTTGTTGAAGCTTACAGACTCTAGTGCTTGTAGCGTGACACACATTTCTGCAGTGTCTGTAGCGTGACACACTGTGGCGTGACACACATTTCTGCAGTGTCTGACAACCTTCCTTGCAGCAGCGCTCTTTTTCATTTGATATGCTTTGAGGGACCGCATTCTTGTTGCCAATTCATCTTCGGAGGTGTTCGAGTTTTGCAAAAAAGGGGGTATGGCTAAACGTTGAGTGTACCGAAAAGGCATCATTGGTGGCCACAGCTGAACTCAGGACATTGGTGTAGCACCGACGGCACGATCCAAGTTCTAAGCCGGGATGGAAGCTCGTTTCGTGGAAAACCAAGAGGGCTAGGAGTTGTTGGACAGCTGTATTCGAAGGATCTCGCTGACGGAACAAAGGATGTTTCAATTGAAACTTGGTTTGCCAACGATATCGATGGACCGTTCGCATCGCTCCTGAAGAAGCTCATCGACGATAAGAACCTGAGAAATCGAACATTTAGCGGAGACCACAAAAAGCGAAAGCTCTCAAATGAACTCGGCTTAAGAATCGGCAATACCATTGAGTACATGGAGGTGTCTGAGCATGAACTCGAAGTCCTAAGCCGTTATGTTGCAGCATTGCTGGTCAGAAACCCTAATTATTTAAAAAAACTCGCACAGTTTCACTCCGACCAATTGAATCCTAAACATAGTTCCCTAGACAACATGAGGTATGTTTTTGAGATTTATGCAAATCGGCTTTTATGTGCAGATTTTGTAATTCTTAAAAGAGATGCAAGGAACGAGTTCCTCTTTTCTGATGGAGGCATAGTGGCTCGCGAACCCTGGTCGCGATATGGTGGCATACCATTTGATATACACTATCCAATGACACCTGATTATGCTCTCCAGGCTCTACCGGCGATCAACCAGAATTTTAAAGGAATTATTCATTATATCAAAGCATCGAATACTGGCATTGCCGCGCAGAATCGTATTTCTCTTGAGGTCGCTAAAAATCAAGTATTTGGACGTGCCCCACTTCCGAAGAACTTTGTGTTAAAGAATTGGGGACGGGCGGCCCCCCACCACATTGCGTATAGGCATGTTGATGGGCAGCTAGAAACAAGCGTCAGTTGGGGGCGATTTTATCACTAAGGCGAGTTTGGCATTGCGGCGAGTTTTTCAAGCTATGACAATCACTTTTTAGCGCGTGATTTAGGGTGATAAGCACCCTTACAGTCTTCAAACTGTCTCATTCCGTTCCCGCTCAAGACTCTTTTTTAAAGTCCCTGCTACTGGGGCGCCTGAGTGACTATAGCCCGTCGAAACTCTTGCCCGATCCTGGCGGAAGATTCCTCGAATGCTGAAGATCGGGTATGCGGATGAAAGCTGTCGTCTCGATATGGCTGGACCAACCTCTGCTTACTTAATCCCTCTTTAGGCTTTCGACTTCCAGCCGTAGTTTTTCAATTTCTAGTGCATGACGAGCGTCATCTCTACTTTTCTTTTTTGCTGAAAAATACAGTCCAGAAACAAATGCAATTGCCGATCCTAACATGCCTATGATCGTTAAAGCGATCTTAGGATCTGCGAGATAGCTCCAATAAAAGTTGCCTCGGGGAGCTGCAGATTCAATCATATACTCGCGATCTGCTTCTAGAATTTCTTTACCTAGGCTATAAAGTTGCATGGGAATTTCACCGACGCGCAGATTTAACTCTTCACCCAGATCGAGTGTTGAAAGATCATTCGCAGTCCGCTCAATTTGCTTTCTGCTATCAGATCCTATAAACGCCATCTCACCCGGTATTGGGCCGCTGATGTATGACCATGGTGGCACGTTTGAAAGCCAGTACGTAAGCAGAGCACTTCCAACAATAAGCCCGAGTGCCGCGATCAGTATGGTCCAAAAAGATTCGAAAAGCTGCTTCATTCTTCCAGTTTTCATATGAGATCCATGTGTTTAAATATTCTTTCAAAGACATTTAATCGCGCTGCACCATCCATAGATTCGGGTATCACTGCTGCCATTCGGTGTAGCGACTAGTCGACGCAGTCGTTTGGAGTGTCACTAAAGGATCTTTAAACCGCTCCATCGAACGCACTCTCCAACTGTCCCAGCTTTTCGATCAGCATTTCGTTCAATCTCGTGCCTTCAGCTCCGAAATGGATCTCACGGTGAACCGTAGGACATATGGCAGCGACGAACCGCGGGTCGTCTGGCCCATCGTCCGATAGTCGTCGCGTGTGATGGACTTCAAGGTACGGCAGTCCTGCCTTTGTCTCGAACGGCGCCGGCTTTCCTGTCAGTTCGCATCGGCCATTCGCGCGGGCCAAAACATAGTCCTTCACCGCCTGACTTCTTCGCCTATATGCTTGTGGAGCGTTCCGCCAATCCTTCGTCTGGGATGGCACCGCCGCTTTCAAAGCCCTTCGCCGGAGTTCTGTTAGATCTGCAATCTGTCCGTTTTCTGATATATCCGGCCCGGTGGAGGATAGTTCGGCTTTCAATCGAACGAGGTGGAATTGGATGCATTCTCTCATCACCCCACTGCTATCAGGACCGTCGAATGTGTCCCAAGACTGGCAGATAAAGGACCCCATGAAACGGACTGGCTGACTCTTTCCTAGCGACTCGAAAAGTAATAGCTCTTTGCCGTTGTCCACATGGTCTCGAATAGCTTTGTTTCCGCCTTTAAAGGTCATGTCCCCTGATTGACCCTCTCCGGTGTAAAGGAAGAGCTCGTCATCTCTCCAGCCGTCCTGGTAACCGTGCGCCTCGCCGCTTTTACCGGTGAAAATGAAGATGTATGGCCAATCTTTAGGGGTAGATATGCCGCCCTGACGTTGTCCGCCAAACCTTGCATGAATGTCGGCCCTTCGCGAGTAGCCTTGCCCAACAGTAAACGTCATACAACTTCACCCAGATAGTAACGAAATCTTGGTTAGTTTCGCGCATCTCTTCAGAATGCGCTACTGGGCTTTCTTCTCCGACCTTGAGGCGACCTGCCAAGGCCCGAATTCGGGTTGGTTGAGGGCTTTAAATGTTGCGGAAGCGTTCGACCTTCTTGGGGGCGACGACTTTAGCATTATCGAACTGCCAGATGATCAGGGCTTCCCGACGGAGGCGGTTGGCGAAATTTACTGGGAGCAACCCCAAAAAGATGGGTGTGACTGAGCCAGTCCAAGATGATTCGCCGGTCGACCCCCGACCTGTCACGGTCTGCCCATCCCCAGCACCCAGAGAAGAAAGCGGCGGGCGCGCATGGCGCTGTAGGCGACCCAGGTGCGGAAGGTGGGGGCGTGTTCGCTGAGGGCGGCTTCGAACCACTGGCTGTCGGCGAAGGCCTCGCGGAACCCCTCCTCGAGGAGGGTGTCGTGGATGGCGGCGGATTTGAGATAATAGGGATCGTCGGGCGACCAGACCCATTGCAGGCTGCGCGGGACGGAGCTTTCGAACTCGCGGTGTTCCGGCACGGTGAGGAGCCAGCCGCTATTTTCCTTGCCGATCCACCAGGGGAGCGGTTTGGTGGTTACGTAGCTGCGGCGCCCGCCTTTGCGGCACCAGCTGGTATCGGGGGTATGGGTCATGGGCGGTCCTTTTGGGCTTGCGGCCGGGCGCAGAGATCATCGGCAGACTTAATCATAGGGCGATTCCCCGGATCCCGGCGAGACAGGTCTCGGTTCGAGCCACATCAGCCGCATTGATGACCCGCCCAGGCCAGCGGACAATCTCACCAGAGCCTCCATTTGCGGGTCAGGTAGGCCTGGACATGGGCGCGCTGGTTTGGGGTCAGGGCCGTGAGATAGGCCAGCACCTCGCAGATCGGCCCGCGCCAGGAGCGGCCGAGGGTGGCCGCCGCGTGCTGGAAGCCGAAGGCGGCGAGGGTGAGGTGGGGCAGGCTCTCGGTGCTGGCGGAGAAGTGCAGGATGGAGAGGGGCAAGGGCAGCATGGCGCTGCCGAAGGCGCCGCCGTTGATCGAGACGCTGGAGACGAGCTGCCCGGCATTGCCGAAGGCGAGATGGGATTTGCCGATCTCGCCCACCGCCGTGCATTCATTGACCGCCGCGCGGGAGGAGAAGACCGCGTTATAGGTGGGCCATGTGGCGGTGGTGCCGCCGGCGAACTGGCAGACGACGAACAGCTCGGCCACCTGGGCATCATTGGCGAGCGACAGGCCGAGATTGTTGGGCGCGTCGGGCCAGAGCAGAGCGGGACGCCCGCCGGGGCCGCCGGTGGGGGCATAGGCGGGACCGCCCGCGCCCACGGCCGTCAGGCCTGGGCCACCGGGGACGCGGTTGGCATTGGCGATCACGTCGGCGCTGCCGAGGCTCAGGGTCTCTGGCGTGGCGGCATCGAACCAGCCGATGAGGCCGGGCAGCTGATCGGGACCGGCGGTCCGGGCGCGGGCGGCCAGCAGGCCGGGGGCGGCGGCGAGACGCAGGCGGGCGGGCATCAGGAGAGCGCCCCGGCCACGATCCAGGCATTGGGGCCGCGCTTGTAGCCCCAGAGCCCCTGCCAGCGTCCGAGCGTGGCGACCGCCCCGCCTGCGATGCTGTTCAGGGTGACGCCGGGGGCGGCGGCGACCGTCACATCGCCCGCGCCGATCTGGACGATGGTCACCGAGGCACCGACCGACATGGGCAGGGTCGCGTCATCGGGCAGCGTGACCACCACCGGCGTGGCCGCGTCGACCTCGAGGATCTGGCCCCGGTCGCTGGAGAGGATGGGGCCATCGGCGCTGATCACGCGCAGGGTGCTCAGTTCGATCTGATCCTCGCTGACGCCGGGCACCCCTTGCGGGCCTTCGGGTCCCTCGGGGCCTTGCGGTCCCACCGGCCCCGCGGGTCCGACCGCGCCCTGCGGCCCCGGCGCGCCATCGGCCCCGGCGGGTCCCTGCGGTCCGATCGCCCCATCAGCGCCATCAGCACCATTGGCCCCGGCCGGGCCTGCGGGACCTGCCGGTCCGATCGGGCCGGTGATATCCGCAAGGCTGTAGAGCCGCGTCTCTTCCGCCTCCCCGGCATAGGCCCAGAAGACCTGCCCGTCATGGAGGC
>NZ_VFSV01000029.1 GCF_007004065.1 Palleronia caenipelagi | reverse complement strand
TCCATGTCCTGCCGCCCGGCTTCCACCGCATCCGCCATGCAGGCTTCCTCGCCAATGGCATCCGGCGAGACAGGATCGAGAAGATCAGGCGCTTGTTGGATGCAGCGCCAGAACCGGCGCAAACATCAGACGAAGGGACAAGTGACGGCAACGACGAGCGGCACGCGAAACAGTCTTGCCCCAAATGCGGCGACGCGATGGTCATCATTGAGACCTTCCTGCGCAGTCAAACACCCAAATCCCGCGCACCACCTTGGGAGGATGCCGCATGATACAACACGGAAACCCGGCCCCTTCTTGCGCAGACCCCGGACCAATCAGTGCGGCCATCTCACAAAATCCTAGGCTGCATCAGGCCTGTGGCGGTAAAATGGGAGCCAAATTGGCCAAGTCGTGTCGGGAACATCAATTGAATTGCACAGCCTGTCATCACAAAGTCGCTCACTCTGCTCAGCCACCTCTGCAGCCGTAACGCACAATCCCCATAGCACCGAAATCCGCCCGTGCTTTCCTCCTTGTCAGATTTATCGCCGCTGCAGCTCACGCTGACAGCAGCAACAAACCTTAGACATAGCGGTCATCATTCGCATTTGCCGTCGGTAGCGGATCGCTTCCAAATAGAACGCCGTACCGACAGCGACATTGTCAGAATGCTTATCAAGCGTTTCGATCAACTCTTTTTCTGTCATTGCCTCAAGATCTTTGAACTTGGGATGAGACATCAAGAACTTTCTTTAGGATGGCGAGTGTTGTTTTGATGCAGCGTAGTCCGAGGGGTTATAGGAATGCCATTTGACTGCAATGCGGGCAAAGGGATTTTGTCGCCTCGATTACGCTGGGTTTTTGCGTCCCTCGGCGGCGAGTTCCGACACGTCCTTGAATTTGATCGACTCACCGCAACCGCAGGCGTCGGAGACGTTGGGGTTGCGGAATTTGAAGCCGGATTCGAGCAGGGATGTCTCGTAGTCGATCTCGGTCCCGAACAGGAACATCTGCGCCATCGGGGCGATCAACACGCGGGCGCCGTCCTGTTCCACGATCTCATCATGGTCTGAGACCTCGTCCACGTAATCCATCGTGTATTCCATGCCCGCGCAGCCGCCCTTTTTCACGCCGATGCGGAGGCCTTTATGGCCATCGCGCTCCATCAGGCGGGTGATTTGCCTGGCCGCGGCGGGAGTGAGGCTGATGGCTTGTTTGCCGGGGATCGCGAACATGGGACGGCTCCGTGACTGTTAGTCCCAAGATAAGGGCAGGGGGCGTCTCGCTCAAGGTTTCCAGTTCAGGAAGTTGGCGATCAGCCGCAAGCCGTTGGCCTGACTTTTCTCCGGGTGGAACTGGGTACCGACACGGTTCTCTGTCGCAACGATCGCGGTGAGCGGCGCACCGTAGTCGCAATGGGCGAGCAGTTGAGCCTGGTCGTTCAGCGCCATGTGGTACGAGTGGACAAAATAGGCGTGATCGCCGGTTTTCAGCCCGTCGAGCACAGGGTGTGGACGGTCAATCACCAGATCGTTCCAGCCCATATGCGGCACCTTGCGGCCCGCGGCGGGGATCGCCACGACCTCGCCATCAATCCAGCCAAGCCCCTCTGTGGGCTCATATTCATGGCCCATCCGCGCCATCAGTTGCATTCCGACGCAAATGCCGAGGAACGGCTTGCCCCGTGTTTCGACGGTCTCGATCAGCGCCTCATAGAGCGCCGCGCGGTCTCGCATCAGAGCCCGGGCGCAGGCCGGAAAGGCGCCGTCGCCGGGCAGGATGACCCGCTCGGCCCGCGCGACATCTTCAGGGTCGGAGGTCACGACAACCTGGCCGGCGCCGGTCTCGGCAGCCATGCGCTGAAAGGCCTTTTCGGCGGAGTGCAGATTGCCGCTGTCGGTATCGATCAGAACGGTGGTCATAGGCTTCCCTTGGTCGAGGGGATGGCGTCGCCCTTGCGCGGGTCCGACTCAACCGCGACGCGCAGGGCGCGGGCCACGGCCTTGAACGCCGCTTCGGCGATGTGGTGGCTGTTGAGGCCGCGCACCAGATCCACATGCAGCGTGATGCCGCCATGGGTGGAGAGCGCCTGAAAGAACTCGCGCACCAGCTCGGTGTCAAAACCGCCGATCTTCTGCGCCGGCATTGGCAGATCCCAGCCCAGCCACGGTCGCCCTGACAGATCCAGAGCAGCGCGGACAAGAGTGTCATCCATAGGCAGGGAGCACTCGCCATAGCGGTGAATGCCCCGTTTATCCCCCAGCGCCTCCCGCAGGGCCTGACCGAGCGCGATGCCCGTGTCTTCGACGGTGTGGTGGTCGTCGATATGCAGATCGCCCTGCGCCCTGATCTCCATGTCGATCAGGGAGTGACGGGCGAGCTGGTCCAGCATGTGATCGAAAAATCCCACCCCGGTGTCGCAGTCACAGCGCCCGGTGCCGTCGAGGCTGACGGTGACGGTGATCTCGGTCTCGTTGGTCTTGCGGCTGACGGTGGCGCGGCGCATGGGATCCTCCTGCTCTGTGCTCCCGCTTAGGACAGTCGAGCGTGCGAGAAAAGAGTAAAGCTATGCCCGAACGTCCTGACCTATGCGCCTCGCGCATGCCGGATTTGTACGAACCCCTCTCGCGTGACGCTACGTTCGCCGCTAAACACCATTTTGAATAAAATGCAGACGAGGGAGGAGGCTGCTGGACGCCACGTCACTGGCGTGCTTTCCTCTCCCGTGAACGCTAACGCCCTTATTGACGGCTTACGAAGGAGCGCGCCGATGAAAGACAGTCGGGAAGACATAGATCCGGTAGAATCCCAGGAATGGCAGGAAGCGATCGAAGATGTGATCGCACGGGATGGCGCGGATCGGGCGCATTTCCTGTTGGACAAGGCCGTGCAGCAAGCCCGCGCGGCTGGTGCGCAGCTCCCGTTCTCGGCCACCACGCCCTACCAGAACACCATCCCCGCCGAAGATCTGCTGGAGATCCCCGGCGATGCCGAGATGGAAAAGCGTATCCGGTCGATCAATCGCTGGAACGCCATGGCCACGGTCGTGCGCGCGAATAAGCAGAGCGACGGCATTGGCGGACACATCGCCTCCTTCGCGTCGTCTGCGGTGATGTATGACCTCGGCCTGAACCATTTCTGGCGCGCCCGGTCTGCGACCCATGGCGGCGATCTGGTGTTCTTCCAGGGCCACGTGATCCCCGGCATCTACGCGCGCTCCTTTATGGAAGGCCGGATCAGCGAAGAAGACCTGCTGAAGTTCCGCCACGAGACCTCCGGCGACGGGCTCAGCTCCTATCCGCACCCGTGGCTGATGCCGGATTACTGGCAGTTCCCGACCGTCTCCATGGGTCTTGGCCCGCTGATGGCCGTCTATCAGGCCCGCTTCATGAAATACATGGAGAACCGGGGCCTGATCGAGAAGTCTGACCGCAAGGTCTGGGCCTTCCTCGGCGATGGCGAGATGGACGAGCCGGAATCGCTCGGCGCCATCAATATTGCGGCGCGCGAAGGGCTCGACAACCTGATCTTTGTGATCAACTGCAACCTGCAGCGTCTCGACGGTCCGGTGCGCGGCAACGCGAAAATTGTGCAGGAACTCGAAGGATCTTTCCGCGGCTCCGGCTGGGAAGTGATCAAGGTGCTTTGGGGCAAGGGCTGGGACGATCTGCTGGAGCGCGACACCTCCGGCAAGCTGCGTCAGCTCATGGATGAGACGCTCGACGGCGACTACCAGACCTTCAAATCAAAGGATGGCGCCTATATCCGCGAGCATTTCTTCGGCAAATATCCCGAGACCGCGAAGCTGGTCGAGGACTGGACCGACGAAGAAATCTTTGGCCTGCGCCGTGGTGGCCACGATGCTCAGAAGGTCTACACCGCCTATAAGCGGGCGACCGAAGTGCAGGGCCGTCCGACCTGCCTGTTGGTCAAAACCGTCAAGGGCTACGGCATGGGCGCCGCCGGTGAGGGGCAGAACACTACCCACCAGCAGAAGAAGCTGAACCTTGAGCAACTCAAGGCCATGCGTGACCGCTTCAAGATCCCGGTGGATGACAAAGACATCGACAAGGTGCCCTTCGTCTCCCTGAATAACGCGCAGAAGGCCTATCTGGCGGACCGTCGTCAGGAACTGGGCGGCTCCTTCCCGTCGCGCTACACCGGCGCCCCGGCGCTGGAGATTCCTGCACTGGACGTGTTCAAGCGCGAGTTGCAAGGCTCGGGCGATCGCGAAATCTCCACCACCATGGCCTTCGTGAAAATCCTCACGACCCTCCTCCGCGACAAGAAAGTCGGCAAGCAGGTGGTGCCCATCGTCCCCGATGAGAGCCGGACCTTCGGGATGGAGGGTCTCTTCCGCTCCGTCGGCATCTACAACCCGCTGGGTCAGCAATATACCCCGCAGGATGCCGAGCAGATGTCCTACTACAAGGAATCGACCGACGGTCAGGTTCTGCAGGAAGGCATCAACGAAGCCGGCGCCATGGCCGACTGGATCGCGGCGGCAACGTCGTACTCCAACCACGGCGTGCCGATGATCCCGTTCTACATCTACTACTCGATGTTCGGGTTCCAGCGCGTGGGTGACCTCGCCTGGGCGGCGGGCGACAGCCGGGCGCGTGGCTTCATGCTGGGCGGCACCGCCGGTCGCACCACACTGAACGGTGAGGGACTCCAGCACGAGGATGGCCACAGCCACATCCTCGCCGGCACAATCCCGAACTGCATCAGCTACGATCCGACCTTCAGCTATGAGGTTGCGGTGATCGTTCAGGACGGCATGCGCCGCATGTTCGCCGAGCAGGAAGATGTCTACTACTACATCACCCTGATGAACGAGAACTACCAGCACCCCGAGATGCCCATGGGCGCCGAAGAGGGGATCAAGCGTGGTCTCTATCGTTTCCGCAAGGCTGATAAGCCGGGCAAAAAACATGTGAACCTTATGGGTTCCGGTACGATCTTCATGCAATCTGTGAAGGCTGCCGAAATGCTGAAGGACGATTTTGGCGTCACCTCAGACCTGTGGTCGGCCACCTCGATGAACGAGCTGGCCCGCGACGGTCAGGACTGTGCCCGCTGGAACCGCCTGAACCCTCTCGAAGAGCCGAAAGTGCCCTATGTCACCAAGACTCTGTCGGGAACCGATGCGCCGGTGATCTGCGCCACTGACTACATGAAGAACTACGCAGAGCAGATCCGCGCTTTTGTCGAGCAGGATTTCACCGTTCTCGGCACCGATGGCTTTGGCCGTTCGGACAGCCGCGAGGCCCTGCGTCGCTTCTTCGAAGTGGATGCGAACCACATTGCAGCGGCTGCCATGCACGCCCTCTACCGTGCCGGGTCGGTGTCCAAGGCGGACATGCAGAAGGCGCTGAAGAAATACGAAATTGACGGCTCCAAGGCCAACCCGCGCCTGAGCTGATCGCGGAATAAGAACGAGGAATAACAGAACGATGGCAACTGAAGTTAAAGTTCCTGACATCGGTGATTTCAACGATGTTCCCGTGGTCTCGGTGCTTGTCTCCGTGGGCGATGTGGTCGCCAAGGAAGATCCGCTGATCGAGCTCGAGTCCGACAAGGCCACCATGGAGGTTCCGTCCTCCCATGCGGGTAAAGTCGTTGAGATCCTGCTGTCGGAGGGCGACTCCGCCTCCGAGGGCACGGTGATCCTGATGATCGAGGCCGAGGATGCGGGCGACGCGCCCAAGCCCGAGGCGCCCAAAGCCGAAGAGGCGCCGAAAGCCGCCGCTCCGGCCCCGGCTGCTGCGCCCGCTGCGCCTGCCGCCAATGCGGTGGTCGATACCGGCTCGACGAAGTTCCACGCCTCTCCCTCCGTGCGCGCCTTTGCCCGCCGGGTGGATGTGGACCTGCGTCAGGTGAACGGCTCGGGTCGCAAGGGCCGTATCCTGCGTGAAGACGTGGAAAAGGCGCTGAAATCCTCCGCAGCACCCGCCGCCGGTGGCGCTGTGGTTCAGGGCGGCATGGGTATCCCGCCGATCCCCGCAGTGGACTTCTCCAAATTCGGCCCGGTCGAGGACGTGGAGATGCCGCGGATCAAGAAGATCTCGGGTCCCGCGCTGCACCGCTCCTGGCTCAACATTCCCCACGTCACCCACAATGACGAGGCAGACATCACCGAGCTGGACAAGTACCGCAAGGAAATGGACACCATGGCCAAGGAGCAGGGCTATCGCGTCACGCTCCTGTCCTTTGTGATCAAGGCCTCGGTCTCCGCGCTGAAGCAGCATTGGGAAGTGAACTCTTCGATCCACCCCGACGGGGACAAGCTGATCAAGAAGGACTTCTACAACATCGGCTTTGCCGCCGACACGCCCAACGGGCTGGTGGTGCCGGTGATCAAGGATGCCGACCGCAAGGGTATCGTGGACATCTCCAAGGATCTGATGGAGCTTTCCGCCGCTGCGCGCGAAGGCAAGCTGAAATCCCAGGACATGCAGGGCGCGACCTTTACCATCTCGTCGCTCGGCGGGATCGGGGGCACATCTTTCACGCCCATCGTGAACGCGCCCGAGGTGGCGATCCTTGGCCTGACCCGCTCGGCGATCAAGCCCGTGTGGAATGGTGAGGAGTTCGAGCCGCGCCTGATGCAGCCCCTGTCGCTTTCCTATGACCACCGCGCCATCGACGGTGCCTTGGCCGCGCGCTTCTGCGTGACGCTCAAGACGCTGCTCGGTGATATGCGCAAGCTGATGTGGTAAGGGAGACGATCTGATGGATATCAAAGTACCCGATATCGGGGATTTCAAAGACGTCCCCGTCGTCACTGTGCTGGTCTCTGTGGGCGACACCGTCGCCGCAGAGGACCCGCTGATCGAGCTGGAATCGGACAAGGCCACCATGGAGGTCCCGTCCTCCGCCGCCGGTAAGGTCGTCGAGATCAAGGTCGCCGAAGGGGACAATGTCTCCGAAGGCGACGTGATTCTCGTCCTCGAAGGCGCCGGTGCCGAAGATGCGCCGAAATCCGAGGCCCCCGCGGCCCCGGCTCAGGATACCACTCCGGCACCCACCGCTGCCACTGGCACCGCTGCGGGGTCGGGCGATCTGCATGGCGAGGTGGTTGTGCTGGGCTCCGGCCCGGGCGGCTACACCGCGGCCTTCCGCGCCGCTGACCTCGGCAAAAAGGTCGTGCTGATCGAGCGCTATGACACGCTCGGCGGCGTCTGCCTGAACGTGGGCTGTATCCCGTCCAAGGCGCTGTTGCACGCGGCCAAGGTGATCACCGAGACCGAGGAAATGTCGGGCCACGGCATCACCTTTGCCAAGCCCGAGATCGACGCCGACGGCCTGCGCGGCTGGAAAAACTCGGTCGTCAAGCAGCTCACCGGTGGTCTGGGCGGTCTGGCCAAGGCCCGCAAGGTCACCGTGGTGAACGGCTACGGCAACTTCACCGGCGCCAACTCCATCGCGGTGGAGACGGAAGAGGGCACGAAGACCGTGACCTTCGACCAGTGCATCATCGCCGCCGGGTCGAAGCCGGTGCATCTGCCCTTCATCCCCCATGACGATCCCCGCGTGGTGGATTCGACGGGTGCGCTGGAGCTCGACCCGATCCCGGCCCGCATGTGCGTTCTGGGCGGCGGCATCATCGGCTTTGAAATGGCGACGGTCTACGCGGCGCTGGGGTCCGAGGTGACGGTGGTCGAGATGATGGACCAGATCCTGCCCGGCGCGGATAAGGACATCGTCAAGCCGCTTCACAAGCGCATGGAATCGCGCCTGAAAGACATCAAGCTCAAGACCAAGGTCACTGCGGTCGAGGCGCTCGATGAGGGGCTGAAGGTCACCTTCGAGGATGGCAAGGGCGACGAGACGACCGAGATCTTTGACAAGATGCTGGTCTCCGTTGGCCGGTCGCCCAATGGTGGTAAGATCGACGCCGACAAGGCGGGCGTGAAGGTCACCGATCGCGGCTTTATCGAGGTGGATCACCAGCAGCGCACGAACGTGCCGCATATCTTCGCCATCGGCGACGTGGTGGGCCAGCCCATGCTGGCGCATAAGGCGGTGCATGAGGGCAAGGTGGCCGCCGAGGTCGCCGCTGGTGAAAAGCGGGCGTTTGACGCACAGGTCATCCCGTCGGTGGCCTACACGGATCCAGAAGTGGCGTGGGTCGGCGTGACCGAAACCCAGGCCAAAGCGCAGGGCATGAAGGTGCATAAAGGCGTCTTCCCCTGGGCTGCGTCTGGCCGTTCCCTGTCGCTGGGCCGCTCCGAAGGTCTGACGAAGCTGATCTTCGATCCCGAAGACGACCGGGTGATCGGCGCGGGCATCGTGGGTCCGAACGCGGGTGATCTGATTGCCGAGGTGGCTCTGGCCATCGAGATGGGCGCTGATGCGGTCGATCTGGGCCACACCATCCACCCGCACCCGACGCTGTCGGAAACGGTGAACTTTGCTGCCGAGATGTTCGAAGGCACGATCACCGATCTGATGCCGCCGAAGAAGAAGTGACGAAAAACCCGTCACAGGGCTGCCCGCGACAGTTGATTGGTCGGGGGCAGCCGGTCTACGCTCCGCTCAATATAATTTGAACCAAGGAGCTGGTCATGGCCAAATCTAACGATCCCTTTGATATGTCGGAATTCATGAAGATGTTCGACCCGGACCGCGTCGCGCAGATGTGGAATCCGCAGAACATGATGATGAACATGTTCCAGCGTCCGCAGGCGCAGATGTTCGACATGGAGCAGATCATCAAGGCGAACCAGCGCAACTTTGAGGCGATGACCGAGGCCAATCAGGCGGCGGCCGAGGGGTATAAGGATCTCCTCGACAAGCAGATGGAGATCTTCGAGAAGATGACCTCCGCCGCGCGCCAGCAATATGAGTGGGCCGAGGAGAACGCCGGGGCTGACGCGATCAAAGCGCGCACCGAGGCGATGAATGAAGCGGTCGAGCAGGCGCTGACGCTGATGCGCAAGATGGCCGATTCCGTTCGTGATTCTAGTGAAGAAGCCTTTTCTTCGCTCAAGAGTCAGATTGAGGAGTCTGTGCAGAAGGTGGAGGAAACCACCAAGCGCGCAGCCAGCAAGGCGAAGAGCTGACCCCTTGCCAAAGACCTCTCCGGTGGCCGATGATGTCACCGGAGACTGACCAAGGCGCGACGGGAAAGACCACATGGGCGAAATTGCGGACCACCCGCTGCGCTATGACCTGATCAATGAATTGCACGCCCGCCCGGCAGCGGCCGTAAAAGCGCCGTGCAACGCTGTATATCTGGCGATCAAGCCGACGACGGATGCGGCCAGTCGCGACCGGGAATTGGACCGGGCGCATCTGATCCGTTTGCTCGATCGCTTTGGCGCGACCCATCCCAAAGAGGGCGCCACGCACTGGTTCGGCGAAATCGGGCGGTATCGCCTGAAATGGGAAAGCCACACGGAATTCGTGACCTATACGGTTTTTGCCGATGGCGATGCGCAAAAGGCCTTCGACCGGGATGCCTTTGGCGTCTTCCCGCGTGAGTGGCTGGAGGATGCGCCGGGGGTTCGTATGACCTCTGCGCTGATCCGCGTCGAGGAGAGGGCCGGGGAGGATCAGGCGGTGGCCGCGAAGCTCGACGGCTGGTTTGTCCCCGAAAGCCTGACCGTCAGCGAAGTGCTCGATGGCGCGGCGTTGGTCGCAACAGACTTCCGGCTCGATGCGGCCGGACATACGCGGATTGTGGTGTTCACGTCCCCGGGAATCAGCGAGCGTCGGGTGGGTCGGATCGTCCAGCGCCTGACGGAGATCGAGACCTACAAAACCATGTCCATGCTGGGTCTGACGCGGGTCCGTCGGATGGGGCAAGGCATGACGCGGCTCGACACCCAGCTCACTGCCCTGACCGACGACATGACGACGGCGGCCACGGCACCGGATGAGACGCTGAACCATCTGTTACAGGTATGGGCGGAGCTGGAGACCATGCTCGCGCAGTCGTCGTTCCGGTTCGGTGCGACGGAAGCTTATGAGGCGCTGGTGAACCAGCGAATCGGCGCGTTGCGGGAGCGGCGCTATATGGGCCGTCAGACCTTTGCGGAGTTCATGATGCGCCGGTACGATCCGGCGATGCGGACGGTGAAGGCCACGCAGAACCGGTTGCGCAACATGAGCGAGCGGGCACTGCGGGCGGGGGATCTGCTGCGCACGCGGGTCGATGTGGATCGGTCTGCGCAGAATCAGGCGCTCCTCGAGAGCATGGACAAGCGGGCCGATGTGCAGTTGCGATTGCAGCGCACGGTCGAGGGGCTGTCGGTCGTGGCGATCAGCTATTACGCGCTGAACCTCGCGGTCTACGCGCTCGGGCCGGCGATGACGGCGGTTGGTCTGTCAAGGACTGTGGGGACGGCGCTGCTCGTTCCGCTGGTGATCCTCGCGGTCTGGCTGATGGTGCGCCGTATCCGCAAGATGTTACATTGACGGCGGGCTGGTCGCCCGCCGACACCTTTATCAGGAGGAGCGCCGTCATGGCGGTGAAAAACCGGATTGCGGAGTTTGCGGACGACATCGCGGCGTGGCGTCAGAGCCTGCACCGACGGCCCGAGCTGGGGTTTGAGACCCATGAGACGGCAGCCTTTGTTGCGGACAAGCTGCGAGGCTTCGGCTGTGATGAGGTGATCGAGGGGATTGGCCGGACCGGTGTGGTCGGCTTGATCCACGGCAAAAGCGGGCCGGGGCGCTGCATTGGGTTGCGCGCGGATATGGATGCGTTGCCGATCCATGAGGTGACGGGGGCGGACTATGCTTCGGAGATCCCCGGGGCCATGCATGCCTGCGGTCATGACGGCCACACGGCGATGCTGCTGGGCGCCGCGCGCTATCTGGCGGAGACGCGCAATTTCGACGGCACGGTCGCGGTGATTTTTCAGCCTGCAGAAGAGGGTGAGGGCGGCGGTCGCGAGATGGTGGAGGACGGCATGATGGAGCGGTTCTCGATTGAAGAGGTTTACGGGCTCCATAACTGGCCGGGTTTGGGGCTGGGGAAGTTCGCGATCCGGGACGGGGCGTTCTTTGCCGCGACCGATACGTTCGACATCACAATTCTGGGGCAGGGCGGTCACGCGGCCAAGCCCCATGAAACGGTGGACCCGACGGTGATCGCCTCGCAGATCGTCATGGCATTTCAGCATATTGCCGCCCGTGCTGCGGATCCGACAAAACAGGTGGTCGTCTCGGTGACGTCGTTCCGCACCGAATCAGACGCTTACAACGTGATCCCCTCGCAGGTGCATCTGCGCGGGACCGTGCGCACTATGGAAGACGCCATGCGCAACATGGTCGAGGACCGGATGGCGCAGATCGCCACCAGCATCGCCGAAGGTTTCGGTGCTCGGGCCGATGTCGCCTATCACCGCTCCTATCCCGTCATGGCCAATCACACCGCCGAGGTCGCCCATGCAGCCAACGCGGCCCGCGCTGTCAGCGGGAGCTGTGCCGAGGCCGATCTGGTGATGGGAGGCGAGGATTTCGCCTATATGCTGGAGGCGCGGCCGGGGGCGTATATCCTGCTGGGCATTGGTGACACGCCGCCGCTCCATTCCGACTCCTATGACTTCGCGGATGAGATCATCCCAGCTGGGGTGTCCTACTGGGCGGAGCTGGCCGAGCGCCGTCTGCCGGTCGCATCATAACAAAAGGGGCGCCCGACCCGGACGCCCCGACGCTGGGTCTGCAGTGTATTTTTACTGAGCGTAGACGGTGACGACCGGGATATCGGTCAGCGGGACTTGCAGGGCCTGCATGGCGGCGAGCGACATGGTCGGCCCGCCATCGCCGGGTACCGGGCGCAGCTCTACGAGTACGGACTGGCCGTTGGCGGCCTGCACGCGGCCTGGCTGGGGCGAGGAGACAAGGCCGGTCTTCAGCCACAGACCCGGATCGGTGGGGTCGCCCAGCGCGGCCTGAGCGGTGCCCAAGCGCGCGCCGACGCTCTGGGGCGCGGCGGTGGCGGCGGCTTTCTGTGCCTCGGTCGTGGTGTCGAGCTGCGCGACAGTGGTCGCCGCGGGCGACGGCGGCGGCGCGTCTACGACGGCGGCCACTTCGGCGGGCGTCTCGGGCTGGGCCACAACGGGGGCCGCGGGCGCGTCCACCTGACCGGGCGCGCGGTCGATACGGACCTGCTGCGGCGGTGTGGGCGGTTCCTTCGGCTCAAACGGGTTGGGCATGTCGGCGCAGCCGGCAAGCGTCAGGGCGAGGGGCAGGGCACAGAGGCGAAAGCTGTTCTTCATGGCGCGACACTAGGACAAGCTTTGCGGTGCGACAACGGCGAAAGAGACGCCGGGTGCTGCTTGTGTGCGGCGCTGGCGCACCCTACTGTCTGCCCATGACCACGCCTCTCATCGATCCGTATCAGCGCTCCATCTCCTACCTCCGGGTTTCGGTAACCGACCGTTGTGATTTCCGCTGTGTCTATTGCATGTCCGAGAACATGCAGTTCCTGCCCAAGCGGGATTTGCTGACGCTCGAAGAGCTTGACCGTCTCTGCTCGGCCTTTGTCGGGCTCGGAGTGCGTAAACTGCGGGTGACGGGTGGCGAGCCGCTGGTCCGCCGGGATATCATGACATTCTTCCGTGCCATGTCCCGGCATCTGGAGGCAGGGCGGCTTGATGAGCTAACCCTGACCACGAATGGCTCGCAACTCGCCCGGTTCGCGCAGGACCTCGCTGAGGCCGGGGTGCGGCGGGTGAATGTATCGCTCGATACGCTGGACGAAGAGAAATTCGCCCGCGTCACCCGTTGGGGCCGCCTGCCGCAGGTGCTTAAGGGGATCGACGCCGCGCAGGCGGCGGGGCTTCGGGTGAAGATCAACGCTGTCGCATTGCAAGGGTTCAACGAAGATGAGCTGTTCCGTCTGGTGGAGTGGTGTGCCGGGCGGGACATGGATCTGACTTTCATCGAAGTGATGCCCATGGGCGATTTCGATGGCGAGCAGCGTATTGGTCAGTACTGGCCGCTGAGCGACCTGCGCGACCAGTTGGCCGAGCGCTACACCCTGACTCCGCTAAGTCGGCGCACCGGCGGACCCGCGCGCTACATGCGACTGGAGGAGAGCGGGCAGGATGTGGGTTTCATCACACCGCTCACCCATAATTTCTGCGAAAGCTGCAACCGCGTGCGACTGACCTGCACGGGCGAGCTTTACCCCTGTCTGGGGCAGGAAGGCATGTCCGACCTGCGCGCACCGCTCCGGGCCAGTGCCGATGACGCAGTGCTGGAGCAGGCGATTCGCGAGGCAATTTCGCGAAAACCCAGGGGCCATGATTTCGACTATTCCCGTCAGGAAGTCTCAGGCCAGATGTCGCGCCATATGAGCCATACAGGCGGATGATCGGAGCCTATCGGGCCGCGGTACGGGCACTCTGGCCAGTTCTGAAGCAGCGGATCCGACAGCGCTTTCTGGACAAGGGCGGACCACCGGAGCGCTGGCCGGAACGTCTGGGGCGTGACGAAAGTCCCCGGGGCGACGCGCCTGTGATCTGGGTCCATGCGGTGAGCGTCGGCGAGATGATGTCGGCTCTGCCTTTGATCGATGCGCTGCTAGATGCGCGCCCGGAGGCGCAGGTGCTTCTGACCACCGGTACGGCCAGTTCTGCGGAACTGGCGGCGAAACGCCTGCCTGAGCGCGCCTGTCACCGCTTTGCCCCTCTGGATCATCCCCGGATTGTGGCGCGGTTTCTCGATCACTGGCAGCCGGAGCGCGCGATCTTCATCGAGAGCGAGATCTGGCCCGCCCAGATCGACGCGCTGGCGCAGCGGAGTATTCCTCTGGCGCTGGTCTCCGCGCGTCTCACTGAACGCAGCATGGCACGCTGGCAGCGCCTCGGGCGCCTCGGGCGCGCGGTGTTCGGAGCGATTCCGCTGATCCTGACCCAGGATGAGGACAGCGCCGCCCGTGCCCGTGCGCTGGGTGCGCCCGAGGTGGCTGTGGGCGGGTCGTTGAAGCTCGCGGGCGGGCGTTTGCCAGTGGACGAGGCGTTGCTGTCGAAGATGAATGCGGCAATTGGGACCCGCCCGGTCTGGATCGCGGCCTCGACCCATCCGGGTGAAGAAGAGATCATCGCGGCTGCGCATCGGGCGGTGCGTGCGGCTGTGCCTGACGCGCTCTGCATTCTCGCGCCGCGCCATGTGGAGAGGGGCGACGATATCGCGGCGATGCTGTGCGATCCCCCCCGTCGCTCCGATGGGGCGCTGCCGGGGGCGGAAGACGGTCTCTACCTCGCGGACAGCTACGGGGAGATGGGGACGTGGTTTTCGCTGGCGCCGCTGGTCTTCATGGGCGGATCTCTGGTGGCGGGAGTCGGCGGCCATAACCCGCTGGAGGCGGCGGGGTTCGGGGCCGCGATCCTGACCGGGCCGCATTTCGCCAACGCCCAGGCCGATTTCGACCGCCTGATCCAAGCCGGAGCGGCGCTGGAAGTGCAGGGCGAGGCGGATCTGGCCGATGCGGTGCTCAGGTTGCTGACCGGCGACGCGGCTCAGGCCATGGGCCGGATCGCCGAGACAAAGGCCGGATCGCCAGACATTGCCCGCGAGATCGCCGCGCGGTGTCTCGCGCTCTGATCATCTTCCCTCGACATTTCGGCTGATCCCGGCCACATC
This sequence comes from Palleronia caenipelagi, assembly GCF_007004065.1. Classification (GTDB taxonomy): domain Bacteria; phylum Pseudomonadota; class Alphaproteobacteria; order Rhodobacterales; family Rhodobacteraceae; genus Palleronia; species Palleronia caenipelagi. The sequence goes on along the minus strand of NZ_VFSV01000029.1, from coordinate 28,341 downwards.
TCTGCCATGCCTGAGCTCTTTGTCACCAATTACAATCCGCGCTTTACCGGCGTCTCCGCCACGGCCCAACGCATGGCGAACTGGCACCAGTCGCGCTATGATCTGGCGCTTGTCGGCCATCCGCTCGACGCGCTGCCCGACCCGATCACCCGTGCCGAAGCACGACGCCTGTCGCGCTCGCCGTCGAACGGACGGAAATACGCCGTCTGGCACGTGCGCCGCGACCCCGAAATGATCTCGGCCATCTGGGCGCGGGACGTGTTGCGCCTGCCCATCCGCGCTGTCTTCACTTCCGCGGCTAAACACCGCCACTCCGCCTTCCCCCGCTGGCTGATCTCCCGGATGGATGCGGTGATTGCGACCTCGGATGAGGCTGCGTCGTTCTTCCCGGGCGTTGCCGCCGTGCTGCCCCACGGGGTCGACCTGAGCCACCACGCGCCGGTCCCCGACCGTGGGGCCGCCTGGGCAAAGCTACCCTATGGCGGGACCCGCGGCGTGGCGATCATCGGTCGCGTGCGTCCGGCCAAGGGGACGGATGTCTTTGTCGATGCGATGATTCGCGTGATGCAGGGGGGCGATACGGAGACCACAGCGCTGGTCCTCGGTATGACGAAACCGCCCGAGGAAGAATTTCTCGCCGAGCAAAAGCGTAAAGTTGCTGAGGCGGGTCTGTCTGACCGGATCCTGTTCCCGGGCTTCATCAGCCACGAAGAGCAGCAGGCAGTGATGCCCGCCCTGTCGCTGGTGGTAAATGTTGCGCGCTACGAGCCCTTTGGTGTGGTCCCGGTGGAGGGCATGGCGGCGGGGACGCCCTTCGTCTGCTCGGATACGGGGTATTACCGGGAGTTTTCGGCGGGGGGCGAAACCGGGCTGATCGTACCGCCGGGTGATGCCGGGGCGGCTGCGGCTGCCGTGTCGGAGTTGCTGTCTGACCCGGATAGGATCGAACGCATGGGCCGGGCGGCGCGCGCCAAGGCAGAGCGGGATCATTCCATCGACAAGGAAGCGGGCGGGGCCGCCGAGATCTACGAGGCGCTGTGGCGCGGCGAAGATCTGGCGGTGCACCGGGGCTGATCAGTGGGCAAGCCCCGTCTGGGGCCATGCCACGATTTGAGGTCAGCTGGCGGAATAGAAGCCATCGTAGATCGTGCTGAGCGTCTCATGGTCGAAAAGAGAGCTGACCGAATTGCCCTGCCAGATGCTCATAATCGCCTGAGCGAAAAGCGGCGCGGTTGGGACGATGCGAATGTTGCGCGCATTGGCGACGGGTTCGGGCGCTTCGATTGAGTCGGTGATCACAAGGCTCTTCATCACCGAATTCTCGATCCGCTCGACCGCCGGACCGGACAGAACGCCGTGGGTGATATAGGCGTGCACCTCGGCGGCACCGGCATTGATCAGGGTTTCAGCCGCTTTGCAGAGCGTGCCTGCCGTGTCGCAAATGTCGTCCACGATGATGCAGCTTTTCCCGCTCACATCGCCGATGACGGTCATCTCCGCCACTTCACCGGCTTTTTCGCGGCGTTTGTCGACGATGGCGAGGGGCGCGTTGATCCGCTTGGCCAGTTCCCGCGCCCGGGCCACGCCGCCCACATCGGGGGAGACGACCATCACGTCGTCGATATTGCCGCGGAAGTGGTGTTTAATGTCGAGGGCAAAGACCGGCGATGCGTAGAGGTTGTCCACCGGGATATCGAAGAAGCCCTGAATCTGGGCTGCATGCAGATCCATGGTCAGGACCCGCTCGACACCCGCTTCGGTGAGCATGTTGGCGACAAGCTTGGCGCTGATCGGGGTCCGGGCCTTGGCGCGGCGATCCTGACGGGCATAGCCGAAATAGGGGATCACGGCGGTGATGCGCTGGGCCGATGACCGGCGCAGGGCGTCGGTCATGATCAGGAGTTCCATCAGGTTGTCATTGGCCGGGTTCGAGGTCGGCTGGATGATGAACATATCCTGACCGCGCACATTCTCGAACATCTCGACGAAAATCTCGCCGTCATTGAAACGCTCGACGCGGGCATCCACCAGTTCAACGTTCAGGGCGCGATGCATGGACATGCGGCGGGCGATGGCACTGGCCAATGGGCGGTTGGCATTGCCGGAGATCAGCTTGGGCTCGGAGGAGAGAGGCATGGCAGCAGGGGTCCTTGGGCAGCGGAGCAGGGCGCGACGGGCAAGCACCGTCCGAATCGGCGCTTTATTGGCGGTTAGCACAGTGTTAGCTCTAGCGGGAAGGTCACTATCCGGAATGGAGCTTGCCAATGTCGCGGATTGATTACTATTTTTCGACGCTTTCGCCCTTTACCTATCTTGCGGGAACGCGGCTCGAAGATATCGCCGCCCGCCATGGGGCGGAGATCACCTATAAGCCTTTGGACATCATGCAACTTTTCCAGCGCACTGGTGGCAAGCCCGTGCCTGAGCGTCATCCCAACCGGCAGACGTACCGGCTGATGGAATTGCAGCGGATCGCGGACATCCAGGACATGCCGATCAACCTCAAGCCCCGTCACTGGCCCACAAATGGTGCGCCCTCGGCTTTCGCGATTATCGCTGCGGCCAAGGCGGGCGGTGGCGATCTGGGGGCGCTGGTGCACGGGTTCTGCCGCGCCTGCTGGGTTGAGGAAAAGGACATTGCCGAGGATGCGGTGATCGCGGAGCAGCTTGAAGCCGCCGGATTCGATCGTGGCCTCGGGGGCTGGGCTATGGTCGAGGGGGCCGAGACCTATGCGCGCAACCTGGAAGACGCGGTGAATGCGGGGGTGTTCGGAGCACCCTTCTACATCACCGATGACGATCAGCGGTTCTGGGGGCAGGACCGGCTCGACCACCTCGACTGGCATCTGGGGCGCTGACCGGATGCCATCAGGGATCAGAGCCGGTCTGGATACGGCGTGGATCCAACGGGGCGAAGGCGTGCGGGAGGCGCTGATGCTCCATTGCGGACTGGCCTCGGGGCGTGCCTTCCTGCCGTTGATGGCGGAGCTGAGCGACGGTCTGTCCATGACCGCCTTTGACTTCCCCGGTCACGGGCGGAGCGGGCCATGGGATGGGAGTGGCGACTATATCCGGCGCGCGAGTGAGGTCGCGGAGAGCTTTTGCGAGGGCCCGCGAGACGTGATCGGGCATTCCATGGGCGGTGTCACGGCCTTGACGCTGATGACCCGACGCCCCGATCTCATCCGGAGCGCTGTGTTGGTCGAGCCGGTCTTCTTTGCCGCCGCGCGGGGCACCGAAGCGCACCGGCAGCACGAGGTAAAGGACGCGGTATTCCGCGAGGCGCTGCACGCGGGCGATCCCATGCGCGCGGCGCAGGTCTTCACGACGATCTGGGGTGGCGGGCGACCGTGGGAAATGGTCCCGGATGAGCAGCGCCAGACGATGGCCGATCAGATGCCTTTGATCGCCGCGACCGAACCCGCTTTGGTGAACGATTCCAACGATCTGCTCGGGGCAGGGCGGCTGGAGGCAATTTCTGCGCCGGTTCTTCTGGTCCGGGGCGGGCAGGCCAATCCAGTGATCGGCGCGATCTTTGACAGGCTGGCTGCGCGGTTGCCACAGGCGCAGGTAACGGTGATCGAGGGGGCCGGGCATATGTTGCCCATGACCCATCGTGCGCAACTGGCGACAAAAATTCGCGAATTTTTGGGCACGGGCGGGGGCTGAGGCATCAGCCGTGCAGAATTTCCAGAAAGCGGTCGGTATTTTCCGCCGTCGCCGACCAGTCGCAGACCAGGCGCGCGCGCACCGGCTCTTCGCCGGGACCGTCGAGGCTGCCCAGCGAGTAGAACTGCGCGCCGGCCTCGATCAGGCGGAGGTGGTCCGCGCGTGGAAACTTCGCATAAATGATATTGGCGTGAGGCGGGTGCAGGAACTCGACCTTGTCGATCTGTTGTAAGCCCCCCGCCAGCCGCGCGGCGGCGGCGTTCGCCATCCGAGCGGAGTGCAGCCACAGATCGTCAGTCAGGTAGGCCTCCATCTGCGCCGACAGGTAGCGGTGCTTGGAGAACAGATGCCCGCCGCGCTTGCGACGCAATTCGAACTCCCAGGCCAGATCGGGATCGAAGATCACTGCTGCTTCCACCCCCAGGAGACCGTTCTTCGTTCCGCCAAAGCTCAGCGCATCGACACCCTGCACCATCTCTGCCGGTGTGCAGCCGAGGGCCGCCATCGCATTTGCAAAGCGCGCCCCGTCCATGTGGACCGGCAGGCCGAACTCCTGCGCGATGCCGGTGAGTTGGGCCAGATGGTCAAGGCTGTAGACGGTGCCGCGTTCGGTCACGGTGGTGATCGAGAGCGGCCCGCGCTGCATCCCGTGCACAACCCCCTGCTCGGTGCGGGCAATGCGGGCGCGCAGGGCGTCGGGGTCGATCAACGCGTCGGGCGCGTCCACCAGCGCCAGCCGCGCGCCATTGGCAAAGAAGTCTGGCGCGCCGCATTCATCCTCTTCGATATGGGCGACGTCGGAGCAATAGATCAACTGCCAGGGCTTTGTCATGCAGGCCAGCAGCGCGGAATTCGCGGCCGTTCCCGTTGCAACCAGATAGACCTCGGCCTGAGGCGCCTCGAAGATCTTGCGGATTTGGTCGCGCACGCGGTCCATGGCGGCTTCCTTGCCATAGGGCATGGCATAGCCCTCATTGGCGCTGGCCAGCGCCTCCATCACCTGCGGGTGGGCGGGGCCGGAATTGTCGGAAGCGAAATGCATCAGTTGGGTTCCTCGATGATGTGGTCTTCCCACTCCTCTTCGTCCACCTCGAATTCGGGGACGGTGATGTTCTGCGCTGAAACGCCTGCCTCATGGACCGACTCGGCCCGCCCGCTGAGCAGCGGATGCCAAGGGTAGAGCGGCTGGCCCTCGTGGATCAGTTTATAGGCGCAGGTCAGCGGCAGCCAATAGCTGACCGTCTCCAGATCTTCGGGTTTCAGCACCACGCATTCCGGGACGATTTGCTTGCGGATGTCATACTGGCTGCACCGGCAGGTTTCGTCATCGAAGAGCCGGCAAGCGACGCGGGTCAGGGCGACTTCGCCGGTTTCTTCATCCTCCAGCTTGTTCAGGCAGCATTTGCCGCAACCGTCACAGAGCGCTTCCCATTCGGCAGTGCTAAGTTCCTCAAGGGGATAACGCTCCCAGAATTGCGGCCTGATCCGCGTCCCGCCCGGACTGCGCTTCCTAGCCATGGGACGAGAGGATCTCACGGGCGCGGGCGCTGTCTGCGTCCATCTGGGCGATCAGCGCGTCGAGGCTGTCGAATTTTTCTTCGCCGCGGAGGAATTCCACCAGCCCGATCGAGAGTGCGGCGCCATAGAGATCGCCTTTGAAATCAAAGACGAAGGTTTCGAGATTCGGGGTATTCACGCCGAACATGGGACGCACGCCCAGCGAGGCGACGCCACCGTAGCGCCCCACATGTTGACCATCCATGACCTCCACATCCACCGCGTAGACACCAAAGCGGGGGAGGTGGATGCGGTCGAGCGCCATGTTGGCGGTGGGATAGCCCAGATCGCGGCCGCGCTTCTCTCCATGAATCACCGGGCCGTCGATGCGGTGCAGGTGTCCCAGCATCTGCGCGGCACGGCGCACATCGCCATCGGTGAGGGCTTCGCGGATTTTGGTCGAGGAAATCTCCTGGCCGTCGGTTTGCAACAGATCGGCAATGGTCACGCCGAAGCCCAGATCCCTGCCAAGGTTGACCAGCGTCTCCGCATCCCCGGCGCGACCTTTGCCAAAGCGGAAATCGGCGCCAACGACCACATGAGAGAGCCCGAGCCCGTCGCGCAGGATTGTCCGGGCGAAGGCGTCGGGGCTCAGCGCCATCAGTTCGGGATCAAACGGCAGTTCGAACAGGCGCTCCACGCCCAGCCGCGCCAGCCGGTGGGCGCGGGTTTCGGCATTTGTCAGGCGAAAGGGCGGGGCGTCGGGGGCAAACACCTCGCGCGGGTGCGGCTCAAAAGTGACGATTCCAAGCGGAGCGCCGTGCCCTGATGCAGCATCCCGAGCCAGATCAATGACATGCTGGTGGCCCCGGTGGACCCCGTCGAAATTGCCCAGCGCGGCGGCTGCGCCTTTGGCACCGACCGGCAGGTCGGCAGAGGAGCGGTAGATATCCATGGCGTCGGACTAGCGCTGCCCTCGCGCCGGTGCAAGTCGCTGGATGCTCAGCCGCGGGACGGCGCGAGCACCAGTGCCTCGCCATGCAGCACCCGGGTCTCGTCGACGAGGCAGCGGGTATCGAGCGTGACGCGGGACCGCCGCAGATCGATGCTTTTGACCTCGACCTCGGCGCGGACCAGATCGCCCGGCCGGACCGGAGCGAGAAAGGCCATGGACTGGCGCAGATAGACGGTGCCGTGGCCGGGCAGTTGTTCGCCGATCACTGCCGAGATCAGTGCGGCGGTGAGCATCCCGTGCGCAATGCGCCCGCCGAACATCGTGCTTTCGGCATATTCGTCATTCAGATGCACCGGATTCCTGTCCTCTGAAACCTCGGCGAAGAGCGAGATGTCGTGGTCGGAGATGATCTTCTCCAGATGGCGGGTCAGGCCCACCTCCATATCTTCGATAAAGATCGGTGCCGTGATCGTCGTTGCGTCAAGCATTTCTCACACCCCATGCGCAATTATCTTGCTTGCAAGATATATACGCATGGAGATTTAATTACGCAAGTAAATTGCTTTGCAAATGCAGCATAACCTTGCTGCACCTGCACGTAAGGTTAGCGGACCCGACCAATGGAATAGGTGGGGGAGAGGCTGTGTTCGCTGAGAAACGTCTCCAGCTTCGCCGGATCGGGCTGGGCCTCGGGGGCAGGACCAGTGCCGGTTTCCGCCGCAGCCAGTCCACCTGTGACGAACAGGGCGTCGATGCCTTCGCCTACCGCCCCTTTGATATCTGTGTGGATCCCGTCGCCGACAGCGAGGATCGACCCATCTCCAATTTGTCCGCCGCCCGCCTCAGCCAGCCGGCGCCGGGCCATGTCGTAAACCGGGGGATGGGGTTTACCAAAAGCGAGGACGTTTCCGCCCATCTGCTCATAGAGCTGAGCGACAGCGCCTGCGCACCATTCCCGCTGATCCCCGCGATCCACGACGATATCGGGGTTGGCGTTCAGCAATGTCAGCCCCCGGGTCTTGGCCTCCAGCAGTTGCGGACGCAGCACCTCGGGTGGCTGACGGGCGTCAAACGGGCCTGTGCAGACTACGCCATCCGCTTCGGCAAGGCTGTCCACGCGGGTGATCGGAGTGGGGTTTTCCACGATGCGCAGAGGCTCGAAGAAGGCCAGATCCCGCTGCTCGCCGATATGATAGATCTTCTGCCCCACGGCACCGGTGAACAATGCGACGCGGGCGGCATCGCCGGAGGTTGCGATGGTGTCCCAGGCGTCCTCGGGGACACCGAGCCGGGCCAGCTGCTCGGCCACTTCGGCGCGCGGGCGGGGGGCGTTGGTCAGCAGGACCACCATCCCGCCCTTTTGCCGGAACGCCTGAAGCGCGGCGACGGCCTCGGGCATGGCGGTCACGCCATCATGGACACAGCCCCAGAGATCGCAAAACAGCGCGTCATACTGGGCGGAAATATCGGAGAGGTTTGAAATGATGCGGGTCAAGGGTCAGGCTCCTTTGTGCTTGACGCCTGTGGTGCCATCCCGGAGCCCGGGCTGCCAGTCCTTTCGCGGCAAATCGCTGGCGAACGGGGCAGTACGCATGAAAAAAGCCGCCCCTATGGGACGGCTTTCCGTGTCTTTGGGCGAAAACCCCTGATCAGACGGTGATGTTGGGGATGATCTGCTTTTTCCGGCTGACAACGCCGGGCAGAACCACCTGATCGCCGTCCCCGCAGACCGTGGCAAAGCTGTTCTCGATGACCGAGCGGACCTCGGCATCAGGGATCAGCACGGTGGCCTCGCTCTTGATGATATCGACGATGAACAGGAGCACGTGGTCCACGCTATCTTCGGATTTCACCGTCTCCATGCCTGCGACCAGGCCGTCCTTGCGGGCGAGAACGGTGTCCGGCGACGTGGTCTCCAGCACTGAGACGCGGAAGGATTTCCCGCCGGTCTCATGACGCTTCGAGTCGAGGCGCAGCAGCTCAAGGTCGCTGTAGCCGGAGACGTCGGACTTGGCCGCGAACATCTCGGCAGCATAGGCGGGGATCTCGACCCCCAGATCGGCGGCGATTTTCTCCGCCACGGCGCGGTCGTGATCCGTGGTGGTGGGCGACGAGAATTCCAGTGTATCCGACAGGATGCAGCTCAGCATAGCGCCCTTGATGGCATCGGGCATTTTGGCCATGTCGTCGCCGATCATGTCGTGCATGATGGTGGCGGTGCAGGCCAGCGGACGGATGGCGATCTCGATCGGACCTTTTGTCTCCAGACCGCCGGTCAGGCGATGGTGGTCGATGATCGCAGTGATGTCGGCCGCGTTGATGTCCTCGGGCAGCTCACCGGGATTGTTGGTGTCGACGATCACAACTTTCTGGCCGGCTTCGACGCTGTCGATGATCTGCGGCTTGGGCAGGTCCCAGCGCTCCAGCATCCAGAGGGCTTCGGTGTTTGGCTCGCCCAGCAGCACCGGCTCGGCGGCGTGGCCGTTCACTTCGGTCATGTACCAGGACCAGATGATCGGGGAGCCGGTGGAATCGGTGTCGGGTGACTTATGTCCAAAGACGAGTGTCGTCATGTTCGGATCTCCTTGGGGCAGGGGACTACGTTAGCTGGCGGCTGCTATAGAGGCAGGCCGTCCCCTTGTCACCACCGCTCTGCGTACAGGGCACTCCATGCTGCGATGCAGCAACGATTTCCAGCGAATTTTGCGCGGAGCCGCGTTGACACGCCTCTCCGGCTTGCCTAACTCAACGATCGTTAGCACTCAACAGAAGCGAGTGCTAATCAGATTGAACATGAACCAAGGAGCGTTCAGATGGCATTCACTCCCCTGCACGACCGCGTTCTGGTCCGCCGCATCGAGTCGGACGAAAAGACCAAGGGCGGTCTGATCATCCCCGACAACGCGAAGGAAAAGCCGGCCGAGGGCTCTGTTGTTGCTTGCGGCGAAGGTGCGCGCAAGGACTCCGGCGAGCTGATCGCGATGTCCGTGAAAGAGGGCGACCGTGTCCTGTTCGGCAAGTGGTCCGGCACCGAGGTCACCATCGACGGCGAAGAGCTGCTGATCATGAAGGAATCGGACATCCTCGGCGTTCTCGCCTGAGCCTGTCTCCGATCTTTCATCCCACCCTATAAATTTCTGACGAGGAGCACGCAGTATGGCTGCTAAAGACGTCAAATTTGACACCGACGCCCGCAACAAGATGGTCAAGGGTGTCAACATCCTGGCCGACGCGGTGAAGGTGACCCTCGGCCCCAAAGGCCGTAATGTTGTCATCGAGAAAAGCTTCGGCGCCCCCCGCATCACCAAGGACGGTGTGTCGGTCGCCAAAGAGATCGAGCTTGAGGACAAGTTCGAGAACATGGGCGCCCAGATGGTGAAGGAAGTTGCTTCCCGCACCAATGATGAGGCCGGCGACGGCACCACCACCGCCACCGTTCTCGCCCAAGCGATCATCCGCGAAGGCATGAAGTCCGTCGCCGCCGGCATGAACCCGATGGATCTGAAGCGCGGCATCGACCTCGCCACCGCCAAGGTTGTCGAGGCCATCAAGGCCGCGGCCCGCGAAGTGAACGACAGCGACGAAGTCGCTCAGGTCGGCACCATCTCCGCCAATGGCGAAGAGGAAATCGGCCGTCAGATCGCGGACGCGATGCAGAAGGTCGGCAACGAGGGTGTCATCACCGTCGAAGAGAACAAGGGCCTCGAGACTGAGACCGACGTGGTCGAGGGTATGCAGTTCGACCGTGGCTACCTGTCGCCCTACTTCGTGACCAACCCCGACAAGATGATCGCCGAGCTCGACGATTGCATGATCCTGCTGCACGAGAAGAAGCTGTCTTCGCTGCAGCCGATGGTGCCGCTCCTCGAGTCCGTGATCCAGTCGCAGAAGCCGCTGCTGATCATCGCCGAGGACGTCGAAGGCGAAGCGCTGGCCACCCTCGTGGTGAACAAGCTGCGCGGTGGTCTGAAGATCGCGGCCGTGAAGGCCCCGGGCTTCGGTGACCGTCGTAAGGCCATGCTGCAGGATATCGCCATTCTGACCGGTGGTCAGGTGATCTCCGAAGATCTCGGCATGAAGCTCGAGAACGTGACCATGGACATGCTGGGCACCGCCAAGAAAGTGGCCATCACCAAGGACGAGACCACCATCGTGGACGGTCACGGCGAGAAGCCCGAGATCGAAGCCCGCGTGGCCCAGATCCGCACCCAGATCGAAGAGACCACCTCTGACTACGACCGCGAAAAGCTCCAGGAGCGCGTGGCCAAACTTGCCGGTGGTGTGGCTGTCATCCGCGTCGGCGGCATGACCGAGGTCGAAGTGAAAGAGCGCAAGGACCGCGTCGATGACGCCCTGAACGCGACCCGTGCGGCCGTGCAGGAAGGCGTTGTCGTGGGCGGCGGTGTCGCTCTGGTGCAGGGTGCCAAGGCGCTCGACGGTCTTGAGGGTGCCAACTCCGATCAAACCGTCGGCATCTCGATCATCCGCAAGGCGCTCGAAGCCCCGATCCGTCAGATCGCCGAGAACTCCGGTGTCGACGGCTCCGTGGTGGCTGGCAAGATCCGCGAATCCGAGGACAAGTCCTTCGGCTTCAACGCCCAGACCGAAGAATATGGCGACATGTTCAAGTTCGGCGTGATCGACCCCGCCAAAGTGGTGCGCACCGCGCTGCAGGACGCCGCGTCTGTGGCCGGTCTGCTGATCACCACTGAAGCCATGGTGGCCGACAAGCCCCAGAAAGAAGGCGCTGCCGGTGGCGGCATGCCCGACATGGGCGGCATGGGCGGCATGATGTAATCATCCCGACCTTTGCAGGTTACGAGGGGCGCTCCATGTTGGCGCCCCTTTTGCTTGCGGGTGCCCGGGGGGTGTTCCGGCGCAATTCAGTCTCATTATGGGATAACCGCGTGGAATAGAGGGGATGGTCTGTTTCAGAAGGCATATGCTTGCAGGCTGTCAAAGGGACATCGCGCCGGGATTTATCCACTGATATCGATATGATACAGGAAACAGTGGTAGCCCGTAGGGGAATCGAACCCCTCTTTCCAGGTTGAAAACCTGGCGTCCTAACCGATAGACGAACGGGCCAGCCGCAGCGCAGAAATGGTAGCCCGTAGGGGAATCGAACCCCTCTTTCCAGGTTGAAAACCTGGCGTCCTAACCGATAGACGAACGGGCCATCTTCTGCGTGAGGCGGGGTTTACGGAAACTCGGGGCGGGGTGCAAGAGGATTGTCGGGGGTAAAATTGCCTCCGGACGGATTTTTTTTGAACCATCCGAAGGTGTTTTGCCAAGCCATCAATCGCGGGCTGGTGCGGCATCTTCGAGGCGCAGCTGGGCCTGGGTCCGGCCCTGCCAGTGGTTCAGTTCCAGCCGCCCGGCCAGATGGAAGCGCGCACCGCCATGGGCCTCCAGCGCGGGTCCCAGAGGGCCATCAAACGCGCCAAAGGCGATGGCATCCCGGCGCGGCCCTATGCCGTCGCTGAAGGTCACTTTCAGATGACGATCGCCCACACGCCGTGCGGCGTGGATCTTCGTGCCCGGAAAGGCAAATCGCGGGGCAGGCGCGCCCGCGCCGAATGGGCCTGCGGTCTCGATCTGCTCAATCAGCTCGGGCGTCGCGGCGCCGGGCATCATCACCCCGGTCAGGCGCAGAGCGCGCGGGCCGCCTTCACCCGCGCCTTGCTTCGCCAGTAGTTCAGAGAGCCGCGCCATGGCGGGCTCGATCTGATCCGCGCGGACGGTGAGGCCAGCGGCCATCTTGTGCCCGCCCCCCTTCAGCAACAGCCCTTCGCGCTCCAAGCGGTGGATCGCGGCGCCAAGGTCGATCCCGGAGACAGAGCGGCCCGATCCCTTGCCGACCCCGTCCTCGATGCCGATCACCACGGCGGGACGGTCGGTGGATTCCTTGAGCCGGGCGGCAACGATGCCGACCACGCCGGGATGCCAGCCCTCACCCGCGGCCCAGACAAGCGGTGTAGTCAGGTCGCGCTCCCCGGCCTGTGCGAGCGCGGCCAGCCGCACGGCTTCCTCGATAGCCCGGCGTTCGGTGTTGTGTCTGTCGAGCCTCTCCGCCAGCGCGGCGGCCTCGTGCGGGTCAGCCGTGGACAGAAGGCGTGCTCCCAGATCGGCCTGCCCCACCCGGCCACCGGCATTGATCCGGGGACCCAGAACATAGCCCAGATGGTAAGAACTGGGCGGCGTATCGAGCCGCGCCACATCCGAGAGCGCCACGAGGCCCGGGCGCTGCCGCATCCGCATTACCTCCAGCCCCCGACGGACAAAGGCGCGGTTCACGCCCATCAGGGGGGCCACATCGGCGACGGTGGCAAGGCCCACGAGATCCAGAAGGGCCATCAGATCGGGGCCTTTCCTCCCGGTCTCCCGAAGCTGCCGTCCCGCCTGAACAAGCAAGAGGAAGACCACAGACGCAGCGCAGAGATGGGCGAGATCGCCGCTCTCATCCTGCCGGTTCGGGTTCACCACGGCCAGCGCCGGGGGCAAGGTCTCGCCGCCCAAATGGTGATCGAGCACGACCACATCCGCGCCTTTGGCTGCGGCGATGGGCTCGTGGGAAAGGGTGCCGCAATCGACGCAGAGGATCAGGTCGTGATTGCGGGAGAGGGCTTCCATGGCGGGGCTGTTCGGGCCGTAACCTTCGTCGATCCGGTCGGGGATGTAGAGCGTGCAGGGCAGTCCCATCTCACGCGCCCAGATGATCAGCAGCGCGGAGGACGCCCCCCCGTCCACATCGTAATCGCCAAAAACCGCAATCTTTTGTCTGTTTTGCACGGCATCGATCAGCCGGGTGGCGGCGCGCTCCATGTCGCGCAGGGAGCGGGGATCGGGCAGGAGGTCGCGGATGGTGGGTGCGAGGAACGCCTCGGCCTCGTCGGGCGCCACACCGCGCGCCGCCAGCACCCGGGCTACCGGATCGGGCAAGCCGGTCTGCTGGCAGAGCGCTTCGGTCAGCCGGTCCTCAGACAGTGCGGGGCCTTCCCAGCGGCGTCCGGTCAAGGAGTGTTCGACCCCCAGAAAGGCGGTTTGCATCAGTACTCGACCCGCCAGTGCAATGGCATGCCCGGGTCAAAGACCGTCACCGGGCCGTCTTCGGTGTCGATGTGGTCGGGATAGGAGACCGGATCGCCCTTGACCATGGTGATCGTGTCCGCGTTCGGCTCCAGCCGGTAGAAGGCGGGACCGTTCAGGGAGGTAAAGGCCTCCAGTTTTTCCAGCGCGTCTTGCTGGTCAAAGACCTCCGCCACGAGAGACATGGTGTTCGTCGCGGTAAAACAGCCCGCACAGCCACAGGGTTGCAGCTTGGCCGCGTCGAGATGGGGTGCCGAATCGGTGCCCAGGAAGAAAGAGGTGTCACCCGAGGTCGCGGCTTCGACCAGCGCCTGCCGGTGGGTTTCACGTTTTGCGACGGGCAGGCAGTAGTAGTGAGGCTTGATGCCACCCGCGAGGATGTGGTTGCGGTTGATGATCAGGTGATGGGCAGTGATCGTCGCGCCGATATCGTCGCCACCTTCGCGGACATAGGATACGGCGTCGGAGGTCGTGACATGCTCCATCACCACCCGCAGCCCCGGAATGTCGCGGCGGATGGGATCGAGCACGCGATCGATAAAGACAGCTTCACGGTCAAAGATGTCGATCTCGCTGTCGGTGACTTCACCGTGGACGCAGAGCGGCAAGCCGATCTGGGCCATGTTTTCCAGCACCCTGCGCACTTTGGAGAAGTCCCGGACGCCCGAGGCGGAGTTCGTCGTGGCCCCGGCGGGGTAGAGTTTGACGGCGGTGATCAGCCCGATCTCGGCGGCAGCGCGCAGATCGCGCACTTCGGTCTCCTCGGTGAGATAGAGCGTCATCAGCGGCTGGAATTTCGAGCCGCGTGGCTTCGCCGACAGGATGCGGTCGCGGTACTCGGCCGCCTCGCGGCCGGTGACCACGGGCGGCACGAGATTGGGCATGATGATCGCGCGACCGAAATGACGGGTGGTTTCCGGCAGCACCGCCCGCAGCATGGCGCCGTCCCGCAGATGCAGGTGCCAGTCATCGGGGCGGCGGAGGGTCAGGGTCTGCACGGGCGGTCTCCTCATAAGAACGGGCTGCCTCCATTTACCCCGTCCTGCGCAAAGGGCAAACTGCGCGCCAGAATATTGTCAGGAAAGTGTGGGACATGCGATTTTCTCAGAATTCAAAGGCACGCCGGGACGAGATCACGGCGTTGTTCACACGGACTTTCACCGAGTCCGAAGGGTCGGCGCAGGGGCGGGCGGTGGGCAATCTGGTGCGGGAGATGCAGTCGCCTGATCAGGACGCACGGATCTTTGCGGCCGATGCAGAGGGCGAGATGATCGGTTGCGTTTGCTTTTCGCTGCTGCGGTTCGAGACTGAGGGCGTGGACGTCGTTCTGCTTTCGCCACTGGCGGTTGCGCCTGAGTTTCAGGGCAGCGGACTGGGCACGGAGCTGGTCAAGTATGCGCTGACAGAGCTGCAGTTGGAGGGAATCGATATGGCGGTGACCTATGGCGATCCGGCCTATTACAAACGGATGGGGTTCACGCCCGTCAGCACCGAGGACGTGCCGCCGCCTCTGCGGCTCAGCCGCCCAGAAGGCTGGCTGGCGCGGTCCCTGAGCGGTCGTGATATCCTGCCGCTGAAGGGACCGTCCCGTTGCATTCCTGCGATGAACCGGCCCGCGATCTGGTGATCCGGGCCGGGTCGTGGATCAGCCGGCCTTGGCGGCGCGCTTGCGCTCATGGGGGTCAAGATGTCGCTTGCGCAGGCGGATGGCGTTCGGCGTCACCTCCACCAGCTCGTCATCGTTAATATAGGCGATGGCCTCTTCGAGCGACAGGCGCACCGGCGTGGTCAGCGTCACCGCGTCGTCCTTTCCGGAGGCGCGGACATTGGTGAGCTTTTTGCCCTTGAGCGGGTTCACCTCAAGGTCATTGTCCCGGCTGTGCTCGCCAATGATCATACCCTGATAGATGTCCTCCTGCGCGCCGATGAACATCTTGCCCCGGTCTTCGAGGTTGAATAGCGCGTAAGCTACGGACTGACCGTTTTCCATGGAGATCAACACGCCCGCGCGGCGGCCCGGGATGGGGCCTTTGTGCGGGGCCCAGCCGTGGAACACCCGGTTCAGCACGCCGGTGCCGCGGGTGTCGGTGAGGAACTCACCGTGATAACCGATCAGACCGCGCGAGGGGACATGGGCGATGATCCGGGTCTTGCCGGCACCAGCCTGCCGCATCTCAACCAGCTCGCCCTTCCGCGCGCCGGTAAGCTTCTCGATCACGGAGCCGGAATATTCGTCATCCACGTCGATCGTGGCTTCTTCGATGGGCTCCATACGTTCGCCGTCCACTTCGCGCATCAGCACGCGGGGGCGCGAGATCGACAGCTCGAAACCTTCGCGGCGCATGTTCTCGATCAGCACGCCCATCTGCAATTCGCCACGGCCCGCGACCTCGAAGGCCTCGCCGCCGGGGGTGTCTGTGATCTTGATGGCGACGTTCTGCTCGGCCTCTTTCATCAGCCGGTCACGGATGACGCGCGACTGGACTTTCTTACCATCACGGCCCGCCAGCGGGCTGTCATTGATCCCGAAAGTCACAGAAATCGTCGGCGGGTCGATGGGCTGGGCGTCAAGGGCCTCGTCCACCGCCAGCGCGCAGATCGTGTCGGCCACGGTGGCCTTCTGCATGCCCGAGAGGGTCACGATGTCACCCGCTTCGGCCTCGTCGATATCGTCGAAACCCAGACCGCGGAAGGCCTGAATGCGGGAGACGCGGAACTGTTCAAGCTTTTGCCCCTGACGGGACAGCGCCTGCACCGTCGCCCCGGCCTTGAGCCGACCGGACTCGACTCGGCCCGTCAGCAGACGCCCTAGGAACGGATCAGCGGAGAGGGTGGTTGCGAGCATCCGGAAGTCCTCGTCCTTACGCGACTGCTGACGCGGGGCAGGGACGTGGCGGACGATCAGGTTGAACAGAGCGGACAGGTCTTGACGGGGGCCGTCCAGCTCGGAATCACACCAGCCGTTGCGGCCAGACGCATAGAGGTGGGGGAAGTCGAGCTGGTCTTCGTCGGCGTCGAGGGAGGCAAAGAGGTCGAACACCTCGTCCAGCGCCCGGTCGGGCTCGGCATCGGGTTTATCGACCTTGTTCAGCACGACGATGGGGCGCAGACCCAGCGCCAGTGCCTTCGACGTGACGAATTTTGTCTGCGGCATGGGGCCTTCGGCGGCATCCACCAGCAGCACGACGCCGTCCACCATGGAGAGGATCCGCTCCACCTCGCCGCCGAAATCGGCATGGCCGGGCGTGTCCACGATGTTGATCCGGGTGCCCTTCCACTCGACGGAGGTGTTTTTCGCGAGAATGGTGATGCCCCGCTCGCGCTCCAGATCGTTCGAGTCCATCGCCCGCTCGGCGACTTGCTGATTGGCGCGGAAAGCACCAGATTGTTTGAGCAGTTCGTCCACCAGCGTAGTCTTGCCGTGGTCGACGTGAGCGATGATTGCGATGTTGCGCAGGTCCATGGGGCCATCCTGTAAGGGTCTGGCAGGGCGCATAGCGCGCCCTGCGCCTCAGGGAAAGCCGCAAATCGCCCTGTCTCAGGCCTCTTCGCGCTCCATCTGCCGCACCAGCAGGGGTTCGCTGAAGGTGAGGGTCTGGTAGGGGAAGGGGATCTCGATCCCTGCCTCGTCCAGCGCGCGCTTGACCGCCGCGACGACCTGATCGCGGGACTGGCGGATGTCGATAGGTTTCGAGCCGGTCCACCACGTGACCTCGAAATCGATCGAGCTTGAGCCGAAATTCTGCGCGAAGATCTGCACGTTGCGCACATCGTTGCGCACCAGATCCACGTCCTGCACGGCCTTTCGGATCACTTCGCGGGCTTCGTCCACATCCTCGCCATAGCCCACACCCACGATGATCGTGGTGCGGCGCAGGGCGTCGGCTGTGCGGATGGTGACCGGGTTTTTGAACAGCATCGCGTTGGGCACAACGACCACCTGACCGTCGGTCTGGCGGATATGGGTGTCGCGGATGGTGATCTCTTCGACCTGTCCGTCAATCCCCTCACACTCGATGTAGTCAGAGATGGAGAAGGGCTCACGGATCAGCAGCAGGAGACCCGCCATGAAATTCTCGAACACGTCCTGAAAGGCAAAACCGATGGCGACACCACCCACACCCAGCGCGGTAAAGGCCTTGCCCGGGGTAATGGTGGGGAAAGCGATGGTCACGGCGATCAGGCCACCGATGAACCAAAGGCCCACTATCACAATCATGACGATCACATCGACGAGTGCGCGGCGCATGTGTGCCCGACGCAAGGCGCGCGGCAGGAACCGCCGGATCACGCCAACGACCAGCCAGACAAGCAGGATCACGAGCAGCGACGCGAAGAGTTGCGGCAGCGTCCGCCAGAAGGCACTGACGAAGCCGCTCAGCTCGTTGCGCATGGGCTCGGGGAAGAAGGACCAGATGGAATTGAGAAGATCATTCATAGGCTTTTCCAGGTTGGTTCCGGGATTTGGCGACCTTTACGGGAACCGCTTTGGTCCCGACAACAAGCCGCGTCAGGCATAAAAGTCCGGCAGAACACGCCAGCAACTGGATCACGTCAAACATCACAAGCCCTCCCCATGTGAAACGGACGCCTGCGGGGGCAGACGTCCGGAATTTTTTTGGTCACAGGAGAGAGACGCTTACTCCCACTCAATGGTTCCCGGCGGTTTCGAAGTAATGTCGTAAGTCACCCGATTGATCCCGCGCACGGAATTGATGATCCGGGTCGCAGTCTCGCCCAGAAACTCGTGGCTGAACGGGTAGTAATCCGCGGTCATGCCGTCCACGGAGGTCACAGCGCGCAGGGCGCAGGCGTAGTCATAGGTCCGCCCGTCGCCCATGACGCCCACCGTGCGCACCGGCAGAATCGCGACGAAGGCCTGCCAGATCTCGTCATAGAGACCGTGCTTGCGGATCTGGTCGATGTAGATCGCATCCGCCTCGCGCAGGATCTCCAGTTTCTCGCGGGTGATTTCGCCCGGGCAGCGGATCGCGAGACCCGGTCCGGGGAAGGGGTGACGGCCGATGAACTTCTCCGGCAGACCCAGCTCACGGCCCAGCTCGCGGACCTCGTCCTTGAACAGCTCCCGCAGGGGCTCAACGAGCTTCATGCCCATCTTTTCCGGCAGGCCGCCCACATTGTGATGCGATTTGATGGTCACCGACGGGCCGCCCGAGAAGGACACCGATTCGATCACATCGGGATAAAGCGTGCCTTGCGCGAGGAAATCAGCGCCGCCGATCTCTCTGGCCGTCTTCTCGAACACCTCGATGAACAGTCGTCCGATGATCTTGCGCTTGGTCTCCGGGTCGCTCTGACCTTCGAGCTGGGACAGGAACAGCTCGCTCTCATTGGCATGAATCAGGGGCAGGTTCAGATGGTCGCGGAACATGCCGACGACCTCATCGGCCTCGTCTTTCCTGAGCAAACCATGGTCCACGAACACACATGTGAGCTGATCGCCGATCGCCTCATGAATCAAAACCGCCGCCACAGAGCTGTCCACGCCGCCTGACAGCGCGCAGATCACTTTGCCATCGCCCACCTGCTTGCGAATCGCGGCTATGGCCTGCTCGCGATAGGCGGCCATGGTCCAGTCACCTTCAAACCCCGCGATGCGCAGGAAATTGGCATAGAGCTCACGCCCGTTTTCGGTGTGGTGCACCTCCGGGTGGAACTGGGTGCCGTAGAAATGCCGATCCGGGTCGGCCACCACGGCACAGGGCGCACCGGGGGAGGTGGCAAAGGGGCGGAAGCCCGGGGCCAGTCGCGACACGTGGTCGCCGTGGCTCATCCAGACCTGATGTTTGTCGCTGGCGAACCAACCCTTCAGCAGGTCGAGGGGCTCGTCGGTTGCCGTCACATAGGCGCGACCGAACTCCGCCGATTCCTTGTGCCGGGTGACCTCGCCGCCGAGCATCTGCATCATAACCTGCTGGCCATAGCAGATGCCCAGAACCGGCACGCCCAGCTCGAACACCGAGGCGGGTGGGCGCGGGCTGCCTTCGTCGGCGACACTGGCGGGGCCGCCCGAGAGGATCACGGCCTGCGGGGCAAACTCGGCCAGCGAGGCGTCGGTCACCGTGTTGAAGGGATGGATCTCGCAATAGACATTCAGCTCGCGCAGGCGGCGCGCGATGAGCTGGGTGACCTGAGACCCGAAATCGATGATCAGAAGTTTCTGATGGGAGGGCGCGATGTCTGTCATGGCCCGTCTCTAGGCCAGAGCAGCGGGGCAGACAAGTCACGCAATCATGTCGGTTTTCGGCGGCAGGCGCCGCAAAACGGCGATGCGGTGCGACTGGATTTGCCCTATCCGCGTTCGGAAACGGGTTAGGGAGACGACCATGGCTGAAGCTGCAACACGTCGGCGGGGCAGGGGCGCAGGCGGCGGGGCCGCCCGCAGAGCCGAACGGACGGCGGTGCGCTTTGAAGCCGCCAAATTCATCGAGCGGCAGATTCCCAATCTTGAGATCCTGAACGACGAAGCGCTGGCGATCATTGAGGCCAATGCTGAGATCCTGCTGGAAGAAACCGGCGTGGTGTTCAGCGAAAACCCCGCGGCGCTGGAGCGCTGGAAAAACGCGGGTGCCGATGTTCAGGGCGAACGAGTCCGCATTCCCCGCGGACTTGCGCGGCAGCTCTGCGCCACGGCGCCTTCGAGCTTTACCCAGCACGCCCGCAATCCGGAGCGCTCCGTTGTTATCGGTGGTAACAACCTGGTGCTGGCCCCCGTCTATGGCCCTCCGTTCGTTCGGGACCGTCAGGGGGGGCGCCGCTATGCGACGATCGAGGACTTCCGCAACTTCGTGAAGCTTGGCTATATGTCGAAATGGCTCCACCACTCGGGAGGCACGGTCTGCGAGCCCACCGACATCCCGGTGAACAAGCGCCATTTCGATATGCTCCACGCCCATATGACTCTGTCGGACAAGCCCTTCATGGGGTCGGTCACAGAGCCGTCCCGGGCGCGTGATTCGGTGGAGATGTGCGAAATCCTGTTCGGTAAGGAGTTCGTCGCGGAGAACACGGTGATGACCTCGCTCATCAATGTGAACTCGCCACTGACATTCGACGCGACGATGATGGGCGCGCTGGAGGTCTATGCTGAGTCCAATCAGGCCTGCATCGTCTCGCCCTTTATCGTCGGCGGCGCGATGGCGCCGGTCTCTGTAGCGGGGACCTTGACGCAGGTGCTGGCCGAAGTGATGACCGGCGTGGCGTACTCGCAAATGGTCCGCCCCGGCGCGCCGGTGATCGCGGGCGCTTTTGTGACGTCCATCGACATGAACTCCGGGGCGCCCACTTTTGGCACACCCGAGGCGGCCCACATCACTTATGGCGCGGGACAGTTGATGCGGCGTCTGGGGCTGCCCTATCGTTCGGCGGGCAGCTTCAACGGCTCGAAGTTGCCTGATGCGCAGGCGGCCTATGAGACGGCAAACAGCCTGAACGTGGGTCTGCTGGCCGGGGTGAATTTTATGCTGCACGCCTGCGGTTGGCTCGAGGGCGGACTCGTGGCAAGCCCGGAGAAATTCGTCATGGATGCCGATCAGCTTGGGGCGTTGCACGGCATGGCCAAGGGCGTTGACGTGTCGGAGAACGGGCAGGCCATGGACGCGATCCGCGAGGTTGGTCCTGGTGGCCATTACTTGGGCTGCGCGCATACTCAGGCGAATTTCAAATCCGCCTTCTGGCGCAGTGAATTGCTCGATTATAAACCTTTCGAGACGTGGTCAGATGAAGGTGGCCGCGATACCTACACACTGGCAGAGGCGCGGGTGCAAAAGCTCCTTGGGGATTACGTCGCGCCTGCGCTCGACCCCGAAATCGCGGGGCAACTCACGGAATATATCGCGCGTCGCAAAGCCGAGATGCCCGACGCGTTCTCCTGACATCGCGTCCGATATCCGACGCCCCTGTCTGTTGCGGAACGGCAATCCATGTCAAAGCTCCGGCCATCGCCGGAGCTTTGTTTTATTGAGCCATAGGCGAAAATTGGTTAATAATTTTTACTACAATCCGTTCGGATAGGGTCGAGTTTTTTAAAGGGGGCGCGCGAGGATCGTCCTTGTCAGATTGGACCGCGCAAATGTCAAAGAGGACCGGATGCGCTTCGCTCCGGAAATTGATGCAAACTGGGTCTATTCCGGCGATGAGGCCCCCGGTCTTCGACGTATCGTCCAGTTGCCTGAGGCGGCTTTGCAGGTCGCCTCTTCTGCGAGCGCCGTGGTTCGGAACCCGTGTTACAAAATGGGAACCGATCAGATTAACGCGATCACCAAAGAAAAAGCCATTGATGTCCCCGTGACCCCGTCGGCATTGAACATCGTCGAACTTCTGGATCACGTCAAAACCTACCTCGCGGTGGCTCCAGGAATGGAGACTGCGGTGGTGGTACGGGATCTGTCCGGGGGAGATGTGGAGCGGCTAGCGTCGATCGACCATCGCGTCGTTGAGTCGATGCGGGACAAGCACCTTATCGTTGCCGAAAAGACTGGGCTGATTCTGCGCTACCGCTTGTCACCACAAGGCCAAGCCTATCTGAATGGATCTGGCGCACCGACGGAAGAGGCTGACGAGGGTTCGCACCCACGTGCGATCAGCGAAACGCCGCTGGCCATGCTGGCACGACGCAAAGACAAGACAGGTGGACCGTTTCTGTCGCCGGATCTCGTAAAGGCAGGCGAACGTCTGTACGAGGACGCCGAACTGGTCAGGATAACTGCGGCCGGAGGGCGGTCGTGGGAGGCGCTGCTCGAAGAGGTCGTGGCCGGGACGCCCCCGCGACCTGACCTGACAGCCGCAGAGACCCGCTTGCGTCTGGCCCTGATCGAACTTGGTCCCGGCCTCGCGGATGTGTGCTTGAGGGTCTGTGGGGATTGCGATGGGCTGGAGAGTGTCGAGCGGCGCATGGGCTGGGCCGCGCGATCCGGCAAAATCGTCCTCAGAATTGGATTGCAGAGTCTTGCGCGTCACTACCGCGTTCAGGGGCAGGGGGGAGATCTTCTGGGCTGAGCCTTGTGCGTGGCTCATGCAGGTCCTGCGTCCGACGCAATGGACTTGCGGCGCGCGCCTCTCTATGTTGCGCTAAAACCCGGAACAGCTAGGACGATACCGTGCCGCGCGACCTCAAAAACCCGGCTGAACGCCATCCCGAAAAAGCTCACCGCCCCGAGACGCCGCGCCTGCGCAAGCCGGACTGGATCCGGGTCAAGGCTCCGTCGGGCAAGGGCTATTCGGAAACCAAGGAGATCATGCGCACACATCAGCTCGCTACGGTCTGCGAAGAGGCGGGCTGCCCCAATGTCGGCGAATGCTGGTCTCAGGGCCACGCCACGATGATGATCATGGGCGAGATCTGCACCCGCGGCTGTACCTTCTGCAACGTGGCCACCGGACGCCCCGACGCGCTCGATGTGTTTGAACCGGGGAGGGTTGCCGATGCTGTGCAAAAGCTGGGTCTGAAACACGTTGTCATCACCAGCGTGGACCGGGACGACCTCAACGATGGCGGGGCGGAGCACATTGCGCAGACCATCCGCGCCACCCGTCACCGCGCCCCCGACACCACCATCGAGGTGCTGACGCCTGATTTCCTGAAATGTGGCTCCGAGGCTCTGGAAACGGTCGTCGACGCGCGCCCCGACGTCTTTAACCATAACCTCGAAACGGTGCCGGGGCTCTACCCGACAGTGCGCCCCGGTGCGCGCTACTTCCATTCGCTGCGTCTCCTGCAGCGGGTGAAGGAGCTTGATCCGACCATGTTCACGAAATCCGGCATCATGGTCGGCCTCGGTGAAGACCGGCAGGCCGTGCTTCAGGTCATGGACGACATGCGGGCGGCGGACGTGGATTTCATCACCATCGGTCAGTATCTCCAGCCCACCTCCCGTCACCATGCGGTGCACCGCTATGTGACGCCGGATGAATTCGCAGCCTACGAAAAAGCCGCCTGGGGCAAGGGCTTCCTCATGGTCTCCGCGACTCCGCTTACCCGGTCAAGCTACCACGCCGGCGACGATTTCGCCCGGCTGAAGGCCGCCCGTCTCGAGCGTCACGCCTGATCAAAGGGCGGCGAGGTCCTGAAGCAGGCCGGACAAGACGGATCTGCGCACTCATTCAGGACCTTTCCTCTGCACGCGCTTCTTGCCAGATCTGATAGGTCTGATCGGACCCTGCGACCTTCCATTCAGTTCGACCGTTGCTGTTACGATCAAGGATAACTGCGGCAGCGGCGGACGGGCTTCGAAAGGCATGTGGCCGCTCGAATTTCAGCCGACCAGGCACTGAGGGCACAAGTACGCCCTCCCGGAGCAAACTGTCTTTTAGCTGGGCATAAGTATTGCTGGCATACCCTGTGTCACATAGGGACTCAGACCCCTCTAGCACAATGAAATCGCCGTCCTGCTCGACCGCTTTCGCCTTCACACCACTCCGATGACGAATTTCGAATGAGGTCTCCTCAGTTTCCCCTTTAGTCTTTTCGATTGCCGTCTTCGGCGGTGGCTTGAGCATGTCATGCCCGACCACCGGCAGGACGATCCTCAGATTGGCGAGAAACTGCTCCATATTGGCGATATCAGCCTCGGGCAGTCGCCGGCGGATGGCGTCGGGCCGCACAGAATTATCCAGCGTCACACGCCCCGAACGGTCTGCCATCTCGATCAGCCGCGCCTCGAGATACTCCGCGTGGCCTTTTGACAAGTCATCGTCGCTGGTGGTGACGGTGGTCGCCGTCTCCCAAAAACTGCGCTTCTCCGCACTCTGCTGCACACGCTCCGCAACCGAGTTGCCTGAGCCGATATAGACCCGCTGCCGCTCCGGCCTCTCCGGATCCGGACCCGAGAGCACATAAATCCCGGTTCGGTCGACTTCGTCACGGGCAACAAGGTCACCGAACGCAGTCTCACTGCCGGTAAAGACCACACCCGTCCATCCATGCAGCGTCAGCCGCCGCAATCCTGTGGCGGTCCCGTCCACGAGAAACAGCTGGATCGTCCGACCGAATCTATCTGCCACCGCGCCGCTCCTCTTTTTGTCTGAAAAATACCCCGGGGGAGCCGGCCCGAGGGCCGGCGGGGGCAGCGCCCCCAATCCCGGATCCTCACAAACGGTCGACCGAGAAGGTATCGCAATCCCGGATGTCACCCGACTCAAAGCCACGGGCAAACCAACGCATCCGCTGCTCCGAAGTGCCGTGGGTGAAAGTATGGGGCGAAGGAACCCGCCCCGCATTGCGCTGCAACGTGTCGTCGCCAATCTGCTTGGCCGCGTTGATCGCCTCTTCCACGTCACCGCGTTCGAGCGAGCCGAATTTCTCATCCGCCCGCCGGGCCCAGATGCCCGAGAAGCAATCCGCCTGAAGTTCTATCCGCACAGAGATTTGGTTCGATTCTCGCTCGGACACGCGCTGGCGGATGGCATTGGCCTCAGAGAGGATCCCCAGTTCGTCCTGAACGTGATGGGCGATTTCATGGGCAACCACGTAGGCTGCGGCAAAGTCACCCCGCGCGCCCAGACGACGCTCCATGGTGACGAAGAAATCCGTATCCAGATAGGCCTTTTCATCGGCGGGACAGTAGAACGGACCGGTCGCCCCGGACGCACCACCGCAGGGCGACTGCGTCACTCCCTTGAACAGAACCAGTTTGGCCGGATCATAGGGCTGCCCCACCTGTTCACGGAAGATCTCGGCCCAGACTTCTTCGGTATCGGCCAGCGTCACGGCCACGAACTCGGCGCGTTCCTCGTCAGCGGCGGTGACCTGCGTGCTGCCGCTGCTGGTCACCGTGGTATCCGTCAGAAGGGGCGTAAGATCGATCCCAAAGAACCACCCCACCAGAACGATGACCAGCACCCCGAGGCCGCCGATCCCGCCGACGCGCGCTGTGCCGCCGCCGCGCCCGCGACGATCCTCGATGTTACGGCTCTGCCGCCGACCCTGCCATTTCATCTCTCGCACTCCCTACCAAAGGACCCTTGACCAAGCCCGTCTGCCGTGGTCCTAGCACGCCATGTTGAGACGCCTTTATGACTGGACAATCTCGCTGGCTGCAAGCCCGCGCGCTCTTTGGGCGCTGGCCTTTGTGTCCTTTATCGAAAGCTCGGTTTTCCCGATTCCGCCGGACGTGCTGATCATCCCGATGGTGATCGCGGCTCCGAAGCGCGCATGGATCATCGCGCTGGTCGCAACGCTGTCGTCAGTGGCAGGGGCTTTGCTCGGCTATTTCATCGGCTGGGGGTTCTGGGAACAGATCGGGCGCCCGGTGCTGGAGTTCTACGGCAAGACCGACTCCTTTGACCACTTCCGCGAAAGCTACGCCGACTGGGGCGCCTGGGCTGTGCTCGTGGCGGGGGTCACGCCACTCCCGTTCAAAGTCATTACCATCCTGTCGGGAGCGACTGGCCTGTCGCTGGGCGTGTTCGTGATCGCCTCGATCATCGCCCGTGGGCTGCGATTCTTTGTGATCGCCGCGCTTTTGTATTTCGGCGGCCCTCCGATCCGCATCTTTATCGAAGAGCGTCTTGGCCTCGTCTTTACCCTGTTCTGCGTCATGCTGATCGGCGGGTTTTTAATGGTAGGATTGCTATGACTCCACGCACAATGATCCTGATCGCCGCTGGCGGTTCGCTGGCGCTGCTGCTCGGCGCCTGGACCTTTCAGGCTCTGGGCTACGCACCTTGCAAGATGTGCTACTGGCAGCGATGGCCCCATATGGCGGCTGTGGTGATCGGCGCAGCTGCCCTCCTGCTGCCGGTGGCGATGCGTCCGCTGGCCCTGCTCGGAGCCGTGGCCGCGGCAACGACCGGCGTGATCGGCGTCTATCACACGGGAGTCGAGCGCGGCTGGTGGCCCGGCCCCACCTCCTGCTCGGGTGGCGCGGATCTGGGCGGGATCTCGGGGTCGGATCTGCTCTCTGTTGACACGGTAGATAAGGTCATCATGTGCGACGAGGTCTCGTGGTCGCTCTTCGGCCTGTCGATGGCGTCCTGGAACGCGGTCGCATCTTTCGCACTCGCGCTGATCTGGCTGCGCGCATGGAGACTGGCGGCGATCCGCTAGAGCGGGCAGAGTAGGGGGGTCTCAGAACAGGAGCCCCCATGGCCGACATTACCCTCATCGGAGTGCCGCTCGATTGCGGCAAAGCGCGTCAAGGCTGCCTCATGGGCCCTGACGCCTACCGCGTGGCGGGCCTGCAACCCGCGCTCGAAGCGCTGGGGCATAGCGTCACCGACATGGGCAATCTCGACCCCGGCCCGGATCTGCCTACGGGCGGCCCCGCCCATCTGGTTCAGCCCGGCGCCGTAGCAGCATGGACCAAACGCCTCGCCGAAGTTGGGCGCGGGATCGAGGGTATGCCGGTCTTCATGGGCGGTGACCACGCGCTGGCTCTGGGCTCGGTGGCAGGCATGGCGCAGCGCGCTCAGGATGCAGACCGCCCCTTCTTTCTGTTGTGGCTCGACGCCCATTCCGACTACCACACGCCGCTAACCACCGAGAGCGGCAATCTCCATGGCACGCCCGTGGCCTACGTCACCGGACAACCTGGCTTCGACGGCTTCCCTGAGGTGACCGCCCCCGTCTCCCACGGCAATGTCTGCATGATCGGCCTGCGCTCCGTGGATCCGGGCGAGCGTGACCGGCTGGCGGCCACCGACGCAGTCCTTCACGACATGCGCCGGATCGACGAGACCGGCATGGCCGCGCCCCTGCGCGCTTTCCTCGATTTGGTTGCCGCTGCGGAGAACCCCATGCTCCATGTGTCCCTCGACGTGGATTTCCTCGACCCCTCCATTGCGCCTGCGGTCGGCACCACGGTTCCCGGCGGCGCCACCTTCCGCGAGGCTCATCTGGTCATGGAGCTGCTTTCCGAATCCGGTCTGGTCACCTCTCTCGATCTTGTGGAGCTGAACCCTGCGCTGGACGAGAGGGGCCGCACAGCGCGTTTGATGGTCGACCTGACTGCCTCCCTGATGGGCAAGCGGATCTTCGACCGTCCCACCCGCGGCTATGGTTACGCCTGGCGCGGCGGGATTGCGTAGGTCAGTGACGCCCGCGCCACCGGCTCGGGCGCCTCGCCTGAGCGGATCAAGACATCTCCCACCGCCAGTTGTCGCCCCAGCTTCAGGATTCGCGCGTCCGCCCGCAGCGGCAGCCCAGCGCCGGGCTTGTGCATGAAATCGATCGAGCAATTCGTGGTCACTGCCAGCGCAACAGGTCCGATTCGCGACAGGATCGCCAGATAAATCGCCACATCCGTCAGCCCGAACATGGTCGGCCCGGAGATTGTACGTCCGGGCCGTAAATGCCGGTCATGCACATCCTGCCGCACCACCAGCCCATGGTCCCGCAGCTCTTCCACGACAAACTCATCCGCCACCTGCGGAAAGGCGTCTCGCATGAACGCGTGCAATTCATCAATCGTCATCTGATGCATCTGCGCCTCACTCTGCTTCGTCACTATGAGCGGCCACCGCCATCCCGGTCCAGCCCGCTCTTCGTTGTGTTTGAAAATACGCCAATCCCGCAGCCGCAAACCGTACCGTCGTTGATCTTTCTTGCGAGACGTTCATCCTGCGCGTGAGGTCTCCCCGCTGGGACCAATCCGTGGCGAACTTCGTCCCTTATTCCGGGCAGTCTGATTGTTGACCCTACGCTGCCATTTTCAAACTCATTTCTTTGAACGCTTCTGCGGATGTTTGGTACCCGACGGCTGAACGGCTGAACGGCGGCGCTGGCGGTGGACCAGCTCCTTCTTTAGAGATGCGAAGAAGCTCTCCATCGGTGCGTTATCCAGACATTCGCCCTTGCGGCTCATGGATTGGATAAGCTTCGCGCGGTGGATGATCTTGCGATAGTCCCCACTGGCATATTGCATGCCGCAGTCCGAATGCAGGATCAGGCCCGGGAGCGGACCGCGCCGGTCCAGGGCCATCCAGAGCGCATCACAGCAGAGCTCCGCTTTCAGATGTTCGGCCATGGACCACCCCACGATTTCGCGGGACGCATGCGCCATTGTCCTTGGAGTTGCCCATCGCGGCGCCACCGGTCGGAGCCCGATGGGCGACGGCGGACAAAGGCACATTCCTTGACCGCAGCGAGGTAGAGCCAGCCCTCGCCGGTACCG
>NZ_VFSV01000028.1 GCF_007004065.1 Palleronia caenipelagi | reverse complement strand
GAACGACAATCGCCTCGGCCCCCGGCTTTGCGGGCAGGTCGGGCGCGATGCCCACGCCCGCCAGTTCAGGAGGATGCGCAAGGCCCTGCGTCGGCTCAAGGGCYATACCGGCCGCGTGCTGCGCGACATCGAACGGCAGACAGACAAGGGGACTGAGGGACCGCTGAAAGCGCGGATCGCGGAGATGACGGCGCTGGTAAACCGGTTGCTGGCGCAGAAGCCACAGGACCGAAAGACGCTTTACAGCCTGCACGAACCGGCGGTGGCTTGTATCTCGAAAGGCAAGGCGCACAAGCGCTGTGAGTTCGGCACGAAGGTCAGCGTCGCGACCATCACGGAAGGTGGCTTCGTCGCCGGCATGCGATCACTGCCGGGCAATCCTTTCGACCCTTTCGACGGGCACACTCTGCACGCGGCACTGGAACAGGTGGACATCCTGACCGACCGGCGCCCGGACATGGCCTTCGTCGACCGTGGCTGCCGTGGCCACAGCGTTGAAACAGTGAAGGTCTTCATCAGCGGTGCAAGGCGCGGCGTCACCAGGACCATCGCGAAACTGCTGCGACGACGAAGCGCCATCGAACCAATGACGGGCCATATGAAAGCCGACGGACGTCTGACCCGATGCCCACTCAAAGGAACCGAAGGTGATGCCCTTTTCGCGGGCCTCTGCGGCTGCGGTCACAACATCCGCATGATCCTGCGAAACCTGAGGGTCTGTCTGTGCCATTTCATCTGGCTGATCACACTGCTCCGAGGGCTCACCCCCGGCGCCGACCGCCATCGGAGGCCGCAAATCGCCGCCGGAGCCTGTTGATCAGCATGGACTATGTAGCGGCATGATCCACGGTTCGAAAACTGAGCAGTGTCCCGGTCTGATCTTTTCTGGCTGACGGATGCGCAGATTTCGCGTCTGGAGCCTTTCTTCCTGAGGTCGCACGGCACGCCGCGCGTCGATGACCGGCACGTCCTGAGTGGAATTATCTTTATCAACCGCAATGGCTTACGGTGGCGCGACGCGCCCAAAGAGTATGGGCCCCACAAAACACTCTACAATCGCTGGAAGCGGTGGAGCGATAAGAGCATCTTCGCGCAGATGCTGGTCGGTCTGGCTGGGGATCATGGCGAAGAAAAAACGGTTATGATCGATGATGAGGCCGTTGGCGCCATCGGTTGAACGAAAGGCGGGATGAACACCAAACTGCACGCGGTCGGCGACAGCCGAGGCCGTCCTCTGAACCAGTTCATCACGGCCGGTCAGGTCAGCGACTACGTCGGCGCGCGGGTGCTGTGCAGCAGTCTTCCAGATGTCGAATGGCTGCTAGGCGACCGGGGCTTTGACGCCGACTGGTTCAGAGAATCGTTGGAAGACAAGGGTATAAAGGCCTGCATCCCAGGTCGTAAGCAGCGCAAGAGACCCATCAAATACGACAAGCGGCGCAACCGGATCTAGATCATGTTCATCAGATTGAAGGAGTAGCCAAAGAAGCGCTGGTTGGATTGAAAATCCTAGAAACCAGTGATTTTCCACGCAATGGACCCACACTACCGGCTTCCAGCCGGTTCGCTTCGGCCGCTTTTGCTGATTATCCTGTCTCCCGGATTTTGAAGCCCCCTGGAGGGGCATGGTCTTCAAGATCCGGAAGAGAAGATCATGCGCTACTCGTCTTTCGCGCACACCCGATTTTACCACAGGTTCCACGTCGTGCGGTTCACGAATAATCGTCACAAGGTCTTACAAGGTCCGATGCGCGAGCGCGTGCGGGACATCATCCGTCAGAGCTGCGATGAGATGGGGGTCGATATCGGCCGGGGCGCCCTGGCGCGCGAGCAATTCCACATGATCTTGTCGATCCGGCCGAAGCTGTCGCTGTCGCAGGTCATGCAGCGGATCAAGGGACGCTTGTCGCGCCGCGACCAAATAGAGTTTCCGGAGGTGCAAAAACGGTACTGGGGCAGGAGATTTTGGGCCAGGGATATTTCTCGACCACGTCCGGAAACGTGACCGCCGGTATCATACTTCAGTATCGGGAGTTGCAGTCAAAACGCGATGCTACCGGCGCCAGCCGGTAGTGGTTCACATCTATGGCGATCCCTCGAGGACTCGAACCCCGAACCTGCTGATTAGAAGTCAGCTGCTCTATCCAGTTGAGCTAAGGGACCGCTTGGTTCCGGTTCTGCGCAGAACCGGGAGGGGGATCAAGTCCGAAAACCGGTTCAGTGTGTCCAGGCACCGCGACGACGGGTGGCGAAGTTTTCGCCATAGCCGCCGGGACGGATGTTGGCCCGTCGCGCCTTGGGCTCGGTGACAATGGCGTCGATGCCGTTTTCCTCGGCATATTCCAGAGCCTCAGCCTTCGAGGAAAAACGCAGGCGGACCTGGCTCTGGGTGTCACTCGAGCTGGTCCAGCCCATGAGCGGGTCGATCCGGCGTGGTGCGTCAGCGGCAAATTCCAGCACCCAGTCGCGGCTCTTGGCGGTGCCGGAGGACATGGCGGTCTTCGCGGGCTGGTAAATCCGTGCGGTCATCGCGGTCTCCATTGGCTGTTCAGGATGCGTTATGGAAAGAAGCCGGACACCGCGCAAGCGGTTCCGGCTTCTTTGAGAAACATTATCACGCATCCGGCCGACTCCGGGGATGGTGGGTTCGGGGTATGCGTAGCCAAACCAGAGCGGATCATCTCTCCCACCCCGAGAAAACTCTATTCTGAGAGGATTCACAATAAAATTTTCACCCTGAAGTAGTAAATTTCAATAACCCATTTGTGCCAGACGAGTTTTCCCCGAAATGCGTTGAACAGATGTTTCGCTTCACCCGGACTCCGGGACGAAATCCGAATCGGCCCGTTGAGACAAGAGCCTCATGACCACCCGCTCTTGTCCTTTCCGCGCCAAGACCCCACATTCTGCCGGCATCCGGAGGGTCTTCATGCACAATAATCGTCCCGATCACATGCCTGACCTTGCTCCCCCCCGGGAGAAGCTCGAAGGGGGCATCGCGTTTCGGATGCAGACCGAGTTTAAGCCTGCCGGTGATCAGCCCATGGCGATTGCGGAGCTGTCCGAAGCGATTCGCAATGGTGAACGGGATCAGGTTCTGCTTGGCGCCACGGGCACGGGTAAGACCTACACCATGGCCAAGGTTATCGAAGAGACCCAGCGTCCGGCAATCATTCTGGCCCCAAACAAGACTCTGGCCGCGCAACTTTACGGGGAGTTCAAAGGCTTTTTCCCCGATAATGCGGTCGAGTATTTCGTCAGCTACTACGATTATTATCAGCCCGAGGCCTACGTCCCCCGCTCCGATACGTTCATCGAGAAAGAGAGCCAGATCAACGAGCAGATCGACCGGATGCGCCACTCGGCCACCCGCGCCCTGCTGGAACGCGATGACGTGATCATCATTGCGTCTGTCTCCTGCATCTATGGTATCGGCTCGGTCGAGACCTACAGCGCGATGACCGTCGATCTCCATGTGGGGCGGGAGTACGACCAGCGCAAAGTGATGGCCGATCTGGTGGCGCAGCAATACCGCCGCAACGATCAGGCGTTCCAGCGCGGGTCTTTTCGCGTGCGGGGCGACGTGCTGGAGATCTGGCCCGCTCACCTTGAGGACCGGGCGTGGCGGCTGTCCTTTTTTGGCGAAGAGCTGGAGGCGATTACCGAGTTTGATCCCTTGACGGGTGAGAAGGTGGACACGTTCGACCGGGTGCGGGTCTATGCGAACTCCCACTACGTGACCCCGCGTCCGACGATCAAACAAGCAATAAATGGCATCAAGAAAGAGCTGCGGCAGCGGCTGGATCAGCTTGTGGCCGAGGGCAAACTGCTGGAGGCGCAACGGCTGGAGCAGCGGACGAATTTCGATGTTGAGATGCTGGAGGCCACGGGCGTCTGCAACGGGATCGAGAACTACTCCCGCTACCTGACGGGTCGAGCGCCGGGCGAGCCGCCGCCGACCCTGTTCGAGTTTATTCCCGACAATGCCATTGTTTTCGCGGATGAGAGCCACGTCTCGGTGCCCCAGATCGGCGGCATGTACCGGGGTGACTACCGGCGCAAGTTCACGCTGGCCGAACATGGTTTCCGTCTTCCGTCCTGCATGGATAACCGCCCGTTGAAATTCGAAGAATGGGACGCGATGCGGCCTCAGTCGGTCTTTGTCTCCGCCACGCCCTCGAACTGGGAACTGGAGCAATCGGGCGGCGTGTTCACCGAACAGGTGATCCGTCCCACGGGTCTCCTGGATCCGCAGGTGGAGATCCGGCCCGTGGAGATGCAGGTGGACGATCTGCTCGACGAGATCCGCAAGGTCTCCGCCGACGGCTACCGGACGCTCTGTACCGTTCTGACAAAACGCATGGCCGAGGACCTGACCGAGTATCTGCACGAACAGGGCATTCGGGTGCGCTATATGCATTCCGACATCGACACGATTGAACGGATCGAGATTCTGCGCGACCTGCGGCTTGGGGCCTTCGACGTTTTGGTGGGGATCAACCTCCTGCGGGAGGGGCTAGACATCCCCGAATGCGGGCTGGTGGCGATACTCGATGCGGATAAGGAAGGGTTCCTGCGTTCGGAAACCTCGCTGATCCAGACCATCGGCCGCGCGGCGCGAAATGCCGAGGGGCGGGTGATCATGTATGCCGACCGTATCACCGGCTCCATGGAGCGCGCGCTTCGGGAAACTGACCGGCGCCGGGAAAAGCAGATCGCCTATAACGAGAAACACGGCATCACCCCCGAGACGGTCAAGAAGAACGTCGAGGATGTGCTGGCGGGCCTCTATCAGGGCGATGTGGACATGAACCGCGTCACCGCCAAGATAGACGACAAGCACAGCGGGTCGAATCTTCAGGCGGTTCTGGAGGGCCTCAGGACAGACATGCGCAAGGCCGCCGAGAACCTCGAATTCGAGGAGGCCGCGCGGCTCCGAGATGAGCTGAAGCGGCTTGAGGCGGTGGATCTGGCGGTGGCTGACGATCCGCTGGCCCGTCAGCAAGCGGTTGAAAGGGCGTCTGCGGAAGCGGTCAAGGCGTCGGGCCGGTCGACCGCCGGACGTCCGGGCCAGCGCGGGGGCAACGTGAAGCGCCGTCGGAAATAAAACACTGACGCCACAGGCTTTGGGCCGCTACTGGACATTCGTCCCCTGCCCCACGACATACTCAGAGTAGGCACGGGCGCCTTTCCGCGCCCGCCCGCGTCGTGTTAAGCAGAGAGCTGATGACCGAAATATCTCCCCCACCGCCTCGCTGGCTTATGAAGCTGACCCGGGACGAGGATCGCGCCCGGATGCTGCAGCGGCTTTTCGTCGATCACGCTGCCGGACAGCGGAAATATTACGCCATCGCCGTGGTGGCGATGGTTGTCGTCGCCGCGACCACGGCGCTGACGGCGTTCCTCATGGAATATATCGTCGATGCGATGACCCAGTATGAGGATAAGCGGCTGGTCATGGCGGTGGCCATCGCGGTGGCCGCAACGTTCTCACTGAAAGGCTTTGCAAATTACGTGCAGTCCGTCGCTATGTCGCGTGCAGGTAACCGCATCATCGCGGCCCAGCAGGAGCAGCTTTACGGCAAGCTGTTGCGCCACGGAGTGTCGTTCTTCACTGCGCAGGAGAGCTCGCATATCCTGACCCGGATCACCTCCGGTGCGGCCGCTGCCAACAAAGTCATCGAGATGCTCGTCACCTCGGTTTCGCGCGATCTGCTGATGCTGATCGGACTTGTGGGCGTGATGATCTATCAGGAGCCGGTGCTCTCCATGTTCGCGCTTCTTGTGGGGCCTGCGGCAATTTTCGGGGTGCGCAAGCTGTTGAAGCAGGTTCGCGAGATTATGCAGGGCGAGATGGTTTCGACCGCCGAGATCACCCGTGTGATTCAGGAGACGTCGAAGGGCATTCAGGTGGTCAAGGTCTTTGCTCTTGAAGACCGGATGCAGGAGCGCATGGACCGCGCGGTGCGCAGCGTTGAGGGCCGTCGCAACGCCATGGCCCGTCTAAACGCGGTGACCAGCCCGCTGATGGAGACGCTCTCGGGCTTTGCCATCGCAGGGATCATCGCGGTGAGTGCGTTTAATCTGTCCGGGTCCGAAGATACGACGCCAGGGCAGCTGATGTCCTTTATCACCGCCTTCATGATGGCTTATGAGCCCGCCAAGCGCCTGTCAAAGATCCGCGTCCGCCTCGAAGGGGCCATGGTCCGCGTGCGGCTCATGTTCGAATTGCTCGATTATGACGAGCAGTTGGTTGAGGCGCCGGACGCTGAGCCGCTGACCAAGGGGCCGGGCGAGGTGCGTCTGGATCATGTGAGCTTCGCCTATCGCGAGGGCAAGCAGGTGATCACCGATCTCAACGTGACGATGCCCGCCGGCAAGATGACCGCGCTGGTCGGACCGTCCGGCGGCGGGAAATCCACGATCTTCAATCTGATCCTGCGGCTCTATGATCCCACAGAGGGCCGTGTCCTGATCGACGGTCAGGACATTCGCGGAGCCACCTTTGCGTCGCTCCGGGACAAAGTCTCTTATGTCGGGCAGGACACGTTCCTGTTCTCAACCACGGTTCGCGAAAACATCCGCTTCAGCCGACCCGATGCTACTGATGAGGAAGTGGAGCAAGCCGCCCGCGACGCTAATGCCCATGACTTCATCGTGGAACTTGATCAGGGCTATGAGACGCCGGTTGGCGAAAACGGGATTTTTCTGTCCGGCGGCCAGCGCCAGCGTCTGTCCATTGCCCGGGCGATCCTGCGGCGCAGTGAGCTGCTGTTGCTGGATGAGGCGACCAGTGCGCTGGACTCGTCTTCTGAATTGCTTGTCAAGGAAGCGCTGGCCCGGTTGACCAAAGACGTGACTACCATCGTCATTGCGCACCGGCTCTCGACTGTGCTTGAGGCTGAGCAGATCCTTGTGCTGGCGGAGGGGCAGGTCATCGAAAAAGGCACCGCGCCTGAGTTGCTGCGGAATGAGGACGGGATGTTCCGGCTCCTCTACGACCAGCAGATGGATGGCGGTTCGGACTATACGCCGGAGGAAGGGTCCTGATCGTCGTCAAACGCAACTCTGCGGTGATGATCAGACAACATGCGCTAGTCTGCTAGCCATGTTGGTACAGCAAGTCCTCCGCAGCACCGGTTTGTTTTGCGCGATTTTGGTCGTGCTGACCGGGTGCCGGACCAGTCCGTCGGTAGAACCGAGGAGAATTGACCCCTGGGGATCGACCCGCGCCTATTATGAGAAACCGGAGAAATCTGGCCTCCGGCCCGTGCGGCCTTATCCGGGACCGCAGGATGTTTGCGTCGAAGTCGCTCGAACGTCTGTCACCGAGCCGTTCATGGAACCCGACCGCTTGCTGATCGCGTGCCCGTATTACGAGACCGGAGCCATCGAGACCCGCGAGCGGAACGATGGGCACGAGGTTGGGCGTGTTGGTGACTGGACCCTGGTTTCGATGCCGGCGCGTGCAAGATAGGTGATGCGGTCAGTCCAGCAGATCTTCGACGAACCACGCGGCAAACTGGGCACGCCCTGAGACGCCTGCTTTGGCATAGATCCGCGTCAATTGCGCACGAACAGTGCCCTGCGCCGCGCCGCGGGCTTCGGCGATCTCGGCCACATCTGCACCCTTCAGCGCCATGAGCCCCACATCTTTTTCTGCGGGTGTCAGATCCCATGTGGTGAACTGTTCCTCGACGACGCGCAGAAAGTCGCCCCGTGCGGTATCGAGCGCCTGTTCCTGACGGCGCATCTCTTCGAGCGTCAGGCGCAGCTGCCAGCCAACGACGCCAATCCCGACGACGAGCACGGCGGCAACGAGAGCTTCGGCGAGGACGTGGAGGCCCGGAGGCGCCGCCATCAGATCGTCAACCGCGTCTGCGATAAAGAAGATCGCTGCCACGCCCTGCGCCAGCATAAATCCCGCCAGCAGCGCGGGCTGGTGTCGGGATCTTGCGGTCGGGCGGGGCGTGGTCACGTGTTGCGTCTCCAGAGCATGGGTCGGATGAGATTGCGCCGGAGGAGTTTGCTCTCGATCAGTACGCCCCCCAGATGGAGCAGGGCCAGAAACAGGATCAGGTTGCTGGCCGCCTCGTGGATCTCTTCGGCGATCTCGTCGTCATCGTCATGCTCACCATCATGCCCATCGCTCTCTTTGACAAGGACCGACCAGTCCCCGGCGGCCACGGCGGCTTTTTCGCTGGCAATGGTCATTGGGCCTTTGGCACCGGTCATCACCAGCCCCGTGGCCAGCGTGACAGCCATCAGCCCCCACAGCGCGTACACCATCAGGGCACCGGCAGGATTGTGGGAGGGGTATTCCTGCGCCCGCCCCCAAAAGAGTGCACCCACATGGCGGCGCGCGGCGCGCAGAGAGGGTGGAAAGGCTGAGAACCGAGCTTCGTAAGGCCCGACGACGCCCCAGATGATCCGGATCGCCAGAACTGCGATGGCGGCCCAGCCGATCCAGATGTGCCAGGTGCCGCCCTCTTTGTTCAGGAGCGCGTTGGCGACGATGGCGGCGGCGAGAAACCAGTGGCTAAAGCGGACCAGCGGGTCCCAGGGATTGGGCGGAGACACCTCTCCGCCCGCCCGGCCCCTGTTCAGGGCAGCCAT
The DNA here is from genome assembly GCF_007004065.1 of Palleronia caenipelagi. Lineage (GTDB taxonomy): Bacteria > Pseudomonadota > Alphaproteobacteria > Rhodobacterales > Rhodobacteraceae > Palleronia > Palleronia caenipelagi. The sequence continues at coordinate 38,241 of NZ_VFSV01000028.1, read as the reverse complement.
GTCAATCGTCCTCTTCGATCTTCACCACCTTGCCGGAGGCGGGGTCGATATAGACTTCCCACTCTTTGCCATCGGCGTCCTTGCATTTGGCTTCGATCTTGCCGTCTTCGGCTTCGAATTCGTCCACCATGCAGCCGGCTTCGGCGAGGGCGGCGGTGGCGTCAGTGGGATTTGTGCCAACCGTATCGCCAACGGTGGGCATGGCAAAGGCGGCGAGCGGCAGGGCAGTGAGTGTCGCTGCCAGGGTCAGGGATTTCAGCATCTGTTCGCCCTTTCGGGGTATCGTGACGGGGATGTCCCGTGGACGACACAAGCCTATGATGTGAGGCACAATCCATTGCAGCGGCGCTTAATCCGGGCCGCGTAAGCGCGTGCTTACGCTGGTTTGTGTCACTAGGTCATGTTGACAAATGGCGCATCCACAGGCGGATGGACATGTTGTCGATGAAGGCGAGGAAGCTCTCCGCAGTCTTGTCTTAACGGGTGGCGACACGGCGGGCATTTTTGAGCTTGTTGAAACACTGTTTGATCAGGTTGCGCAGACGATACAAGGGCCGGTCGACGCCAGCGCTCTTCTTTCGTGATTTGCGCATAGAAATGACCGGCAAGACATCGCGTTTGTCCATGGAATTGCGAATGCTGTCAGAGTCATAACCGCGGTCTGCCAACAGGACGCTCGAGGTTGGCAAGGTTGTCGGCCATGACCAGATCGAAGCCAAGATAGTCAGAACATTACCCCGCGGTGATCCCGGTTCTCATGGGTAACCCGCTCGCAATTGTCCTCAGACCAATGGCGGATCAATGCCTCGCCGTTGACGAGGAGATGGATCTTGGTCGTGGAACCACCCGTTGAGCGGCCGAAACCCTGTCGCGGAGTCCCCCCTTTTGGGCCCGCTGCCTGATGATGGGCGCGAACCACAGTGCTGTCGGTCATTTGCAGAGCGTGCGGCACCGCCCCGCTTTCGTTCAGCGCATCCTTGATCTGCTCCCAGAGCCCCGCCAGTGTCCAGCGCCGGAACTGGGGGCAGACGCTTGACCACTTACCAAACTCTTCCGGCAGATCGCGCCCAGGGGCGCCCGTGCGCGCGATCCAGGGAATCCCATCAAGACCAGGGGGTGATGGGTCGGTTTGCGCCGTTCGGCGCGCGGACGACCAGAATGAACCGCTCAAAGAAGGCCCATTCCTCGTCTGACAACCGGTCTCGTGCCACGCCGGTCTCCATCGTAGGTGCCAGCCTGAATGATGGTCGATGCCCGGCGTGAATCCTTTTTGTCAACACGTCCAGGGCATGAAAAAGCGCCCGGCCTGTGCGGGACCGGGCGCTCTGACGGTTGGGCTGTCGATCAGCCGCCGAGCTGGGCCAGCAACGCACGTGAGGGCTGGCCGGTGACGGGCAGGCTACGGGCGCTCTGGTAACCGCGAATGGCGGCTTCGGTCCCGGAGCCAATCACCCCGTCCGGCGTTCCGGCGTCGAAACCAGCGGCGTTCAGGCGGCGTTGCAGCGCGATCCGATCATCGAGGGTCAGCCCAAACCGATCCGGGGGGAAGCGTCCTTGAATCGGACCGGCGCCGCCGAGGCGATCTGACAGATGGCCGACACCCAGCGCATAATTCGTCGAATTATTGTAGCGCTTGATGACGTTGAAGTTATGGAAGACGCGGAAGCGCGGTCCGCCAGACTGCGGTTGGATCACCGTGCCGCCCGACCCCTGCCGGGAGGCGGTGATCTCATAACCCCACGGCTCACCACGTCGCCAGCCGTTCCGAGCGAGGTAATTCGCCGTCGAGGCCAGTGCATCCGTCGGATCATCCGACCAAATGTCGCGCCGCCCGTCGCCGGTGAAATCCACGGCGAGGCTCTGGTACGACGTCGGAATGAACTGGGTGTGGCCCATGGCCCCTGCCCAGCTGCCCACCATCCGCTCGGGCGTGGTGTCGCCGTTTTGCAGGATCTTCAAGGCGGCCACGAGCTGTTGCTCGAAAAATGCGCCCCGGCGTCCGTTATACGCCAGCGTCGAGGTCGAGGAGACCACGGGGATCGTGCCGCGCCGCGTGCCATAGCGGCTCTCCAGCCCCCAGACAGCCGCGACCACCTCGGCTTCGACGCCGTAACGGGCCTCGATGGCCTGAAGGGTGCCGCGCTGGCGGCCAAAGGCGGCGCGACCCTGCTCGACCTTATGATCCGCAGCGGCAATCTGAAGGTAATCCTCCAGCGTGCGGGTGAACTCCGTCTGGTTGCGGTCGCGCTCGATCACGCCGGGCAGAAAGCCTGCATTGGCAAAGGCCCGGTCAAAGGTTGCGCCCGAGACACCCGCATTCAGGGCACGGGGCCGGAAATTGGCCACCCAGGCATCCCAGCCCGGGTTGGGGACGCTGGGCATCGACTCCTGCGCGACGGCGCGGGTGACACCGCCTCCGCCGCCGCCACAAGCGGTCAGCCCAACCGCGCCAAGGCCCAGAATTGCGGCACGTCTGCTCAGTTTCATTGCTCGGCTCCTCAAATTTCTGCTGTTATTTTGTCCAGACGATGATCTGCTGCGATGTATTCGGCAAGTGCAAAGACAGGGCGATTGCGGGCCTTTGCCGACCGGTCTAGGGTTGCGCCACAGGCACAAGGGGCATCCATGGGACAGATCATCACCGTCGCGCAGCAAAAGGGCGGGTCCGGCAAGACCACCCTCGCCGTTAACCTTGCCGTGGCCCTGTCGCGCGCAGGCCATTCCGTGGCGGTGGTGGACACCGATCCGCAGGGTTCTCTGGGTCGTTGGTTCATGACCCGCGACGAGGCGGGGGATCCCGGCATGGAATTCAGCACCGCCAGCGCCTGGGGTGCCGGATATGAGTGCAAGAAGATGGCCAAGACCCATGATTTCGTCATCGTGGACACGCCCCCCAAGGTGGACAGCGACCTGCGCCCGGCCCTCCGCGAATCATCCTTGGTGCTCGTGCCGGTGGCGACCAGTCAGGTAGACCTGTGGGCGCTCGATTCGATCCTTGAGCTGGCCGAGCGGGTCGGGGTGCCGACGATGGTGGTGCTGAACCGGTTCAAGGCAGGGACGCGGATCTCTGATGAGATCACCGAGGCTCTGGCCGAGCGCGAGGTGGTGCGGGCTGAAACGGTGTTGGGCAACCGGGTCGCCTATGCCGAGAGCCTCGGCCATGGGCGCGGGGTACAGGAGCAGGGCAGGGGCGCATGGAGCGACGAAATTTCCGCGCTCTCCGAAGAGATCCTTCGCGCACTCAGCTGAGCAGAGAGCGATTTTTCTGCGAAAAATCGGCCCCCTTGCGATGGTGTGTTTCAGCGGAAGCGGTCGACCAGCTTTTGCAGCGCGGACCGGGTGTCGTCCTCTGCGGCGGGCTCCGGCTTTACCGGTGCCGGGTCGGGCGTCTTGCGGGGCTGGGGGGCTTTCTGTCCGGTGCCCGAGCGCGGTGGGTTCAGGCGCAGGGCCACGGCATTAGAGAACTTCGCCTGATCGCCCGCGGCCAGCGCCACGGCTCCGTCCGAAATCCCGCGCAGCATGTCGTCGAGCCAGTCCTGATCGGCGCGGGCAAAATCATGGAGCACGTAGCCCGGCACCTTGTCTTTGTGCCCCGGATGGCCAACCCCCATGCGCACGCGCTGATAGTCGGGGCCGATATGCTGGTGCAGCGACCGAAGACCGTTATGGCCCGCATGGCCGCCGCCGGTCTTGGCCTTCAGCTTTCCGGGGGCGAGGTCGATTTCGTCGTGGAACACCACCACGTCGCTTGCGTCGATCTTGTAGAACCGCGCCGCCTCGCCCACGGACTGGCCGGACTTGTTCATGTAGGTTTGCGGCATCAAGAGCGCGACCCGTTCCGAGCCCAGCCGACCCTCGGAGACCAATCCCTGAAATTTCGACCGGAAGGCCGGAAACCCGTGATCCGAGGCGATCTGGTCGAGGGCCATGAAGCCGATATTGTGCCGGTTTTTCGCGTATTTTGCGCCGGGATTGCCGAGCCCCACAAAGAGTTTCATACCGCGTCCGCTCCGTCATGCCGCCTGCGGCGAGTTATCGGGGAGGCAAAGAAAAAGGGCAAGCGGTGGGTGCCGCCTGCCCTCATCTCTCCGAACCGCGTGAAGCGGTCCCGGATCAATCTTCGACTTCGATCGCGGGCACTTCGTCGGCTGCCACTTCGTCTTCGTCATCATCGGACTGGCTGGCCAGACCGGACGGAGCCTGAATGTTGCCGATCACGAAGTCACGGTCGATAGTGAAGCGGGTGCCCTCGGGCAGGTCCACCTCGGAGGCGTGCAGCGTGTCGCCGATCTCTTTGCCTTCGACGGAGATCACCACCTTTTCGGGGATGTCACCGGCGGTGCAGCGCAGCTCGACTTCGGTCCGAACCATGGTCAGCACGCCGCCCTTGCGCAGGCCGGGGCAGTTGTCCTCGCCCACCACCTCAACGGGGATGTAGAGCGACACGCGGCTGGTGCGGCGCAGACGCATGAAATCCACGTGGGTCGGCAGGTCCTTCACCACGTCGCGCTGAACGCCGCGGCAGATGACGCGCACGTCCTCATGGCCTTCGACCTTCAGGTTGAAGAGCGTCGCCAGAAAGCGGCCAGCCTTCAGCTTCTTCAGCAGAACGTTGAAGGGGATGTTGATCGGAAGGGGATCAGCGTCGCCCCCATACACGATTCCGGGGACAAGGTTATCACGACGAGCTTGACGGGCGGCCCCCTTGCCGGTTCCCGTACGTTCGGTCGCGACGATGTCTGGGATTTCTCCAGCCATATCGAATTCTCCTAAAGTTTGACTGCCCCGCCGCCTCCAAGGGTGGGCCCACGGGGATGGGGGCTCATAGGCCATCGGGGCGGGGTTGAAAACCCCTGCTCTGTGTCAATGCGCCAGATGCAGCCAGAGCGCGCCATAGGGCGGCAGGACGATGCGGTCCTCGGCCCGTGTCGGCGGCTCATCGGTCAGCAGATCGCGGGGGAGGTCTGCCGCATTCAGGCCCAGTGCAGAGGCTGCGATCTCCTGTCTGTGGGCGGTGACGTTGAAGATCCCGATCACCTCGTCCGTGTAGCCGTTGCGCCGGATGCAGAACAGCCGGTCATGGCCGGCGTCGAGGATATCCGTCGGCACATCGCCCCGCAGGGCGGGGACACGGGCGCGGGTGGCGAGGATGTGCTGCACCCCGCGCCAGATCTCGCCGTGATGGGTCTGGGCCAGCGGGGCGCATCCAGCGATCTCCCAATCCATGGGCGGGCGATGCATCCAGCGGCCGTCCCCGGCCAGATCCGGGTCCTCTGCATAACTGTGATCGTTCAGCAGGCCGATCTCGTCGCCCATGTAGATCAGGGGGATGCCGCCGAAGCCTGCGATCAGTGCGTGGCCCATAAGGATCCGGCGCTGGGCCACGCTGATCGCCTCGGGATCGCCGCTTTCCAACGCCAGTTCCAGACCGGTCAGGGAGGCAAGGCTGCCATTGGTGCGGGCGTCGCCGGTCGCCTCATTCACCTGAAAATCCGCACCACGGGCAAAGCTGCCGGGGAACCGTCCAGCGTAGAACTCCGCCAGGAAGCGGCGGTGCCCGTCCCCTGTCACCCCGACCGCACGGGCATCGTCATCGGTGATCGCCCAGCCGATATCGTCGTGACAGCGCAGATAGGTGCCCCACTCTGCGCCGAGGAAACTCTGTGGAAAATGCGTCTTGAGCGTGTGTGTCATCAGGTCGCTGCGGCCCGTGGCCAGCGCCGACCAATACTGCACCATCAGCGAGTTGTGGTAGGCGAGGTTAGAGACCTTACCCGCGTGCCGGCCCTCGCCCAGATAGGGGACGAGCTGGTGCGGTCCGACAATCGCTTCGGCTTTGAAGATTGTGGCCGGCGCGGCGATCGAGGCCGCCTGATTGATCGCCTGAAGGATGTCATGCACCTCGGGCTCATTCTGGCAAACCGTGCCCATGCGTTTCCACATAAAGGCCACGGCATCGAGCCGCAGCACCTCGGCACCCGCATTGGCGAGATCGAGGATGATGCCCATAACGGCGAGAAAGACCTCCGGATTGGCCCAGTTCAGATCCCACTGAAAGGTGTTGAATGTGGTCCAGACCCATTTGCCCATTTCCGGGTCAAAGGTGAAATTCCCCGGCGCCTGATTGGGGAAGACCTCCAGCAAAGTGCGCTCATATTGCAGCGGCACCATCTCGTCGTCGAAGAGGTGGTAGAACCCCTGATAAAACGCATCGCCCGCGCGGGCCGCTTCGGCCCATTCGTGCTCTCGGGCGGTGTGGTTAAGCACCATGTCGATGCAGGGGCTGATCTCGGTGGCGCGCATCTGGCGCGCGGTTTCGCTGAACTCTGCCATGGTGCCCAGACGCGGGTCGATCTGCCCGTAATCCATCACCGCGTAGCCGCCATCCGAATCGCCGGGGCGGGGCATCAGGCAGGGCATGAAATGCGCGTAGGTGATGCCCAACGATTGCAGATAGGGGATTCGTTCGGCCACGCCCTTCATGCTGCCCGCGAACTTGTCCACGTAGAACACATAACCCGCCATCTCCTGCGCCAGAAACCAGTCGGGGATCAGGTCACGTTTCATGTCGAGCGTCTTCAGATCCGCAGGGCGCTCCGCCCATTTCTGTGTCAGGAGCTCGCGGATCCGTGCTTCGAGTTCCTCCGGCGCCATCGCGTCGCCATAAAGCCGGTAAAGCGGTGTCAGAAGATCCCGCGCCGCCCGCGTCCAGCGCAGCTCAAAGAGGTCGTCGTCGGACAAGTGCGAAGCGGGAGTTTGCGTCATCTGGATCTCCACCGGGTCGGCTGACCGCAGCTACATCCTTTCCGTCGGGGGGAGCAAGCGCTCCTGACTTCGTGGGGCGGGGAACAATCCGGCTGCCCACGCGTTGCGTGCGGAAGTCGTAAGGGGGGTGCGCGGCGATGATTTTCCTAAGAACCTGTCTCTTGATCCTGTCTCTCGCTCTATTTCTGCCGGGCGGGCAGGTCTCTGCCCAGACAGCGGGTGCCGAGAGCAGCAGCGATGTGGTCAGCACCGATCAGGCGGTGTCTGTCACCGGGCAGGCCAGTGACGCCGACATCGCCGCGCGGATCACCGGCATCCTCGATGCCACTGGCTGGTATGAGGATATCTCAGTCAAGGTGGAGGATGGGATCGTCTTTATCGATGGCACCGCCGAAGCGACCAAGGACGTGGACTGGGCGCGCAATCTCGCGGCTAAGACCGATGGTGTTGTCGCTGTTGTGAACCGGCTGGAGATTACGGCGCTTGAGGGACTTACACTGCAACCTGCGGTGCGGGAACTGCGTAAGGTGATCAAGAAAACCGTGCAGGTCCTGCCGCTGCTCGTGATAGGTATAGTGATCATCACGCTGGCCTACTACGTCTCACGCGGAATTGCGGCAGGCATGCGACGGCTGTTTCGCACCCGGATCGAGTCGCCCTTCCTGCGCGACATCGCTGCGCGCGCCGTCGCCTTCCCCGTGTTTCTTACCGGTGTCTATGTGGTGCTGCAGATTTGCGGATTGACCCAGCTCGCCCTGTCGCTGCTGGGCGGTGCGGGAGTGGTCGGGATCGTGGTTGGCTTTGCCTTCCGCGACATCGCCGAGAACTTCCTCGCCAGCTTGCTCCTAAGCCTGCGCCGTCCGTTTAGTCGCGGACATTTTATCAGCGTGGCCGGGCATCAAGGGGTGGTGCATAGCATGAACACCCGGAGTACGATCCTCGTCTCCTCCGAGGGCAACCACATCCAGATCCCCAACGCCACGATCTACAAATCGGATATCGAGAACTTTTCTGCCAGCCCGCAGAGGCAAGGAACGGTCGATGTGGGCATCGGTTACGACGCCTCGATCAGCGAGGTGCAGGATGTGGTGCTCTCGGAGCTTGGCCAGATCGACGCGGTCCTGAGCGACCCCGAACCCACGGTGTTGGCCGACGCACTGGGCTCCTCCACGGTGAACATGAAGATCCGCTATTGGTTCGACGGGCACCAGATTTCAGCGGTCAAGCTTCAATCCGTGGTCATCCGCCGGGTCAAGCGGGCGCTGATGGAGGCCGGGATCAGCATGCCCGACGATGCGCGCGAGATTATCTTTCCCGAGGGGGTGCCGATTGCGGGAGCGTCGGAGGGCAGCGTGTCCGAGCCTGCGCCATCCCGTCCCCCGTCTGAGGAACCTCGCAATACCGCATCGGATACAGATCTCGCAAATGAGGTCGGGGATCTGCAAGAACAGTTGGATACAGCTGTTGAAGGCGGCAAGGCCGACGATCTGCTGGACAAGTAATCATCAGAGCAAAGAAAACCCCCCGCATTTCTATCATGCGGGGGGCTTTTGTTGACTTAGTCGGCCGTCAGGAGCGGAGGTTTTTTCTTCGACGACAGCTGCCGCGTTTCGGGCGGATCGATCTGGAGATCGATCTTGTCATCTTTCACACCGACGCGCACAAACCCACCCTTGGCGAGCTTGCCAAACAGGAGTTCCTCGGCCAGCGGCTTCTTGATGCTCTCCTGAATGACGCGGCCCAACGGACGGGCCCCCATCTTGTCGTCGTAGCCTTTGTCCGCGAGCCATTCGGCGGCGGGATGGGTCAGCTCAATCGAGACATTGCGATCCATGAGTTGCGCCTCAAGCTGAAGGACGAACTTTTCCACGACCTTTAGGATCACCTCTTTCGGCAGCGCGCCGAAGGAGATCACCGCATCCAGACGATTGCGGAATTCGGGCGTGAAGGTCCGCTCAATGGCCGCAGTGTCCTCGCCCTCGCGCCGGTCGCGCCCAAAGCCGATGGCTTCCTTCGCCTGCTCGGCAGCGCCCGCATTCGAGGTCATGATCAGGATAACATTGCGGAAATCGACGGACCGGCCGTTGTGGTCGGTGAGCGTCCCGTGATCCATCACCTGCAACAGGATGTTGAACACGTCGGGGTGCGCTTTCTCGATCTCGTCGAGGAGCAGCACGCAGTGAGGATGCTGGTCGACCCCATCGGTCAACAGTCCGCCCTGATCGAAGCCCACATAGCCCGGCGGCGCGCCGATGAGCCGGCTGACCGCGTGTTTCTCCATGTATTCCGACATGTCGAAGCGTAGCAGTTCCACCCCCAGCGTGCTGGCAAGCTGTTTGGCGACCTCGGTCTTGCCGACGCCGGTTGGGCCGGCAAAGAGATAGTTGCCAATGGGCTTTTCCGGCTCGCGCAGACCTGCACGGGCAAGTTTGATCGACGACGACAGCGCTTCGATGGCGGCATCCTGACCAAACACGACGCGTTTCAGCGAGATTTCCAGGTCTTTCAGCAGCGTGGCGTCGTCTTTGGTGACGTTCTTCGGTGGGATGCGTGCGATCTTCGCCACGACAGCCTCAATCTCTTTCGTCCCGATGGTCTTGCGCCGCTTCGACTCGACGACCAGATGCTGCGCCGCACCAGCCTCGTCGATCACGTCGATGGCCTTGTCGGGCAGCTTGCGGTCATTAATGTAACGGGCCGAGAGCTCCACCGCCGTTTTGATCGCATCATGCGTGTAGCGGATGTCGTGGTGGTCCTCAAAGTACGGCTTCAGTCCCATGAGAATCTTGATGCTGTCTTCGACAGAAGGCTCATTCACATCAATCTTCTGGAACCGGCGGCTCAGCGCGCGGTCTTTCTCAAAGTGCTGACGAAACTCTTTGTAGGTGGTCGAACCCATGCAACGCAGCTTGCCGCCCTGCAGTGCTGGTTTCAGCAGGTTCGACGCGTCCATAGCGCCGCCGGAGGTCGCCCCGGCGCCGATCACCGTGTGGATCTCGTCGATGAAAAGCACTGCGTCGTCGTGCTCTTCCATCTCCTGCATCACAGCCTTCAGCCGCTCCTCGAAATCGCCGCGATAGCGGGTGCCGGCGAGGAGCGCGCCCATGTCGAGTGAATAGATGGTCGTCTCGGACAGAACCTCGGGGGTCTCACCCTCGACAATCTTTTTTGCCAGACCCTCAGCGATGGCAGTCTTGCCCACGCCGGGATCCCCCACGAGGAGGGGGTTGTTTTTGCGGCGGCGGCACAGCACCTGGATGCAGCGTTCGACCTCGTGCTCACGCCCGATCAGGGGGTCCACGTCGCCCTTTTTGCTCTTGGCATTCAGGTCCACGCAGTATTTTGCGAGCGCGCTGTCGGATTTGCCCTCGTCCACCTCGGCGGACGCCTCTTCTTCATCGTTCGACCCGGTGATCGGCCGCGTTTCAGAATGGGACGGATCCTTGGCCACGCCATGAGCGATGAAATTCACCGCATCGTAACGGGTCATGTCCTGTTCCTGCAGGAAATAGGCGGCATTCGACTCTCGCTCTGCGAAGATCGCGACCAGCACGTTGGCGCCGCTGACCTCGCTGCGGCCCGAGGATTGCACATGGATTGCGGCGCGCTGGATCACGCGCTGGAAAGCGGCGGTCGGGACGGCCTCATTGCCTTCCACATCGGTGACTAGCGTCGACAGGTCGTCGTCGATGAAATCGGTGACGGTCTGACGCAGTTCGTCCAGATCCACCGAACAGGCTTTCATCACGCGGGCGGCGTCGGGCTCGTCGGTCAGCGCGAGGAGCAGATGCTCCAGCGTTGCCAGCTCATGCCGACGGGAGTTGGCCAGCGCAAGTGCCTGGTGAATCGCTTGCTCAAGTGTCGTTGAAAATGACGGCACGGCTGCGCTCCTTTGTTGTTCTTTTGATCGCGCGGGGACATGCGCAATCAACTCTGGCCTCGTTATGCTTAATAATTGGTTGCCCGTGGGCATCCTTCAAGCATTTGGTGGTGCGTGGTGAAATTCACGCGTCTTCACTCAACCTTGGCGCACCTCTCTCATAATGCAATCATCCTCATGGCTAGAATTGGTCCTTTCGAGACCGGATTTCGGCGAAGACGCTCGAATCCTCACTATTAACCATGCCCAGCTGCACTTTGACCTCGGGAAGCGCGGCGCGCAGAAACGGATTGGTCGCCCTTTCCTCGGCCAGCGTGGAGGGAACGGTTGGCTGACCTGCGGCAACATAGCGCTGCACCTTCTCCGCCCGAGCGATCAAAGCTTCGTTATCGGGCTCGATGGTGAGCGCGAACCGGGCGTTCGTCGCGGTGTATTCGTGGCCGGAATAGATCACGGTATCGTCCGGAAGGGCGGCCAGTTTTGACAGGCTGGTCCACATCATCTCCGGTGTGCCCTCGAACACCCGACCGCAACCGAGCGCCATGAGACTGTCGGCTGTGAAGACCGCTTCTGCGGAGGGAATATGAAAGGCAATGTGGCCAACCGTGTGACCTGAAACGTCCAGCACCTCCACGTCGTGCCCCGCAAAGGCAAAGCTGTCGGCGTCGCCAACCTGCTGGTCGAGATCTGGCAGCCGCTTTGCGTCGGCAGCCGCACCAGTGACCGTGAGCCCGGGATGGGCGGCCCTCAATCCCGGCAGCCCGTCCACATGATCCAGATGGTGGTGGGTGAGCCAAACCTCGTCGAGGCGCCAGCCACGCTTCGTCAAGACCTCAAGGATGGGCCGGGCTTCGGGCGCATCCACCAAAGCAGTACGCCCTCCGGCATGGAGCAAGAAGGCATAGTTGTCTTCGCGGCAGGGGATGGTCAAAATCTCGATTTGGTCCATTGGCATGGCTCCATGATCCGCTAAGGTCCTGAGACCAGCGTACAGTGCACAGAGCGGGACGCAATGCACCTTGATGTGACGGATCTGCGGCAGTTTTACTATCGGACCCGGCTGGGGCGCAGTGCCCAGCGTGCGATCCGGGATGAGGTGGTGCGGTACTGGCCGGACGTGACCGGTCAATTCGTCGCGGGCATGGGGTTCGCCGTGCCTCTTCTCCGACCTCTCCGGGCGCAGGCGCGGCATTGCATCGCGCTGATGCCCGGGGCGCAGGGGGTGATGCCATGGCCCGCCGGCGAGCCGAACCATTCGGTGCTGTGCGAAGAAACCCTTTGGCCGTTACAGAACGGTGCTGTGGACCGGTTAATCATGCTCCATGCCCTTGAGACGTCGATTATCCCGGGTCGGCTTTTGCAGGAGGCCTATCGGGTGCTGGGCCCGGGGGGGCGGGCGATGTTCATCGTGCCGAATCGGGCCGGGATCTGGGCGCGGAGCGATCGCACGCCGTTTGGGTTTGGTCGACCCTATTCTCTCAGCCAGCTCGAACAGCAGTTGCGGGACTATGACTTTAAACCACAGCGCCACTCAGCGACGCTGTTCCAGCCCGTTTCGGATAAACCGTTCTGGTTGCGTGCTGCGCCGATGTTGGAGCGCGTGGGTAGAAAGGTGACCGGGCGTTTCGCGGGCGGAGTGTTAATCGTTGAGGCCTGCAAGCAAATTCCGGCGCGTGCTGGCGGGCAGGGGGCTATGGTGCGCAAGCCGAAGCTGGTGCTCGATGCGCCGGGTCAGCCGGTTCCCAGTCGCGTAACCCCGTGACAACTGATGTGCGGTGCGGAGGTGTGTCCTATTCGCTGTTGGCGCAATCTCTTAGTTGCGGCGCCGGAAACCCTCTGCTAGACGGGCCGGGATTTCGAGCAGAGACCGCACGGTCTTGTGAACCTGTGCATCGTTTGGGGGCGCCTTCGGCGGCTCCTCGCGGTGGACGCCGAATATCGAAAGGGTGGATGTGTCCGACACGGCTTCGATTTCTTCCGGCATCGCCAAGCGCTATGCCACCGCTATTTTCGACCTGGCGAAAGAGCAGAATGCGCTCGACGCTATTGCTTCTGACGCTGACACTCTGATCGCAGCCTATGGCGAGAGTGCGGATCTGCGCGATCTGCTGCACTCGCCGGTCTACAGCCGCGACAGCCAGCAGGCCGCCATTGGTGCGCTTGCCGAGCGCATGGGCCTGAACAAGATCACCGGCAATGCGCTGCGCCTGATGGCCGGTAAGCGTCGCCTGTTTATCACCCGCGATCTGGCCATTACACTGCGCGAAATGGTTGCCCGCGAGCGCGGCGAAGTGACTGCCGAGGTGACCGCCGCCGCGGAGCTGAGCGACGAACAGCGCGGACGTCTCGCCGAGACGCTCAAAAATGTCGTGGGTCGCGACGTGAACATCAATCTTTCCGTCGATGAGAGCCTGATCGGCGGTCTCATCGTTAAGGTGGGTTCGAAAATGATCGACACGTCGATCCGCTCGAAGCTCGCCTCCCTCCAGAACACCATGAAAGAGGTCGGATAATGGGTATCCAAGCTTCCGAGATTTCTGCGATCCTGAAGGAGCAGATTCAAAACTTCGGACAAGAAGCAGAGGTCGCTGAAGTCGGCCGCGTTCTCTCGGTCGGCGACGGTATTGCCCGTGTGCACGGCCTCGACAATGTGCAGGCCGGCGAGATGGTCGAGTTCCCGGGCGGCATTCAGGGCATGGCCCTGAACCTCGAGACCGACAACGTTGGTGTCGTTATCTTCGGCACCGACCGCGACATCAAGGAAGGCGACACCGTCAAGCGCACCAACTCCATCGTGGACGTGGGTGTCGGTGACGCGATGCTGGGCCGCGTTGTGGACGGTCTGGGTAACCCGATCGATGGCAAGGGCGACATCGCTTATGCCGAGCGCCGCGTTGCCGACGTGAAAGCCCCCGGCATCATGCCGCGGAAATCCGTGCACGAGCCCATGGCTACCGGTCTGAAGGCCATCGACGCCATGATCCCGATCGGCCGGGGCCAGCGCGAGCTGATCATTGGTGATCGTCAGACGGGTAAAACCGCCGTCGCCCTCGACACCATCCTGAACCAGAAGGCGTATAACGACGCTGCTGGCGACGACGAGTCGAAGAAGCTTTACTGCATCTACGTCGCCATCGGTCAGAAGCGTTCGACCGTTGCGCAGCTGGTGAAGAAGCTCGAAGAGACCGGCGCCATTGAGTATACGACCATCGTGTCCGCCACCGCTTCCGAGCCGGCGCCGATGCAGTACCTGGCCCCCTACACCGCGACCTCGATGGCCGAGTACTTCCGCGACAATGGCCGTCACGCGCTGATCATCTACGATGACCTTTCCAAGCAGGCCGTGGCTTATCGCCAGATGTCCCTGCTGCTGCGTCGTCCGCCGGGGCGTGAAGCCTATCCGGGTGACGTGTTCTACCTCCACTCGCGTCTGCTCGAGCGTTCGGCCAAGCTGAACGAAGAGTATGGCTCCGGCTCCCTGACCGCTCTGCCGGTCATCGAGACCCAGGGTGGCGACGTTTCGGCCTTTATTCCGACCAACGTGATTTCGATCACCGACGGTCAGATCTTCCTCGAGACCGACCTGTTCTATCAGGGCATCCGTCCCGCCGTGAACACCGGTCTGTCGGTGTCCCGCGTCGGCTCGTCGGCCCAGACCAACGCAATGAAGTCGGTCGCCGGTCCGGTGAAGCTGGAACTGGCCCAGTACCGCGAAATGGCCGCGTTTGCGCAGTTCGGTTCGGATCTCGACGCCGCGACGCAAAAGCAGCTGAATCGTGGTAAGCGACTGACGGAGCTGATGAAGCAGCCCCAGTATTCGCCGCTGACCAATGCCGAGATCGTGTGCATCATCTTTGCCGGGACCGAGGGCTACCTCGACGGCGTGGCGGTCGAAGACATCCGCCGTTACGAGGATGGTCTGCTCTCGACTCTGCGCAATCAGCACCGCGACGTGCTCGACTGGATCACCAACGAAGATCCGAAGATCAAGGGCGACGCCGCAGACCGGCTGAAGAAGGTCCTCGAAGAGTACACCGCGGACTTTTCGTAAACGGGTGACGGCGAAGGAGGACGGCTGAATGGCCAACCTGAAGGACCTCAAGAACCGGATCTCGTCGGTCAAGTCGACCCGGAAGATCACCAAGGCCATGCAGATGGTTGCCGCGGCGAAGCTTCGCCGCGCGCAAGAAGCTGCAGAGAGCGCGCGTCCCTATGCGGAGCAGTTCGGTCAGGTGATGGGTGGGCTGGCCAAGGCGGTCGGTAACAGCGAGACGGCGCCCCTGCTTCTGCGGGGCACCGGCAGCGACCAGACTCATCTGCTCGTCGTGATGACTGCGGAAAAGGGCCTTTGCGGCGGCTTCAACACGAATATCGTGAAGAAGGCGCAGGCCCGGATCCGTGAGCTCGAAAGCGAGGGCAAGACGATCAAGATCCTCACCGTCGGCAAGAAAGGCCGGGCCGTGCTCAAGCGTGCCTACAGCCACTATCTGCTCGACGATCACATCGACCTGTCCGAGGTGAAATCGGTCGGCTACGGCAATGCGCAGGAGATTGCGCAGGATGTGCTGAACCGCTTTGATGGCGGCGAGTTCGACGTGGCGACGATCTTCTACGGCGCTTTCGAGAACACCATGACTCAGACGCCTACGGCGCAGCAGATCATTCCGGCGAAATTCGACGTGGAAGAAGAGGCCGATGGCGCTTCGACCAACTACGAATACGAACCGTCGGAAGAAGCCATTCTGGCTGATCTTCTTCCCCGGGGCGTTGCGACGCAGATCTTTGCCGCTCTTCTGGAGAACGCTGCTTCCGAGCAGGGGGCCCGGATGACGGCCATGGACAACGCGACGCGCAACGCGGGTGACATGATCGACAACCTGACGATCGAGTTCAACCGTACCCGTCAGGCCGTGATCACCAACGAGCTGATCGAGATTATTTCGGGCGCCGAAGCCCTCTAAGACGAACCGGAGATACTAGAATGGCTGAATTGAAAGGCAGAGTGACCCAGGTCATCGGCGCCGTGGTCGACGTGCAGTTCGACGACAAGCTGCCCGAGATCCTGAACGCGCTCGAAACCGACAACAACGGCAAGCGTCTGGTGCTCGAAGTGGCCCAGCACCTGGGTGAAAGCACTGTGCGCGCCATCGCCATGGACGGGACCGAAGGCCTCGTGCGCGGTCAGGAAGTCCGGGATACCGGCGGCCCGATCATGATGCCCGTGGGTGACGCCACCCTCGGCCGCATCCTGAACGTGGTTGGCGAGCCCGTGGACGAAGGTGCCGCTCTGGACACCGATGAATCCCGTGCGATCCACCAGCCCGCCCCGGAATTTGCCCAGCAGTCCACCTCGTCCGAGATCCTCGTGACCGGCATCAAGGTGATCGACCTGCTCGCCCCCTACTCGAAGGGTGGTAAGATCGGCCTGTTCGGCGGTGCCGGCGTGGGCAAGACCGTTCTCATCATGGAACTCATCAACAACATCGCCAAGGTGCACTCGGGTTACTCCGTGTTCGCCGGTGTGGGTGAGCGGACCCGTGAGGGCAATGACCTCTATCACGAGATGGTCGAATCCAACGTTATCAAGCCCGACAACCTGACCGAATCTCAGGTGGCTCTGGTCTACGGTCAGATGAACGAGCCCCCGGGAGCCCGTATGCGCGTCGCCTTGTCCGGTCTGACCCTTGCGGAATACTTCCGTGACAAGTCCGGTACCGACGTGCTGTTCTTCGTAGACAACATCTTCCGCTTTACGCAGGCGGGTTCCGAGGTGTCGGCGCTTCTGGGCCGTATTCCTTCCGCCGTGGGCTACCAGCCGACGCTGGCTACCGACATGGGTGCCATGCAGGAGCGGATCACCTCGACCAAAGCCGGGTCGATCACCTCGATCCAGGCCGTCTACGTTCCTGCGGACGACCTTACCGACCCGGCCCCGGCCACGACCTTTGCCCACCTCGACGCTACGACCGTTCTGTCGCGTGCGATCTCCGAAAAGGGCATCTACCCGGCCGTGGACCCGCTCGACTCGTCGAGCCGGATCCTCGATCCGCAGATCGTGGGTGAAGAGCACTACCAGGTGGCGCGTGACGTGCAGGGGATCCTGCAGCGCTACAAAGAACTGCAGGACATCATCGCCATTCTCGGCATGGACGAACTGAGCGAAGACGACAAAGCGGCCGTGTCCCGGGCGCGTAAAATCGAGCGCTTCCTGTCCCAGCCGTTCGACGTTGCGAAAGTGTTCACCGGCTCCGACGGTGTGCAGGTTCCGCTCGAAGACACGATTTCGTCCTTCAAGGCCGTTGTGGCCGGCGAGTACGATCACCTGCCCGAGGGCGCCTTCTACATGGTCGGCGGCATCGATGAGGTGAAGGCGAAGGCCGAAAAGATGAGCGCCAACGCCTGATTGGCTCCCGGACCGCCCGCCAGCGTGCAGGCGGTCCATCACTCACCGAGACGGGAGAACTTCCATGGCCGAGATGATGACTTTTGATCTGGTCAGCCCGGAGCGTCGCGTTGCGTCGCACAAGGCCACCTCCGTGCGCCTGCCCGGGACCGACGGCGATCTGACCGCCATGCCCAATCACGTGCCGATGATCCTAACCCTCCGCCCCGGCGTTCTGCACGTCGAAGGCGATACAGGGACCGAGGAATATGTAGTAACCGGCGGCTTCGCCCAGATCAGCCCTGAGGGTGTGTCGATCCTGGCCGAGCGCAGCTACCACCGCAATGACATGAGCCAGCACATTCTGGATGACATGCTCGCCGAAGCCGCTGAAAAGCAGCGTCGTGCAGTCGAGGCGTCCCATAATGAGCCTGGTCCCGTAGATGACGCAGCCAAACTGCTCTCCGATATGGTTGCCATGGGTGATCACATCGGCCTTGACTGCAAGCAGCCGTCTCTTTGACGGCTGACCGACTTTCTGGCGGGGCGAAGCAGGTCTGATACAGATGTCTGACGGGTATTCATTTACCGCAGTGCGACAAGGTAGTGCGATGCTGTTCAACCATCACGAGAGTGGTGGTGAGATGTGGACTGGCGAAGGCCCTCGGGAGATTCGTCGTTACGTTGAATTCGGGCATACCTTTATTGGCAACCCTGCGGTGCATGTAAGCTTGGGATTAATCGACTCGATCGCGTCCAGCAATTTGCGGACAGATATCAGCGCAGCAGACGTGACGAAGGATGGTTTTACCATCCTTTTCCGCACGTGGGGCGACAGCCGTCTGGCCCGCATCCGTGCGGATTGGTTGGCGATCGGTCCGGGCTACGATCCCGCAATCTGGGCGCTTGACTGAGCACAGAACCGGGGCACGGCGTTGGCCGCACTCATGCCCTCAAAAATTTATCTCAACGCCCGGTAGGGCGATCTCGCGCATCAGGTCGCGGACCTCTTGACGAGCCGCGATGTTTGACAGGCTGAGATTCCCCACACCGGCATCTTTCAGATCAAGCAGCGTCAGCCCCTGTGGGAACAATTCGCGGAACACGACCCGCTCCGAAAAGCCATTCGTGACCCGGAAACCGATGCGTTTTGACAAATCGCTCAGCGCTTTGCCAACCTTTTTCTTGTTATGCATTTGCTGGGTGCCGAGCCGGTTGCGGACGACAATCCATTCCATCGGCTTCAAGCCCGACGCTGCGCGGAGCTGACGGGCGCTCCAGACCATCTCCGAATAGATCGAGGGGCCAAGAATCTTACCTGAATGGCCGTCCATCCTCGCCAGTAGGTCGAAATCAACGAAGCTGTCATTCAGCGGTGTGATCAACGTGTCAGCCATAGCATGAGCCATCTGGCTGAGGCGGGTGTGCGAGCCGGGGCAGTCGATCAGAACGAAATCGGAGATCTGGTGTAATTCCTCGACGACCTTCTCCAGCTTATGTGCCTGCGGGTGCTGACCTTCTGCGAGAATGCCGGGATCGATGTTAGGCAGTTCCCGGTAGTCGGGACACGCAAGCTCAATCCCGCTTTCGCGGATGAAGGCTTTGCGGTTTTCCACATATCGCCCGAGGCTCTGCTGGCGCAGATCGAGATCAACGGCGCCGACTTTATGGCCCATCCGGACAAGTGCGGTCGCGATATGCATGGAGGTGGTCGATTTTCCCGACCCACCCTTCTCGTTTCCAACAACGATGATATGCGCCAAACCCTGCCCCATGTCTTATTTTCGCCCCATATACGGCTGAATTGGGGCGGGGGGAAGTGCATTGCCTGCCACAAGTATCAGTGACTGCCCATCATTTCATCCGAGCTGCGGTAGAGCATATGCACGGCGACGAACGCATGATGCTCGGGCGGTGTTGGCCTGTGCGGGGATCGATTCCGCTTTTCGGGAATATGACAGCTGCACCAAAGAAAAAGCCCCGCCATTCAGGCGGGGCCAATATCACGCACATAGGGAAAGGCTCAGAAGCCGAGACCCTTGTACTTGTTCTTGAACTTCGACACGCGACCGCCGGTATCCATCAGGCGGGTCGAGCCGCCGGTCCAGGCGGGGTGTACGGACGGGTCGATGTCCAGCGAGATCTGGTCGCCTTCGTTGCCATAGGTCGAGCGCATCTGAACGATGTCGCCGCTGACCAGCTTGACGTTGACCACGTGATAGTCGGGATGAAGGTCCTTTTTCATCGGGTCTCTCCTCAAGCTTTGGCATCGGCGCCCTTGGGCGCACGGTAGTTGGTCTTTTCAGCGATACGGGCGGATTTGCCGCGACGCGCACGCAGATAGTACAGCTTCGAGCGACGCACCTTGCCGCGACGGACAACGGTGATCGAGTCGATGTTGGTGGAGTAGAGGGGGAAGACCCGCTCAACGCCTTCGCCAAAGCTGATCTTGCGAACGGTGAACGAGCCGGCGATGCCGTGGCCGTTTTTGCGCGCGATGCAGACGCCTTCGTAGTTCTGCACCCGGCTGCGGGTGCCTTCGGTCACTTTGTAACCGACGCGGATGGTGTCACCGGCTTTGAAGTCCGGGATTTCTTTCCCGAGCTCTTTGATTTGCTCGGCTTCGAGCTGTGCGATCAGGTCCATCTGATACGCTCCTTTATCTGCCCACGGTTGGCCCGCGGAGTGTCTCGCGCCTCAGAGCTCTTGGTCTTCATCCGGGTTCACGTTGCGCGCCGCACAATATGCCCGCCAGAGATCAGGTCGCCGTTCCTTGGTCAGCCTTTCGGCCTGTTCCCGCCGCCACTCCGCAATCTTGCCGTGATGCCCGGAGAGAAGAACCTCAGGGATATCGCGACCGGACCATTGGCTGGGTCTGGTATACTGGGGATGCTCAAGCAGGTGACCGGAGAAAGATTCCTCCTCCACGCTTGCATGATTCCCAAGCACGCGCGGTATAAGGCGGACTGTCGCGTCTATCAAGGCCTGAGCCGCGATCTCGCCCCCTGTCAGAACGAAGTCGCCTAGGCTGACCTCTTCGATCTGATGCTCCTCCAGAACCCGCTCGTCTACCCCTTCGAACCGCCCGCACAAGAGCGTCATCCCCTGCGCTGCGCTCCAGCGCTGCGCCATCGCCTGATCGAAGGGCTTGCCCCGAGGCGAGAGGTAGATCACCGGCCATTGGCGGCGATCGACCGGGGTTCCGCCACGGGCCGTGCGGATGGCTTTGTCCACTACATCAGCGCGCAGCACCATCCCGGCACCGCCCCCGGCCGGGGTGTCATCCACGTTGCGATGCCGTCCCTCGCCAAACTGGCGCAGGTCGATGGTGTTCAGTTGCCAGAGACCCTCCTGGAGCGCCTTGCCCGTCAGGCTGAGGCCCAGCGTGCCGGGGAAGGCCTCGGGGAAGAGGGTGATGATCCGCGCTTCCCAAGCACCTGCGATCTGAGGGGTTTCCGCCATCAGGTCACGGGGTTGCAAAGAAGGCGCAATTTTCAGGCGCCCGTGCGAGCGTGAAGGTGGAGTCTTTTCAGCCATGGGAGATCGGTTACTCTCCTCCGCAGCCCTGTCAAGCAGGTGTCTGTGAGGCAGAGGAGCTCTCCGATGATCAAGTCCTTCGAAACGCGGCGGTTGCGTGTTGTCGATTGGTCCGACGACCTCAGTGATCCGCGACGGCGGGCCACATTACTGGAGGGTATGGAGGCGGTCCTTCAGCCGTCCGTTCTCCTCCACCTGCCCCCTCACCTCCAGCGTCCTGACGGAGAAAACGCCGTCGCACGGTGGGTTGAGATGGTGCGGGCCGAGAGCACCAGCCTGACAATCCGGGCTCGGGGAACTGAGGACCTGATCGGGCTGTTGCTTCTGGCCGAGGTTCCGGACCAGCGGAGCCACAGGCCGATCTGGCACATGGGCTACCTGTTCGCGGAGCGCTTCTGGGGACAAGGATATTGCACCGAACTCGTCAGGGGCCTCGTCGCGGAAACCAGATCCTTGGGCAGCCTCACGCTCATCGGTGGAGTGCCGCGCGACAACCCGGCCTCAGCTCATGTGGTGCAAAAGGCGGGGTTCCGTGTCGACCCGAGGCTGTCCTCTCACGACACGGAAATCTGGCGGCTAGATTTCTGACGAAGCCTGAGGCGCGGTTACAGGACTACGACCCCCAGGAGCGACAGGAGGAAAAGGATCAGCGCGATAAAGATGATCAGGCGGGCAGCCGAAAGGGCCACGCCAGATACACGGCCGAGTCCCAGAAGCGCGGCAATGGCGGCGACGACGAGAAGGGTGATAAACAGGCTCAGCATTGGGGTTCTCCAAAATGGCACACTGCATCTGCAGTTTGGCTATGCAACAATGCTGAGGTGATCTGGTTCCCGTGACGAAGTGTTATTCTGGTAGTAGCCCTTCGGGCGGGTCCAGAACAATGCGCCGGGCGTCCATATCTACGGTCGGAATCACGGCGCGGGTGAAGGGCGCGAGTATTGTGTCTGCAACGCCGGTGATCTTCAGCTCCAGAAGATCGCCGCCTCCTGTTTCAACTACATTGGCGACCCGTCCGATTGCCGTTCCGCCCGTGTCCACAACCTCAAGCCCGATCAGATCCACATGGTAAAACTCGTCCTCCTCGGCCTCAGGCAGACGGTCGCGCGGCACGTAGAGACGCAGACCCCTGAGTGCGTCAGCCTCTTCCTTGGTGCGCAGCCCCGAGAGCCGGGCAGCAAATCCGTTTTTTATCGGGTTGCCCAGAGCCAGGTCGAACTCTCGGCCGTCTTCGGCGGCCAGGGGGCTGTAGCGGGCAATGTCGGCAGGATTGGCGCAAAAGCTCTTGAGCCTCACCTCGCCGTTCACGCCATATGCACCTGCAATCTGCCCGACACAGACATGATCTTTCATCGCTGTCGCCTCATCCTCTGAAAGAAGTCGCTGACCCATAGCGCGAAGCGACGCCACAGGACAGACCCTGGCCTCTCATCGGCTAAGCATATGCAGACGCTCGCGGCGGGCTTCCCATCCGAGGCGCTGAAGCTCGGGCGTCTGGTGATCTTCTTCGGGCCAGCCGAGGCAAAGATACCCCACCAGCTTCCATCCCTCGGGCACGTCGAGGTCACGGCAGAGCTGGTCGGGATCAAGCACCGACACCCAGCCAAGCCCCAACCCCTGTGCGCGCGCGCTGAGCCACAGGAGCGTGATCGCCGACACCACGGAATAGCGTCGCATCTCGGGCATTGTCCGCGCGCCGAGCCCGGACCCCTGCGGGGTTTCCTCGTCGCAGAAGACGGCGAGTTGTACTGGCGCGCGGTCGATCCCCGCGAGCTTCAGCCCGGCATAGAGCCGCGCCCGGTCGCCTTCATAGCTGGACAAGGCCTCGGCATTGGCGGCTTCGAAATTTGTGCGCACCGCTTGCCGGGCCGCGGGGCTGTCCACCCGGATGATCCGCCAGGGTTCCGACAGCCCGACCGATGGGGCTGTCAGGAACGAATCGAGGCACGCCGTCAGGCATGCCTCGTCCACCGGATCGGTGCGGAAGTGGCGGACATCGCGCCGCCACTCCATCAGCTCGGTCAGCTCACGTCGAAAGCTTTCGGAGAAAGCCCGCACGGGCTTACTCTTCGGCCGGAGCTTCGGCGGCGGCGGCTTTCTCGGCCTTCTCGGCGGCACGCTCCTGGGCCTTCTTACCCGGCTCGGCCTTCTTCATGTTGGCGCGCTCTTTTTTGGGCAGCACACCGGCGGCCTCAAGGAAGCGGGAGATCCGGTCGGTGGGCTGGGCGCCCTCACCCAGCCAGTACTGCACGCGCTCCATGTCCATCTTCACGCGATCTTCGCTATCCTTGGGCAGGAGCGGGTTGTAGGTGCCAAGCTTTTCCACAAAGCGGCCGTCACGCGCGTAGCGGCTGTCGGCGGCGACGATGGAATAGTGGGGGCGCTTCTTGGAGCCGCCACGGGCAAGCCGGATTTTCATTGCCATTTCAGAGTTCTCCTCGGATTTTCTCGTGGTTCAGTTTGACCTGATCAATGATCATGGCCATCAGTTGCTCGACCAGTTCGGAGGGCAGGCCCACCTCTCTGGCGATTTCGTGGAAGCGCGCGCGCTGCGCGGCTTCGCGGTCGGGATCAAAGGCGGGCAGGCCAGCCTCGGCCTTGAGGTGCCCGACCTGATTGGTGATGCGGAACCGTTCGCCCAGCGTGTGCAGCAGGATGCCGTCGAGGCTGTCGATGCGGTCGCGGAATTCCGCGAGGCGGGCCGTGTGATCGGTCATGCGCGATGCCCTCCGTCGATGCGCCATTGCCACCATCGATGCGTCTGGCTGGCGGCCGAATTTGGGTATTTTTGGAAAGGTGAAGCCATCAGTTTGTCCCTCCAATGTGCCGGAATACCAGATCACAGCCCGCGGGAGAGGGTGCATCGGAGTCGGATGTACCGCCGATTTTGCGGGCAATGGCGCTGGAGGCCGGGTTGTCGGGGCTCACATAGGAGACGAGAGACGCGGGCGCGATCTCGGTGCGGACCCAATGGAGGACGGTGGCGGCAGCCTCGGCGGCGTACCCTTTGCCTTCATGTCCCTGATATGTGAGCCAGCCCAGCTCCAGCTCGGGGAAGGCAGGGATGTCGTTTAGGGTAATCTGGCCCACGAGGGTGCCGTCCTGTGTTTCAACACTGAGGGCGCCGGCGCCGGTGATCTCCCAGCCTTTCATGTCCGCGCAGAACATCCCCCATGCCGCGTTCAGCCCGAACGGTCCGCCAATATAGTGTGCGTGGTCGCTGGTCAGCGCGTCGCGATAGGTGGGCCAGTCCCCGAGCTCCATGGCGCGCAGACGCAGGCGGCCGGTCGTCAGCACAGGGGCCGGGCGCGGTGCACCAAGGCGGGGAAAGGGCGTGGCGACCATGATTACTTCTTCTTGCCGAAGCCGGAGAGACCCGGAGGCAGGGCCGCGCCGCCGCCCAGACCCGGAAGGCCGCCGGGCATGCCAGCTGGCATCTTGCCGAGTTTGCCCATCTGGGCCTGCGCGGCTGCGATTTCGGCCTCGGAAGGGCCACCTTTGCCGAACATGGAGGCCATGGCTTTTTTCAGCATGCCGCCCTTGCCCATCTTCTTCATCATATCCGCCATCTGGCGGTGCATTTTCAGAAGCTTATTCAGTTCGGAGACCTCAAGACCCGCACCGGCAGCGATCCGCTTTTTGCGGCTGGCCTGAAGCAGTTGCGGGTTGGCGCGTTCTTTCTTTGTCATCGACTGGATCAGCGCGATCTGGCGTTTCAGGATACTGTCGTCAAAGCCCGCGTCCTGCGCCTGTTTGGCCATTTTGCCCATGCCGGGCATCATGCCCATCACGCCTTCCATGCCGCCCATCTTGAGCATCTGCTCGAGCTGGGTCCGCAGGTCGTTCATGTTGAACTGGCCTTTCTGGAAGCGCTTCATCATGCGCTCGGCCTGTTCCTGCTCGATGGTGGCCTGAGCCTTTTCCACAAGCGCGACGATGTCGCCCATCCCGAGGATCCGGCCCGCGATCCGCTCGGGCTCGAAGGTCTCCAGCGCTTCCATCTTTTCGCCGAGGCCGACGAACTTGATGGGCTTACCGGTGACGGCGCGCATGGACAGGGCCGCACCACCGCGACCGTCGCCGTCCATCCGGGTGAGCACCACGCCGGTGACGCCGATTTTATCGTCAAATTCGGTGGCGACGTTCACTGCGTCCTGACCCGTCAGACCGTCCACCACCAGCAGCGTTTCGCGCGGGTTGGCAACGTCGCGTACTTCGGCGGCCTGCTGGATCAGCTCTTCGTCGATATGCAGACGGCCCGCGGTATCGAGCATGTAGACGTCGTAACCGCCGAGGCTGGCCTGAGTCTTCGCGCGTTTGGCAATCTGGACCGGGGTCTCGCCCTTGACGATGGGCAGGGTATCCACGCCGATCTGCGCGCCGAGGATCTGCAACTGCTCCATGGCGGCGGGGCGGTTGGTGTCGAGCGAGGCCATCAGAACCCGCTTGTTATCGCGTTCTTTCAGGCGCTTGGCGAGTTTGGCGGTCGTCGTTGTCTTACCAGAGCCCTGCAGACCGACCATCAGGATCGGAGCGGGGATCTGGTCGATCTTCAGCTGACCGGCTTCGCCAGCGTCGCCCGCCAACACATGCACCAGCTCGTCATGAACGATTTTGACGACCTGTTGTCCCGGGGTGATGGATTTGGTGACGGCCTGACCGGTCGCCTTTTCCTGCACCGCTTTGACGAAATCACGGGCCACGGGAAGCGAGACGTCGGCCTCCAGCAGCGCCACGCGGACTTCGCGCAGGGCGGTCTTGACGTCCTCGTCACTCAGCGCGCCTTGCTTCGTCAGGCGGTCGAAGACGCCGGAGAGGCGCTCTGACAGGTTCTCGAACATCCCGGGCTCCCCCGTTTCGTATACGACAAACGCCCCCGTGGGCGAATCCTCGCTGACGGGGGGCGATCCCGACCACATGTCGGGACCGGGAACACATTAGTCCCGGAGTTGGGGCGAGATTAGGACAGAGGCGACGGTGAGTCAAGCCGCCCCTGCCTGTCGCGGTTCAGGTGCGGGCCGCGTCCCGAACCATTTCAAACGCGTTTTCGCGCTGTTGCTCCAGATGAGCGCTCAGGGATTGGAGCCGCTCGGAAATGTCGGAGACAGCGCTGCGGATCCGCTCTTCGTCGGGCAGAGACTCGGTTACCTCTTCGACGACGGTATTGCGCCGCTTGGCTCCGATCAGCGCGGCGATTGCGGCGGGGACAAGCAGTGCGGTGGCTCCGGCGGCCAGGAGCATCCGAAGCCGGTCGCTGTCATCATCGCGCCGGGGGTCGAGGCGGTGGCCTAGGGCGTTGGCCCGATCGCGGAGGTCGCTTAGATGCGACTCGAGATCGGGGCGGTTCTCCCAAGCGTCTGAGACGCGGGAAGAAAGGCGGTCTACCGCACTGCGGTCCGATCGAGCGGCAACAATGGCTCCGGCGACGAGCGGGATGAGAGTGGACGCGGCGGCGATGGCGGCGTTGCGGGACGATGGGGTCATGGCGGGCTCCGTTCAACAGGCTCGGTGTTACCCGGGCAATGACCAGAGCCCCAAGTTGGTTCCGTGCGCCGCGCGAAATACCGCGACGGCTGCTCCGTTACTCCGCGGCTGCCTTGGTGCGGAAACCCTTTTCGATCCGGTCCGACGGGGCGACCGGATAGTCACCGGAGAAGCAGGCATCGCAATACTGCGGCTGCTCCGGGTTGCGCCCGTTGGCTTCGCCGACCGCGCGGTATAGCCCATCCAGAGTGATGAATTGCAGCGAATCGACCTTGAGATAGCCTGCCATTTCGTCAGGGCTCATCTGAGCCGCGAGGAGCTTTTCCCGGTCCGGCGTGTCCACGCCATAGAAACAGGGCCACGCAGTTGGCGGACTGGCGATCCGGAAATGCACTTCAGCCGCGCCTGCATCCATCAGCATCTCGCGGATCTTCACAGTGGTGGTGCCGCGAACGACCGAATCGTCCACCAAAATCACCCGCTTGCCGCGAATGAGCGCGCGGTTCACGTTCAGTTTCAGCCGCACCCCCATGTTGCGGATCTGCTCCGTGGGCTCGATGAAGGTCCGACCCATATACTGGTTGCGGATAATTCCCATCGCGTAGGGAATGCCCGATTCCTGACTATAGCCGATGGCCGCAGGGGTGCCGCTGTCGGGTACGGGACAGACCAGATCGGCCTCGACGGGCGCCTCGCGGGCCAGCTCTACACCGATCTGTCGCCTGGTTTCATAGACTGACCGCCCGCCCAAAATGCTGTCGGGTCGTGAGAAATAGACGTGCTCGAAGATGCAAAACCGCGGCTTTTGCGGCGCGAACGGACGGTGCGAGGTTACCTCACCATTTTCAATCACAACCATCTCGCCGGGTTCAACCTCGCGCACCACTTCGGCTCCGATGATGTCGAGCGCGCAGGTCTCGGAGGACAGAACCCAGCCTTCGTCACCGATCTTGCCCAATACCAGCGGACGAACACCCAGCGGGTCGCGCACGCCGATCAGCTTGGTCCGGGTCATGGCGACAACCGAAAACGCGCCTTCGACCCGGCGCAGGGCGTCCTGCATCCGTTCGGGGATCTTACGCTGGAGCGAGCGGGCCATCAGGTGAATGATGCATTCCGAATCGCTCGACGACTGGAAAATCGACCCCGCCCCGATCAGCTCACGCCGCAGCGCGTCGGCATTGACGATGTTGCCGTTATGGGCGATCGCCGCGCCGCCCATGGAGAACTCGCCGAAAAACGGCTGCACGTCGCGGATCTGGGTGTTGCCTTTGGATCCCGCGGTGGAATAGCGCACATGTCCGATGGCCAGCGGACCGGGCAGCGTGTCCATGAGTGACTGTTTCGTAAAGTTGTCGCGCACATAGCCAAAACGCCGGGCGGAGTTGAAACCCTGCTCCGGGTCGTGGCTGACGATGCCGCCAGCTTCCTGGCCGCGGTGTTGCAGCGCATGCAGGCCGAGGGCGACAAAGTTCGCGGCGTCGGTGACGCCGGTTACGCCAAAGACGCCGCATTCCTCGTGGAGCTTGTCATCGTGTGATGTGAAGGGATGGTCAGGCAGGGTTTTCGAGGCGGGCACGGCCATGGGGGGGCTCCGGCTGGGACTCGGGATGCCTTCGTTTAGGGTTTTGAGGGGCGCTTGTCACCCTCTTGTCATACAACGTGCGGAAAAGACACGGTTGGGGCGCAAGCCTCTGCCAACGTTTGTCTTTGTGGCATAGTGGCCCGGTCAACGGAGATCATAGCTGGCCAGCGTGTCGTATTGCGCGCCAGCGGGGGTCAGGGTCGAGCGGATCAGCTCGACCTCATGAATCGGTTCGGGATCGAGGCGGAACGTGCCGTTTGCCTCCAGAAACATGCCTGTCCGCTCGATCTCGGCGGGCGTTATCTGGTTGCGGAACCGTGCCAGCGTCACATGGGGGACAAAGCGGCGTTTCGGCACGGACAGGTCCGCACGGCGGCACAGTCCTGCGATCCGGTCATGCAAGGCGATCAGCCCGGGCTCGTGCAATGCGAGGGCGTGGACCGACTTGGGCTTGTCCCTTCCGAACTGGTCCACGCCATGAAATCCCAGCATGACCGGCCCGGGCTTCAGGAGATCCAGGAGGGCGTTGAGATCTTCGAGCGCATCTTGGGAGGCCTTTTCCATAAAAGCCAGCGTGAGGTGAAGGTCATCCTCTGCGACTTGTCGGCCACAGCGCAGCCGGTCTCCCAGCGCGGTCAGAGCGCGGGTTTGAAAAAAACTTGGTCTGAGGGCGATAAAGCAGCGCATGATCCGAGCGCTATATTTGTTTCTGGAATGAGGAAAGGATAACCGGGTGTATGAGTGACAACCCTGAAATCTCCCTGACCCATCGCGCGGGCCTTCCCGATGCCCTGCGTGTGCTCGTGGATGAGCTGCCGCGCGGTACGTGGGAGGCGCACCCGAACTTCTCACCCCTGACCCGATTCTGGCTCGACCGGCATCTGATGTTCCGCGAAGTGCTGGGGCGTTTGCGGCAGGGGGCGGAGGCTTTGTTGCAGGGGGACCTGGACCCTCAGCGCTTCGGTCGTGAGACGAGCAGGTATGGCGGGTTTCTGTTGCAGGAACTCCATGGCCATCATGGGATCGAAGATCACCATTATTTCCCGGTTCTCCAAGCGCTTGATGGGCGGTTGGAGCGGGGTTTTGATCTGCTGGATGCCGATCATCACGCACTGGACGCGCAGATGGCTGCTCTGGCGGAGGCGGCAAATGGCGCGCTGACCGGGCTGGCCGGTGCCGATCCGCGAACGGCTGTAGGACAGCATCTGGAGGTTTTGGGCGGCTTTCACCGGTTCCTCGACCGACATCTGGAAGACGAAGAAGACCTCGTTGTACCGCTGATCCTCCGGTATGCGCCCGAAATCGGTTGATTAGCCCCTGCTCAGGCGGGCTTCGCGCAGCAGTACGACGACAATGCCCAGAGCAGACAGAACGGCCGAGGCGAGCATCAGGCTGACCAGTGGCAGGGCGGTTTCTGCCTCCATGAGCAGTACGCCGGCGAGAGCTGACAGCGTCGCTCCACCGCCGATATTCACGGCCCCTCCTAGGCCACTGGCTGTGCCGGCCAGCTCAGGTCGGACGGACATCATGCCCGCAGTGGCGCTTGGCAGCACCAGTCCGTTGCCAATACCCGTCAGGATCATTGGCCCAAAGAAGGTCAACGGATTTGTGGGCATCACGAAAGTCAGAACCAGCGAGAGCGCGGGGCCGATAGCTGTGACGATCACGCCTGCAATGATCATCCGATTCGGTCCTTTGAGTGCGGCAAACCTGCCCGTGAGGCCATTGCCGATGAAATAGCCGATGGACGGAGCACCGAAGAGCAGGCCGAGATGGGTTGGTGTCAGGCCAAAGATCTCGCTGCCGACGTAAGGTGCTCCGCCAAGGTAGGCGAAAAACGTTCCCGAGCAAAACGCCGCCGTTCCAGCGTAGCCCCAGAAGCGGGGCGATCTGAACAGGACGGGGTACTGGCGGAATTGCTGGGTCAGGGTCGCGTGCGAGCGCGCGGCTGTCTCACCCATGTCGCGCCAGGCGACCCAGGTGAGCAGAACGCCGAGGATCGCCAGAAGGCCAAAGCTCGCTTGCCACCCGAACAGGCCCTGCAGGGCGCCTCCCACAGCCGGAGCCACCATGGGGGCGACGGACATGCCCATGGTCACATAGCCGATCATGGCGGCGGCTTCGTTCGTGGGGTAAAGGTCCCGGATCGCTGCGCGGGGCAGGATCAGCGCGGCGACGATCACGGCCTGAAATCCACGAAAGATCAGGAATGCAGCGATATGGGTGGAGAGCAGGCAACCCACCGTTGCGAACACAAAAATTACTATGGCCCAGAGAAGCACCCGCCGGCGGCCAAGATTATCCGAGAGCGGCCCGATGACCAGTTGCATCACGCCATTGACGCCGAGATATCCAGCCACCGTGATTTGCATCACGGCGTAGCTTGTGCCGAAATAGGCGGTCATCTTGGGCAGCGAAGGCAGAAACAGATTCATCGACATGGCCGCCAGCGATGCAAGTGCGACCATCGTGACCACGTGAGGTGGTGTGCTGCGATCGAGGAATTTCGCTGTGCGGGGCGGTGACATGAGCGGGCCGGGAAAAACAGATACGACGCCCTGAAAACAGGCTGTCTGGGAGAGCAGATAGACTGAGCCAGTGATCCGTCCAAGGCCATCGGTTGGCCAGCGGTCGGGTTTGGCGGGTGACTTTTCTGCAAGAATATGATAATTATAAGAAATATGTTTATCTTTGATTTTGGGGGCGCTGATGCCCGAATACTTTGTTGCATTTTGGAACGTTGAAAACCTGTTTGCGCCCGAGACCTATCCGGACCGCCCGGATTGGTTGCAAAGGCGGATCGGGCGAGAGTTGAAGGGGTGGGACGAGGCGCTGTTTCAGCGCAAGCTTGATCAGCTGGCCGTGGTTATCTCTGCCATGAATGACGGGCGGGGTCCTGACATTCTCGGGGTTTGCGAGGTCGAGAACCGTTTTGTGTTGGATCGACTGGTGGACACCATTTCACAGGCATTGCCTCACCGTAACTACGGCGTACAGCACGCGGAATCTGAACTGGATAAGAGGGGGATCGACACAGCATTCATCTTCGATGACACGCAGTTTTCCGTGCCTGACGGGCTGGTCTTTTCTCACTTTGTGCTGCGGCGGACCGGAACACGGGATATCGTGCAGGTGACGTTCCGCAGTCAGGCGGGCAATGATCTCATCATCATGTGTAATCATTGGCCATCGCGGTCCGGCGGCGCCGAGAAGTCGGCGGGGTTTCGCGCTACGGCTGGGGAAACGGTGGGCTATTGGCACGAAAGGATTCGGGATGCGGTGGGCCCGCGTCCTGCATTGTTGGTCATGGGGGACCTGAACGACAATCCTTGGGATGGCTCGGTGACGTTTAACGCCAACGCGACCCGCGAGCGTGGCGATGTGGAACGCAGCGAGTCGGCTAAGCTCTGGAATCTGAGCTGGTCCTACCTGCGCAGCGCAGCCATCGATCATCAGGGAAACAAGCGCGGGCTCGATGGATCGCTCTACCATGGGGGAGACGGGGATCTCTTTGACCAGATCCTTGCGGCCAGAGCCTTGATTGATGGCAAAGGTCCGTTTCATCTCTGCGACGACACGGCGGGTTTGGTACTCTTGCCGCAGATGGTCAGCCATCGGGTCTCCGAAGGACCCCTGCGCTTTGGTTTGCCCAAAGGCGACCCTGCCCGTCATGTGAACCGCAACGGGTTCAGCGACCATTTTCCCGTCAGCGTTATCATCCGCGAAGACGCCTCTGATGGCGCTGCCGTCCGTCGCTAACTCCGGGATTCAACGGGATTACCGCTTCCCCGCAAGCTGAGTGCCGCCTATGCTGCCCGAAATGCGCTCGGCGCGCGTCCCAACGGCAGGAGAGAAACGTATGAAGGATATCCTTGAAGAGCTCGAAAACCGGCGCAACGTTGCGCGGAACGGCGGCGGGGACAAGCGGATCGAGGCTCAGCACGCCAAGGGCAAGCTGACCGCGCGTGAGCGGATCGAATTGTTGCTGGACGAGGGCTCTTTCGAGGAGTTCGACATGTTCGTGACCCACCGGGCCACGGATTTCGGCATGGCGGAGAATAAAGTCCCCGGTGATGGCGTGGTCACTGGCTGGGGTACGATCAATGGCCGTCAGGTCTATGTCTATAGTCAGGACTTCACCGTTCTGGGCGGTTCACTCTCCGAGACCCATGCCCAGAAGATCTGCAAGATCATGGATATGGCGATGCAAAACGGTGCGCCCGTGATCGGCCTGAATGATTCAGGCGGAGCGCGGATTCAAGAGGGTGTCGCCAGCCTCGCGGGCTATGCCGAGGTGTTCCAGCGTAACGTTCTGGCCTCTGGTGTGATCCCCCAGATCAGCGTCATCATGGGGCCCTGCGCCGGTGGTGCGGTCTATTCGCCTGCGATGACGGACTTCATCTTCATGGTGAAGGACACCTCCTACATGTTCGTCACCGGCCCCGATGTGGTGAAGACCGTGACCAATGAGGTCGTGACCGCCGAGGAACTGGGCGGCGCGACCACCCATACCCGCAAATCCTCCGTGGCTGATGGGGCGTTCGAGAACGACGTCGAAGCGCTGATCGAAGTAAGGCGGTTGGTGGACTTCCTGCCCGCCTCGAACCGGTCGCCTGTCCCGGTGCGCCCGTTCTTCGACGATGTGGCTCGCGTAGAGGAGAGCCTTGATACGCTGATACCTGACAATCCCAACTCACCCTACGATATGAAGGAGCTGATCACGAAGATCGCCGATGAGGGTGATTTCTTCGAGATCCAGGAAGACTTTGCCAAGAACATCATCACCGGCTTCATCCGTCTCGAAGGACGTCCGGTGGGTGTGGTGGCGAACCAGCCCATGGTGCTGGCTGGGGTGCTCGATATCGACAGCTCGCGTAAGGCCGCGCGGTTCGTGCGCTTCTGCGACGCGTTCGAAATCCCGATCCTGACGCTGGTGGACGTGCCCGGCTTCCTGCCCGGCACGAGTCAGGAATATAACGGCGTCATCAAGCATGGCGCAAAGCTGCTCTTTGCCTATGGCGAAGCGACGGTGCCGAAGGTGACTGTGATCACCCGCAAGGCTTATGGTGGTGCCTACGACGTGATGTCGTCCAAGCACCTCCGGGGCGATCTGAACTACGCCTGGCCCACCGCTCAGATCGCTGTGATGGGCGCAAAAGGGGCGACCGAGATCCTTTATCGCGCGGATCTGGGCGATCCGGAGAAGATTGCGGCGCGGACGGCAGAATATGAGAAGAACTTTGCCAACCCGTTCAAAGCTGCCGAGCGAGGCTTTATCGACGAGGTCATTCAGCCCCATTCGACCCGGCGCCGGGTGAGCCGGGCCTTTGCGTCGCTGCGGAACAAAAAGCTACAGAATCCTTGGAAAAAGCACGATAACATCCCACTCTGACCTGCTGGGGGCAGAGCTAAGATCATGATCCGACCGGCTCGTTCCGGTCGGGTTCGGAGAGAGACATGCAAAAGCACAAGGGCTTTCCCAGCCGTCTGCCGGGAAGCGATTTTCAGTTCACGATTCGGCGGGCCAACCCCCGCGGGGTCACACCGCTGGTGGCGCGCGAGCGATATCGTGATCGCAAGCCGATGGACCGGCAGGCCGACGAAGCCTTTCTCGCAGCACTTTGGGAGCATTTCGGAGATGCGCCCTTCGAGCGTGGAAATCTTGATGCAGGGCGTCTGAATTGGCTCTTTGGGCGCGAAGTCGTCCCAGCCGAAGAACCATTCGACCCGGAGAGCTATGATTCGCTCCTGCGGATCGATGTAGATGTAGCAAAGCTGAGTTTTCCTGGCGCAATAATCTGACTTTGTATGAACCTCAAAATAGAGATTTTTACAGAATTTCCCTCATAGGTTGTTAGTTTTCTCTTGCGCCTTCCTTTGCGTCAGCGGTAACCTCAGGTTGTCGAGCGGTCCTATCGTTCGGCACGTTGCGTTACCCATTTCACCTTTTGGCCCGGTCTTTTTGAGATCGGGCCATTTTTTTTGGAACTCAATGTCGCTTTCGTCATTAAACCCTTGAAACACGCGCTGATCGCCCTCGCGACAGCCACTTCTCAGGAGAACAATAATGCCGAAGTTTTTCGTTCTGGTTACCGCCGCTGCCCTGACCCTGTCGGCCTGCGGCAATACCGACCTCGAGCGCGCGGGTACCGGTGCACTTGGCGGTGCTGCTATTGGTGAGGTCGCTTTCGACGAGCCTGTCGCAGGTGCCGCTGTCGGCGCGATCGGTGGTGCGCTGGCCGACGATGTCGGGCTTGCCAACTAAGCGAACGCAGACCTGCGAAAACTCGGAACGCGGTCCCATGGGGGCCGCGTTTTCTTGTTTGCGAAAACAACCCCTGTCGTTTGCGAAAACAGAATGCGCTTTGGTCGAAGGCGGGTGACACCCTTTGATATTGGTGGCATCACCGATGCAAAGAGAAGGAGAGCTTTATGAAATCCAGCGCGCTTGGCCTGTCGGCCGTTCTTCTGACCGCAACGCTTCTGGCCGGGTGTGCCACGACGCCAGAGGATACGAACACCGTCTATGCCGCCGAACCCGGCTATGCGCCTGATGATCCCTGCAAGGGCGTCGTCCCCGAGATGTGTCCGCGTCCGGGGATTGACTATGTTCAGTAAGATCCTGATCGCCAACAGGGGCGAAATTGCCTGTCGGGTAATTAAGACCGCGCGCAAGATGGGTATCTCCACCGTCGCGCTTTACTCTGACGCTGACAAAAACGCGCTGCATGTGGAGATGGCCGATGAGGCGGTGCATATCGGCCCGCCTCCTGCCAACCAGTCCTACATCGTCATCGACAAGGTGATGCAGGCGATCCGGGACACGGGCGCCGAAGCTGTGCATCCCGGGTACGGCTTTCTGTCCGAGAACCCCAAATTTGCCGAAGCTCTGAAGGCCGAGGGTGTCGCGTTCATTGGCCCGCCCGTCGGCGCCATCGAAGCGATGGGGGACAAGATCACCTCGAAGAAGATCGCTGACGAGGCCGGTGTGTCGACCGTTCCCGGCCATATGGGCTTGATTGAGGATGCTGAAGAAGCGGTGGAGATCGCCACGCAGATCGGCTATCCGGTGATGATTAAGGCCAGCGCTGGTGGCGGCGGCAAGGGCATGCGCATTGCCTGGAACGATGAGGAGGCCCGCGAAGGCTTCCAGTCCTCCAAGAACGAAGCGGCGAATAGCTTTGGCGATGACCGAATTTTCATCGAAAAATTCGTCACCCAGCCCCGTCACATCGAGATTCAGGTTCTGGCCGATGGTCACGGTAACGCCGTGTATCTGGGGGAGCGGGAATGCTCGATTCAGCGACGGAACCAGAAGGTCATCGAAGAGGCGCCCTCGCCCTTCCTTGATGAGGCCACCCGTAAAGCGATGGGTGAACAGGCCGTCGCTCTGGCGAAGGCCGTGGGTTACGCCAGTGCCGGGACGGTGGAATTCATCGTCGATGGCGAGCGGAACTTCTATTTCCTTGAGATGAACACCCGTCTGCAGGTGGAACACCCGGTGTCCGAACTGATCACCGGTGTCGATCTGGTGGAGCAGATGATCCGCGTGGCGGCTGGTGAAAAGCTGTCGATCACGCAGGATGACGTCACGCTCACCGGCTGGGCCATCGAGAGCCGGCTCTATGCGGAGGACCCGTATCGGGGGTTCCTGCCATCCATCGGTCGCCTGACCCGTTACCGTCCTCCGATGGAGGTCGCCGCCGGTCCGATGCAGGACAATGGCAAGTGGCTGCCCCAACCTGGCGGCGTCGAGGCCCCCGAGGGCAAGACTGCGGTGCGTAATGATACCGGCGTCTATGAGGGCGGCGAGATCTCCATGTATTACGACCCGATGATCGCCAAGCTCTGCACCTGGGGTCCGGACCGCGCGACGGCGATCGAGGCGATGCGCGTGGCGCTCGACCGGTTCGAACTGGAGGGGATTGGCCATAACTTGCCCTTCCTGTCGGCTGTGATGGATCACCCGCGCTTTGTCTCCGGCGACATCACCACGGCGTTTATCGAAGAGGAATATCCAGACGGGTTCGAGGGCGTCGGACTGCCTGACGCGGCACTCGACCGGGTTGCTGCCGCCGCCGCTGCGATGAATCGGGTTGCCGAGATTCGCCGGACCCGGATTTCGGGTCGGATGGACAATCACGAACGCCGGGTCGGTACCGATTGGATCGTCATGATCGGTGATTATGAGGCCGCGGTGGTGATCGCCGCCGATCATGAGGGCTCGACAGTTTCCTTTGATGACGGACGCCAGATGCGGGTCACGTCGGACTGGCAACCGGGGCAGAGCCTCGCGCGCCTGATGGTCGATGGCGAAGAGCTGGTGTTGAAGGTTGGCCGCTCGCCCGGTGGTTTCCGCTTCCGGACGCGTGGCGCCAATCTTGTGGCCAAGGTCTGGACCCCGCGTCAGGCCGATCTGGTTCGCCATATGCCTGAAAAGGTCGCGGCGGACACGAGCAAACTGCTCCTTTGCCCGATGCCGGGTCTCATCGTCAGCCTCAGCGTGGCTGAGGGCGACGAGGTTGAAGAGGGGCAGGCCCTTTGCGTCGTTGAGGCGATGAAGATGGAGAACATCCTTCGTGCCGAGCGGAAGGGGAAGGTTTCGAAGATCAACGCCAGCGCGGGCGACAGCCTTGCTGTGGATGATGTGATCCTCGAATTCGAATGATCCACATAACTCGCTGACACTTACCGGGGGCCAATCGGCCCCCGGTTTTCGTTTTGGCAATCGCGTCAGATGAAGCGATTGACGTAATTCTCCAGCCGCTCCTGTCGGCCCGACCGGGGATCGGGATTGAGACCTTCAGCCTCGACCCGGTTGGCGATACTGGCGAGGTCGCTTTGCAGCATGGCCTGTGCTTCGGGCGTGTCCCAGCCCGCATAGCGTTCGGCCCGCGCTGCCTCCAGCCCGCCGTCTTCCAGCATCTCTTCCGCCGCGATCAGCCCGCGCGCGCAGACATCCATGGCACCGGAATGGGCCAGCACCAGATCCTCGGGGTCGAGGGACTGGCGCCGCAGTTTAGCATCGAAATTCGTACCCCCGGTCGTAAAACCGCCGGCTCTCAGGATTTCGTAATAGGCCAGCGCCACTTCGGGGACGCTGTTGGGGAACTGGTCGGTGTCCCAACCGGATTGGTAATCGTTGCGGTTCATGTCGATGGATCCGAGCAGTCCCAGCGAGGCCGCCAGTGCCAGCTCGTGCTCAAAGCTGTGTCCGGCGAGAATCGCGTGGCCTTGCTCGATGTTCAGCTTCACCTCGTTTTCGAGCCCGAACCGTTTGAGGAAGCCGTAGACCGTCGCGACATCGTAATCGTACTGATGCTTGGTGGGCTCCTGTGGCTTCGGCTCAATGAGCAAAGCCCCCTCGAATCCGATCTGGTGTTTGTACTCGACCACCATGGAGAGGAACCGTCCGGCTTGTTCGGCTTCGCGGCCGAGGTCAGTGTTCAGAAGCGTCTCATACCCTTCGCGCCCCCCCCAGAGCACGTAGTTCTGTCCGCTCAACCGGTGAGTCGCATCTATACAACTTTTCACTGTTGCCGCAGACCACGCAAAGACATCGGGGTCTGGGTTTGTTGCCGCTCCCGCCATGAAGCGGCGGTGGCTGAACAGATTCGCGGTCCCCCACAAGAGGCCGATGCCCGTCCTCTCCATCTTCTGTCCGAGATAATCGACGATCTCTTCGAGGTTCCGTCGTGTTTCCGCAAAGCTGTCCCCCTCCGGGCGGACATCTGCATCGTGAAAACAGAAGAACGGCACGTCCAAACGGGTAAAGAGATCAAACGCCGCATCCGCTTTAGCCTTCGCGTGGGCCATGCTGTCGCCGAACCAAGGCCGCTCAAATGTCTGCCCGCCAAACGGGTCTCCGCCGGGCCAGGCAAGACTGTGCCAATAGGCGACGGCGAATCTCAGATGCTCCCGCAGCGTTTTGCCGTGAACCACCCGATCAGGGTCGTAGTGGCGAAACGCAAATGGGTTTTCACTGTCAGGTCCCTCATATGTAATATGCGGGACGCCATCAAAATAGCCGGACATGCAGGCTTCTCCCAGTTGATGATCAGAAGGACCGTAGCGGCTCTGGTGTTCAATACCAGCAGAGAGGGCCAAAGGTGCGAAAAATGACATTCGATTCCCTGCTCAGATGCCGCTCCTCGTCTGACTTTGGTAGCCGGTATCGTGATTTCCTGGGTCTCAAGAGAGAATGGCGACAGGATTTTCTCCAAATCTTAGGCAATCCTTTCGGCGAATTACTCAAAACCCTGATTTTCCGCAGCAAATGGTCAAGTTGCATGAAATTGGTGGTTCCGCCAAAAAACTGCTTGCGGCGTCTTCATGGTACACTTAGAAGCCCTTTCACCGGCGGCGCTGAGGCGCGGTTGGGGGGGTCGCTGAGGCGACGCTGACACGGGGCGGTTAACTTTCGGGTTGACGATGGTCTTGAGTTGGTGTTTATGAGGCGGTCTGACATCGGGACATTATGAGGCGGGCGCGCCGTTAGTTTAGGGCGCATCTGTTGAGTTTTGTGTCGGTAGCTCTTTGAAATTGCGAGTATCTGAAGAGATATGCGGGCGGTTCTGGTCATTCGACTGACGGACGTTTGCATATCGG
>NZ_VFSV01000027.1 GCF_007004065.1 Palleronia caenipelagi | reverse complement strand
CTGCGATCTGCAATCTTCATGCCCGCATTGGTCGCAGTCAGGTTCAACGCCGATCTCAAGCGCAAGTACCAAGCCTTGCTGGACAAGGGAAAACCACCAAAACTCGCCATCACGGCAGTCATGCGCAAACTCATCCTGCTCGCCAACGCCCTGTTGCGTGACGGCCGAAAATGGGATGAACGCTCCGCTTGACCAAGACGGATACTACCGCCCACCGGCTCCGGAAACCGTCGTCACGATGGACCGGAGGCCCGTCATGCACTCACAATCAAATTGGACCACTCAAGTGGGGCTGATCATTGGCGCATCGTTGGAAATGCCGTCGTAAGCGGCATCCCCTTCAATCTCGACAGGCAGAAACACGGCACCTTCAAACGTGCCTTCCGCCTCTGATGCAAAACGCGGGTCCTTCAATCATTTGAAAATTAGGTTCGCATTGACCGCATACCGCCGCGCCACTTGCGCAACCGACATCCCCGGCGTCGTCGCCTGCGCGCAATCTCGCGCTTCTCTTCGTCAGCCCAAAACCGTTTCTTTCGCTTGCTATAGAATGCCCCTAAGTGTCCACTATCAATGGTGGACACTTAGCTGGCTCCCACGGAACGCGTTAGGCCGGGTTTACCGAGCGCTCACAATGTGGCGGAGACTATAGCGAGATCGACCTTGCGGCATTGTTAGTGTCGCTCGGTATTGCCAATTGAGGCGCCATCGGTTCGAGCCCAATGGACGGAGGCGGAAAAAACATCACTTTCATGATCAGGTTTAGGGGGCAATCTTCGCGGCGATAGGGGTGCTTGCACCGTCAGGGTCTTCTGCCTGCGGCACGAGGTCACAGAATCCGGTACCGACCATTCCAGTCGATCCCAGCCACCACCGCTTTTGCTGTCAACGGGGCCTGTGATTTTGACTCGGTTGTCTCTGATAGGAGTTCTTCCTCTGCGATGCATCAAATCACTGCTGCGCGGAAGGTTTACTCCATCCACGCATTTCAGGTTGTCGGAGCCATCTCATCGATCATCACCAACAGGCCCGGGATCTGCCTTTTGAAAACGAAGAACCCTTTGGTCGATCTATGCCAGGCGGCTTGATCAAGAGGGCGAAGTATTCGGCGGATCGGGGTCTGGACCTGAGCTGAAAGAGTATCAAGTGTTTCGGCGACTGGACCCACAGGGGCGTAGGGCGTGATGATGTGATCCAAGTCTTCAGCCCACCGCCTGACGTCCTCAGCGGCCGTCAGGGTGGTGTCGGTGCCGAAACGGTTTCTCGCATCAGCCAGAGCGCCCGCGTCGAAGGCGCGGACCTGTGGTGCAGTTTCCCATGGTGAACGCTCAGCGTAAAAGTCGAGCGTGGCGATGCTGTCCGCGTGGGCGGGCAATTCGTAGGGGCAGAGATCGTCGAGATGCAGCATCAAACCGATCCGTCCATCCTGCGGTATGCCGTCGCCGGTGGGGACGGGGAGGAGCGCAGGGTGAGGGGGACCGTTCAGTGGCTCCGCGTCCTCGTTCAGCTGTCCGTGGGGGTCAAATCGTCCGCCCGAATGGCGCGCGATGTTGTCGGCGCGGGCGAGGTAGTGCTTGCCCTGCGTGTGCAGCCCCGCAACCCAGCGCCACGAGAGAGTATTAGAGGCCGGGTCGCCATCCAGAAGGTGGCGGAGGAAAAAGTCTGCCCCGAGCTGCCACGGCAGGCGCAGTGTGAAAATCCAGATGGACGCGAACCACATCCGGG
Source organism: Palleronia caenipelagi (assembly GCF_007004065.1). GTDB lineage: Bacteria > Pseudomonadota > Alphaproteobacteria > Rhodobacterales > Rhodobacteraceae > Palleronia > Palleronia caenipelagi. The sequence goes on along the minus strand of NZ_VFSV01000027.1, from coordinate 45,420 downwards.
CGTGGTTGTGCAGATAGCCCGTCTCGACCAACTCACGTGCCCAATGGTCGAAACAGTCGATGCCTGTTTGTCCGGAACACGCGGCCTCCCAGGACTGGCACAGACCCGCTTCGGTCGCGAGTCGATTAGTAAACTGCGCCAGATCGGCGCGGTACGCGGTCCAGATACCGGGGCGGCGTTCCAGCCAGCCCTTGAAATACAGGCGCCAGAAAACCTCGTCGATGAATTTATTTGCAGCTTTGCCATGGGGAAGGCGGGTGGCCCGGATCACCTCGGGCTCGGTCACCATTCGGCGCCGGATCCACGGAGACAGGCTTGAGACATGAGGATGGCCGGGCAGGTCATCGTTGCGCCGCTGAGTGTAAGCGACGCCTGCCCGGGGCACGAATTCCATGAGCCGGTCGAGCCCGGCCTGTCGGGTTGGCAAAATCTTCATGACTCCCCATATAGCCGGTTCACGCAAAGTCTAAAGTCTCTGGTCGGGGTGGTCTTGCGGCCCCCATCTGCCCGGTCTAGGACTGTGGAACCCCGCCTCAGGCACAGGAAAGGCCCGGTCAATGCACGACCCTTACGAGCATTACATGAACACCCTCGTCCCCATGGTTGTCGAGCAGACCAGCCGTGGCGAGCGAGCCTATGACATTTTCTCCCGCCTCCTGAAGGAGCGTATTATTTTTCTCTCGGGCCCCGTCCATGACGGGATGTCCAGCCTGATCGTGGCGCAGTTGCTGCATCTTGAGGCCGAGAACCCGAAAAAAGAGATCTCCATGTACATCAACTCGCCGGGTGGCGTGGTGACCAGCGGGCTGTCGATTTACGACACGATGCAGTACGTGCGGCCGAAGGTTTCGACTTTGGTCATCGGGCAGGCGGCCTCCATGGGCTCGCTGCTGCTGGCCGCCGGGGAGCCGGGCATGCGCTTCTCGCTGCCCAATAGCCGGGTCATGGTGCACCAGCCGTCCGGCGGCTATCAGGGTCAGGCGACGGACATTATGATCCACGCTCAGGAGACCCAGAAGCTGAAGGATCGCCTGAATCAGATCTACGTGAAGCACACGGGTCAGGACCTTGAGACAGTGCAGAATGCGCTGGAGCGGGACAACTTCATGTCCGCCGAAGATGCAAAGAACTGGGGCCTGATCGATGAGATCGTGGCCGACCGGAAAGACCGCGAGGCCGCAGACTAACGGCCCGTCCTGCGCGAAAGCCGTGGTTTTTGCGATTGCGGCCCTGCCGGTCCCGTCCTAGACTTTCGGGACCGGCGGATATCACAGATAGATGAGGGGCATCGTCGCCCCGAGGGAATTGCCATGGCCAACACTACCGGGGACAGCAAGAACACGCTCTACTGCTCTTTCTGCGGCAAGAGTCAGCATGAGGTGCGTAAGCTCATTGCCGGTCCGACCGTGTTCATCTGCGATGAATGCGTCGAGCTGTGCATGGATATCATTCGCGAAGAGGCGAAATCGGCGGGGCTGAAATCCTCCGAAGGCGGGGTTCCGACGCCACGCGAAATCTGCGACGTCCTTGACGATTACGTCATCGGTCAACGGATGGCGAAGCGGGTTCTGTCCGTCGCCGTCCACAACCATTACAAGCGCCTCAATCAGGCTGGTAAGACGGATATCGAACTGGCCAAGTCGAATATCCTGCTGATCGGCCCCACCGGGTGCGGTAAAACGCTTCTGGCACAGACGCTTGCCCGGATACTTGATGTGCCGTTCACCATGGCGGACGCGACCACGCTCACCGAAGCAGGCTATGTGGGCGAGGATGTGGAGAACATCATCCTCAAGCTCCTGCAGGCATCCGAGTACAATGTCGAGCGGGCTCAGCGCGGTATCGTCTATATCGACGAGGTCGATAAGATCACCCGCAAATCCGACAACCCCTCGATCACCCGTGATGTGTCGGGCGAAGGGGTGCAGCAGGCGCTCCTGAAGATCATGGAGGGTACCGTGGCCTCCGTTCCGCCGCAGGGCGGCCGCAAGCATCCGCAGCAGGAATTCCTGCAAGTGGACACGACGAATATCCTGTTCATCTGCGGCGGTGCCTTCGCCGGGCTGGAAAAGATCATCGGCCAGCGGGGCAAGGGGTCGGCTATCGGGTTTGGTGCCGACGTAAAGGATGCCGAAGACAAGGGCATCGGCGAAGCGCTGCATGACCTCGAACCCGAAGATCTGCTGAAATTCGGGCTGATCCCGGAATTTGTTGGCCGTCTGCCGGTCATCGCCACGCTTGAGGATCTCGACGAAGATGCCTTGGTGACGATCCTGACCCAGCCGAAAAACGCGCTGGTTAAGCAATACCAGCGGCTCTTCGAGCTTGAGGATGTCAAGCTGACCTTTACCGAAGAGGCTCTCACCGCCATCGCCAAGCGCGCCATCGAGCGCAAGACCGGCGCGCGTGGCCTGCGCTCGATCCTTGAGGATATTCTCCTCAATACCATGTTCGAACTTCCCGGTCAGGATGGTGTGAACGAGGTGGTAGTGAACGACGAGGCGGCGACGTCCAGCGCGGCACCTTTGATCATTTACGCCGATCAACCCGAGAGTGCCTCGGCTGGTTGACATGAGCGAAATCAGGGGCCCTTCGGGGCCCTTTTTCGTGGAGGCGGAATGACGCGGATTTCCACCGGATCGCCTTTCGAGGCGCAAATTGGCTACAGCCGGGCTGTTGTGTCTGATGGTTGGGTCTTTGTGTCCGGGACTACGGGCTATGATTACGCAACGATGGAGATGCCGGAGGCCGTTGAGGATCAGTGTCGTAACGCTCTGAACACCATCGCCCGGGCGCTTGCGGAGGCGGGGGCAGGGGTAAAGGATGTGGTCCGCGTCCGCTATATCCTCCCCGACGCCGCCCTTTGGCCGCGCTGCTGGCCGGTGACCTCCGCGGTTTTCGACGAAATCCGCCCCGCCGCTACAATGATCGTCGCGGGGTTGCAGGAACCCGAGATGCTCATCGAGATCGAGGTCACCGCACGCCTGCCGCGCTGAACTGCGAAATTCGCGTCAGGGCGCCTCTGGTGCTGGACCTCCGCCGCCGCTTGCGGCATATCGGGCGTGCAGAAGCGGAGAGCATCATGGGTCTTGGACATCGTATTCTTCAGGCAGTGACGTGGTGGAACGGCGCCACGCTGAACACGCTGCTTTACACGCGGCGCAAGGGTACGAAGGTCGGTGAGGACGAGGCCGGCAACACCTATTACACATCGGAAGAGGGCCGCCGCTGGGTGATCTTCTCCGGTGAGGCTGAAGCGAGCCGGGTGAGCCCCGACTGGCATGGTTGGCTGCATCACACTTGGGACGAACCTCCGACGAAGCGTCCTCTGGAGCATAAGCCTTGGGAAAAGCCCCATTTGCCCAACCTCACCGGCACCGCGCAGGCCTATGCGCCCGCAGGATCTATCCGCCGTGCCGATCCGGTGGAGCGCAAGGATTACGAGGCGTGGAGCCCCGAATGAAGCGCTTGGGCCTCGGTGCTCTGGGGGTGGCGGCGTTCTTGGCGCTTCCTCTGGATGCGCAGGAGACTGAGGTGATTCCGGGTGCTGAAGACCTGTTCGGCGTTGAGCGTTCGGATGATGCCCTGGTTCTCGATCAAAACCTTGACGAATTTCTGGATGAAGGCGTTGTGACCACCGAGACCCGCGCGCGTGTCGCGTCTGGTCGGGCTGCAGTGCTGCGGGGTCTGGATAAGCTGACCGGGCAGGTGGGCGATTACGAAGTCCCGGTAGGCGCGACCGTTGAAGTCGGGCGTCTCAGCGTCACCGTGGGAGACTGCCGCTACCCGGTGAATAACCCGTCGGGTAACGCCTTTGCCTATTTGAAAATCTCTGAAGTCGATATCGCGGAGCTACGTTTTCAGGGTTGGATGGTCGCCGAATCGCCTGCGCTAAACGCGCTGGAGCATCCACGCTATGATGTTTGGGTCATGCGCTGCAGAACCTGATCCGGGCTGTCTGGCGACACAGTTGAGAACACCGCTTGTCGCTTCAAGGCTTCACTCAGTTGGTGGCGATAGGAACTTCGTGGGATTTCGACGCCGCCCATGCTCTGCAAATGTGGTGTGATGAACTGGGTGTCGAACAGGACAAACCCGCCCTGCCTTAGCCGATCCATGAGGTAGACCAATGCCAACTTGGACGCGTTGGTCTCCTTTGAGAACATCGATTCGCCGAAGAATGCTCCGCCGAGGACCACGCCGTAGACCCCTCCCACGAGGCGGCTGTCAGCCCAAACCTCGATAGAGTGCGCATAGCCGGCACGGTGGAGATCACTGTACAGAGCGGCGATAGGGTCGCTGATCCATGTCTCCGGACGGTCTGCACAACCCGCAACAACGGCCTCAAAGGCCCGGTTGAAACTGACCTGATGCGACCCTTGGCGGATGTGACGCCGGAGGGAGCGAGAGATGCGAAGCCCGTCCATGGGAAGGACGCCGCGATATTGGGGGTCGACCCAGAAAATCTCCGGATCGTCCCGACTGTCAGACATGGGAAAGATGCCCTGCGCATAGGCGCCGAGCACCAGTTCGGGCGTGAGCGCCCGGGAACTCACGCCAGGTTCTGCTCCAGCCAGTGCTCCAGCCAGTGGATCGTGTAGTCGCCGGTCAGGACGGCGTCTTCCTCCAGCAGGGCATGGAACAGGGGCACTGTGGTGTCCACGCCATCAACGATCAGCTCGCCCAAAGCCCGCTTTAGCCGCGCCAGAGCGGCGGGGCGGTCGGGGCCGTGGACAATCAGCTTGCCGATCAGACTGTCGTAATAGGGCGGGATGGAGTAGCCGTCATAAAGCGCCGAATCCATCCGAACTCCCAGCCCGCCCGGAGCGTGATATTGGGTGATCTTGCCCGGTGACGGGCTGAAATTCGGCAGTTTCTCGGCGTTGATTCGTACTTCGATGGCGTGACCGTTGATCTTCAGATCGTCCTGATTGAACGAGAGGGGCAGGCCCGCGGCCACACGGATCTGTTCCCGCACTAGATCGACGCCAAAGATCGCCTCGGTTACCGGATGTTCCACCTGCAGGCGGGTGTTCATCTCGATGAAGAAAAACTCGCCATTCTCATAAAGGAACTCGATGGTGCCTGCGCCGGCATAGTTGATCCGGGCCACAGCATCGGCACAGACCCGACCGATTTCCGCGCGCTGCTCAGGGGTGATCGCGGGGCCGGGGGCCTCTTCGAACACCTTCTGGTGACGTCGCTGGAGCGAACAATCCCGTTCGCCCAGATGCACCGCGTTGCCTTTGCCATCGCCAAAGACCTGGACCTCGATATGGCGCGGCTTTCCGAGGTATTTCTCCAGATACACCTCGTCATTGCCAAAGGCGGCCTTGGCTTCGGCGCGGGCGGTCTGAAAGGCGCTGTCGAGATCTGCGGCGGTCCTAGCGAGCTTCATGCCGCGCCCACCACCGCCGGCAGTGGCTTTGACGATCAGCGGAAAGCCGATCTCGGCGCCGACCTTGCGGGCTGTTTCCAGATCCGGCACGCCGCCCTCGGATCCCGGCACACAGGGCACGCCGAGCGCCTTCATGGTGTCTTTCGCCGTGATCTTGTCGCCCATTATACGGATGTGCTCCGCCGTCGGGCCGATGAACGTCAGCTGGTGATCCTCGACGATCTGCACGAAATTCGCGTTCTCGGAGAGGAAGCCATAGCCCGGATGGATGGCTTGTGCGCCCGTGACCTCACAGGCGGCAATGATGGCCGGGAAGTTCAGATAGCTCTGGGCCGCGGAGGGCGGACCGATGCAAACGCTTTCGTCAGCCATGCGCACGTGCATGGCGTCCGCGTCGGCGGTCGAATGCACCGCCACCGTGCGGATGCCCATCTCGCGGGCGGCGCGGATGACCCGGAGCGCGATTTCGCCGCGATTGGCGATCAGAATTTTGTCAAACATCGCGGGCCTCAGGTGAGGATCATGAGGGGCGCGCCATATTCCACCGGCGCGCCGTCCTCGACAAGGATCTTCGACACGGTGCCAGAGCGCGGCGCGGCGATGTGGTTCATGGTTTTCATGGCTTCGACGATCAGCAGCGTATCGCCCTCGCTGACGCTGTCGCCGACCTTCACAAACGCTGCGGCGCCGGGTTCGGGGGACAGATAGGCGGTGCCTACCATGGGGGAGGGCACGGCGCCCGGATCGCTGGCCGGGTCGGCAACCGGAGCTTCGGGGGCGGCGGCACGCGGTGCTTCCGCAGCAACTGGCAAGGCCGCGGGGGCAGTGGCAACAGGAGCGGCCTGCACCGGGGCCATCATGACCCCGCCTTTCGATACACGGACATCGAGCGAGTCGTCCTCGGCATAGTCACGCTTGACCCTGATCTCATTGAGATCGTTGTCTTTCAGCATTTCCGCAAGCGCCTTGATAAAGGCGACGTCGGACTCGTGCCTGTTGTCGCTCATGACATCCTCATGTGTTTGTTTCGGGGACTATATATGTCACCCGGTCGCAGGTTGAAAGCGCTAGCATGACCCTTGGTCAGACGTGATGCCGCGTCAAAGCGCGGCCATTCTGCCACCCATAGCGGTTGAGATGGTTAATTCTCCCCGCTCAGCTTGACTGCCTGTCGGGCTTTGCTAGCGTCCGCCGACCAATGAATGACGGAGAAAATCCATGCGCAAACTGGGGATGATGCTGGTCGCAACGGTCAGCCTGAGCGGCTGTGTGTTGCCTCAGCTCGAAGAAGAAGACCCGACCCTGTTGAAAAACATCTCCCCCGAAGCGCTGGCCGCTCTGCCGCAGGGGGTGGACCCCCATTTTCTGATCCGCGACGCCAATGGCTGCTACGGGTTGGCGCTCGAAGCCGTGCCCGAGGAACAGGTGCTGACCGGCATCGCGTTGCTCGATGCGAACGGGCAGCAGATCTGCGATGCGCCGACCTGAACACGACAGGTCCGCGCCGCCCGATGCGGCGGCGCGCCGGGCTGTGGAGCCGGTCATCTGTTACCCGACTGAAACGCTGCCGCAACCCGATCCGTCCCGCACGCAACGTGTGCGGGACGATCTGACTGAGATCGCCAGAACCCGCGTGCCGCCCCGTGACGGGTCCTCGATCCGGGTGCCGCGCGGCCATGTCTTGAGAATTCTTTCGGTGGATGGCCCGCAGGTGGGCGACCTGAACCTCTTTGCTCAAGAGAACCTGAGCGAGCGATTCTATTCCGGGAAGACCCGGGCGCTTCATGGCAGTCATGTCACGACAGGCGACCGGCTCTGGAGTTGCTTCCCTTATCTTAGACCCATGGCAATGATCGTGGACGACAGCCTGAATTGGTATGGCGTGGACGAATGGGGCGGGCGGGTCCACGACGTGATCGGCACACGCTGCGATCCCTACACCGGGCGGCTCCTCTCGGGGCGCGATTACCATCATTGCTGTCACTCGAACCTGACCCGTGCGCTCTCGAACGCGACCGGGATGCCGCTGCATGAGGCCGAGACCCATGTTCATGATGTGCTGAACGTCTTTATGTGTACCGGTTTCACACGCGACACGGGCCAGTATTTTATGAAGGCAAGCCCGGTTCGCCCCGGCGATCATCTGGATCTTCTGGCCGAAATTGACCTGCTCGCCGTGCTTTCTGCCTGTCCGGGGGGTGATTGCGGGTCAGAGCATTCGAGCGATACCGCGCCCTGCTACCCGCTGGAGATGGTGGTCTTGAAGCCTGCGGATGAGGTGCTGGACGGGTGGCAGGAGCCAGCCCCGTCCCCCTATGACCGCAGCCACGGGGGCTAGCGCCCCTCGCGGATCTCGCGCTGGCGTATGGGCATCTTGTCGATGCTGCGCCCGATCTCACGGACATGCCAGGGGAAGGGCTTGCGCAGCTTGATCGCGCCATCCTTTCCGACCAGCGTCAGTTGAAAATCGCGGGGACGGAATTTCTCCCGGATGGCCGTTTTTGACGCTGGATCACTGTCGCTGATCACGATCACATCCCGGCGCGCCAGATCGTCGATGCGGTCGGCGATATACTCCATCTGCTCGATGAAGGCCGGTTGAACCGGGGACTGGCCGAACACGATCAGCGGCCGTGCAATCCATTTGAAATCTTCCAGCACCACCTCGTCGGCGCTGAAAATCGTTGTTTTATCGGCCTGCCAGCGTGCAACGGCACTGCCCTCAGCCTGATTTTGCTGTGCCGCAGCATTTGATGCTGCACTCTCTTGCGCTAACAAGGGGACAGGCCCGAAAATGCTCGCTACAACGACAAGCATATGGAGAACGTGTTTCGCAGTCATGCCCTCTATCTAGGCGCTCACACTGCGGATGCGAAGAGGCAAGACGCCCTTCGGGCAGGATGCCGCGGCAGATTAAGGAGAGCTGGTATGAGCGACTGGAACACACGGGCTGAAAAGGAACTTCGCGGACGCCCCTTGTCGGAGCTGACCCGCGACACGCCCGAAGGGATCAGCCGCAAGCCGCTCTACACCGCCGCTGACGCGGAGGGTCTGGAGCATATGGGGTCCACCCCCGGAGAGGCGCCCTTCACCCGGGGCGTGAAATCCACGATGTATGCGGGTCGCCCCTGGACGATCCGCCAATATGCGGGCTTTTCCACGGCGGAGGAGTCGAACGCCTTTTACCGCCGCGCGCTGGAGGCGGGGCAGCAGGGCGTGTCTGTGGCCTTCGATCTGGCGACGCACCGGGGCTATGACAGCGACCATGAGCGGGTCGAGGGCGATGTGGGCAAGGCGGGCGTTGCCATCGATTCCGTCGAGGATATGAAAATTCTCTTTGACGGCATTCCACTGGGCGACATTTCCGTCTCGATGACCATGAACGGCGCGGTAATCCCGGTTCTGGCGAGCTTCATCGTCGCGGGTGAAGAGCAGGGCGTGGATCGCGCGCAACTCTCGGGCACCATTCAGAACGATATTCTGAAGGAGTTCATGGTCCGCAACACCTATATCTATCCGCCGGAACCGTCGATGCGGATCGTGGCCGATATCATCGACTACACGGCGCGGGAGATGCCGCGTTTTAACTCGATTTCGATTTCCGGCTACCACATGCAGGAAGCGGGCGCGAACCTTGTTCAGGAGCTGGCATTTACCCTCGCTGACGGCAAGGAATACGTCCGCACCGCCATCGCCCGTGGCATGGATGTGGATAAGTTCGCCGGGCGGCTGTCCTTCTTCTTTGCCATTGGCATGGATTTCTTCATGGAGGCCGCCAAGCTCCGGGCCGCGCGTTTCCTGTGGCACGAGATCATGACCGAGATGGGCGCGCAGAATGAGCGCTCGAAGATGCTGCGCACCCACTGCCAGACCTCGGGCGTAAGCCTCGCGGAGCAGGACCCCTATAACAACATCGTGCGCACCGCTTATGAGGCGATGAGCGCGGTGCTGGGCGGCACCCAGTCACTGCACACGAACTCTTTCGACGAGGCCATTGCGCTGCCCACAGATTTCTCTGCCCGCATCGCCCGGAACACCCAGCTGATCCTGCAGAACGAGACCGGCGTGACGGATGTGGTCGATCCGCTGGCGGGCTCCTATTACGTGGAAAAGCTCACCTCTGATCTCATCGAGTCCGCCCGGGCCCTGATGGCCGAGGTGGACGCGCTGGGCGGCATGACGAAGGCCGTCGAGAGCGGTATGCCGAAGCTGCGCATCGAGGAAGCCGCCGCCGCCAAGCAGGCCCGGATCGACCGGGGCGAAGAGGTGATTGTCGGCGTCAACAAGTTCCGTCTGGCGCAGGAGGACGACCTCGATATCCGGGTGATCGACAATGCGGGCGTACGCGACAGCCAGATCAAACGCCTGAACGAGATCCGGGCCGGTCGTGACGCCGCCGCCTGTCAGGCTGCGCTCGACGCGCTGGTTGAGGGCGCGAAGGGGGACGGCAACTTGCTTGGGCTGGCCGTCGAGGCCGCCCGGGCACGCGCCACGGTCGGCGAGATCTCTGATGCGATGGAGAGTGTCTTTGGCCGTCACCGTGCCGAGGTGCGGACGCTCTCGGGCGTCTACGGCGCCGCCTACGAGGGTGACGAGGGCTATGCGCAGATCCAGAAGGATGTCGAAAGCTTCGCTGAGGAAGAGGGCCGCCGTCCCCGGATGCTGGTCGTGAAGGTCGGGCAGGATGGCCACGACAGGGGCGCCAAGGTCATCGCCACCGCCTTCGCCGATATCGGCTTTGACGTGGATGTGGGGCCGCTCTTCCAGACGCCCGAAGAGGCCGCGCAGGATGCGGTGGATAACGATGTCCACGTGATTGGCCTGTCCAGTCAGGCAGCCGGTCACATGACCAACGCGCCCAAACTGGTTCAGGCGCTGCGCGAGCAGGGGGCTGACGATATCCTCGTCATCTGCGGCGGCGTGATCCCGGCGCGGGATTACGATGCGCTGAAAGAGGCGGGTGTCGCGGCGATCTTCGGTCCTGGCACCAATATCCCGAAGGCCGCGTCGGAGGTGTTGCAACTGATCCGGAACGCGCGCAAAGACAGCGCGGCCTGACATCGGCCTCTTGGGGCCTGCGTCAAAGGCAGGTGCCGGAATCCCGGCGCCTGTCTCTCTTGTTTCGAGGTGTCTCCAGTGCAAATCTTCCGCTGCCCAACCTGTGGCGCGCGTCTCTATTTCGGCAATCTCCAGTGTCGCTGCGGGCAGGCGGTCGCTTTCGACCCGGATCGCCAGATGGTCGAGGTCGCCGGGTCCACCTGTGCGAACCGCACCCGGATCGCTTGTGACTGGCGCGATGACAGGCGGGGGCTGTGCCGCTCCTGCGCCATGACGCGGACGGTGCCGGACCTGACCGCCGGAGACAACCTGCGCCTGTGGAGCGCCACCGAGCAGGCCAAGCGCTGGATGCTCGCGGGTCTTGCCCGGTGGGGGTGGTGCACCGACGCGGATGCCGGACCGCGCCCCGTATTTCATCTGTTGTCGGAAGAGACCCGATCTGGCCCGGCCAACGTGGTTATGGGGCATGCGTCAGGCGTGATCACCATCAACGTTACTGAGGCCTCCGAACCCGTTCTGGTGCAGCGTCGCGCCGAATTCGGCGAGCTTTACCGCACCATGCTGGGGCATATGCGTCACGAGATGGCTCACTACCTCTTTGACCGGCTGGCAGCAGAGCGGGATGGTTTCCCCGAAGCGTTCCGCGCGATCTTCGGCGATGAGCGGGCGGATTACGGGGCGGCGTTGTCGGCGCACTACGCCAGCCCTCGCGATCCGGGGGGGACCCATATCTCTGCCTATGCCACCGCACACCCCCATGAGGACTGGGCGGAGACCATCGCTCATTTGCTGCATCTGGTGGATCTGCTGGACAGCGCCCTCGCCGCGGGGATGCGGGTGCCGGGCCTGCCCGAGGGGGTGTATGACGCCTACGCGGATCTGAATGCGGGCGCCATGCTCGCCCATGCGGTAGAGGTCAGCATCGCGGGTAACCACCTGAACCGCGCCATGGATCTGCCCGATCTTTATCCCTTCGTGCTGACGCCACAGGTCCGGGCCAAGCTCGCCTTTGCCCACGGGGCGTTGCGTCAGGGGCCTGAATCGTCAAACAAGACAAGCTGACGGATCGCATCGCCTGAGGCCAGTCGCTCAAATCCCTCATTGATCTGATCGAGACGCAGGCGGTGGGTCACGAGTTCGCCGACCGGGAGCGCGCCGGAGGTCATCAGCGCGGCAAAGCGAGGAATGTCCCGGGTCGGCACGCAGGAGCCCATATAGGCGCCCCTCAGGGTCTTTTCGCTGACGGTCAGCTCGGCGGCAGACAGGCTAAGCTCTTGCGCGGGGTGGGGCAGGCCGCCTGTGACCACCCGTCCGCCGCGCCGCGTCGCATCCCATGCAAAGCGCAGGGCAGGAGCCGAGCCCGCCAGTTCCACTGCCAGATGCACACCGCCGCCCGTCAGACCCCGGATCTGGTCCAGAGCGCCCGGTGCGAGCGGGTTCACCGCGTGGGTCGCGCCAAGCTCCAGCGCCCGGCCGCGTTTTTCCTCCGCCGGGTCCACAGCGATCAGCGGATGCGCCCCGGCTGCCCGCGCCGCCATCAGCCCTGCCAGCCCCACGCCCCCGAGGCCCACGATGGCGCAGGCTTCGCCGGTGCGCAGGGCGCCCGCGTTCAGCACCGAGCCCGCTCCGGTCAGCACAGCGCAGCCCAGCAGCGCGGCATCCTCCAGCGGCACGTCGGGGTCGACGCGCACCGCGGAGCCCTCGCCGATCACCACCCGGTCGGAAAAGGCCGAGACGCCGATATGGTGGTTCACCGGCTGGCCTGCGACGCGGATCCGCCGCGCGCCGGACATGAGCGTGCCCGATCCCGCCGCCTCTGCCGCGGGTTCACAGAGGGCTGGGCGGCCCTCGGCGCAAGGCAGGCACCGCCCGCAACCGGGGGCAAAGACCAGCACCACCGGATCGCCGGGAGCAAAGCGGGTCACACCGGGGCCAACCAACTCAACGACGCCCGAGGCTTCATGCCCAAGGGCCACGGGCAGGTCCCGCGCGCGGTCGCCATTGATCACCGAAAGGTCCGAATGGCACAGCCCCGCCGCCACGATGCGCACCATCAGTTCTCCGGGGCCGGGCGGGTCAAGCTCCGCCTCGATGATCCTGAGCGGCCGGGACCGGTCATAGGGGCGCGGCAGTCCGGATTCCTGCAGAAGCGCGATGCGGGTTTTCATGGTCAGGTCCTCCCCGCCAGGATCTGACCGCAGGTTGTCGCGTTTTGACAGAAAAAAGTGTCAGGCCCCCTCGACACGCTGCGGCCAAAGGCCCAGTCTGTATACAGACTGAAGGAGCGCGTCGGATGGAAATCGATCATCTCGTTGTGGTGGCAGAAACCCTTGAGGCTGGCGTTCACGCCGTCGAAGAGGCGCTGGGCGTGACCCCCCATCAGGGCGGGCATCATCCCTATATGGGGACCCATAACCGGGTTTTGTCTCTGGGCCCCTCCGCCTATCTGGAGATCCTTGCCATTGATCCAAACGCCCCCAAACCGGATCGTCCACGCTGGTTCGATCTGGATAACTTCCAGGGACCGCCTCAGCTGCGCTACTGGGCAGTGCGCGCGCAGGACATGACCCGCGCCATGGCCGAAGCCCCTTTGGGCATGGGGCATGTGGCACATCTGACGCGGGGATCACTGAGCTGGGATATGGCGCTGACGACCACCGGTGAGATGCCTTATGATGGGGCGATACCGGCGCTCCTGCACTGGCACGGCGTCAAAGCGAGCGACCTGATGCCGGACACGGGATTTACGTTGCAACGATTGTTGGTCGAGCACCCGGAGATTGATGATGTCCGTGCCACCTGGCCGCGACTGACGCAAATCCACAATCTGGAATTCCATAAGGCCGCGGCGCCGCATCTCCGCGCCGAGATTGCGACCGAAGCGGGGCTGAAGATCCTCGACGGCCAGTTGCGGCTGAGTTGACACCGACTGGGTGGGGCAGACGGCTTCACAACGGCAGGGAGACCCCATGTCCATCTGGACCCGTATCACCGCCGCGCTGAGCGCTCTGAGGGATGGCGAAGGTCTGTCGGAGGTCTTCGGCGTCCTGAGGGCCCCGGAAAAGACCGTGGGCTTTACCATCGCTGCCATCGCACTGGGCGCCAAGATGGCCAAGGCGGACGGGCAGGTGACCCGGGACGAGGTCACCGCGTTTCGGGAGATATTCTATATCCCACCCGAAGCGGAGGCGTCCGCTGCGAAGGTCTACAATCTCGCCCGTCAGGACGTGGCGGGCTTTGAGGCCTATGCCGAGCGGATTGCGCGGATGTTTGGTCGCGGGTCCGATACCCTCGCGGATCTCGTCGAGGGGCTGTTTCACATCGCGATGGCGGATGGCGAGTATCACCCCGACGAAGACGCCTTTATCGCGGCAATCAGCGAGATCTTTGGCCTGCAGAGCGCGACCTTTCAGGCGATCCGGGCCAGGTTTGTGCCCGACGCCGAGCCGGATCCGTACGCGGTTCTGGGGGTGACGCCTGATACACCGCTCAATGATATTCGCGCGGCGTGGAAGCGTCTGGTGTCCGAGCATCATCCCGACCGGATGATCGCCCGTGGTGTCCCCGAGGAAGCGGTTCGTCTCGCGGAAAGCAGGATGATGGCCATTAACGCCGCCTGGGACGAGATCTCGGTGCAGAGGTAATGGCCGACGCCCCACGGACAAAACGGTCGGTTGGGTCCTGCATGAGCCGTGTGTTCTGAGCCTCTGGCCTTAGACCATTACCGGTCGCCGCAGATCTCAGCGCGTACGATCTCGCAAGGAAGACGCGCAAAAGATGTAACCTCCCGGAGTCACTCTATTTTTGAGCACGTGGCAATTGCGCGTCACATTATGTCTCGAATGTGTTGAATTGTGACGCCGCTGGCAGGTCGCGCTCCCCTCGTTGGCAGAAAAATCCTTTCGATTTCGCGAAATATGACGGGATTGTGTCTTCCGTGCGGCACTAATAAGGTTGAATTGTGCGTCTTAGCGTATTGATAATTATACCTTTTATTGAATTCCAGATTGAGCTAACGTTGACGAAAGGTGCTCGGTCATGAAGTGCCTGTGAGGCAGCTGGAGAGCGTTATGCAAAGTATCAATTACAGAGTCGTTCAGCCCGGCATACCTGCGGCTGATGGAGTCGTTCTCAATGGAGATCGTATTTTCAGACCGGATGGCGGAAAGGTTTCTCTGAACCTGCGACAGGCGAATGTCGCGTCCTACAGCCGCGACGGGTCGACCCTTGTTGTGGAACTTACCAATGGCGATGTGATCTACATCGACAACTTCTTTTCCGCATCGGGCGAAGGTGAACTGTACCTCAGCGCTGGTGGCGAGGCCCAGATGGTCGAGCTGTACGGTGGGCTCACGGATGGGCCAATCGACGTTGGCTATCAGGTGATGGACACGACCTCGAAGTTTAGCACCATCGACAACCTGATTTTCTACGAAGAAGTCCTGGCTCCGGTCGCTGTGCCGTTCCAGCTTGATCCTGCCATGCTCGCCGGGGGCCTGCTGTTGCTTGCCGGTGCAGCTGCGGCGCTGGACGACGATGATGATGACGACGATGACGACGATGATGACGACGATGATGACAACGGCGATGGCGACGGTCCCGGCGATATCATCGCTGAGCTGACTGTTACGGTTGATCCGACCGGTCGCGAAGACGGCATTCTGAACAATGCCGAAGTGACCGAAGATGGTGGCATCCGCTTTACCGGCGTGACTGAGGCCGGTGCTGACGTTGTTGTGCTGTTCGAAGGTCAGGAGATCACGACGGTTGCCGATGAGAACGGTCTTTACGACGTGACCTTCCCACGCGATGTTCTGCCGCCGGAATACCTGGACAGCGATGGCGCAATACCGGGCCCCGAAGTGGTCGTCCGTGCCTCAACCGAGGATGGGCGTACGGCCGAGACGTCTGCGTTGGTGCCGATCGACGTGCTGACCGAGGTAAGCATTTCCGAGCCGATTGCAGGCAACGATGTGATCGATGGCGATGAACTCACGGACGGCTTTCAGATCACGGGCGAAACCGAGCCTGGCGATACCAGTGTCGTGGTCGACTTCAATGGCACCGAGCTGGTGGCCGACGTCGCAGAGGACGGAACCTGGTCCGTTGACATCCCGGCCTCTGCCATTCCGGAGGACGCAGATTCCGTAGATGTGACGGTGATCGCAACCGACTACGTGGGTAATACGTCGTCTTCGGAAACAATGACGGTGCCGATTTCAGATCCCGGTAATCCGCCGGAACCGCCGATTGGCACGTTGGCCGTTACGGTCGAGCCGACGGGTCGCGAGGATGGCATCCTGAACAATGCTGAGGTTACCGAGGATGGCGGGATTCGCTTTACCGGTGTGACCGAAGCGGGAGCCGACGTTGTGGTCGCGTTCCTCGGAGCAGAACTCACGGCTGTTGCCGATGATACTGGTCGTTACGAGGTGACCTTCCCCCGTGGTGTGCTGCCGCCGGAGTATCTGGACAGCGACGGTGCGATCCCGGGTCCCGAAGTGGTGGTCAGCGCATCCACGGATGACGGCCGGACGGCGGAGGCATCACGCCTCGTACCGATCGACGTTCTGACGGAAGTTGGTATTTCAGTACCGGTTGCCGGTGACGACATCGTCAACGCGGCTGAGGCGCGCGAAGGCTTCCTGCTCGAAGGGACGACGGAGCCGGGCGATACCGAGGTGATTGTCACCGTCAGTGGCATGGACCTGGTCGCTGACGTGAACCCCGATGGCACGTGGTCGGTGCAGATTCCGCCCGAAGCGATCCCGGCTGATGCAAGCGAACTGGAAATCTCTGTCGAAGCCACAGACTATGTTGGCAACACGCATACCAGCCCGACGTCGGTGGTCCCGATTGATCGCGTTGTCGAGCCTCTGACCGTGGACTGCCCGCCCGATGAGGACGCAAACGGCGATATGGTGCTCAATGCAGCCGAAGCCTCGACGGGAATCACGCTGCGTGGCACGACAGAAGTCGGGTCGGATCCGGTGGAGGTCACCTTGCAGGACAGCAGCGGGACGTCCACTACCTATGTCGCTACGGTGGATGCCGATGGCGGATGGGTGATCGAAGTCCCGCGAGAAGAGATCGCGGACGGTGTGTCCTACTCGATCTCTGTCACGGCGACGGATTCGGCCGGAAACACGCGGACTGTTTCGGAAGAGAGTTGCTTCACAACTGATTTCACCCTTCCTACCCCGGTGCAGGTGCAGGCTTTGACCATCGACGAAAATGCAAACATTTCCAGCACCTTTGTCTACAATCCGGATTACACGGTGGAGGTTGCGACAATCGACAGCAGTGGCAACGTGGAGCAAATTGCTAGTACTGAAACGGATATTGGCAGCTTCTCGGTGGTCTCCTTTGATAACGGCTCGATAGGGCCAGGCCTTGACCTGCTGCTGACGCAGACGGATGAGGCCGGAAACTCCACCACGACCTATATGGCAGTGGACGCAGCCGGTGGTGGCAAGCTGGCGCTCGATCCGGCTGATGTTACAGGCTTCGACATAGGTTCGATTGATCTGTCCTTCGCGTCGATGGCGACGCTGAATCTGACCCCGGAACTGGTGGATCAGGTCGCGGGCTTCAACACGCGGCTCACCGTTCTCGGCAACGAGGAGAATGGTCTGGCGGATGACACGGCCAACCTGACCGGCGGGACGGCGACGGGCGACACGGTCGATCTGAATGGCCAGAGCGCTGCGGTCTATGACCTGGGCGGGGATGTCGAACTGGCGATCGACGATGATCTCACCGTAAATCTGGTGACCTGATGCGCCGTGCCGCAGCTAAAAACTCTTTGACGTCCTGCCCCCGTGGTGGGGCGTCATGGCCTGTTCTGATGCTCGTCGTTGGGATGGGGGTGGCGGTGTCGGGTTGCGGGATGATTGGCAAGGACGGAGACGCCCCAGAGGCCTCGGCAGCGCCGGAGGCCGTCAGTTTGCTGCCGGATGCGAAGGCGCAGAAGGTCGAGTCTGAGACCGCTAATTCCGAGATCATCGACGCGTTGATGGCACGCCGGTCGGTTTTGCCTTCGGGCAGTTCCGAGGCGCAGTTGGCCGAGGCCGTTATCGCCGCCGATATGAGCCCCGCCGCCGTCGAGTTACGCGCGGCGGTCCTCCGCTCGAAAGCCCGCGATAAGAACTGGCTGCCAAAGCTCGATCCGCGCATCTCTCTGACCGGGCTCAGCGTTCTAGACGGCTCACTTCTGACGGATCTGGTTCTGTTCGGGAATGGCGGCAAGAAGGCCGAGCGCAACTTTGCGCGGGCTGATATCGATGTGGCTGCCGTGGCCCTATCGCAGACCCGAAATCAGCGTATTGCAGACGCGCTGTCTTTGCAAAACGCCCGCGCCGAAGCAGAGGAAAAGCTCGCCATCAGCAACGCGGCCCTGACCCGGCTGAAGGAATACCGCCGGGTTCTTGCGGGGCGTGTCGGGGGCGGGATCGAGAACCCTTCTGACCTGACCAATCTTGACCAGATCATTGCGTCGCTAGACGCCGATGCCCAGACCGAGCGGCGCGCCGCTGAGGGGGCGAGCGGCCAACTCTCCGTTTTGACCGCAGGGGTAATGGCGAGTCCGCCCAATCCGACGGGCTTTGCCGTTCCGGGGTTTGGAAATGATGCTCTGCCGGTCCTGAACGCCAAGGCCGAGGCAGAGCGTGCCCGTGCCGAAGCGGATCTGGCCCGTGCGAGCCTGTCACCTCAGTTGTCTGCGGGCGCCAGCGGCGGGGCTGCCGGTGTCAGCGGAGGTCTCAGCACTGGCGGCTCGGTGATGATCTTTGGACGCGAGGCGCAAATCGAGTCGATCGAGGCGCAGGCCGCCGCGGCCGAAGGCCGGGTGCAGGCGATCTCTGAGCAGACCGAGCGCCAGATGCAGCGCGCCCGTGATGATGCGGCAAGCGCCGAGGGCGGCGTGCGCGATGCAAAGGACGTGGCCGCGCGACTGGCCGAGAATCACCGGATCTTTGACGCGCAGTTCCGCGCCGGGCAGCGGAAATTGCTCGAAGCAGCAAAGCTTTACGTGTCGCTCACCAATCAGCGCAAAGAGGCGGTCAGCCTCGCGGCCCGTGCTCGCGAGGCGCGGATCGAGCTGGCCCGTGAGCAGGGCGTTCTTATCGACGGGAGCAGGATATGACCGACAGGGCAGGGGGCGACCCCGTGATCCAGGATGGCAATCAGGTGATTGTCGATTTCGATCTCTTGCGCGCCGAACGTCAGCGTGTGCGCAAGGAAGCCGAGGATCGTCGTCGGGCGCTTGAAGCGGCGCAACACACAGACGTGACAGTGAGTGACGCGGCCCTGACCCCGCAATTGGACGCGGTGCCGGAGACGGTGTCTGCTCCTCCTGCCGTCGAACCAACGCCCGAGCCTGCGGCAGCCGAGTTGCCGGAGACGGAACAGGACCCCGCTGCCCCGGTGGCGGTCGATGCCGCAACCGCACCCGCGCAGTCCCCCGCCAGTGTTGGGCCGCTCTACAATCGAGGTCGGCTCGTTGCGGCCTTTGCCCGGCAGCACGGGCTCAGCACCTCGGCCCACGATGTGAGCGAAGCGCTCCTTCTGGCGCGTCGGACAAACTCGGATCGGGGGCTGGATGAAATTGCGAGCCACCTCGCCGCGCAGGGCCTTAAGCTCCGCCTGCGCCGCAATGTGGCGGTGGAAGACACGCTCCTGCCTGCGCTTTGCCTGATGACGACCGGCCAGATCGTTCTGGTGACGGATGTGGACAGCACCAGCGTGACCCTGCTTGCGCCGGATGAGGGCGATGAACGGCAGAAGGTCGCTCTGGAGGAGTTCGCCGAATATCATAGCGGGGATGTGCTCGAGGCCACCGGCGCCACGCTGGGACGTCGCCTTGGCATCCGGGGTAACGCGGAGAAGGAAGAACACTGGTTTTGGGGGCAGTTCCGTACGCTGCGCCGTCCCATGGGCGAGATTGCCGTGGGCTCGCTGGTGGCGAACCTGCTGGCCGTGTCCGTCGCGATTTTCTCCATGCAGGTCTACGACCGCGTAATCCCGCATCAGAGCACGCCGACCCTCTGGGTGCTGGCCATTGGCGCGTTTCTCGCCATCCTGATGGAAGGCGCGCTGAAGATCGCTCGTGCCCGGCTCACCGACCGCTCCGGTCGAAAGATCGAGCTGAAGGTGCAGGCCATGCTCATCGACCGGCTCATGGGGATGCGGGCGCGTCTGGCCGAGGTCATGCCCAGCCAGCTCTTTACCGCGATCCGTGATTTCGGCTCGGTGCGCGAGTTCTTCACCGCCGGTTCCATGGGTGCCATGGCGGATTTGCCCTTTGTGCTCCTGTTCCTCGCGCTGGTCTGGTCGATTGGTGGGCCGGTGGTGCTGATCCTGATCGCGGGCGGCGCCCTGATGGTCCTGCCGAGCCTTCTGGCACGCCGCAAGCTGCGCAAGCTGACCGAGCAGAGCCAGGCCAGCTCGGCCCAGTCTGCACGGCTCCTGCATGAGACGATCTATGATCTGGAGACGGTGAAGAGCCAGCGCGGCGAAGCGCGCATCCAGCGCGACTGGGCGTTGATCTGCGAGGCCAGCGCGACCTCCTCGGCCGAGCACCGGAAGGTGCAGACCAACCTGCAACTCTGGGCGGTCAGCGTGCAGCAGGCCACCTATGTGGCTGCCGTGATCTTCGGCGCCTACATGACCTTTGCCGGTGAGTTCACCGTCGGCACGATTATCGCCGTGGGCATCCTGACCTCGCGGACGCTGGCGCCTTTGACCCAGCTGGCAGGGCTCTTCGCCCGTTGGAGCAACGTCTCCGCCGCTCTGGACGCGCTCGACATGATCGCGCTGGCACCGCAGGAAGAAGAGGCCGGGCGCTCTCATCTGCGCCGGGACCGGCTCAACGGGGCCTACAGCCTGTCGGGTCTGCAATTCGCCTATGGCGAAGAGGGACCTGCCGTGGTCAGCCTGCCGCGTCTGGAGATGCGCGCGGGTGAACGGCTGGCGCTCCTCGGGCCGAACGGCTCGGGCAAGTCCACGCTTCTGCGGCTCTTGGCGGGTCTGGTGCAGCCGACCGCCGGTGAGCTGCGGATCGACGGGGTCGAGATGAACCAGATCGCCCCCCGCGACCTGCGCCGCCATATTGGCTATATGGGGCAGGAGGTGCGGCTCTTTACCGGCACGCTGCGCGACAACCTGAACCTGAGCCTTCTGGAGAGCGACGATGACCGCCTGCTCGAAGCGCTCGATTTCGCCGGTCTCGGCGATATGGTGCGCGGCCATCCGCGCGGCCTCGACCTGGAGATCCTCGACGGCGGTCGTGGCCTCTCGGTCGGGCAGCGCCAGTCCATCGGTTGGGCGCGGCTGTGGTTGCAAGATCCGTCCGTGGTGCTGCTCGATGAGCCGACGGCGGCCTTTGATCAGGGGCTTGAGGCCCGGATCACCGCACGTCTCGATCAGTGGCTGGGCAACCGCACCCTGATCCTCGCCACCCACCGTCCGACGCTTCTGTCGCTGGTGGACCGCATCGCCCTGATTACCGGCGGGCGCATCGTACGCACCGGGTCTCGGGACGAGATCATGGAGCGTATTGCCGAGGGGCAAGAGCGTCTGGCGGAGCGCACCCAACAGGAGGCAAGCGCATGAGCAGTGCACATCTGATCATCTATGACAGCGCTCTGGCCCGGGATGATACCGGGCGGGGGCCGAGCCTCGTGATCTGGCTGTCTCTGGCAGCGGTCGCGATTTTCGTCGGTTGGGCGGCCTTTGCGATGCTCGATGAGATCGTCCGCGGCGAGGGCGAGGTGATTTCTTCCTCGCGCACCCAGTCGATCCAGAGCCTTGAGGGCGGGATCCTGTCCGAAGTGCTGGTCCATGAGGGGCAGGAGGTCGAGGCGGGCACCGTTCTGGCACGGCTGAACGACACTTCGGTCCGCGCCGAGGTGGAGGATCTGCAAGAGCAGATCGCGGCGCTTGAGTTGCGCCGCCTGCGGCTCGGGGCCGAACAGGCGGGGGCAATGGAATTCGACGTGCCCATCGAGATGGCCAGTCAGTACCGGGGCCTCGTGGACACGGAGCAAGCCCTCCTGACCGCGCGCCTCACCGATTTCGAGAGCCGCCGCGCCGGGGCCATGGCGATCGTCGAACAGACGAAGCGCGAAAAGGACACGATGGAGGATCTCGACCGGCAAAACCTCGTAGCCGAAATCGAAGTCACCCGCGCGCGCAAGGCCTACATGGACGCCAAGCGGGTGCATGATGATATCGTAACCACGCTTCAGCTCGAACGTGCTCAACAGGTGCGCGACGTGATCAGTGAGATCGGTACCCTGCGTCAGGCTTTGGCGGCCCGTCAGGACGAGCTGACCCGTACCGAATTGCGCGCGCCCATGCGCGGCATCGTCAATCGCGTGGACATCACCACCATCGGCGGTGTCGTTGGCTCCGGCCAGCAAATCATGGAACTGATCCCACTGAACGAGCAACTCCTGTTCGAGGCGCGGGTGAAGCCGTCGGATATCGCGGGCCTGCGCATCGGGCAGGAGGCGACGGTGAAGCTCTCGGCCTATGATTACTCGATCTACGGAATGCTTGACGGCAAGATCGACGTAATTTCCGCCGATACGGTGGTTGATCCCGACGACCGCTCCGCCCAGCCGCAGCCCTATTACAAGGTGACGGTCAGCATCGACCTCGACAACCTCACCGAGCGCCAGCGCGAGATTGTGCTGCGTCCTGGGATGCAGGGGCAGGTGGAGCTGTATACCGGTGCAAAGTCCGTGCTGCGCTATTTGCTGAAGCCGCTTTACCGCTCCAGCGAAGCCCTCACGGAACGATAGGCGCGGCGCGACATTAGGTCTATGGTGGATCCTGAGGGAGGGTCCGCCATGGTTCGTTTCTGTTTATGTGTCGCCGTGATCTGCATCCCGTTTCTTGCTCCGGCTCAGGAGGCCGAACAGGATCTGGAGGACGGTGCCGGGATGATCTCCGAGGGCACGCGGCTCTTGCTTCGGGGACTTCTGGAGCGCGCCGAGCCCGAGTTGCAGCGGCTGTTGGGGATGCTGGAAGAGTGGGACGGCGCGGAGTTTCCACTATCGGATCTACATCTCTACCACGCGCCCGAGGTGCTGCCGAATGGCGACATCATCCTGCGCCGTCGCAACGAACCTCCGTCCGCAGATCCAATCGATCCGCCGCGTGTCCTCCATTCCGAGGGCGTTGTGGATCTCTGATTCCTGTCAGGAGCGCAGGCGCAGAGGCTTTATCTCGGTGGTCGCGCCAAGAGTGCCCGCGAGCGCCTCGAACCTGGCCTGCGCGACCTCGCCAAAGAGGTCCTGCGCGTCGTCGGCCAGCCGCAGTTCCAGATGCTTTCGTTTGGGGAACCACTGCATCCGTCCATGGGCCAGAGGGGCTTCGCCCGAGAACATGGCGCCAAAGCGCATCGCCCGCCCCATGACTTCGGCATCATGGATCTCACGCTCGCTCAGGATGGAGGATACGGCCTCAAAACGGGTGCCAGACCGGTTGCCCTTGTAGCGGTGCAGCAGCGCGAGACCGAGCATGACCCGTTCCGCATGATCGAGGCCGCCAAGCGCGGACTGGGTAATGCTGTCAAAGCAGGCCTCGTGGCGGTAGTCGGGATGGGCGCGCCAGTTCACGTCGTGGAGCAGACAGGCCGCACGGAGGAGCCGTTGGCGGGCTGGCATGTGATCGCCAAAAAGCGGCTTGATGAAATGGTAGAGCGCGCGGCCAAAACCCGGCTGACGCGCATATTGCGCCTCCGCCCAGCGGCAGGCTTCGATCAGGGGATCGCGCTCCCGCAAGAGAGTGGGCATCTGTTCGTAAAGCAGCCCTTCGCGGATCCCGTAGGACGAGATCGCCAGTTCACGGGGTTTGAAGATGCGGATGATGATCTTCAACACCTGCGCAGCCAGAGGAACCAGAGCCATCCGACTCTCGCCCACGCCGGTCATGGCCCGCAGTTCATCGGTGGAGTGAGCCTCTATGAACTTGATCGTCGCGCGGGCATGTTTCGGGGTGATACGGTATTCATGCAGCACGTGAAGAGGGTAGTTGCGCCGAGCCATATCGACCCGTGCAATCGCCCGCCACGAGCCGCCGACAAGGAAAATCCTGTCTGGATAGGAGTCGTCAAACATCTCATGGAGACGCTTCAGATGGGTCTTTATCTCGGCCTTCAGCCCTTTTTTTCCACCGGGCAGACCTTGTAGCCGCAGGGGGCCCAAGGGCGAGGTGTCGCGCCGTCCGATCTGTCCGTCACCGACCTCGGCCATCTCAAGAGACGAGCCGCCAATATCGCAGACCAGCCCCCGGGCGTCGGGCCAGCCAACAAGCACCCCCTGACTGGACAGACGCGCCTCCTCGGCGCCATCGATCACGCGGATATGGATGCCGGTCTCGCGCAGCACCTGCTGGCAAAACTCCGGCCCGTCCTCGGCCTCGCGCATGGCGGCTGTGGCGACTGCGATCACCGGGCGCGCGCCCACGCCGTCGATCAGCCGCGCAAAGCGACGCATGGCGGCCAGCGCGCGCTCCTTTCCCTCCGGGTTCAGCCGGCCTGTCTCGACATAGCCGCGCCCCAGACCGGCCATGACCTTCTCGTTAAAGAAATAGGCGGGTGAGCGGGCGGCGCCGTCAAACACAACCAGACGAATCGAGTTTGACCCGATGTCGATCACCGCCACGCGGGACAGGGCGCGGGCCATGGGTTTGTCGAATAGCGGGGGGCCAAAGCGGCCGAATTCTTCGGGGTCAGGATCTGAAGCCAGCATGGTCCCGCCTTTGGTCACCGTTGTACGGAGCGTGCACCGGGGACAGGTCGCCGGTCAATCGCTGACTGTGGGGGAGCCGGTGGCGTGACAGAAATACCCGCCACGCCAGGGCTTGCCCGCTCAGTCACCCCGCGTGACGTTTTCGTTGCTGTGCGACAGGTCAGGGACTGCGACCGCCGCCGCTGTGCCCCGCCCCGAGAGTGACGGGTTTTCCATAAAGAATCGGTGGCAGGAGAACGCGCCGTCATCGGTCAGATCAATGGGCCGGAGATAGGTGCCGTCCGACTGAAGGATCCAGCTCTGCGCCGTATCTGCCATGTTCGCAGCCATGATCTGACGGATGATCTGGGCTTTGACGGTGGCGTTTTTGCACTCGACCAATGTCTCAACCCGGCGGTTCAGGTTCCGCCCCATCCAGTCGGCGGAGGAGATGAACACGCGGGCCTGTTTTGAAGGTATTTCATGGCCATTCCCGAAGCAGACAATCCGGGAATGTTCCAGAAACCGCCCCACGATGGATTTCACCCGGATATTCTCGCTGAGCCCCTTGATCCCCGGCCGGAGACCGCAAATGCCCCGGATGACCAGACTGACCTTCACGCCGCGCTGGGACACCTCGTAGAGCTTGTCGATCACGTCTGCCTCGATCAGCGAGTTCATCTTGGCCCAGATCACGGCTGGCTTGCCAGCCTCGGCATTCTGCGCCTCGACCTCCATGAGATCAATGAGGGTCTGTTTCAGGGTCCGGGGCGAGACGCTGAGATTTTCCAGCCCCTCGGGATCGGCATAGCCTGACAGATAATTGAACAGCCGCGTCATGTCCCGCCCCAGCGCCGCGTCGCATGTGAAGAAGGACAGGTCAGTGTAGATCCGGGCGGTGATGTGGTGGTAATTTCCGGTCCCGAAATGGGAATAGGTCATCATCCCGTCCCGCTCGCGACGGATCACGGCGGAAAGCTTGGCGTGGGTTTTGAAGTGGATGAAGCCGTATACCACATGCACCCCCGCCCGTTCGAGCTTGCGCGACTGGCGGATATTGGCGGCCTCGTCAAAGCGGGCCTTCAGTTCGACCAGAGCGGTGACCTGCTTGCCCGCCTCGGCGGCCTCGCAGAGCGCATCGACGATCGGGCTCTCGTTGTGGGTGCGGTAGAGGGTCTGCTTGATCGCCACCACATCGGGGTCGGCGGCGGCTTGCTTCACAAAGCGGACGACGAGATCGAATGTCTCGTAAGGGTGGTGGAGCAACATGTCCTTCTGCCGGATCGCCGCGAACATGTCGCCCTCGTGATCCTGAACGCGCTCGGGAACGCGCGGCGTATAGGTGGGCCAGAGCAGGTCGGGACGGTCTTTGAGCACCAGCTCCGACAGGTCCGCAACTCCGATCAGCCCCTCGGTCTCGACGGTTTCCTCGTCGGTAACCGGCAGCTCCTGCATAATCAGTTTCCGCAAGCCAGCGGGCGCATTCGCCGAGATATTCAGCCGGACGACTTCGCCCCGCCGCCGACGTTTCAGAGCCACCTCGAATTCGCGCACGAGATCCTCCGCCTCGTCCTCCACTTCGAGATCGCTGTCGCGCAGGATGCGGAAGGTGCAGTGCCCCTTAACTTTATAATGGGGATAGAGCGTGATCACATGGAGCAGCAGCATTTCTTCGAGTGGCAGGATGCGGAACTGCCCCTCCGGGGCGGGCAGGTGCACAAAGCGTTCGATCTGATGGGGGATCGGGATCAGGGCGCGCAGGGTGGATTTGTCACTGATCCGTTGCAATTCCACCGCCAGCGAATAGCCGGAGGAGGGAATGAAGGGGAACGGGTGCGCCGGGTCAATAGCGAGCGGCGAGAGAACCGGGAAGACCTCCTTCAGGAACTGCTTTGACAGATAGGTTTTGTCAGCGGCGGTCAGATCATCCGGTGTCAGCAGGTAAATGCCTGCTTCGGCCATTTCGGCTTTGAGGCCAGACAGGATGTTCTGCTGGCAATCCATCAGCCGCCGGGCGTCGGCGTCGATCAGCTGGAGCTGCTGTGTCGGGGTCAGGCCGTCGAGCGCGGGCGTGGCATTGCCGGAAAGGGCCAGCTCGCGCAGACCTGCGACGCGGACGGTGTAGAACTCGTCGAGGTTTGCCGCCGAAATCGAGACGAAGCGGAGCCGTTCAAGGAGCGGCACGTTCGGATTCTCGGCTTCTTCCAGAACACGCCAGTTGAATGCGAGCCAGGACAGCTCACGATTCTGGAACCGTTCCGGACCGCTCAGATCCGCGTCTGGCGCCGGTTCGGCAGGGGCGGGAAAGGGGGCGGCAAGGAAGTCGGTTTCGATCATCGGGTCAACTTTCGTCGGTCGGGTGTGCGGGTCCGGCCAAAGTCGCGAGCGCCGTCTTGGCCAGCGGAATAGTGACCGGACGGTGCCGCGCCAGCGAGACGCGGTCAAGGGCGTCCGCAAGATCGCGCGCCGCCTCAGCCGAACGGGTCATCCGGGTTACCAGATAGCGGAGCACTGGCAGAGAGGCCTCAAGGCCCCGGTCCGAGAGTTGCTTTTCCAGCAACGCCCCGAGGAGCGCATCATCGGGGGGCGAGAGCTCTGCCGTCGTCAGGGCGGTCAAGCGGCTTTTCAGGTCTGGCAGAGCAATGGGCCAGCTCGCGGGCGGGGTACGCCCTGTCACGAGGAGGCGCCCTCCGAGACTGCCCAAGCGGTTGTAGAGGTGAAACAGCGCCGTCTCTGCCTTGGCCCGTCCGGCGATCTCCGGCACGTCCTCCACCGCGATGCGCCGCGCGGCGGCGAGGGTGGGAATGTCGTAGCGGGGCAGGTCCAAAGCAGGCACCACAAGCGCGTCGCACATTTTCGCCCAGACATGGGCGAGATGCGTCTTGCCAGAGGCGGCTGGCCCGGTCAGGGCCAGCCGTCCGCCGGGCCAGCCTTTGCCCTCGACCATGGCAAGCGCGTCGGCATTGGAGGGAGCCACGACAAAATCCTCGCGCCCCAGCGCCGGACGGATGCGCAGATCGAGGGGCAGTTGCTCTGCCATCATTCAGACGTCTCGGAGTTGTTCGGATCTTCGCCCAGATAGAGCGCGCTGTTGCGGTATTTGCCGATCAGGAAGCGGGCCACGACCCCGAGGACGGCGGCGACCGGCACAGCAACAAGCATACCGACAAAACCAAAGAGCGAGCCGAAGGCGGTCAGGGCAAAGAGCAGCCAGACCGGGTGCAGCCCGACCGAGCTGCCCACCAGTTTCGGGGTCAGGATATTGCCTTCGACCGCCTGTCCCGACTGGAAGATCGCATAGACGATCAGGATCATCCACCACTCTCCCCAGAACTGGAACAGGGCCATGCCGATGGAGAGCAGCGCGCCCACCAGCGCGCCCACGTAGGGGATGAAGGTCAGTGCGCCCGCGATCACCCCGATGACAAAGCCGAATTGCAGCCCCACCAGCGTCAACGCGATGGCGTAATAGGTGCCGAGGATCAGGCAGACGAGGCCTTGTCCCCGCAGGAAAGAGGATAGGGTGGTGTCGATGTCCGAGGCGAGCTTGCGGATCGTCGGGGCGTGCTGGCGGGGCAGGAGGCTGTCGATCTCGGCCACCATCCGGTCCCAGTCGAAGAGCAGATAGACCGAGACCACCGGCGCGATCACCAGCACCGTGATGACGCCGATGATGCCGGAGACGGAGGCCGTCACGCCTTCGATCAGCGCGCCTGACCGCTTGCGCAAGGCCTCGGTAAAGGAGGACATGAAGCGCTCCAGCGCGTTTTGCAGATCGGCCACTTCGGGGAACCGCTCCGCAACGAAGGGCACATTCGCCACCAGCCAGCTTTGCGCATGGCCCACGAGCAGAGGGGCCTTGTCGATCAGTTCCGCCACCCGGTTCGACAGGGCAGCGAGCTGGGAGATCAGAGTCGGAATCACCAGCAGGATCAGTCCGACGAAGATCACTGTCACGATCACGGAGATAATCGCGACCGCGAGCGCACGACTGAGGCCTTTTTCCTGCAGACGGTCCGCAATGGGATCCAGCAGGTAAGCAATGGCAGCACCGAGGATGAACGGTGTGATCACATTGCCAAGCCACATCAGGAGCAAGATGAAGACGAGTGCTGCGATGCTCCAATAGAGAACCTGCTGTTTCACTGGGACTGACATGGGTACGGATCCGCCTTTTGCTGCTGGGGTGTTTTGGTACGTAGGGCGCCAAGGCGCAAGAGCACCTGCACCGCCAGGACTGTCCCAATCAGACTGCTCAGAACTCTGGGAAGATCTCGAAACTCTCGGTCTGGGGCGCAATGACCCCCGCATGGGCCATGCCGCGTCGGAGCACGCCCTGATCGCGCAGAATCCCGATGCCGCGGTTGAGCGCTTTCAGAAACTCGGCGCCGTCCGGATGGTTTTGCGAAACGATAAAATGGCGCCCCTGCCCAAATAGCAGTCGCATCCCCGGTATCGGCTTGAGACGCGCGCCATTGGCGACATCCTCAAACGACAGATCGTCTGAAGAGGCCGCGAACGGCTGCAGCACCACATCGGCCCGCCCCGCCGCAATCATGCGCAAAATAGTGGGCCAGCTATCTGCGGTCTGCTCCCGAAACCCGTACTGCGCGATCACGTCACGATCCAGCTCCCATGTCCGCGTCACGCCAAAGCGCAGGTTGCGGATCTCGGCGAAATCGGTGACGGCCAGCACATCGGTTCGCTCTTCGAGCGTGTAAAACCCCACATAGAAGTCCTGACGGTCGAGAATCGGTTCGCTGAGCCAAATTCCCTCGGCATACCGGCTATCATCAGAAAACCCGGCCACCCCATGAGTCAGCTCTCTGCCCGCGCGTACCTGCTCTATGGTCCGTGCGTGAGGCGTATGGACGTCATAGGGTTCGTAAACGACCCGGCAGTTGCACCCCCCCAGCACAGGGGCAACCTGCATGACGAGGGGCTCAAAGGTCATCCGCGTGGACGCGGTCGCCCCCAGATCCTCGATCTCAAGCGGGTCGCGCCCGTCCAGCATGTCGAGATAGTTGGCCAGATCTTCACGCAAAAGTCGTGTGACGTAAGTCGTTTCTTGCTGAGCAGCGGTCTGCGCCGATGCGCCCATCCCACCGCACGAAAATACAGCGGCAGCGCAAAGACATGCGGAAGTCAGTGCTTGCCATAGGGATGTTGTGGAACTCTGCACAGTCACGATCCTGCGATACACCTGTCAAAACATAACATGGTCAGGCCCGCTCTGTCATGGGGGTGCGGTATCTGAGGACTGGTCATTGACCCGTTCGATCTGGCAAGAGACCCGTGGGACGGCGTGGGAGGCACCCTTGAAACAGATCATCTGCATCAACTGGGGCACGAAATACGGTCCGCGCTACGTCAATCGCCTGTATGCGGGCGTGGCGCGAAATGTCACGCCGCCCTTCCGTTTTGTTTGTTTCTGCGATGATCCTTCGGGGATGCGCCCCGAGGTCGAGACCCAGCCCTTGCCGGAGATCGACTATGAGATCCCGAGGACCCGCACCGGCATTTGGCCGAAATCGCGGCTCTGGGGGGCAAAGCTCGGGGACTTGTCCGGCCCGGTGCTGTTTCTCGATCTTGACGTGATCGTCACGGGCTCCCTTGATCCGCTTTTCGAATATGGCGCCCCGGAGAAGGTCGTGCTGGCTCGGAACCCGTCGAACCTGCTGGAAAAGCTGGGACAAACCTCTGTGTTTCGGTTCCCGGTGGGCGGACTCCTGCCGCTTCAGGAGCGGTTCAAGGCCGATCCTCAGGCCATCGCCGAGACATATCGCTACGAGCAGCGCTTCGTGACCCGCGAGGCACCCGGCGGTCCTGAGTTCTATCCGCGCGCCTGGGTCGCGCATTTCCGCAGGGACTGCCGCCGTATTTTCCCGCTGAATTATCTGCTGGCACCCAAGCTGCCCCGCGACGCCCGCGTGGTCCTGTTCGCTGGTCACCTGACGCCGCAGAACGCCATTGAGGGGCGCTATGGCGACTATCGCCAGCCTTCGGCCCGCGCTCATATCGCGGCGCTCTGGCGTGGCAAGCGCAAGGGCAGTGTTCTCAGCCACCTGCGCCATTTTATCCGTCCGAGCCCTTGGGTGGCCGAGAACTGGCGCGAGTAGCCTTGCGGGACGCACCGGGATCGCCTAGCGAATGAGCAAACCAGACCCGGAGCCCCGCCCATGCGCCTCAGCCGCTATTTTCTGCCCGTCCTGAAGGAAACGCCCGCCGAGGCGCAGATCGCCAGCCACCGCCTGATGCTGCGCGCCGGGATGATCAAACAAGCCAGTGCCGGGATTTATTCCTGGCTGCCGCTGGGCTTCAAGGTTTTGAAAAAGATCGAGCAGATCGTCCACGAGGAGCAGCAGCGCGCCGGTCATATTCCGATGCTCATGCCGACCCTGCAATCGGCAGAGCTCTGGCGCGAGTCCGGCCGCTACGATGCCTACGGCCCGGAAATGCTGCGCATCCGCGACCGCCATGACCGCGACATGCTTTACGGTCCCACGAATGAGGAGATGATCACCGACATTTTCCGCAGCCACGTGACGAGCTACAAGGACCTCCCTCTGACCCTCTACCACATCCAGTGGAAATTCCGCGATGAGGTCCGCCCGCGCTTTGGCGTCATGCGGGGCCGCGAATTCTATATGAAGGATGGCTACAACTTCGACCTGACCAAGGAAGACGCGCTCCACGCCTATAACCGCCATCTGGTGAGTTACCTGCGCAGCTATGAGCGTATGGGCCTGCAAGCCATCCCCATGCGCGCCGATGGTGGTCCAATTGGCGGCGACTACACCCATGAATTTCTGGTGCTGGCTGAAACCGGGGAATCCGAGGTCTTCTACGACAGCGAGATCACCGATCTGCGTTTTGGCGATCGGGAGATCGATTACGATTCGGTCGAGCAGTGTCAGGCCGTGCTTGAGGAATTCACCTCCCGCTACGCCCGCACCGATGAAACCCATGACGAGGCGGTTTTCGCCGAGGTCCCCGAAGAGCGCCGCCGCACCGCGCGTGGCATCGAGGTGGGGCAGATCTTCTATTTCGGCACGAAATACTCCGAGGCCATGGGTGCTGTCGTCTCCACTGCCGAAGGCGAGCGGGTGCCGGTCCATATGGGCTCCCACGGGATTGGCGTGTCGCGTCTGCTGGGCGCGATCATCGAGGCCAGCCATGACGAGAACGGCATCATCTGGCCCGAAGGCGTGACCCCGTTCCATTGCGGCATCGTGAACCTGCGGCAGGGCGACAGCGATTGTGACGCGGCTTGCGAGCGACTGGAGCAGGCGCTGATCGCAAAGGGTCTCGACCCGCTCTACGACGACCGCGAAGAACGCGCTGGCGCAAAGTTTGCCACCATGGATCTGATCGGTCTCCCCTGGAGGATCACCGTGGGCCCGCGCGGCCTGAAGACCGGCGTCGTCGAATTGACCAACCGGCGCACCGGCGAGAGCGAGGAAATGTCGCTCGAGGCCGCCATCGACCGGATCGGACAAATCTACAGCGTTTGAGATACTTTAAGTACATCAAGTACATCGCTCCCGCGCCGTCGTCGCGCGGGACACGTTGTCGGGGAACGGGGTATCTAAAAACACAAAGAAATCACGGCGAAGCTCTGTCTTCCTTGTGTTCACAAATACCCTGCGACGGCGGACGCGAGCGCTGATCTTTGATCAGTTGCCCTTCATCAGATCATCGATGGCGCGGAGTTTGGCGATGAGGTCGCTCATTTCCTCGATCGGGATCATATTAGGTCCGTCGGAGGGGGCGTTGTCGGGATCCTGATGGGTCTCGATAAACAGGGCAGAGACGCCAACGGCACAGGCGGCACGGGCGAGGACGGGGGCGAATTCGCGCTGGCCACCGGTGGTGGTCCCCTGACCACCGGGCTGTTGAACGGAATGGGTGGCGTCGAAGACGACCGGATAGCCCGTCTGCGCCATGATCGGGAGGCCGCGGAAATCCGAGACCAGCGTATTGTAGCCGAAAGAAGTCCCACGATCGCAGAGCATGATCCGCTCATTGCCGGTGGAGGCGATTTTCGCGGCAACATTGCTCATGTCCCAGGGCGCGAGGAATTGACCCTTTTTCACGTTGATCGCAGCGCCGGTTTCACCTGCTGCGAGCAGGAGGTCGGTCTGGCGGCAGAGGAAGGCCGGAATTTGCAGGACATCGCAGGCCTCGGCCGCCGGGGCGCAGTGGTCAGGCAGATGAACGTCAGTGAGAGTCGGGCAGCCGAACTCGGTGCCAATTTTCGACAGAATTGACAGGCCCTCTTCCATGCCAAGGCCGCGCTGGCTCGACAGAGAGGACCGGTTGGCCTTGTCGTAGCTGGCTTTGAAAATGAACTGCGTGCTGGTTGGCGCGCAAGCCTCGGCGATGCGCTCGGCCATCATCCGGGCATGGTCCAGCGACTCGAGTTGGCACGGCCCTGCGATCAGCGCGAAGGGGTTATTGCCGCCGATAGAAATGTCGCCGACGGTGACGATGCGGGTCTCGGGCATGTGCTGTTCCTCAGTCTGGGGCGGTCAGTCCGCCATCTCGCGCAGGGCCTGTTCAATGCGGGGGATGTCGCCGGGGTTGTTCAGTTCCCAGAAGACCCGTCCGCGCCCCTCCACTTCGACGCAGGTCACGGGCAGGCCATTCTCGACGAAGCGGAGCTGTTCAAGCCCTTCCAGCTTTTCCAGCTGGCCCTCGGGCAGGGTGCCGTAGGTCGCGAGGGCCTCGCGGGTGTAGACGTAGACGCCCACATGATGAAAAACCGGGATTTCGGCATCGCCGAGTTTTGCCGGGTCAAGCCAGGGGATCACTTCCTTAGAGAAGTAGAGCGCGCGGTGATCGGTGCCGAAAACGGCAGTCGTGCCGCCCACGCGACCCTCGCGTCGATCTTCGACAAAGTGATTGTAAGTGGTTTCATCGCAGCGCAGGACCGGGGTGGCGACCCGGGCCTCTCCGGCTGCCATTGTCTCGATCAGGGCCGAGACGAACCACGGTGGCGTCAGGGGGGCGTCGCCCTGCAGGTTTACTACAATGTCGCAGTCGAGCCCGGCGGCCTCCAGCGCGGCGGCGCAGCGCTCGGTGCCGTTGCGACAGGTCTCCGGCGTCATGATGACCGAGGCTCCAAAGCCCTCTGCATGGGTGCGGATGCGGTCGTCATCGGTCGTGACATAGATCTCCTGATCGCCCTCGACCTCCTGTGCCGCTTCCCATGTCATGCGGATCAGGGATTTACGACTGCCATCGGGCAGGTTCAGTTTGGCCAACGGTTTGCCCGGGTAGCGGGTCGAGGCGAAACGGGCGGGGATCAGGATGGCGGTTTTCATTCAGGCGACTCCGGCGCGCAGGAGGTCATGGAGGTGCAAAACGCCGAGTGGAGTGCCTCCATCCGTGACAATCAGGGCGGAAATACGATGCTTTTGCAGGATGGCCATCGCTTCGGCGGCGAGCATGTCTGGCGCGACTGTGACCGGTGATTTGGTGGCCACATCCCCGGCCTTGCGATCCAGCAGGCCGTCCATGTTGCGGCGCAGGTCGCCATCGGTGACGACGCCTGTCAGCGATCCGTCGGGGGCGACGACGGCGGCCACCCCGAACCCTTTGGATGTCATCTCGATCAGCGCGTCGCTCATCGGGGTTTGGGCGCTCACAACCGGCAAATCCTCGCCGTCATGCATAAGCTGACGCACTCGCGCCAATTGGGCACCGAGTTTGCCGCCCGGATGAAAAACCGAGAAGATCTCGGCGGTAAAGCCCCGGACTTCCATAAGTGCAACGGCCAGTGCGTCGCCCAGCGCGAGCGTCATGGTCGTTGAGGTCGTCGGCGCGAGGCCCATGGGGCAGGCCTCCGGCATCTGGGGCAGGGTCAGCCGATAGGTGGCGGCCTGCATCAGCGTCGAGTCGGGACGGCTTGAGAGTCCGATCATCGGGATGTCGAACCGGCGGCAATAGGCGAGCAGATCGCCCAGTTCAGACGTCTCGCCGGAATTCGAGATCAACAGGCAAATATCCTGTGCCCGGATCATCCCAAGATCTCCGTGGCTGGCCTCGGTCGGGTGCACGAAGATTGCCGGGGTACCGGTCGACGCGAGTGTTGCCGCGATCTTACGACCGATATGCCCGGATTTTCCGACGCCGGCGACGACGACCTGGCCTTCAGACGCTTTGATCGCGGTCACGGCAGCGGCAAAGTCGTCGGGCAGCGTGCGGCTGAGCGCGGCCAGTGCGTCGGCCTCAGTCGTCAGGAGCTGACGGGCGGCGGCAATGATGTTTTCGTCGGTCATGAGGTTGCTCTAGAGGGCCGGAGCCGCTCGGGCAAGCGTGCCGTCACCGCATCCAGAGATTGGCAGATTTTAAACGGTTGCGGATCGCCTGCTCTTTGCGAGGGAGATTGGCCTGATCAAACATTTTGCGCGCCTTCTGCCCCTTGTTCTGCAGAACAAACCGCAAAATCGGCTCATGCTGTTTAAGAACCTTTTTCACTTTGTTCGAGCTCATGGCCGCTTCGGCGGCGGCCACGGCCGCGTCGCTTTCACGGGCATAGAGCAGCGGAAAGGTGCGGTAATGGGTGGTGATGTCACCGTCGAGCCCCGCCAGTTCGGGTCCCGGTCGCCCGCCGCCCAGCGCATGGATCGTCAGAGGAAGAGCCGCCTGGTCAAGCCAAGGGTTGAGCTCCTGCAGCAACGATTCCTCGGTGGGATTGTCCCGGATCATCAACGCGTGCTTGAGAAACAGCTCGCCAAATTCCGGACCTGACCGGCCGAAAAACCACCCGGCATTGAAGTACAGGTATCGTTCCCAGTATTCGTCGGGCTGAGACACATCGAGGCTGCCCTCAAAGTCGAGGCCGGCTTTGCGATACAGGCTTCCCCAGATCTCGTTGTAACCCGGTCCGTAGATTTCGAGCTGAGGCCAGGTTCCGATGCGGCGCATGGAGGCGGCGGGGCGATCAAAATCAAAGGCAATTTTGCTGATCTTGCCGGTGACAAGAGTGTCGCTGTCGAAAAACACAAAGGGACGGTCCGCGTCGAGGGCTTGCAAACCTTCGATCTTGTTTCCAACCGGGTAGTGCGCACCAAAGTGCTTCGCGTCGAAGGGTCTGATCTCTGCATCAAGCGTCCCGGTGAAAAGCTCGCGGAGGTCTTCCGGCATCCGGGGATCTTCTGCCCAGGCGCCACCTTCCTGTGGCTCAAGGATGATGACGCGGCCCGCGAAATCCGGATCGGACTGGCGCAGGCTGGCGACGAACAGCCCCGCCTCGTAGCCGACCCGGCCTTTTTGTCCGATTAGAACGATGTCGAATTCAGGGGCCGTTTTAATTTTCGCCATAACTCAATGCCTAACGTTACCTGAACGGGTGTGCGCATGTCTTTGCAGAATGCGTATGGCCGTTAGCACAACCGTTTACCTGGTTAAACTGTGTTCGACAGCCGAATTGATGAAAACCTAGCCGTTAGGGCTATTGTTCGCTTAACCAGAAACAACCACGCCCCCATCGACGGCGAGGGATTGTCCGGTGATCATCCGCGATGCCGATGAGGCGAGGAAGAGAGTTGCGCCGACGATATCCTCTGGGCTGAGGTGTTCTTTCAGGCATTGCCGCTCCAGATGGGCGGCCAGCGCGTCGGGCGTCGCCCACTTATCGAGTTGCTTCTGCGTCAGCACCCAACCCGGTGCGATGGCATTCACGCGGATCTTGTCCGGACCGAATTCGCGGGCGATGCTACGGGTCATTCCGTTGATTCCGGAATTGCTGGTGGTGTAGATCGGATAACCCGTGTTCCCCATCATGTAGCTGATCGAGGTCATGTTCACGATCGCCCCGCCGCCAGCTTTTTGCATGCCCGGGATCACCGTCTGACAGGCAAAGAAATAAGCCTTCAGGTTGATTGATGTGGACCAGTCCCAGAACTCTTCGTCCACCTCAAGCGTTTCATGGCGCTGATCGTTAGCCGCGTTGTTCACCAGTACGGTGACGGGGCCATGGGCAGCCTCGGCCTGAGCGACGGCGCCGCGCAGGGCCTCCAGATCGGTGATGTCGCTCTGAATGAAGAGCGGTTTGTTGCCGGTTTCCCGCTCGGCCTGACGGACGAACGCATCCGCGTCGCTGCGCCCGATAAAGGCGACCTTTGCGCCCTGCCTCAGGAACCCGAGGGTGAGGTCGGCGCCGATCCCGGATCCGCCGCCGGTAATGAAAACGGAGGCCCCGGTGAGGTCGGGGAACGTGGTCAGTTTGGTCTCAGACGTATCAATATCTTGCATGGCTCTATGGCTATCACGCCGCCCGGCAGGTTCAAGACGTCCCGAACATGCAAATACGACGGACGGCCCCCTTGCCCTTGGCCTCTGTCGCGCCCACCATAGGGACAGTGACACACCGTTCGGACGGAGACCCTATTGGCGCAGACCACCCCAAGCTACGCAGAGCCCGATATCCAGTCGGAGACGACCTCCGAAACCCATCTTGAGTTTCCTGATAACCGTTTGTTGATAGAGCTTTGTGGGGTCGGGGACGCCAATCTCGTTCAGGTTGAACGGGATCTGGGCGTGCAGATCCTGCGCCGTGGGAATCATCTGACGATCATTGGCGAGCCCGAGGCCCGCGCCCGTGCACGTGAGGTGCTCGAAGCGCTGTATCTGAGGCTTGAGTCGGGCCGCGAAGTCGATCCGGCGGCGATCGCGGGTGAGTTGCGCATGGGCGCTGAGTCGGAGCCAATGGGCGATGGCCAGATCGAGATGTTCAAGGGCGGATCGGTGGAGATTCGTACCCGCAAGAAACTGGTTGAGCCCCGCACCGAGGCGCAAAAGGCTTATGTAAAATCACTTTTCGCGAATGAGCTGAACTTTGGCATCGGTCCGGCGGGGACGGGCAAGACCTATCTGGCCGTGGCGGTGGGGGTAAATCACTTCATCGAGGGGAAAGTGGACCGAATCATCCTGTCCCGACCGGCGGTCGAGGCCGGTGAACGGCTGGGCTTCCTGCCGGGCGACATGAAGGACAAGGTCGATCCCTACATGCAGCCGCTCTATGACGCTCTGAACGATTTTCTGCCGGGCAAGATCCTCGCGCGCCTCATGGAGGAAAAGAAGATCGAGATCGCGCCGCTGGCCTTCATGCGGGGGCGGACCCTGTCCAACGCCTTTGTGGTGCTCGACGAGGCCCAAAACGCCACCTCCATGCAGATGAAGATGTTTCTCACCCGTCTGGGCGAAGGCAGCCGCATGGTCATCACCGGCGACCGCTCACAGGTGGACCTGCCGCGCGGACAGGTCTCCGGTCTTTCGCATGCGGAAACTCTGTTGCAGGGGATCGACCGGATTTCGTTCAATTATTTTACCTCGAAGGATGTTGTCCGCCATCCGCTCGTGGCCAAGATCATCGAAGCCTATGAGCGCGATGTCTGACTTCACCGTTGATGTCGTCTTCGAGGACCCGCGCTGGGAAGAGGCCGGTCTCGAAGACTGGGCCGGGATCGCGGCCCGCGCTACCGCCGCCCATCTGGGTCTCGACGAAGTAGAAATGGTGGTACTGGGCTGCGATGACGCCCGGATCGCAGAGCTGAACGCCGATTTCCGGGGCAAGCCGCAGCCGACCAATGTGCTGTCCTGGCCCTCTGAGGAACGTGGCGCCGAGGCGGAGGGGGGGGCGCCTTTGCCCCCCGAGGATCCGGAGATCGGCGATATTGCGCTGGCTTGGGAAACCATGGTGGCCGAGGCGGAGGCAGCTGGTATTTCCCTACATAATCACAGCCTGCATCTGATCATTCACGGGATGCTCCATCTGCTGGGCTATGACCACATCCGGGATGGCGATGCGGAACTGATGGAACTTTTGGAGACGCAGATACTTGCCACCCTAGGGGTCGCTCCCCCATATGAGCGCGATTAGCAACAGAAACGGCGAGAGATGTCCAATACCGAGACTGGCGCACCCGAAGACGGCTCTGAGAGGCCGGGCGCCGACGACAGCGAAGGCAAGAGTTTCTTCGGTCGGATCTTCGGCTCATGGTCCGGCCCCGAGGATGAGGCCGAAGACGACACGATTGCAGGCGAGGTGACGGATCACGCCGAGACCGGTCCCGGGCTCATCAATCTCCGGCGCAAGCGTCTCTCCGATGTAGCAATCCCGCGCGTCGATATCGTTTCGATGCCGATCACCGTCAGCCGTGATGAACTTGCGGAGAAATTCCGTGAATCCGGCCTGACCCGCATCCCGGTCTATGACGGAACCCTCGACCATCCGCGTGGCATGATCCACCTTAAGGATTTCGCGCTCCGCCACGGTTTCGGGGCTGAGAAGGACTTTGACGCTGAGGCGCTGATGCGGCCCCTTATCTACGCGCCGGGCTCGATGTCCGTCGGGGTGCTCTTGCAGCGAATGCAGAGCGAACGCACTCACATGGCACTGGTGATCGACGAATATGGCGGGGTGGACGGGCTTGTGACCATCGAGGACCTGATCGAACAGGTGATCGGCGAGATCGAGGACGAGCATGACGAGGAAGAGGCTGACCTCTTCTCGGAAGAGAAGCCGGGCATCTGGATCGCCATGGCCCACACGCCGCTTGAGGAATTCGAGGAGGCGCTGGGGCGTCAGATCGAGGATGAGGATGTCGAGGACGGCGCCGATACGCTGGGCGGTGTCGTGGTCACGCTGACCGGCCGGGTGCCAGCGCGCGGTGAAGTCATTCCCCACCCGTCTGGGATGGAGTTCGAGGTCGTCGATGCCGATCCCCGGCGGCTCAAGCGGATTCGGGTGCGTCTCCCTTCCGGTGGCTGATCGTCGCAGTTTGGCACTGGCCGCTCTGGCCGGTCTCGCGGCCGGGTTGGGGCAGGCACCATTCTCGCTGGTGCCGGTTGCACTGGCAGGGCTGGCGCTGTCGTGCTGGCTCTGTCGGGCCGCGCTCTCGCCCCGACGGGCAGCCCTCATCGGCTGGGTCACTGGTACAGCCTATTTCGCTCTGACGCTGCACTGGATCGTCGAACCATTCTTCGTCGATGCCGCACGCCACGGCTGGATGGCCCCCTTTGCGCTGATCTTCATGTCGGGCGGGCTGGCGCTGTTCTGGGCAACGGCCTTCGGCTTTGCGCGCTGGCTGGCGCAGGGAAGAGGCAGCTTTGCGCTAGCGTTTGCCCTCTGCCTCACCGCGGCGGAGCTGCTCCGCGGCTATATCTTCACAGGCTTTCCGTGGGTCCTAGTGGGCCAGATCTGGTCTGACGGGCCGGGGCTCCAATTGGCGGCGTTCACAGGGCCCTACGGCCTGACTCTGGTCACGGTCGTGATCGCCGCGATTTCCGCGGTCCTGCGCCCGGCTCCAGCGCTGGCGGTCGTGCTTGTAGGCTGGGGCGGCGTGGTGGGGCTGGGGGCGCTGCGACCTGATCTGCCCATGGCCGAGCCCGTCGGCACCGTTCGCCTCGTCCAGCCAAACGCGCCGCAGGACCAGAAATGGGATCCCGATCTTGTCCCCGTCTTCTTCCGCCGCAGTCTCGATCTCAGCGCCGCCGAGGGCGATGTCGATCTGGTGGTCTGGCCCGAGACGTCGTTGCCGTTTCTTCTGACCGGTGCCGATCCGATCCTCGCCGAGATCAGCGGGCGGGCTGGGGGAGTGCCCGTGATCGCGGGTGCCCAGAGGCGTGAGGATGGCCGCTATTACAACGCGCTGGCGGTTCTGTCCGCCGAGGGTGCGTTACTGGACGTCTATGACAAACACCACCTTGTTCCCTTTGGCGAGTACATCCCCTTTGGCGATGTGCTGCGACGCGGCGGGCTCCGGGGACTCGCCGAGATCGTCGGGGGCTATTCCGCCGGGCCTGGCCCGAGGGTGCTCGATCTCGGCCCGCTCGGACAGCCGCAGCCGCTGATTTGCTACGAGGCGATCTTTCCGCAGGAAGTGGGCGCAGTCGCCGCGCGTCCCGACTGGTTGCTGCAGATCACCAATGACGCTTGGTTCGGCACCTTTGCCGGACCCCAGCAGCATCTGGCGATTGCGAGGATGCGCGCCGTGGAGCATGGGCTGCCCATGCTCCGCGCTGCCAATACGGGCATTTCCGCGGGGATCGACGCGCGGGGGCGGGTGATCGGAGAGATCCCCATGGGCGTGGCCGGGCATCTGGATGTGGCCCTGCCGCCCCCCGGACCCGAGACACTCTATGCCAGAACCGGCGACTGGCCTGTTGCTGTGCTGCTCTTGCTCATGATCTCTGCGTTGGGCGCATGGCGCATTTTCCTTGAATCCGGACGCGCCCGGAGGTAACCGCCCGACAATGCGCACAACGGCTTCCTGGCGTGCGCGCCACCCCGGACCCAACGGAGCACTTTCATGCCGCGTCAGAACTATATCTTTACCTCGGAGTCCG
Organism: Palleronia caenipelagi; assembly: GCF_007004065.1. GTDB lineage: Bacteria > Pseudomonadota > Alphaproteobacteria > Rhodobacterales > Rhodobacteraceae > Palleronia > Palleronia caenipelagi. Next base: position 4,872 of record NZ_VFSV01000027.1, on the reverse strand, counting down.
TGTCCGAAGGCCACCCCGATAAGGTCTGCGACCGGATCTCGGATGCGGTTCTGGATGCTTTCCTCACCGAAGAGCCGGAAGCCCGCGTGGCGTGTGAAACCTTCGCCACCACCAACCGTGTGGTGATCGGCGGCGAGGTCGGCCTCAGCGACAAGGCGAAACTGGACGAATACCTGGAGCGCATCGATGGCATCGCCCGCGACTGCATCAGGGACATTGGCTACGAGCAGGACAAGTTCCACTGGAACACCTGCAAGGTCACCAACCTGCTGCACCCGCAATCGGCCCATATCGCGCAGGGTGTTGATGCCGCCGAGAACAAGGACGAAGGTGCAGGCGATCAGGGCATCATGTTCGGCTACGCGGTGGATGACACACCGGAACTGATGCCGGCGCCGATCCACTATGCCCACGCCGTGCTGCGCCGTCTGGCTGACGTGCGTAAATCGGGGCAGGAGCCGACCCTGCGCCCCGATGCCAAGAGCCAAATTTCTCTTCGTTACGAGGACGGTAAGCCCGTCGAAGTGACCTCCATCGTGCTCTCGACCCAGCATGAGCGTGAGGACCAGACCTCTGACGACATCCGCGCGATTGTCGAGCCCTACATCCGTGAGGTTCTCCCCGAAGGTTGGCTCACCGAAAATACCGAATGGTGGGTGAATCCTACCGGCGTGTTCGTGATCGGTGGCCCTGACGGGGATGCCGGCTTGACAGGTCGTAAGATCATCGTGGATACCTATGGCGGCGCGGCGCCCCATGGGGGCGGGGCCTTCTCCGGCAAGGACCCGACCAAGGTCGACCGCTCTGCCGCCTATGCCGCGCGCTATCTGGCGAAAAACGTGGTTGCCGCTGGCATGGCGAAGCGCTGCACCATTCAGCTCTCCTACGCCATCGGCATTGCCAAACCGCTGTCGATCTATGCCGACACTCACGGAACTGGCGAAGTCCATGAGAGCCAGATCGAAAAAGCGGTGTCGCAGGTCATGGACCTCACTCCTCGCGGCATCCGGACCCATCTGGGGCTGAACCGTCCGATCTACCAGCGCACCGCCGCCTATGGCCATTTTGGCCGCGCTCCTGAGGCCGATGGCGGTTTTTCCTGGGAAAAGACAGATCTGGCGGATGCGCTGAAAACGGCAGTTTGAGAGTGCTGCGCGGCGCCGATCCCAGCTCTTAGGTCGGGGGCGTTGCGCTGACCCAGAGGTGCGCCTTGTTCCTCGCCTGAGCGCTGAATACCGTTGCCCTCAAAACACTCCGGAGGTTCTTCATGTCGACCGATACAAGAGGCCTGACCCAACTCGGACAGGACACTGCCCAGCCGATGTCGCCGGAGACTGCGGTTCTTGAACGCGTCCCGGCGCCGCATAAGGGTCGGGACTACATGGTGCGGTTCACCTGCCCGGAATTCACTTCGCTTTGTCCGATGACCGGGCAGCCGGATTTTGCCCATTTGGTGATTGATTACGTGCCGGGTGACTGGCTGGTCGAGTCCAAGTCGCTCAAGCTCTTTTTGCACAGCTTCCGAAATCACGGCTCTTTCCACGAGGATTGCACCATGACCGTGGTCACTAAGATCGAGGAGCTGCTGGCTCCAAAATGGATCCGGATCGGTGGCTACTGGTACCCCCGCGGCGGCATCCCCATAGATATTTTCTGGCAGTCGGGGCCTGTTCCTGACGATGTTTGGATCCCCGGTCAGGACGTCCCCGGATACCGCGGTCGGGGCTGATAGAGCCCAGATTGATCGCCTTCTCGCGCGCTGTATCTACCGGTAGCGATCGGCGTTTTTCCGAAGGGTGAGACGACCGGTTATATTTTTGATCCGCAATGTTGTACATTGCTAGAAGTCGAGGATGCACTGCTCGAATCTAGACGGTTAGATGCGCTGCACGAGCAAACCACCTTCCGCCTACTATCGCACGACGAACGGGTCGAGCTACTATGCCGCGGTGCGATAGTGTGGAGGGCTGCTCATCTGGGTGGACGAGACTATGACCTAGCTTGCGCCGCGTGACGCTCGCGCTGGTCGTCCGCTGGCCCTATCCGATGCAGCGATCCAATTCTGCCTGTCGTGCAAATTCCTCTTCTGGTCGCCGTTGCGCCGGACTTCGGGGAGAGTGGCGAGCCTGCTGAATTTGCTCCGTCTATGCCCCAGCCCTAACTATACCGCCCCGTGCGGCAAACAGAAAGCACTGGCCGTTTGGATACCCTATTGCCTTTCGGATCGAACGCTGAGCCTACTTGTTGACAATGAAGCACTGTCCGCCGTGGACCATCGGGATCGGACGGATGGCGCCATGTCAGGCAACTCCGAGCGACAATGGCGAAGGGCGCAAGGTGCGCCTTGCGATGGCCTCGGCCATATTTGATATGGGCGCCGTCGAATTCGCCCCCAGCCGCCACGGTGAAAGCCACATCCTGTCTGAACTCCCTGGAAAAATCACCGAGAATGAGAAGAACGGCACCGTGACCGCAGACGGTGCATGTGACACGTGCCGGTGCCACAAGGCCACCCTGTCAGGGCATTCCTTTGGTCCGATTACGGTCATCCGCTCACTTACAATCCGGAAAAGCAGTCGCCAGTAGAAGAATGATTGCCTATCGGTACGCGCCCAGAACGAAATTCTGCGCGCGCCCCGCCCGGCACTACGGCCGAGCCTTCTGGCAGCGCTGAACGGGCTACCATGCCCGCAGCTGGATCAAAACGAGCATGCGGTGTCTGAACTCTTTCAGCGAACGCCTCGCCGCTTAAGACCCCGACTGTCAGACCGCCGAAATCCAAATCTGAGTTGCACTCAGGAATCTCTTCAACGCCCATGGCACCGCCGATATCATACCCGTGGCATGACATGATCGGGGTAAAGGGCGGTCACGCCTCAGGCCTGAGTTCTGTAACACCGCCGATCCAAAATATGGTAAACTTGCTCAGTCGTGCCGATCTGTCCTGACCTGCTCCGCTTGGAGTCCGCGTTTACAGGTTAGCTCTGTTCGTGTTTTGGTTCTCTATTGACCGTTGGTGATACTCTCGGGGGTGAGCCCGTCGAGGCTCGAGTGCGGGCGGTGGTGATTGTAGTCGTCGCATCATGCCGCAATCAAATGGCGGGCATGGCGCAGGGTCGGGCAGAGGTGCTCGTTGAGGCATTCGTCCCGCAGGCGGCCATTGAAGCTTTCTACCGGGCTGTTCTGCATCGGCTTGCCCGGTGCGATGTAATGCCATTCCCTGATCAGCCCCACTTGAGTGGTCCAATTTGATTGTGAGTGCATGACGGGCCTCCGGTCCATCGTGACGACGGTTTCCGGGGCCGGTGGGCGGTGGCCCAATGCGCTGTGTGGTCGTTTCGTGTTGTAGTGTTTCCTCCATTCTTCGATCAGAACTTGGGCTTCTCGCAGGCTGTAGAAGGTTTCGCCATTCAGGAACTCGTCGCGGAAACGGGCATTGAAGCTCTCCACATATCCGTTCTCCCAGGGCGATCCAGGTTCGATATAGGCGGTCTTGGCTCCAACAGCTTTGATCCAGTTCTGTACGGCCTCAGCAACGAACTCCGGGCCGTTGTCAGACCGAATGAACGAAGGCACACCGCGCAGGATGAACAGGTCGCTCAGCGCATCGATCACGTTGCCTGAGTTCAGCTTCCTGTCGACACGGATCGCCAGACATTCCCGGCTGTACGCGTCAATGATATTCAATGTCCGGAACGCCTTCCCATCGTCCGTGCGGCAATGCACAAAGTCGTACGACCAAACGTGATCGCGACGCTCTGGTCGCAGTCTGACGCACGAGCTGTCGTTCAGCCAGAGCCGTCCCTTCTTTGGTTGTTTCATTGGGACTTTCAGCCCCTCTCGTCGCCACAGCCTTTCGACGCGCTTGTCGTTCACATGCCAGCCAGCATCTCTGAGCAGCGCAGCAATCCGACGATAGCCATACCGTCCATATTGCCGGGTCAGCCCGATCATATCCGCGACCAGGCGTTCTTCGTCCGGGCGACCAGCAGGCACCTTACGCGGTGTCGATCGGTGCTGTCTGAGAACACGACAGGCACGGCGCTCCGAGACAATCAGCTCCGCTCGAACACGATCAATGCAGGCACGGCGACGAGCGGGGCTCAGAAGTTTCCCTTTGCGGCCTCCGCCAGGATCAGCTTGTCCAGGGTCAGATCCGAAACGGCCTTGCGCAGCCGCTCATTCTCTTTCTGAAGACGCTTTAGGTCCTTCAATTGGTCCGCGCCCATTCCACCGTACTTTTTCTTCTAGCGGCAGAACGTCTGTTCAGTCACGCCGATCTGGCGGATCGCATCCAGACGCGGCATCCCTTGCCCCGTCAGAACCTCAACCTGCCGTAACTTCGTGACAATCTCTTCCGGCTTTGGTCGCTTGTTTGCCATCTGTTTCCTCCGTTTTCCTAAACATAGCGGAGGACCACTTCAGTGGGGGAAGACCATCCCTACGTCGATCCTCCTGCCATTTGAGCATGGCGTTCGATGTCAGCTTGGTGCCGTTGTCGCTGACCACCATGCATGGGAAGCCCCGTATCCCGGCGATCCGGTCCAGTTCGCGGGCGACGCGGTGTCCCGATAGCGAAGTGTCGACCACGGTCGCCAGGCCTCCCCGGCTGAAGTCGGCGATCACGCAGAGAAGGCGGAACCGGCGGCCATCGGCGAGCGCATCCGACACGAAGTCCAGCGACCAGCGCTGGGGTTCGGCCCTTGCGGGATCGCCATCGGCGCCCTGGTTCCGATCGCGCGCTTGCGTCCGCCCCGTTTACGGATGGTTAACCCTTCTTCGCGGTAGAGCCGGTAGAGCTTCTTCCAGTTCACGTCCCAGCCCTCCCGCTTCAGCAGGATGTGCAGCCGCCGGTAGCCGAACCGCCGTCGC